>NZ_BAABAF010000001.1:0-679320 GCF_039537285.1 Microbacterium kribbense | reverse complement strand
CGCCCTCATGGCCTGAACCCCGCTCACACGGCCGGAAACCCCGCCACAATGGCCGGATTCTTACCGCTCAAACGGCCGACATCCACTTGACGGAACACATCGGTACCTGAAACCCCACAAGGCCGCCGCGTACCCGGTCACGCTGTCGGGCACGAAACGTTCGCATATCCTGCGATCCTCGATCGCGACCCGCACCGTCATGGACGACCCGCTCACCGTGCCCGGGTTCATCGAAGTGGACACCATCGCGCACTGCGGGCATTCGCTCAAAGGCGAGTTCCTGTGGACGCTGGACGGCACCGACCCCGTCACCGGGTGGGGCATGATGCGCACCGTGAAGAACAAGGCGTACGTGCACGTGCACAGCGGACTGGAATGGTTCATCGGCAAGGCTCCCGGCTACAGCTGGGAAGAGAAGGCTGCGAAGGAGGACCGCGACGTGCCAGCGAAAGGTCAACGACCACTCGCTGGGCGGTGGCCGGTACGTCGCCGCGACGACAGGGTCGATGTGGCAACCACAGTTGAACTGGGCACTCGCGGCATAGCCGGGTCAGTAGAACCTCTGCCCGTCGACCACCTGCTTCGACGCGGTTCCGAGGGGGCTCGTCCAGAAGACGCGCCACGGAACCTTTGTACCGTACTCGCGCACTTTCAACTCACGATATGGACCGGTCACGACGTCACGGTCCTCGTCAGCTTCGATCGTTCCAAGCTCGAAGATCTGCGAGCGAGGTTCTGTGTCCACCACCAATGTCACGTTGGCGGCCGACGTTAGGCCCCGGTGTCTGAGCGTGAACACCCAGCCGTCCTGATTCTCCAGGTGGTGGCTACCCTCCCACCGCACGTCACTGAACTCTGCGGCTCGCGCGTCGATCCTCTTCTGCAAATCGAGGGCCTCTGCGGTCATTCGGTTCGCACGATCTGCGCGCGTGTTTGCGCCCCACGCGTAGAACGCCAACGCCACTGCAGCAGCAGCCGCGACCACAGCGATGACGAATGCGGCGATGTCCATGCGCCGAGCCTATTGCGTGACCCTTCTTAACGAGGGAACAGCCATGCGAGCAAACCGATCAAACCGGGGATGGCAACTGCACACCACGCACCTACCGTCCCTGAGCGGGTCCATTGCCGGGCCCGCGCGGTTTCACGCTTGTCTGCGTCACGCTCAGTCTTCTCGGTCTCCGCATACTCGACGAGCTTGTCCAGCGATTCGATCTGACGTCTCTGCATCTCGTTCGCGGCGAAATGGATTGTCGATGCAAACTCAGCGACGGTTTCTTCCGTGGCGTTCGCATTGGACTCTAGCTTCCAGAGCGGCTTCATCCCGACTTCGACTCCAGCCAACTTAGCCACTCCCGCCGACGACTTACTGATCGCGTCGAATGTTGACTGCATCCTCTCGCTGAGGGGCGCGAGCATCGACTTCAGAGACTCTTGGATCGGCGCAAACATCTCGTCCTGGACCTCCAGCGCCTTCGAGTGCAGCGGGTTGCCCTCGTGTTCGACGATGTCGCTGAACTGGCTGAAGGTCATCCCATAGAGCGCGTCTTTGTCAGCGTCGCCCGTCGACTCACGCTTACGCGGCTCCCCAACGTTGAATGCGAGACGCTTCCGCTCCTGGTGCTCTTCGTCGTGTCCCTCCGGGTTACCGTTCGGCATGCGTTGGCCTCCGCCCCACGTTTGCTCGGTATTCAAGCCTACGAGCCGCCACCGACACCAAGAGAGCTTCCCGTGTCCGGCCGGGTCGGCCCCTCAGTAGGAGCATCACGACCAGGAGAACTCATGGCGGAGTCTGCCCATCTGTTTCCGGAAGCCCCGGGCTGAGCACCGGCGGACCATCACTGTCCGTCGTCGTGCAGATCGGCACACCGTGACCTACCGGGTGACAGCCGACCCTGACACGTGCATGCGGATCGAGCATTCCACGCAAACGAAGGGCGACTACGGGCACACGCACCACCACGACGCGATCATCTACATCAACCCCCGGATCCCCGCCCGACGTGCAACGAGTCACCCTCTGGCATGAAGTCGGAGCGATGGGGGGGTACCACCCCGACAACGGATTGAACCCGATCATCGTCACAACGTAGTTGGAGCTTGGAGGCGATACCGCCTATTGGCTAGGCCAGAGCCCTTGCGGCCCGTGTGTTCTGAGTCGAACCGCAAGAGTTCCATGGGCCTGACGGTGGGCTTGTGTCGAAGTCCACCTCGCGTGCCGCGCGTCGCAACTCGTGAAGTGCGGCCTGAATCCCGTCGTCAAGGGTGATCTCAGGGGTACCGCGCAACATGTTGTCTGCAATCCGGTCCCGTGCGGCGTCATCTGTTCTGGCGATCGCGATCGCCTCGTTCTGTATTCGGCCTCGTGTCATGCCGACATACAGCCCCGACGCATCCACCCCCGGCCCCACGATCGAAGCATCAGTCGTCTCTCCCTGAATGCCATGCACCGTCGACGCGTACGCGAGATGCACGTGCTCAGCCGCGTAATCCCGCGAAACCGTTCGAGTGTCGAGACTGTCACCAAGGCTGGCGAGTTCGAGCCCGCAGGCGGTGATTCGCCGAATCTTCCAGATCGCACGGTTCTCGACTTCCGCCTGACGGTCGTTCCGGCGCGTCTGGACGACATCCCCTTCCAGCAGCCGTTGCTCGTTCTGCCCGACAGCAATGCGCGAATCGCTCAACTCGCCGCGATCGACTCGACGTTGTTGAATGGCTTCGTTGATCGCGTCGGCTTCCTCATTCGTGTTCGTCACCAACGCAATCCGTCGCCGGACCGCCGCCCAGCGGAAGTACTCTTCGACCATCACGTCGCGCGCCTGCTCGTGATTGTCTACGCGATGGATCAGGCCGCGCTTGTCGAGCTCCAACGCAACCATGAGTGCTGCCTCTTTCGACGTGGGCTCCCGCAGGCGCAGCGTGAGCTCCGCGTACTCGGGATCGTGGAAGCGGTGCACCGCCGTCATCTCAACGACAGCGGTTGCGCGACGGGTCAGCGCGGCCATTGCTCCGGAATGACCGACTGGACGAGCTTGGAGGGGGTCCCCCACCATCGCGATGCCGGCCCCTGTGTCGGCAGCGACCGCCGCCAACGCGTTCGCGGCGTGCAAGTCGACCATGCCCGCCTCGTCCACCACGATTCGGTCACCAACACCCAACACAAAGCGACGCGGCCCCTCGAACACGCGGCCGGTGGTCGGGTCCGTTTGTCCGACGGACAGCCGCATCCACGCAGCGGCGCCGGCGTCGTCATGCCCCCACCGGAAGCCGTGATCGGCGAGCAGCGCGTGCAGGCTTGATGCCGACGTGCCAATCTCGCGACCGGCCACGGACGCTGCCTTCTTCGTTGGAGCAACCACGAACATCCGGCGGCCGCTGCGGTTGAGCACCGCTTTTGCGATACGCAACATGGTGGTCTTACCCGCCCCTGCTGGCCCGGTCACGGATGCGAGGCGGTCGGTTCCGCCGATCGCGGCAGCCGCCGCGAACTGTTGTTGATTCAGGTTGACGTGAGCCGGCAACGCGCGGGCTGCAGCATCCACGATCAACGCGTCGTCAGCGACGGCACCCGCCTGGGCCAGTGCGTCGAAGCGCGCTGCGAGATCGACCTTGAGCGTGGCGGTAGCGGCAGCCATGTACCCCTTTACATGCGCGGGACGATTTGGCTCCTCGAGCAGGTCGATCGTCAGCGTCAGCGCCCGGTCAGCCACCCGATCGATGGTCGGCTGCAGTTCCGAACGGTCAGCTACGGCGCCGGATGCCGCGACCGCGCGAATCGCACCGGCTCGGATGTCGAAGCCGCTGAAGCGCCCACCAGAAGCTGCAGACCGTGCATCCGCCTCCACAATCGCTCGCGCCGCAAGCAACCCGATGTCCACGTCGGTGATGGCGACCGAGCGCGGCGACACGGGCCGGCGAAGAGCCAGGATATGAGAGTCGACGTGTTGAAGCTCGTCAGCGATGAACTGCTCCCACTCGTGCTCATTGATCCCGCCCGGCTTGTTCGGGCGCGACTTCGCCCAAGCGAGCCTGTCGACCTGCTGCAACACGTCGGGCGACGGCTGCTGTCCGGGATGCTCGCCCCGCCACGCCGCGAGGAGCATCGCGCGATTCGCCTCGATCTGCGTGGACCGTCGCGACAGCGGGCGTACCGCGTGCGCGAGCTCCGCGATCTCCCCGTCTGCGCTTAGCGTGTATCCGTGCCGGGCGAGCGCGTCCACCCACTGCGGATCGGTGCGCGCGGCAAGCTCTCCCTCTGCGTTGATGACCGTGTGGAGCTTCATCGCTACGCGGGAATCGACGTTCGACCACTTGCCGTCTTCACCCAGCACCTTGACGTTCAACCACAGGTGCCGGTGGATGTGCGGGTCGAGCGCGCGCGATCGCCGGTGCCGCAGTTCGACCACCTCGACCCGCTGCAGTGGTTCCCGGATGCAGCCTCCTGCCCCTCGGCGCGCATTGAGCTCGCGACGCCATGTGGTGATGATCCGATCACGCATTCTGTCTTGCAACGCTTCGAACTCACGGGCGAGGTCCGGGTTGATCAGTGCGACGATGCTGTAGGTCTTCGGGGCGTTGATCGTGCCGTCCAGGACCAGGTCTGCGTCTGGCGACGATAGCTCGCGTCCACGACGCTCGCCCGTGTGGGGGTCGCAGCCGTCCACCCAGCGACGCAGCTGCGCCTCATCCAGTGAGTCAACGCCGATGACGTCGGCTTCGACCGTGAACCTCTGGACTCCGAGGTTGGCTGCGTCGCTGTACCCGGCCAGCGCGTCGATACCGGCCGCTGCGCGGAGATGAGAATCGCATGATCCTTGGAACGCGTACGCAAGCGCTTGTCGGACCCCGTGGGATCCAGCACCACGTTTCCAGCGTTCGAGCCCTCCACGCATGCACCCAGGCTACGCGCTAGTTGCGTAACTCGCTACGCATTCCACAGAAAGTGCCTGCGTGCATCATTCCAATCGCGGTCCGATCGTGATGGACTATGCACGTTCTACCCGCCGCTCGACGCCTCGACGAGAGAGCGCGCCATCACTTTGGATGGCTGCGATGTTGCTCGACGTATGCGGCGCGACTCGTGTCATGCGCCCGGCCCGAGCCGACGCTCGGCGACCTAGGCGATGTCCGGTGCATAGACGCTGAGCAATGTTCGCGTGAGCTGCTCCCCGCGAACAGCGATGGCGTCGAGTTCAGCGGCTTTCATGGGAGCGAAGTTCGTCGGGTATTTCTCAACCTGGCTACGCGGAACAAGATCTGCAAGCGGGACGGGCAGTCGCTCGTCTCGCATCCCGAGGTATACGTGGATGAACCCCCTCAGCTCAGCGTTCTCGCGAGCGGCGTGAATGCGGCTACGCGCGGCGTCCTGAGACTTGGTATGGGTGATGTCGAAGCTTTGCGACATTCGGCCCAGCAGGTACCGGGCTGCCGTCTTCTCCGCACGACCGCGTCCGGCATCGACCGCGACAATGTAGTCGAGGTCATAGACGTGGGAGTTGAACCGAGCCGACCGGCCAGGCAGCAGCGGTGCGAGTCCGAGGTTGTCATAGACGCCGCCATCGGTCATGGTCAGCTGCTCGCGGCGGCGTGTGCCGTCTCGGCGCTCAAACTCGTAGCCCCGTCGTAGCGCCGGGAGCAGTAGGGGGAAGGCGGCTGAAGCGGCGACAGCTTCCGCGACGGGGATGTCATCAAGGATTGTTCCGTACGGCGAGCAGGCGCTGATGACGCTCCCGAACCGTACGGCATTGCCGCTCCTCATGTCGGTCGCTGAGATCACGATGTCGGTGCGGGCATGCGTGGGGTTGGCGACAAGCTTGCGGCCGAATTGCCGCGCCGCCAATGCTTCAACGAGTGCGTCGGTGCGGGAGTAAGAACGCTGCCGCTGTGGGCCGAGCGCGCGGACGGCGCTCGCGATGGCTCGACCTGCTGCTCGAGGCGCGAACGCGCGTCGAGCGAGCTCAGCCTGCAGGCCCGTGCGGAGCAGCGCCGTCACGGTGTCGTCGAACTCGTCGAAGCGGTCCGGGCCATAGGCCCACATCGCGGTCAGGAGGCTTCCGCCGCTGATCCCGGACACCACAGCGACGTGGCGGAGAAGGTCGCGGTCTTGTAGGGCTCTCAGGCTACCGAGGCCGAACGCTGTCGCTCGGAATCCGCCGCCCGACAGCGCCAGTCCGATCCGCGGGCTCATCCTTCGGCTCCTCTGCTTCCGCGCGGTCCGTTGCCGCCGCGCAACGCGGGGTAGCCATATCCGCCCCGGAACCACTTCGCGGACGAGGTCACGTGCAGAGCGAGCAGCCTCGCGGGTTGGCGGGTGGCATTGCGATCGACAACGCGTGCGTATACGTCCGGAGGTGTTCCGTCCTCGAGCCAGCGCTCCCAGACCGTCGTTTCGCCGCCCAGAATGAGCATGAGGGACCGTCGGCTATGCCCACCCGAGGCGACGATGTCGGCCATGCCGGTCTCGTCGGTCGGGCTTGGCGACGCGATCCCGTAAGGGTGGGTGTGCCACATGCCGGCGAACCCGACGCGACTCGCCGTGGCGTCCCCGTAGGCGCTCACGATCTCTTGCGTCCCGTCAGTGCCGTGGTCGAAATACGCCGCTGAGAGATAGCTGTCCGGCGAGGGACCAGCGACCGTGTCCACGAACACGATCTGCGTCGCCTCGTCGAAGCTACCCAGCAGCATCCCGCCAGTCTCGATCCGAGGCCCTCGCACTCGACGCCCGCGGCGCGCTTCCGCACGCATCTCCGCGAGTGCGCGTGAGCTGATGCGGATCTCATTCTCTCCGGTCTCATCTGTGAGCGTCAGATCGTCGCTCCAGCTGAGCGTGACAGGCCGCGGGCCCTTCGCACCCGGCGCGAGGTCGCAGCCTACGGCTGTCATGGGGTCGGCGACTTCGCCCGCTACGAGGGCGATCGCGGACACGAACAAGGCGGAAGCCAGAGCGGTGGTCTCAGCGGCGGAACCGGTGAACGTGGGTGCAGAGCAACCCGGCTCGGGGAAGAACCGCTCGGTTCGAGGAGGATCGGGGAAGACATCGTCTGCGATGCTTTCCCAACCCGCTGGTGACGTCGTGGCGGTGTCGATGGCGAGTCGCCGGAGGATGTCGCACCCGCTGCCCGTTGCCCCTCGTCGTGAGATCGTCGCCACGCCGCGTTGAGCGGTGTGACCGAACAATGCGCTGATGGTGGTCGGCCACTGTTCACGAACGGCCAAGCGGGCTCGTTCGATGCCGACCCGGACTCCGATGTCGGCGGTGGCATCGATGATGAGGTCGTATTGCAGCAGGCTCTGCGGATCGGTGAGCACACCGGTGACGATGTTCGCCCGGGAGCTGGTGACGGTCAGATCTTGGCGGATTCGCGACAGGCGCCGCGCGAGTCGCTCCGCCTTGTTGTATCCGATGTCGACGTCTTCGTATGGCTGCCGGAGGAGGATCCCGGGCGTGACTGCGCCCTTGTCAATGAGGTGCAGCTGCGCGGCTCCGGCGCGGACGCAGTGTTCGGCAATGGGGGCGCCGAGAGCGCCGCAGCCCAGCACCAGTACATTCTTGTCTGCGAGCCACTGCGTCGGCGAGCCGGTGTCTCGCCGGCGCGTCACCTCCGGGCGTGCTTCGTGGATGACCATCCACTGCACGTTGGCAAACCCGAACCAGTCGTCCGCCAGCTCCCGGACCCGCTCATTGAGTTCGACATGTTCGGGCGCGATCTTCTCAAGCAGGCCGGTGATCTTCGTACCAAGGTCGTCGACGTGCCAACCGGTGATGTGGGCGAGGATCTCCCCCGACTCCAGACGACGCGCAGGTGTGCCCAAGAGCATCATCGTGGGCGCGGCGTCGCCGCCGTCAAGCGCCACACCGACGACCTTGTTGACGGTTCGCGCGCCAATGAGAGCCCTCAACAGCTCGTCGCGGCTGACCCCATACGCATCGAGCGCGGTCACGAGGAGCTTGGCCGTGCTCGGGTACTCCATGTCAAGTGTGTCACTCACCAGCACCAGCGGCGCTACAAACAGCGCGACTCCGTCTTCCTGCCGCGCCGGAAGCTGCCCCGCCGTGTACCGGTCGTACACCTGCTGGGCGGTGAGCCATTCGAGCACGTCCACCCGGTTGCCTCGCTGCGCGCACCATGCGTAGAGGAAGCGGACTCGGCCGGACCCGGAGGGCGACCAGGGAACGAGGTCGCCGAGGTCCGGGCGGACTATGACCGAACCGTTCCCGTAGGAGCTGTACGCGACTGGCGGATGGAGTGGCTGCCCGGCGGGGTCGAGGTCGGCAGCGGCCGCGCGCTGCAGCCAGAGATTGAGGCGAGCGACCAGTCCCCGCATCCCATCTGACGGATTCCACTCCACGGCGGGAGCCGCGTAAAGGCAGAGCAAACGTCCCCATTGTACGTGCGGGGTTCCCGCCCATCGCCGATGCGTGACGTACACGTCGGGGTGGATGTATGGGAAGGAGGAGTCGACCGCGATCTCGAACCGCTCGCGCGTGCGAAGCCGAATGCCGCCACCCTTGGTCTCGATTCCGGACGTGTCGAGGGAAACGGTGTAGGTGGTCAGTCCGTTCTCGTCGGGATCGACGCCCAGCAATTGGATGGCGCCATCGCTGATCTCGGCGAGTTCGGTCAGCTGACGGTGCGCAAGGTCACTCAATGCCGAACCCGACCGGTGTCTCGGGAGCGCGGCTGCCACCCCGGTCAACGCTCACCGCCATATCCACCCGCTCGGGGCCGGTGAGCGGCGCAACCGCGGCCGCCGACCGCGGAATCTCGCTCGCCACCGCGACGGCCGCCGCGGTGATAGCGGCGAACCGGCGCCCGACCGCGGAGGCAGCCAGCTCGACTACAGCCTCGGATGCGGCGGACTTCACGAGCTCACCGCGAATGATGCGGGCGCCAGCCGTGTCGACACCGAAGACGACCGGCGACGGTGCGCCCTCATCGACCCACGACATTGTGCAGATCACCTCGTCCGCAATCTCCTCGTACCGGTCTGCAGCCATCCGATGCGGCGGGTTGTGTCCGTCGACATCCTCATCTGGGAAGGTGCCGCTGCTGCACACGACGGTCCCACCGGTGCGCGCGTTCCGCTCGAAGGCGTTGAGGACGTCCATTTGCAGTTGCTCGGTACCGTCCGCGTCGCGCTTGTACATCACCCGCTTCGAACAGTGGTGCGGCGCCAGCAGCAGGTCCCACTCGAGGTATCGCTGACGGTTGTGGTACTCGCTGTAGTTGAAGACTTTCATGATGGTGTCGTGCGCGAGGTCGCCGAACAGCAGCACCTTGCCATCGACGCCGGTCTCGTCGGTGAGGGTCACCTGCATTGACAAGGAAGTCTCGTTCCGCGGTGCCGACGCATCATCCTTGAATGGCGCGTGAATGAATGCTTCGAACACGCCGCGACGATCATGACCGTCGAGCGTCGTCAGAGACTGTCCAGGCCACGCAAGGTACTCGTCGGGGAGCTCGTCGTACGCGTGCGAGCCATGACCGTCGTCGTAGCCCACGACCCGAATCCGATCGCCACTCGCCGGGACGCCGCCCGACTTGACGGCATCCATGGTCGCCGTGATGCGGCGTTCGGACTCTTCGCGGAACGCGACCGCGTCGCTGCACAATTCCGGAGCGTCCGCGTCGTTGTACTCCCGCCACAGTCGGGGTGTCGACCACAGTTCCCCGATGTTCACCTTCTCCAGTAGGTCCGCGAACCCGAGGCAGTGGTCCTTGTCGGCGTGGGTGAGCACGAACGTGGCGAGGTAGGGCGTTCCGTCGATCACCGGCAGCGCCTCGACGAGGCGATCCACGACCGCCACCTCCGGCGTGTCGGAGTCGTCCGCCTTGGCCATGTCGTGGATGTCCACCTGCATGACGACTTCGTCGTCGACAACCACCGTGGTGCTGTCCCCGGTGCCGACCGGCCAGAACACCACGCCGCGGGCCGGAAGCCCTTCAGATTCGCTCACGTCTACTTCTCCCCAGATGATCGAAACATCTCAAGCCACGCTACCTGGGGGCTCTGACACCGACGCTCCAGCCGCCATACGGCCAGAGATTCGGGACTGCCCGACAACGACTAGACCGAGCACGTCGGGGCGGCAGAACGTCGTGAGGTCACGATTGTCGGAAGTAGCGTGAGACACATCGAGGTCCTCCGCATGGGCAACGTAAGAACTCCCGCCCTCCGGGGACCTCAAGCCCTACCCGCCCACCATCACCCCGCGAGCCTCACCACACCGGATGTGCGAAGAGCCGACAATGCAGACCCCATTTCCAGATCGCACACTATCGTCACTCGATCGCCTGCCATGCGCGCCCTTGGCGGACCTAAAACGAATCCCTACTGATGACACCAGTCTCGGCCATCCGCGCGAGGAGCCGAAGCAATACCGCGGCCTGCTTCTCACTCGGAACGCCGCCGGCGCGCTGGCCGAACAATCGAACAAGATCGCCCTCCAAGGGCGACAGGTTTCCGGACTGAGCGACGCTCGCCCACGTCGCCGTCGGCACAGCCATCACCCTCGTCGCGTTTTCGATGCCCGCGTCCATCACGCGTTGCTTGCGTTCGTCTTTGATCGACGACAGTGCTTCCTCATGGCTGATGAGATCGGCCGCGATCGACGCGGGCAGTCGCATCTGCGACTTCGAAAACCGGTCCCAACACGCTTGCTGCTTGGCCCACTGCGTCACGTTCGCTTGCGGTCGACTGTCATCTGTCAGATGCAGTTGGGCGGCGTGGGCAACGTCGAGGAGCGCCGTCAGCGTGTTGTCGCTGATCGCCTGGCGCTCCCAAACCCGGCCGAAGTCGTACTTCGCGCCGCTGAACTGAATGTCGATCTGCAGTGCGAACCGGGCAATCGCGTAGGCGACGATATTCGCCAGGTAGCCCGGCGTCGATGTGTACCAATCCTGCCTGAGCACGGCGGATCGGAGTCGTTCGTAGAGGATCGCCTTACCGACGTTGCGTCGGAAGTAGCCCTCTCCGAACTGCGCGTCATCGCTCTCCCACTGCCTGTCGACGGCGACCGCGTAGTCCGCGAAGACGCTCTGGGCTCCCTTGCTCACTAGATGGGGCTTCTTTCCCCAGCAGTACGCGTACTTCGCCCAGTCGGTCTTCGTGACGCGCTGCGCCTTCGGATACTCGAGTTCGAACTTCTTCTGCTCGGACGGCGATCCGCGAGCGGCTCGATCGTTCTCCCATTGCCCTCGCGCTCGCTCGTAGTACCAGCCCGTCCGATACTGCTGTCCCTCCTTCGCCGGAGCACGAAGTCGTCGGCTGATCTGCTCCATCCGCACGTGGAAATCGTGAGTGGAGAACAAATCAGCCCCGCTGATCCGGTTCTGGCTGTTTGCAAACTTGGCGACCGCATGCACAACGCCGGATGCTTCGACTGGGTCGACGACGACGAGTTTCATCTGGACTGAGACTCCGTCGGCTTTGCGGTCCTTGCCAGCGCGGAGGAAGTGCGCGATCGACGCCGTGGTTTGTCCACCGTTGACGATCTGCCAGCCCCTGATCGACTTGATGAACGTGCCTCGGCGGACGTCGTCGACCTCGACGCTTATCGCAGTTGTCGTAAGGCCGTTGTTATATGCGAGAAAGCGGTCGGGGGCATCGCGCAACGTCTCTTGGATGCCTCGATTTACGGCGCCCCGGGCGCTGAGGAAGGTGCGGACGTTCGATTCGAGGAGCAGGCTGCCGTGCTGCTCGAAGATGTCTGCAAGGATCCTCGCCGGGAGCACGGCGAGATAGCTGGGCAGGGAGGAATCTGCGGAGGCTGCGATCAGAGACGGCAACCCGCTCGGCAACCAGCGCGTGAAGTCGATCTCGATGTCTTCACTACGGGATTCCGGTTGCGCTGCGTCCAGGATGCGCCGCTGGTCCCAGATCTCGTAGGCGGCTTTGACGCCGGCGACGGTGTCGCTATCAATCGTGCGGATGCGGTCGCTCATCACCCCATCGGTGATGAGCACGACTCGAATTCTGGAGACCATGCCCGAGCTGAGCCGTCGGCGGAAATAGTCGGCATACTCGGCCTCGCGGGACGACTGCTCGAGGTTCGCTCCGAGCCATCCGTCCGCAGCCGAGTCTACGAACCCTGTCGCCCTTCCGAACACTTCCTTGGCATCGGTCAAAGTGAGGGTCGAGTCGGTTCCGAAGTAGCGTCCTGCGAGGAGGGTCAATGAGTCGTCGGTGGCGTCCTCGGCGTAGCCGAGGAGTTCTAGTTTCCGGCCGCGGATTCCCCTGCACTGCAACGCCTCGACGTTCAGGTCGAAGACCTGCTCCGCGTCCTCCAGTCGACGCGCGTACACGCGTGCGAATGCCTCGACTTCAAAGGCGGTAGATCCCGCCGCCTCGATTTTGATCTCGTTGCGGAGTTCTTGCATTTGCTCGTCGGTCATGGCATAACCTCGAGGTCGTCGAAGCGTGCAGCGAATGCCTGCAGGGAGTCGAGTCTTAACGAGTACGCGACCTTCACAACTCCCGAAGGGATGTCGCTCTCTCGGATACCGGGAAAGCCCTCGGTGACGACGAACCGCAACCAGTCGCCGAGCAGGAACTGCCATTGTTCGTAGTATTCATCCGCGAGGTCCAGTCCAAGGACACGCACGGCCGCATCCCAAAGTTCTGCGACATCCCCGCCGTGAGTCGCGGCCAGTACACCGATCTCTCGTACCAGGTCAACGAAGCGGACGTCCGCCTCTGTCCCGATCGCAACCCTTTCCAGAGGAAGGACGACAAGGTCCAGGCCGTCTGGAAGCGGTGCAGTTTGCGCTGGCGAGGAGATGCGGATCTCTGCTGGCGGTCTGTGCGACGATTTCACCTCTATCGCGTTTCCGGCCGCGAATTCGAAGTCGTGGAGAGCGCCAAATGGCCCACCCCAGGCGTGGAAGACATCCCATGTGCGAGCCGCTTCACCGCCATGCAGGTGGAGCAGGAGAAGCAACTCTGCGATGAGCCCTCGGATCTCCTCCTCGCCCAGTCGATCGGGGCGCCGCTGGAAGAAGCGCTTGAACTCGTTGACTGCGGCCACGAGCAATCGGCCTGCATCAGCGGCATCGCGCGCTTCGGCGGTCCGCTCGAGGACGTAGTCGACGAGTTTCAGGAACAGCAGGCTGATGCCCAAGTCTGTGGACGCGATCCGTACGAAGTCGTCGGAGCCGATCCGGACGGTGGTAACGGAGAAGCCTCGTCCGTCCGGAACTATCTGGGTCGGATTGAGCGTGAGCTTTGCAAGCAGCGCGGGGCGGCCGTTGTGGTTCTGAGCGAGGAACGTGACGCGTGGGTGCGGAAGTTGGATCACCCGTTCGTTCGTGCCGCCCAGCGCTGCGGCGAACGCCCCGTAGTTCGCCGTGCTCATTCATCGTCTCCGGTATCAAGGTCGTCGCCGTCGTCCAGGTATCCGCGCATGTTGTTCCACCAGACCGTGTTCACCCAGAACTTCTGGACTCGGCGCGCGTTGATTCGCGCGGCCGCTTCGGCCACGTCAATGGCGGGGAAGGCGAGCACGACTGCAATGAGCGGGTCGCTCGGGAGGATGGCTACCTTCGGCGGTTCCCCCGTGATCTTGTCCGGCGCCGTCGTGATCGCGTACAGGAGGAGCATCGGGTGGCGGAGCTGCTGCAGCACCCGTTGCTCGGTGGTCTTCTCGTCAGGGCGGAGCGCCTCGTCGAGGGCGCGGTTCGCGTCCGGCGTCAGGGCCCCTGCGAGGTTCGTCGCGGTCGCGACTCGGCGGTTGCCGATCTCGATCGTTTGCCCGTCACTGCTGAGCGAGTTCCGGAGGCTGCTCTTGATCTTGATCCGGGGGGCGATCTCGACCTCTTCGGCGCCGCCCTGGACAAGAACGACGTCCCACGTCTCCGCCCCTTCCGCTTCACCAAGGTAGGGCGCGATCTGCGGCACTGACATTCCTGGCGCGAACCCAAAGAACGGATCGCGTCGGTCGGCACGGAACCGCGTGAAGAAGTCCTCGACGACCGCCAGCGGAACACCGCGCCAGGACGCATAGCCCGCAGCCGAGGGTTGCGAGGCAGAAGAATCGGCAAGACCGCGGACCAGATGGGCGGCTGCACGGCGATTCTGGTCCCGCACTTCCGGGCTCGCGTCCAGGTAGTACGACTCGAACTTGTTGCCGTGAATGAGCACATCACCGTTTGTCAGCTCGGCGTTCTGCCGCTTGTTGGCGGCCACGATCTCGAAACCGCCGGGGTGTGCGCGCACTCGAAGACCGAAGTCGCGCGGCGTCAATTCTTTGGCGCGCATCTCGATGAGCAGGTCGCGGAGTTCGTGCGTGACCTCCGCCGACCAGACGAAGTCCGCCTCCGTGGACTCCGGCATCCAGATTCTGACGAGGTCGTCGTAGCCGGGCCGGTAGCCGAACCAGCGGCCCATCTGCATCAGCGTGTCCATGGTGCGTGGTTCGCGAACGAAGTAGCTGACTTGGAGCCCATCAAGGGTGAGCCCTCGGGCGAGAACATCGCCACCGACGAAGATCGTGGGTCTGGCGTCTTCGGCTGCGCGCTGGTCAGCGGTCATCGCCCGTCGACGCTTGGCTCGTGCGGTCGCGGTGGCGCTGTTGACCAACTCGACCCGGATGTTTCCGGCGACAATCTTGAGGAAGGGGACGATGTCCTCCCAGCGTTCATCCTGCTTGTCGTCGCCGAACTCGATGGTCCACACCCTGCGCATTCTCGCGCCGAATGCACTGGCAGGCCGGCCCTCATCGCGGGCGAGATCGGCGGTGATGAGTCCGTTGACGGACATGGAGAACGCCTCGATCAGCTCGCTGAACTGTGCCTGGACGTCGTTAAAGCGCGAGACGTTTACGAGCATTGACGCGGCACTGGTCTTGCCGCGTCGACGGAGTAGGCGAATCGCCGTACCCAGGTAGAAGGTCAAGATGGCGTCTTCGAGGCTTCGGGGAAGCTCATCGACTGGATGGGTCTTCTTGTGCTTGATCGGCAAGAGGGCGAGGCAGTCCTCGACGTTCCGATGGATTGCGGGGTGCTCTCCGGTGAAGTAGCCGCCGATGCCCTGGTAGTTGCTCGGGCTGCTCATGACCCGGATATAGTCCGCAGGGAAGAGGTCCTGACCGAGGTCCTGACTCTCAGCCGTGTGGTCGATGAAGATGTTGGCAAAGGGTGTGGCGGTTATCCCGAGATAGGAGCTGCGGCGAGAAGTGTCGAGGAGCCTTCGGATCGCTGCATTGACCCGGGTCGGGTCTGTGTCGCTCCCCGTGTTCGGCGTTCCCCAGTCGGCTTCGTCGTCGATGAGCACGAGGGGCATGTCAAGGCGCCCGCCGTTCGTCTGCTGCTTGATGTAGGTCGTGACGTTCTGGATGACCTTGGCGTTCTTCTTGATGACCAGAACTGTCGGCAACGAGTCCTGGATCCAGTTCAGTCCCGCTCGTGTCTTGCCCTTGCTGAAGTCGCCGTCGACTGTGGTGAGCACGTTCGCGCGGATCGTCCGATCGAATTCGGCGACTCCGATCGGATCAAGTGCTGAGGTGGAGATGTTCTCGCCGATCCTGCTGGTGTCGTATCCGATGAGGTCGGAGTCCATTCGCACCTGCGTCTGACGGCGGAGGTCGTTCGTGTGCCCGCCGATCACGATGATGAGCCGGTACCCGTAGTCGATCGCCTTGTTCAGGATCCCGATGTATGTCGCGGTCTTCCCGGACTGCACTTCGCCAAGCAGTAAACCTCGCCGTGCCATGTCGTTCGGATCTGCAGGATCGCCGAGGAGCTCGACAACTTCATCCGTCTGCTCTGCCAAGTCCTCGATCACCGACTTTGCCCAGTCGCGCGAGACCAGGAGTTGATTGTAGGCGTTCCACCGCGCGTGGGAAACCGAGCCCCGGCGGTCGGCCAACCACTTCGTGAACGTCTTGGGGTCGTAGACGGTGCCGCCGCCGGCAAGCACGATCTCCTCCTCCTGCGTGATCTCCATGACGACTGCTGTGATCTCGGCTTCTTTGAGCTCTTTGAAGAAGAGTGCTGCGAGCTGGCTCGCGACCGCCGTGAGCTCGACGAAGTCGACCGAAGCGTTGCCTTCGACGAGCTGCTGCTTCAACGAGCGCTTCAGGCTCAGTTGCCGTTCACTCAGTGCCATCGAGATCCTCCTGCCAGATCTTGCGGACTACAGCGTCCAGGTCGCTCATGGTGCTGAACGGCTCCACGTGGGCAAGCATCGCAACCACTTCATCCACAGGCGGACGCGTATCCGTCGAGTCGCGGAAAACGCGGAGCGACTCGACGGCCGCATCGTCAGCCCGGTCCGCGGAGATCGGAGCGACATTCCCCGCCATCTCCGCGAAGAGGTCGTGCACCGGGAAGGCATCGGCAAGGGACTCGAGCAACCGGAGAACCCGCGAGGCATCGCCGGTCGGGAGTCCGCTGAGGAGAGCTGAGACGACGGGGTGCTCCAGGTTGACCTCGTAGCGGAACCCGTCGCGTTCTCGGATCTTCTCCCAGAGATGAACTGTCGGGGCGCCGCCTTCCCTGCGACCCCGGTAAGTATAGACCCGTCTGCCCTTCTCGATGACTCCGCTCATCAGCCTCCGAAGCTCCGTCTTGAAGGAGGCCGGAGGCTCTGCGCGCGACTTCTTGATATCGAGGTTCCAAAGGTAATCGATGGTGTTCGGCACATCCACCTGAACCCGGGTCTGCTTCGAGAGATCGTCCATCCGGGCGAGGCCATACCAGTGGCCGTGCGAGATCAGTCGCTCGTTCCGGTAGATGTAGAAGCCCTGCATCTCGCGCATGTGCTCGCCCAAGTCCGGCCGCCGCCGCTCGTCTGGTGTCAGACCGGACACGTGCGGCAGCGTGTAAGCCGTCACCTTCACCTCATCGCCGCCGATTGCGATCTTTTGCGTCGGCGATACCTGTGTCTTCGGATTCGAGGTGAGGAACGGGTCAAGCGGCTTGACTGTGTTGCCGTTCACGACGATCTGGATGCCGCCTTTCCTCGCGTGCAGGTAACGGTGAAACACGAGCGCAAGACTTTCGATCAACGGTTCGACCCGTTGCCTCACGAGCTCACCCGGGTCGGCAGCATCCCCGACGAGAAGGTCCAGTCGTTGCCAGAGGACAAGGGTTCCAGACTGTTGGAGGTCCAGTCGGTTCGCCCAGGGCAGCTTGCGCACTTCGATAGGCGCTAGCCGAAGAAGGCTCCACCGTCCGGAAGCCTTGATGTGATCGATATCCCAGCGAAGCGCAGTCCTCTCCCCGAGGTGCCTCGTGACGACGGTGAGGCACCGCGCTTGCGACAGCGACGCGGTCTTCAGTCCGAGTCCGAATCTGCCGAGGTCCGAGCTCGTCCGCTCACCGACAGACCCCGCGAGCCGCAAGGCCTCGACCGCAGCATCGGGCGCGATCCCCTTGCCGTCGTCCAGAATCGCGACGTAGTCGCCCGAAGCCGGCTCTAGGTCAATGTCGATGTGCCGAGATCCGGCAGCGATGCTGTTGTCGATCAAGTCGGCGATAGCGGCCTCGAGAGAATAGCCCACAGACCGCATTGACTCGAGCAGATCGATGCTCGGGGCGACGTCTTCCTCCAACACGCCGACCTCCACATCTGATCACGTCGGACACTGCCACCATTCTGGTCGGTGGCACCGACATAGCGTTCACGACTGCCCGAGATGTCCAGGCGAGAGGATCTTCGCAACCTCGATGTTCGGATCGATCGAGGGATACGGTGCTCGTGCGAAAGACTTGAACAGGGCGGTGAAGATGGCCTCGGCACCCTTCACGGGGACCGCCATTCCGACTTGCTTGCGGACACTGTCCTTGAGTCCTTCGAATATGAAATCGTCGGGGAACGACTGGAGTCGGGCCTTCTCCCGATTCGTCAGGGCTCGGCTGGCCGACCAGTGGTACATGTGCGAACCGCCACCGCCCGCGCCTGTGACTGTGTACGCGGGCTTATCCGGCTCAAGTCGCTTATAGATCGTGCTGATCGTGGTCTTGGTCTTGATACGGAGGTGTTTGGGCAAGACCTTGACCACTCGCGGGGAGAAGGCGTGCTCGCCCGGATATATGTGGTTCAGCCGGTCGACGACATTCTTGGACTGTCTCGTGAACTCGTGGTTCGGTGCGCGACGATCGATCGGCGGCGAGGTGATTCCCGTTCGGGCGGTGACGTCCACGTCCTTGTATATCTCGGGCGACGGCACGCGGAACTCGACGTCGATGTCTTCCCGAATGCCGACAATCACAATCCGCTGACGGCGCTGGGGGACCCCGTAGTCGTCGAACGAGTACAGGTGCGGGACGATCGTGTAGCCAGGACCGTCATCGGGCCTTTGGAGGTGTTCCAGGATCTGCTTGAAGGCACGCCCCTCGTTCGCACCGCGGAGGCCTGACACGTTCTCGGCGACGAACCACTTGGGCTTCTTCGATGCGAGCACCTTCACCCCGTAGGAGTACAGCGGTCCGTATGTACCGGCCAGCCCCTTCCACTCTCCAACGAGGCTGTAGTCGTTGCAAGGGAAACCGAAGGCGAAGCCCTCGATGTCGCCAAGTGCATCGATGTCGAGGTCGTGCACGTTCTGATGGACGATTCCTCCGCCACCGACAGGCAATTCGGTCGACGAATCGACGACCTTTGCATCCTCACCATATTCGGGTACAAGGATGTTGCGGCGGTAGGTTCTGCAGGTGTCGAGGTCGTAGTCATTCGCCCAAGCATGCAGAAGCTCGACACCCTCGGTTGCCTGCGCCGCGAGCCGGGCTCCGAGAGCCATGCCTCCGGGGCCGCTGAAGAGCTCCCCCATCCGGAAGGACTCGGACACGATCAACTCCTCGGTGGGTTTGTCTGTGAAGTCGGACTCTGAATTAGCAGCCTACCGGGTACATCGACATCACGCAGCGACGCAGCGCCGAGTTCGCTCCGAAGGCACCCCGAATACTAGTTCGAGGGTACGACATCGTCGATTCGGCGTAGCGTTGTGAGATGTCGTGGGCGAGCTCGGACGGATCACGCCGATCGATGCAAGGGAATCGGCGTCGAGACACATCGCCCGAGCTTGCCATCCGAAGACGCATCCACGCGGCAGGACTCCGCTACCGAGTCGACTTCGCACCGCTCGGAGGGCGGCGTAAGGCGGACATCGTGTTCACCCGCAAGCACATCGCAGTCTTCATTGATGGATGCTACTGGCACAGCTGCCCCGAGCACGGGACCTTGCCCAAGCGGAACAGCGAGTACTGGCTGCCGAAACTCCAGCGGAACGTCGAACGCGACCGCGAAACCACCGGGCTACTGCAGGAGGCTGGGTGGATCGTGATGCGGTTCTGGGAGCACGAGGCCGCGGACGATGTCGTGAGGCGCATCAAGGCCGCCGTCCTATGAGCGGATGCCCACTCACCTGAGCGGATGCCCACGGGCCTTGACCCTCGATCGTGGACACGGTGTCGGTTCGGTTATGCCGCTTCCGCGAGGGTAGCGGACGTGGCGGCTGCGTGGGCGGCCTCGTAGCTGTTCGGGGTGATCTGGCCGATCGCGGAGTGGCGTCGGCGAGTGTTGTAGCGGCTCGCCCATCGGAACACGGCCCGGTAGGCGGTGGCCTGGTCAGGGAACGCCGACCGTCCCTCGAGCAGCTCCCGTTTGAGCGCCGCGTTGACGCTCTCCGCCAGCGAGTTGTCGGCACTCGATCCGATCGCGCCCATGGACTGCGTCACCTTCAGCTCCTTGCAGAGCGCGGCGTAGTCCTTCGACGTGTAGACGCTGCCGTGGTCGCTGTGGAAGATCGCGCCGGCCAGTGAGCCGCGGTCGCGGGCCGCGGCGCGGAGGGCGTCTTCGACGAGTTCGGTGCGCATGTGGTCGGCGATCTGCCAACCGGCGAGCTTGCGGGACCCGAGGTCGATGCAGGTCGCGAGATACAGGTTCGAGCCGTCCGCGATGGGGAGGTAGGTGATGTCGCCGACGTAGCGACGGTTCGGCTCACCGATGCTGAAGTCCCGTCCGATCAGGTCGGGGTACTTGCGTCCGGACTGGTCCGGGATCGTGGTCTTGACCCGCCGGCGCAGCCGGATCCCCGCGAGCTGGTGTTCCCGCATCACGCGGGCGACTCGCTTGTGATTCACCCGTTCCGTGGGCGTCGCGCCGTCGTTGAGGTCGGCGGTGATCCGCGGCGCCCCGTAGGCGCGGTCGCCACCCTGAGCGGGGTCTTGCAGCACCCGGATCCGCTCGGCGAGAGCCGCGTCCTCCGCCGCTCTCGCGGCCCGTCCCGGGGCGGCTGCGAGCCAGGCGTAGAACGACGACCTGGCGATCTCGACGACCTCACACAACCGCTTCACGCCGTAGGCGTCCTTGTGGTCCTCGACGAACTGGAAGCGGTTCACCAGTTCGTCTCCCCGGCGAAATACTTCGCCGCCTGACGGAGAATGTCCCGCTCCGTCTCGAGCTTCAACTTCTCCGCCTTCGACTCGGCCAGCTCGGCCTCCAGCCGTGCGATCCGCGCCGCCTGGGACTCCGGCCGACGACCCACCGGCACCGGCCCTGCCCCCGCGGTCGTGGTCCCGGAGCTGTGCTTCTCGACCCACTCCCGCAGCGCACCGCGGGAGACCCCGAGGTCTGCCGCGATGCCCTTCAACGTCGCCCCAGGCGTGGACTCATACAAGTCCACCGCCCGCTGCCGGAACTCGTCCGTGTAGTTCTTCCTAGCCATCCCCTGGATTCTCGCTTCCCCAGCAACGTGCTGGAATCAGCGTGTCCAAGATCAGGGGTCAAGCGCCCACTCACCTTTCGACACCGTGCGGCTCGTCTGGGCGCGTGAGGAGTGAACCCGCAGGCACGAGGTCCTCTGAGTCTCCACGCGAAACTCGCACGGTACCTTTTCGGCGGCGAGGCTACGATGGGTGCTGGGAGGCGAGTTTGGCTGAGATGTCGGCGTGGCGGGTGAATGATGTCGTCGCGTACGACCGCTTGCGCGCGGCTGCCACGTCGCTCACGGCGTTGTTACTCGGTTCTGCGCTGCCTCATGATGTTGCCCGTGCCGAGGTGATTCAGCTGCGCCGCGATCTGCTCGCTGTCGACGGCTTCGATCGCACTGCCGTCGATGAGCTCGCGGGGCGTGTCAGTGAGAGGATCCGCGACCTCGCGGGTGGGCGCTCATGACGGGCTCGGATCTGAGTGAGGATGCCCGGCGCGAGATCTTCGAGCGCAAGATCGTGCCGCTCTACTTCGCACCGGGATCGGCGGACGATGAGCCGGTGCTGGTGCTGTTGGCAGCGCAACTGGGTGCCGGGCGAGCACGCGCCGCGGCCGCGCTCGTCGCAGAGTCTGGTGGCACGCTCAGCGCTCTGCATGGTGACGACCTCCGCGCGTTCCACCCGGGCGCGGTCGAACTGATGAGATCCGGTTCGCAAGAGGCCGCCGCGGGCCTCGATCGGGCGACGGCATCGTGGGTCAGCGCGGGCATCCGGTATGCGCGCGAGCATAGGCGCTCTCTGCTTCTGGATGGCACCTTCCCGGACCCAGCGCTTGTGGCGGCAACCGCGGAGCGCTTCGCCGATGCGGGTTTCCGCACGCGTGTGGTCGTGGTGGGGTCGCGACGGGCGGAGAGCCTGTTGACGGTGACGTCGCGTTATCTGCGGGACGTGCAGGCGGGTGTTCCTGCCCGTTTCACCAGCCGCGAGGCCCATGACAGCGGATTCGACGCGACTCGTGTTCTGGTCGCAGCGCTGGAGACGACACCATTCACGGACCGGCTGACTGTTCTGGACCGAGGCGGTCGTGCCGTGTTCGACGGCCAGCGCTCGGATGGAGAGAACGCCTTCACCGGAGCCCGCGATGCGCTGCTCGCGGCGCAGTCGACGCGCATGGGTCGCCGGGATGCCACGCAGTGGTTGAGTGAGTTGCACCATGTCACCGAGTTCGCGGCATCCCGTCGTGATCTCCCCGTGGGAGTCACGGAGGCGCTGGTGGATCTTCATGAGACCGCGTTGCGCGAGGTCATCCCGGAACTGCACGTCCCCGCCAACGGGAAGTTCGCGACCTTGATCGAGCAGCGCACCGTCGCACGCCTGGTGGCGCTGCGGCGCGATGTGCAGCGCGAACATGAACAGCCGGATGTCGCGGCGCCCATACTCGTGCCGCGCGGGCCCGACCGCGACGGTCCGACCCGATGAACCGACTCATCGGTTACACGCGCGACCTGTCCGGCGGAAGCGGAACGCAGGCGGATGTCGATGCGCTGGCGGGCGCGGGAGCGAGACGCGTCTTCACCGATATCGAATCAGCGGATGTGCGTATGCGGCCGGGGCTGCGGGACTGTCTCGCGCTTCTGGAGACAGGTGACGTGCTGGTCGTGCCGAGTGCGGCTGCGCTGTCGCATACCGTTGCGCACTTCCTGGCCACGGTCGACGCCCTTGCCCGTCGCGGGGTCGGGTTTCGCTCGCTGGCGGAGCCGGCGCTGTGCACAGGCGATGTCGCGGATCCGGCGGAGGTGTTCGCAGCGCTGGAGTCGTTGCGACGACGGTTGACGAGTCTGCAGACACGTGCCGGCATGGCATCAGCTGCCAGCGAAGGGCGCCGACCGGGCAGGCCCACTGTGATGACGCCGGAACGGATCGCGATGGCCGTAGAACTGCGCAACCTCGGCCGTCCCATCACTCACATCGCGCGCGTGCTCGGGGTGAGCGCGAACGCCGTCAAGCGCGCACTCGGGGCGACAGCGGAGACTCCGGTCACCGTCCGGCGCGGTGACCTGGCCGAGTAGCGCGCGGACTACCTGCCGATTTCGCTGGCCCTGCGGCGCCAGATCGGCGTGTGACGCGCGACCTTCTGCCACGCCACCGCTACTGCACCCGCCTGTCGCGCACCACGCTCTCGACCATTCCTGGGCGGCTTCCTGGCAAGTGGCTACGGGAAGCGACCGGAGGGGTGCGCAGTGCCGGGACCGTGGAATACCGGAGCCCCGGAGCGGTAGCTGCGGGGCGAGGATATGCCGCGAAAGCCCGGCACGGAGAGGCCCGGAGGGAGCTATCATCGGCCGCCAGGAGGTTGCGCTCCTCCGCGTCCTCCGCCGACGCGGTCACCCCTCCGCGAGGGAGGCGAGTCGTGCGATGAAGTCGCGCCGGTTGGCCGTTGGGTTGGTGATCATCGCGCGGACGGCGCTGCGCATCTCGGTCAGGACTGCGTCGGGCAGGGAGGCGAGAGGCTCTATGCACCATGCGACGTCTTCATCGACGGTGTAGCCGGGTTCGGCGTCCGGCTTGTCGGGGTAGTAGGTGAATGCGCTGATCGCGACGCGGTACAGCGTCGTCTCAGTGTCGGTGCGGTCGATCATGAAGTCTCCCTGGCTGATCGTACTTGTGGTCATCGGTTCATTCCCCTCGGCTGCTGCGGCTGCAACATAGGATGCGGCGCGGCCGGATCCGGCCACTGGTGACGGCGCGGGGTCTGGCGCAGACGGTCGTTGATCTGCCGGCCGATGTCGTCGAGCCGTTCCGCCTCGGCACGTGCTCGCCTCGCCGCCTCCGCACGGCGGGCTTGATCCCGTTGTGCGCCGCGGTCGAGCTCTTGGTGGAGGCGGGCGAGCTCGTCGCGCTTTTCGGAGAGGCGGTGTGTGGCGCGGGCCCGCGTGCAGTCCCGCACCCAGGCGGCCAGCAGCTCGGGTGGTGTGGCAATGCTGGCGCGGCGCATCCGGTCCACGTCATCGGGGCTCCATTCCCGTGCGAAGAAGGCGTCCGCGTCACGCTCGTTGAAGAACCGTTCTCGCGCGGTGGTCTTGTGCGGTTGCGGGGGCGGCAGTCCGAGTTCGCTGACGCGGCGTTCCAGGCCCCTGCGTTCACGACTCACAGCGCGCTGATGCGCGTTCTTCGCGGAGGCGCGATCGCGGTGGCGCGCCCGCACCTGGTCGGCGTGCTCGGCATAGTACTTGTCACGGCTGGTCTTCTCCCGCTCGGGATGCAGGTGATAGTCCTCGCGGCGCTTGGCGCGCCGCTGCTCCTTGTGCCGCTGGTAGTACCGGTTGGTGCGCGCACGCTGCTGCGCCTTGATCCGCTCCGGGTCCGCGGCGCGCCGGCTGGCGGCATGCTGCTTGGACTGTTCGAGGAGCTTCTCGCGGTGCGCGACGTAGTAGTCGTGGTTGTACTGCTGCTGTCGCTGACGCTGCTCATATTGGCGTTTGCGCAGTCGGGCTCGTGCGGCCGCGATTGCGGCCTGCACGTCTTCGGTCTGACGAGTGAGCTCGTCGGCCGCGTCGTCGTCAGTCATCAGGGTTCGTCCCTTCCGGTGTGTGGGATGCCGGCGGCCAGCCGGTCGATGAGGTCAGGCCGGAAACCGGCCCAGTGCTGGTCTGGCTCGTCGTCCACAATCACCACGGGCGCTTCGCTGTACCCCAGGTCATCGGTGAGGTACTGCCGCGTGTGGGAGTTGGCCTGGGTGGTGAGGTCAATGACCCGGGAGGGGATGCCCGCTTCGGCGAGCTTCCGGCATGTGAGCATGCACCGCACACATCCGCGACCAGTGCTGTAGACGGTGACCGTGGTCATGGCCGGCCTCCCGGAAGGAGAGTCTCGGCGATGGGAGTGACGTCGGTGGCTACGTGGGTCGCGGCATCCGATCCCGTGCCCATCGACGCTCGACACCGGCTTCCCACTCGGCGCGGTTGGTCGGGTCGTTCAGGAACAGCTGCGGGTCCGGCGCTGAGACGAGGGCGGTCAGGAACTGCTCGGTGAGCAGGAATCTGCGGGATGCCGCGGTTATGCCGGATGCGTCGGTTGCGGCATCCGTCCCCTGGTCGCGGACCGTTTCTGCCCACGCATGCAACTGTGCTTCGAGTTCGGAATCGGCGCGTTCCCATGCCAGCCTGGTCAGCGGCGGCGCTGTCGGAATGCCGAAGTCGTTGAACGCCTCGCCCACCGCCATGGCAGTGGCCGTGTCCAGCCGTGCACCCTTGTCCAGCGGGTGTTCCCCCGGTCTGTCGCGGCCAGCGAGTTGCGGGGTGAGTTCCGCAACTCGGCGGCTGATTTGGTGGCCCATCCACGTGAAGAACTTGTCGGGGTTCTCGGTCTGCGCGTACGCGTCGGGCCGGTGGGCACGCCAGTACCCCCGCGCCATCCGGCCGTACTCGTTCATCGGAGCCTCCGCTCTCAGGATCACGCACCGCGATCCCGGTGCGGTCGCGACGTGCGGGGCATCCAGCTTCTCGCGCAGGGATTCGTTCATAACCGGTTCCTGTCATGCCGTCACCGTCGCCTCGCCGACGCGACGCCCGCGCCGACCGTCGGCATCCCGGAAGTACCGGACTGCGGCGAATGCGGTGTGCGGGCCTGCCTCGGCCCGGATGTCCGGGTGTCCCGTACATCAGTGGTCGGGAGCTCCGGAACCCCGGAACTACGGGAAGCCCGGCCTGTGGAAGTTCGGGAGTGCGGAAGTGCGGTAATGATGCCGTCACGCAGTTCGTTCTCCGTTGAGCCGCGCAGTTCGTCGGCGTGGGCCAAGAGCAGGTCGATAGCCACCCGGATGAGCGTGTTCTCGGTGATGCGTTCGGCCTTCACGCGACGCTGGCGCATCAGCGACCTCGCGAGCGCTGTCAGCGCGGCATCCTGGTCAACCCGGATCCGCGCGTCCTTGCGCGCCATCCGCGCGAACCTCGGCTCCGTGTGGCCGGTCGGCGCCTGCTCCCCATCGATGCGTGCACGTGCGTCCTCAAGCCTGTCGGCGAGGTCGATCCTGCCCATCGTCACCACCATCCGTTCAACGCCGGTGTGAACTGTTCGGACATCTCGTGGCCGATCCGGGTGACGTCGGCGATGGTTCCAGCGGTGCGACGGTTATCGCCCAGTGTCGTGGCGAGTTCACCCAGCACGGGGGCGTCAGACTGCGCCTTGTACTGACGCAAATACGCGTCGAAGCGAGGGACACCCCACGTGGTGTCAAGCAGGTCCTGCCAAGTGCGCAGCTGTGAAGGGATGCGGGGATCAATCCGGTTCAACAGCACCGCGTATCGCAGTTGTCGCGGCTCGATCAGGCACGAGATGGTCCGCATCGACGACTCGACGGCGAGGGGCTCCGGCGTCAACGGGACGACCGCATAGTCGGCCGCGTCGAGCACAGTCTCCAGTATCGACGTGTCCTCGAGGCTGCCCGGGGTGTCGACCAGCACGAAGTCGTATTGGATGTGCAGGTCGCGCATCCGGGTGAGCGACTTCGGGTTCTGCTCACCGGTGAAATCGAACGGGAGCCGGTCGCGCATGTTCTCGGCCCACCAGACTGTCGACCGCTGCCGGTCGACATCGACAACGAGCACCTGGTAGCGGCGCGACAACGCGGCAGCGAGTTGCATCGTGACCGTGGTCTTGCCGACTCCGCCCTTCTGGTTCGCGACCGCGACGATACGCATCGGGGTGACGTCGGCGCTGAGCTCAGTCGTCATCTCGCAGCCCAGTCCCGCCCTCGAGACCCTCAAACCACGCCTCGAGGTCGTCAAATGGATACAGAATGATGCGCCCGACCTTGTAGAACCGTGGCCCCGTCTTCTTGTATCTCCACTCGGCCAGCAGCTTCAGCTTGAGCCCCGGGATAAGCGCGACCACGTCGCTCGGCGTCAGTAACTGCTTCGTCAGCACCGGATCCGTCGGCTTCACCGTGGTTGTCATCTCCGACTCCTTCTGCGTAATGCTCGATCCACTTGACATGAGTACACACCTAAGCAATATGGTTAGTCAAGAGGTTTCTGCAGAACGCAGCAGCGGTAAGGCAAACTAAGGGGGTGAAGGTCGACGTGAAGACACCCGACGGCGAGATCATGTCCGCGCGCGCCGCGACACAAGCCGTAGGGGCCGCTCTGCGTATCGCTCCCGCGTTCGTCGCGACAGCAGTCGATGAGACGAGCGGCGTCGAGACCACGATCGAAGCGCACTACCTCGCGGAGCGCGGCCGATACATCATCACCACGATCGTGAACCGGGCAGTGGCGGCAGACTTCGATGAAGACCGGCTCAAGCACACGGCGCCACAAGCCATCCTGCGCATCGCCATCCCCCACTGCGTTGCATTGCAGCTCGACGACAGTCCAACCGCCAGCTGGACGACCGTGGCGGACCTGACCACCGCCGAGGGCCGCATCGTGCCGCCCTGGATGGCACAGGCCGTCGTCAAGCGCGGGATGAAGGACGAGCGATGGGAAGTGATCGAGATCCTCTACGGCACCGCGACGCTCGCGGACCTACCGCCTGTCAAGCTCATCGCACTTGAGCTCAATGTGCCCGAACGCACCGCCTCCGACTGGATTCAGAAGGCTCGTGCGGCCGGCTGGCTCGTCGGAATGACGTCCAACGTCGGTCGACCGGCGGGTGGGTAGCGTCGCCTCGTACACGACCACCCAGGGCAAGCGATACCGGGTGCGATACCGGCGGCCCGACGGTACACAGACCGACAAGCGTGGATTCACGACCAAACGCGACGCCGAACTCTTCCTCGCCGGCGTCGAAGTCTCGAAGGCCAAGGGCGAGTTCATCGATCTCAGCGCCGCCGAGGTCAAGATCGGAAGCCTGGGCGCGAGGTGGGTAGCGTCGCGCGAGCAGGTGCTCAAGCCGTCGGCGTACCGCTCCATCGAGTCCTCGTGGCGGATACACGTCGAACCAAGATGGGGTCGTCGAGTACTGGCGAAGGTCCGCCACTCGGAAATCCAGGACTGGGTATCCGAGATGTCAGCGACACAGAGTGCGACGAACGTCTTGCGAGCACACGGGATCTTGGCCGGCATCTTCGACACAGCTATAGAGGACCGGATTCTTTCGAGCAACCCGGCCCGCAAGATGACTTTGCCCCGCAAGACCAGCAAGCGCAAGGCCTATCTCACGCACGCGCAGGTAGAACTGCTCGCCCTCAATTCGCGGGATCCCGTGCTCATCCGGTTCCTCGCCTACACCGGCCTGCGCTGGGGTGAAGCCACAGGCATCCGCGTACGCCACCTCGACCTGCCGAGGGGCCGGGTCCGGATCGAAGAGAACGCCGTCATGGTCAACAACACGGTCGTGATCGGAACCCCCAAGTCGCATCGACACAGAACGGTGCCGATCCCCCCATTCGTGGTCGACATGCTGACTCTTCGCGCTCAAACACGCGGCCCCGAAGCCTTCGTCTTCGGTGACGGGGCACAGCCGATGCGTCTGCCAAACTCGCGTGACGGATGGTTTGCGGGCGCGGTTCGCCGAGCGCAGAGGTCTGACCCGAACCTCCCGCGCGTGACCCCACACGACCTTCGTCACACCGCCGCCTCGCTTTCGGTCAGCGCCGGCGCGAATGTCAAAGCCGTGCAACGTATGCTCGGCCACGCGAGCGCCGCCGTCACCCTCGACATATACAGCGACCTGTTCGATGACGACCTCGACAAGGTTGCCACGGCGCTCGACAGAGCGCGGACCGAGAGCCTCAACCGCACGATCCCCGAATCGCCGACGACTCAGTGACGCGGCCGGCCCGCGAGCCGGTCTTGATCATGGGAACTGACGACGCCGCGACCCCGGCATAGAGACCGAACATTCATGCGATCTCGGCAACTCGCAGCGCACGTCCCCACCCCATTTCCCGCTCTCAATCGCCCTGGATCGCTTTCAAGTGTGGGCAAAATGTGTGCACGGGGCCCTTTTCGGGCAAAGAGCAAGCCCCGCGATCCCAGTGTTTTCAATGGATCGCGGGGCTTCTAAGCTGGCGGTGACGGTGGGATTTGAACCCACGGTAGGGGGTTACCCTACACAACTTTTCGAGAGTTGCACCTTCGGCCGCTCGGACACGTCACCGCGCACAAGTGTACGTGACGAAAATAGGCGTCACCAAATGCCGGCGGCCTGCCAATCAGCGGCTCGCCACCCGCGACAGCGCGCCGGCACCGGCCGCGATCGCCGCGCGACATCAGCCACCCGCCCTACCAGGCCGTAGCAACCTCCGCATGCGCCCGCAGAATGCCGTCCGTCGTACCCTCCGGCGCACGCCCGATGCCGCACTCGGTGGCCACGCCGAACGTGTCGACATGCCGCAGCGCCGTCGCGATCCGCCGCTGTGCGCCCTCGGCACCGTCCTCGCGATGCACCAGCCCCAGGTACAGCTCGGTGTCACCGATCTCAAGCCTCTCCAGCGGCGCGAAATACCCGTCGTCATCCCGCTCGATCGGCACCGGCAGGTGGATCCAGTCGACGTGCCGGCCGGATGCCGCCACCAGCGCGTTGGCGAACCGCACCAGGTTCGCGGCGTCTGCCGGTTCGATGAAGTGCTGCTCGGCCACGTCTCCGTAGCAGAGGTGGAATCCGACCTCGACGTCGGCCGGCACCCGGTCGGCCTGCTCACCCGACCGCGCCGTCAGCCCGTCCCAGACATCCCCGCTCCACCAGGGCTGTCCCCCGATCTGCTCGACCTGCTCGATCAGCCCGAACTCGACCGCGTTGTCCCACTGGATCGCCAGATCCTCGTGCGGGATCGCCGCGAGGATCTCATCGAGCTCCCGATACAGCGCCTTCCGATACACCGGCTCGATGCCGGCGCGCTGGTCCGGCGGGAAGAACGCCCCCACGACGGCCAGCGGCGTGGGCAGCGAGACCTGGAATCGCGTCCCGGCCGCCACCACCCCCTCGCCACGCAGCCGCGTGAAGATCGCATAGGACTCGATCGCCGCGCTCGCATAGCCCAGCGCCGCCAGCCGAATGGATGCCGGGTCGACCCCGTCGGCCACCCGCACCGGGCGGGCATCCAGCATCCGCAGCGGAATCGGCTCGTCGCCGACCCGCTCGATGCCCTCGGCCTGCCCGAGGATGTCGGCCTGGAAGACGATCCAGTGGAACCGCCGCCCGGGCTCGCCGTCCGGGATGCGCTTCAGATGCGCCCCGAGGATGCTTGCCGCCTGCCGGATGGTGGTCTCGGCGTCGTCGTAGTTGACGCTGCCCACCAGCTGCGCGCCTCGCACGTGTGTCATGGCTCTCTCCTTCGTGAAGGTCGGGAGCCCAGACGACTCCCGGCACGGATATGGGGAGTCGCAGCCAGTGCCCATGATGGGCGCGAGGCTTCGCGTCAGCGCTGCGAACGCACTCACTCTGCCACCGCGCCTCAGGGCGGCATAGCGCCGTGTCGCGGGCCGTAACAATGTCGGACCCGGGATGTCGGCGGCCGGGCCTAGCCTGGACGCATGGCCCGTCGACCCGCAACAGCCGCCCCGTACCGCTGCACCGAATGCGGGTGGACGACGCTGAAGTGGGTCGGCCGCTGCGGCGAATGCCAGCAGTGGGGCACCGTGGTCGAAGCGGCCGATGCCACCGGCATCCCGTCCCGCGCCGTCACTGCGATCGCTCCCAGGGCGAACCGCAAGGCCCGCCCCATCACGATGGTCGACACCGCCGCCACGCCGCGCCGCACCAGCGGCGTCGGAGAGTTCGACCGGGTGCTCGGCGGCGGCATCGTGCCCGGCGCGGCCATTCTGCTGTCCGGCGAGCCGGGTGTGGGCAAGTCCACGCTGCTGCTCGAGGTCGCCGCCCAGTCCGCACGCTCGGGCCGGCGTGTGCTGTACGCCAGCGGTGAGGAGTCCACCGCCCAGGTGCGCCTGCGCGCCGAGCGCACCGGCGCGCTGCACGACGAGCTCTTCCTGGCGGCCGAGACCGATCTGGCCACGATCCTCGGGCACATCGACGAGGTCGAGCCCGAGCTTCTGATCATCGACTCGGTGCAGACGATCTCCTCCAGCCTCAGCGACGGCCTGGCCGGCCACCCGGGTCAGGTGCGCGAGGTTGCCGCGACCTTGATCCGCATCGCGAAGGAGCGCGCGCTGCCGGTCATCCTCGTCGGCCACGTCACCAAAGACGGGTCGATCGCCGGTCCCCGCATCCTCGAGCACCTCGTCGACGTGGTCTGCCACTTCGAGGGCGACCGGCAGACCGCGCTGCGCTTTCTGCGCACCCTGAAGAACCGGTTCGGACCCACCGATGAGGTCGGATGCTTCGACATGACCGGCGCCGGCATCGAAGAGGTGCCCGATCCGAGTCGGCTGTTCCTGGGCAGCGGCAAGCCCGTCGCCGGCACCTGCATCACGATCGCACTGGAGGGCCGGCGCGCGCTGCCGGTCGAGGTGCAGGCGCTGACCGTGCCGGCATCCGGCCCGAATCCGCGGCGCGTGGTCAGCGGCGTGGACTCCTCCCGCGTCGCGATGATCCTCGCCCTGCTCGAGCGCCGTGCCGAGATCGACCTGTCCCGTCACGACGTGTACGTCTCGACCGTCGGCGGGGTGCGTCTGGTCGAACCCGCCGCCGACCTTGCCATCGCCATCGCCATCGCGACGGCGCTGCGCGACAAGGCGGTGCGGCACGACCTGGCGGCGATCGGCGAGCTCAGCCTGTCCGGCGAGATCCGGCCGGTGACCCTGGCCGATCAGCGCCGGCACGAAGCCCGCCGGCTCGGCTACCGCACCGTCGTCGATGAGAAGTCCGAGTCCATCGGCCGCGCGCTGAACGTCGTCAAGGCCACGGCGATGGCGGCGACCTCCGACGACGTGCCGCGGTTCTGACCCGGGTCGGGCGCTGCCACCAGGCGACAGGACCGGGCAGCGCCTGACCGTCTGAGGCTCAGGCTCCAGGCGCGGGGTCCGGTGCAACCCAAATCTCCGTACCGCCCACGCTCACGCGGTGGGATGCCACCGGCCGGGTGGGTGGGTCCGAGAGCACCGATCCGTCGCGCAGACAGAACCCGCCCTGAGGTTTGAGAGCGCGACCGGCACCTGTTCCGGAGCGACCCCCGAGTGCCCACCGATCTTGACGCCATCGAGCTCGCGGAGCCGTGACCCTCGTGGCAGTAGGGCGATAACTGGTATCCGGGTTCCGCCATTCCCCGACACCCCACGCACACCTAGCGTGGGCACCGTCGCGCATCGAGGTCGCCTACGCAGAGCTCAACGGTCGCGGCACCCGTAGGCCGAAGCGCACCCGCAAGCATCACCAATCAATGAGGATCAGATGAACACGAAACCCCTACCCCGCCTCCGCCGCCCTGGCACAGTGGCCCTCGCCCTCGGCGCGGCCCTGACGCTTGTCACCGGTCTGACGGCTTGTTCTACGGACGCCGGCGCACCGGCCGAAGCGGCCGCCGCGGACGGCACCGCAGTCACGACCATTCGAGTGCAGACGCCGCCGTTCGCGTTCGAAGGCGTGGAGATCGGAATCCGCAACGGCATCTTCGCCAAGCACGGCTTGAAGGTCGTCAGCGACTACGCCGGCGGCGATCCGACCTCCCAGATCGCGAAGGTCGTCAGCGGGCAGCTCGATCTCGCGATGAGCGGCGGTCCGGACGCGATCCGCGCCGTCGCGAAGGGCATCCCGATCATGATCACCGGCGGCGCCCAGCATTCCAGTGCCGACGGCGAGCCCACCGACGGCATCCTGGTCGCACCCGACAGCCCGATCAAGGACTGGAAGGATCTCACGGGGGCCACCATCGGCATCTCTGGGCTGGGAAGCCTTCCCCAGATCGTCACGGACATCGCGCTCGAGAAGAACGGGGTCGACTTCTCCACCGTGAAGTACGTCAACCTGCCCAATGACGCACTCGAGGGTGCGGCGGCCAAGGGCCAGATCGACGCGGCCCTGCCGACGTCGGTGTTCTACACGAAGGCCGTCGCGGACGGCTTCCGGGCGCTGGGGCGTGGTACGAAGGAGTTCTTCCCAGGGGCGCCCCAGATCGTGTGGGTCGCCTCGAAGGCCTTCGTCCAGAAGAACGCCACGGCGCTGAAGGCGTTCAACGAGGCCATGGCCGAAGCCAACGCCTATGCCAACCAGCACCCCGACCTGATCCGTCAGATCGACCATGAGAAGACGAAGCTGCCGGCCGCCTTCATCGACAACCGCCCGATCGAGAAGATGGACAACACCGTCGATCGCAACGTGTATGCAACGCTCACCGGCGCGATGAACAAGTTCGGCTTCGTTGAGAAGAACGTGTCGGTCGACGACGTCGTCTGGAAGGACGCCCCCCAGCCGTGATCCGTTCGGCCGGGGGCGGCATGCCCTCCCCCGGCCGAACCCGTCCTCCCGAGAGGAAAGGTACTTCGTGAACGGGCTCCTGAAGACACCCGCCGGTCTGATCGGCGCGCAACTGATCGCGCTGGTGGTGATCATCCTGCTGTGGTGGGGCGCGGCCATTGCCGCAGTGCTTCCGCCCGCCGTGCTGCCGACGCCGTATGCCGTCGGGCGCGCGTTCGCAGAACTCGTCACCGACTCGGTCTACTGGGCTGCCATCGGCAACACGCTGATCGGTGCACTCCAGGGCTTTGTGGCGGCGATCATCGTCGGCATACCCGTCGGCATGCTGACCGGGAGGTCCCGCTTCGCTGAAGAGTCCGGCCGGTTCCTCGTCGAGTTCGGGCGATCATTCCCGACCATCGCACTCCTGCCGGTACTCGTGCTGATCCTGGGCGCGACCACGCCGATGAAGGCCGTCGTGGTATTCACGGCGACGCTGTTCCCGCTCATCATCCAGGTGCAGCACGGCGCGCGACGGATCGAGCCCTCGATCACCGAGACCATCCAGGCGTACCGGATCCCCCCGATGCTGCGCGTCGTGAAAGTCGTGCTGCCCACCGCGGCGCCGTTCATCGCCACCGGGATCAAACTCGCCGCAACCGTGTCAGTGCTGGTCTCGCTCGGCGTCGAGGTCCTGGGCGGAGTACCAGGCGTCGGCCGCCAGCTCACCATGGCGCAGCAGGACGGCGCCCCCGACTTCGCGTTCGCCTACATCTTCACCGCGGGGGTGCTCGGCTTCGGCGTCAACGCGATCGTCGGGCTGCTGCGCGACAAACTGGTCCGCTGGGACACCGCGGACACGGAGGAGTGAGCACCGTGAACGAATCGACTCGCACACGCACCCTCCTGGTACGGCTGCTGACCATATGCTGGCTGCCGGTGCTGCTGGTGGCAGCGTGGTTCGTCGTCTCGGCGAACTCGACCGACGTGTTCTGGCCGCCGCTGGCCACGATCCTCGACGAACTGGTGACATCGTTCACGGCGGGAACGATGTGGTCCGACCTCGGCTACAGCTTCACGAACTACTTCGCAGGGCTCGCGATAGCCCTCGTCGTGGCCATGGCGATCGGCATCCTCGTCGGCGAGGTGACCGTCCTGCACAAGACCCTCATGCCGTTCCTGGACTTCGCCCGAGCCACCCCGCACGTATCATTCGTGCCGATCATCATCCTCGGCTTCGGGATCGGCGCGGGGCCCAAGATCTTCCTGATCGCGTTCGCCTGCCTCTGGCCGATCCTGCTGAACACCATCGACGGCATCCGCGCGGTGCCCGCCAGCGTCCACGAATCCGCACGCGCCTTCCGGATTCCGCTGCACCTGCGGATTCTGAAGGTCACGCTTCCGGGGGCACTGCCGCAGATCGTGGTCGGAGTCCGCATCGCCATCTCAGTGGGCGTCGTGATGCTCATCGTCAGCGAGATGTTCGGAGCCGATCGCGGCATCGGCTACTTCATCGTCGACACCGGAGCGAACTTCGCAATCGCCTCGACTTGGGCGGGTGTGATCCTCATCGGGCTCATCGGCTACCTGCTGAGCCAGGCCTTCAGCCTTCTCGAGAACCGCCTCCTGCGATGGCACCGGCAGTTCGTGCCGTCCGGAAAGACCAAGGCATCCTCGCCGCTGCCAGGTTCCGACTCGGCATCCCTGGCATCGGCCTTGAACTGATACGAAATGGACGACAAGATGATGACTTCCCCGATTCAGGCCCTACCCGGCGTATCGAACACTCCCACCCCATCGGGCGGCGGTGCCGGCGAGCTGATGCTGACCTCCACCGGGGTCGCCAAGAGCTATGGCGCGCACCGGGTGCTCGCCGACGTCGACCTCGAAGTCCGCCGCGGTGAGATCGTCTGCATCGTCGGACCGTCGGGTGCGGGAAAGACCACACTGCTGCGCTGTCTGGCGGGGCTGACCAAGCTGACCGAGGGCGAGGTGACTCTGGCCGGGCAGAAGGTGACCGGCCCGATGGCCGACATGTCCCTCGTGTTCCAGGACTATCGAGGGTCGCTGCTGCCGTGGATGCATGTGATCTCCAACGTCGCGTTCCCGTTGGAGGGCAACCGCGTGCCCAAGCGCGAACGGCTGGAGCGGGCGCGACGCCGGCTGGCCACGGTGGGTCTGATCGGCTCCGAGGACAAGTACCCGTGGCAGCTGTCCGGAGGCATGCAGCAGCGGGTCGCGATCGCCCGCGCCCTGGCCTACGACTCCCCCGTCATGCTGATGGACGAACCATTCGGCTCGCTTGATGCGCAGACACGCTATGACCTCGAGGAGCTCGTCCTGCGGCTGCGCCGTGAACTCGGCATCACGATCATCGTCGTCACCCACGACATCGACGAGGCCGTCTTCCTCGGCGATCGGGTCGTCGTTTTCGGTGGTGCGCCCTCCAAGGTCGTCGAGAGCGTCGATGTCGACCTCGGCGATGAGCGCGACCAGATCGCAACCAAGGCCCTGCCCCGGTTCGCCCAGCTGCGCTCGCACATCCTCGGCGAGATCAAGCAGCTCGCAGCGGTGACCGGACCGATCGGGACTCTGTGATGGCGGCAGACGGGTCTGCGATCCCCGCCGGGGCACGGGGCTACGAGGGCTTCGCCGGGCAGATCGGCGATACCTTCGCCCAGTCCACCCCGTCTTGGCCGGCCCCGCCGGCCGCCCCGGATGGCGCCCCCAACGTCATCGTCATGGTGATCGACGACATGGGCTGGAGCGATCTCGGCCCGTTCGGCAGCGAGATCCCCACGCCGACGATCGACTCCCTCGCCGCGCGGGGCGTCGTCGCGACGAACTACCACTCCGCCCCGGTCTGCTCACCCGCGCGCGCCGCGCTGCTCACGGGGATCAATCCGCACCGCGCCGGCTACGCGACTGTGGCCGGCGCCGACCCGGGCTTCCCGGGCTACACGCTGCAGCTGCCCGAAGACGTGCACACGATGCCCGAGATCCTCCAAGCGAACGGGTACGCGACCTTCGCCGTGGGCAAATGGCATCTGGCGAGCGAGCACACGCTGCACGAAGGCGGCACGAAGCAGTCCTGGCCGGTGCAGCGCGGATTCGACCACTATTACGGGTGCCTCGAGGGGTACACGACGTTCTTCGCGCCCAACGCCCTCACCCGCGATAACAGCACGGTCGAGGTCGACCGCTACCCGGACGACTACTACCTCACCAACGATCTCACCGACCAGGCGATCTCGATGATCCGGGATCTTCGCGCCTCGGACGAGCGGAAGCCGTTCTTCCTGTACTTCGCCCACAACGCGATGCACGGACCGTTGGGCGCACGCCGGTCCGACATTGAGAAGCACCGCGGCAAGTACGCCGACGGGTGGGATGCCGTCCGGCGGGCTCGCTTCGAGCGGCAGCGCGCGTCCGGGGTCATCGCCGCCGACACCGAGATGGTCGACCGCAACGTCGAGCCGGGGTTCGACGTGCAGCCGTGGGCCGAGCTCAGTGACGAGCAGCGCGGTCTGGCGCAGCGGCACATGGAGGTCTACGCCGCGATGGTCGACAACATCGACCAGAACCTCGCCCGGCTGCTGGACGCCGTCGACGACTACGGGCAGCTCGACAATACGATCGTCATGGTCGTCTCCGACAATGGGGGCACCAGCGAAGGCGGTGCCGACGGCACCCGCAGCTACTTCAGCCAGTTCATCAACGGCCTGCCACTGCCCGACGACTGGGATCGCGACCGCCCCCTCGACCCGGAGCTGATCGGCGGCCCGCAGGCGATGATCCACTATCCGCGCGGCTGGGCACAGGCCTCGAACACCCCCTTCCGGCTGTACAAGATGACTCCGTATGAAGGCGGCATCCGGGTCCCGTGCATCATCAGCTGGCCCGCGGGGCTGCCCCGCCAGGCCGCGGACGACGGCATCCGCGGTCAGTACCTGTACGCCACCGACGTCCTGCCGACGCTGCTGGCCGCCATCGGCGTCGAGGCACCGACGACCCGCAACGGGCTGCCGACGCGCGACATCGACGGCGTCAGTGCGCTCGAGGTCCTCCGCAGCCGGGATGCTGCGCCCGTCCGTGCGCAGCAGTACACCGAGTTCAGCGGCAACCGCGCCTATAGTGACGGTCGGTTCAAGATCGTATCGCTCCACCCCCGCGGCGCCGCCGCACTGGACGACGGCTCCTTCCGGCTGTTCGACATGCGCGCGGACCCCGCCGAGGTGCACGATCTGGCCGCCCAGCAGCCGGAGGTGGTCGCACGACTGGCGGCCGAATGGCGCGATGCCGCATGGCACAACACCGTGTTCCCGATCGCCCTCACACCCGGCGACGTGTTCGCGCCCCGGCGACCCGGCACGGAGCGCCTGCAGCAGGCGGTGACGATCTTCCCCGGGACCCCCACCCTGGAGAGGTTCCGGTCGCTCGAGCTGATCGCGCTGCGCGACGTGGACATCGACCTGGACGTCGACTACGCACCCGGTGACGAGGGCGTCCTCGTCGCGCACGGCGATCAGGGCGGCGGCTATGTCGCGTACGTCGAAGACGGCAACCTGGTGCTCGAGTACAACGAGTACGGCATCATGCACCGGATGGCCACGCCCGTCCCCTGCCCCGGGCGCCGCACGACCCGGATCAGCGCCCACTGCCGCCCCGGCTACCGCTGGGAGTGGAGCATCATCGCCGACCTCGACGCGGCCACGAAGCCCGTGGTCATGGAGCAGGTGATGATCATGGCTGGAATGGCTCCATTCACAGGGATAGACGTGGGGATCGATCGCCGCGGCCCGGTGTCCTGGTCGATGCACGAGCGACACGGATCGTTCCGCTACACCGGCCGGCTACGGTCCGTCCGCTACCTTCCGGGCGCACGGGGCGACTTCGATCCGAGCGAACTGCGCGGGGCCGAGCGCGCCGCGGCCAGGGTGTTCGACTGACGCCAGGCCGCCGACCGAGAATCCAACCAAGAATCCGTCCGAGAAGAGGAACCATGCAGGAGTCCCGTTTCCGCGAGTACATCGCCCGTTTCAACGCCGAGGACGACACGGCGTTCGACGACTTCCTCGCCCCGGATGTGCACGTGAAGAACGGCACCCTGGAGTTCATGGGGATCGACGGGATGAAGCACCACTACCGCGATCTGATCTGGCCGGACTTCACGGAGGAGCTGACCGTCCCGCGCTTCGTCTCCGACGCCGGCCGCGCCGCGATCCAGATGCACACGCGGTTCACCGCCCGCCACGACGCCAAGGAGTCTCTGTTCGGCCCCGTGCACGCGGGCGAAACCTTCGAGTTCGACGGCGTCATCATGTACGAGATCGACGACACCGAGCGCTTCCGCGACATCCTGGTCGCGTACAACAGCTTCGTCCACACCGACCTCGCCGGCAACAGGCGGGATCTCGGGATCCCGCACTGATCCCCGGTCAGCCAGGGGCGAGGCACCTCAGGCGGTCAGCTCGGCGAACGCCTCGGCGATCCAGTCGGCCGTGAACTGGCCGACGTAGGGCATGTTGTCGAGGCCGATGTGCTCGGCGCCGCCCTCTTCCCGCGTGAAGATGCGCAGTTCGCGCTTGGGCGAGTTCACCGCGGCCTCGTACTCCTGGTGCGCGTACGCGACCGGGATCTGCCGGTCGCCCTCGCCATGCGTGACCAGGAACGGCACGGTGATCTTCTCGACCACCCCCTGTAGGCGCATGTTCTTGGTCTTCTCGATGAAATCGTCCAAGTCCGACGCGCCGAACACCCACTGCACGTGGTCCCAGTAGTGCGGCACCGGGTTCTCGCCCTCGCGGTTGCGGCGTGCCTGCTGCACGGCTGCCCAGTCGTAGTTCGCGCCCCACGCGACCGCCAGGGCGATGCGCTTGTCGAACGCCGCCGCACGCGGCACGTAGTAGCCGCCGAGCGACCAGCCGACCAGGCCGACCCGGGCGGCATCCACGTTCAGCTCGGCGGCATTGCGCTCGATCCAGTCCAGCGTCGACGCCGCCCACACCTCGGTGTCGTAGCGGGCGTGCAGGTCGCGCATGCGCAGCGCTTCACCAGACCCGGGCGGGTCCATCATGAGCGTCGAGATGCCGCGCGCGGCCAGCTGCTGCCCGAACCCGGAGGTGTACATCATCTCCTTGGTCGAATCCAGTCCGTTCCACACCACCACGAGCGGGTGCGGGCCTGCTCCGGGGGCGCGGTAGAAGTAGCCGGGCAGTGCGGCGCCCTCGGACGCGTCGTCGCCGTGGTACGGGATCTCGACGGTCGTCAGCGGGACGCCCCCGAGCTCGACGTGCTTCAGGAGCAGGTCGATCGACTTCTGGTAGGCGGCGCGGCGCCCCTCCCACTTCGGCGACTGCAGCCGCTCGGCCTGCGAAGTGTACAGCGCGGCGCGGTAGTACTTCTCGGCGGCGCCGAGCTTCCAGCCCCGCGCCTCGTCCTGCTGCGCCGAGGCCAGGATGCGGTCGGCGACGGCCTGCCACGAGTCGTAGAGCAGCTCGGTGCCCACGTCGTCACCGTGCTCGGACGCCTCCAGGACGGGGCGCGACGCCTTGTCGACGTCGTCGATGAGGCCGCCGTTGTTCAGCGTGGCGACGACCGACATGCTCCAGACGTAGTTGGTGGGGAAGTACATGTACACGGAGGACTCCTAGGAGGTCTGGGGACGCACCGCGTCCGAAAGATAGGTGGCGACACCGGAGAGGTACTGGCCGCCGTCGGCGCTGATCTCGGCACCGGTGACGAAGGATGCGGCATCCGACAGCAGGAACACCACGACGTTCGCGACCTCTTCGGGTTCGCCGCCGCGGTGCAGCGGCGACACGTCGAGGTTCGCCGCGAGGAATGTGCTGGGCGCGTTCGCGGTCATCTCCGTGCGGATGTAGCCGGGGTGCACCAGGTTGGATCGGATGCCGCGCGGCCCGAGCTCCGTGGCGGCCGAGTGCGAGAGCCCTCGGATCGCCCACTTGCTCGTGGTGTACGCGGCCGTGTAGTGCCCCGTCAGCCCCGCCGCCGATCCGATGTTCACGATCGACGAGCCCTCGGCCATCAGCGGCAGCAGCGCCTGGATGCCGAGCATTGCGCCCGTGACGTTGACCGCGAGCACGCGGTCCCAGTCGGCGCGCTCGACGGCGCCGATGCGCACCCGGTGGGTGACCCCGGCGTTGTTCACGAGTCCCTTCACCGTACGTGAGCCGAGCGAGGCGGCGAGCGCCTGCCACGCGGCCTCGTCCGTGACGTCCAGCCGGCGATAGGTCACCGTGCCGGCCAGGCCTTCGGCCTCGGCCCGCAGCTCGGGCGCCTCGTCGCGGATGTCGGCGGCGACGACATCCGCTCCCTGGCCCGCCAGCAGCAGCGCTTCTTTGGCGCCCTGGCCGCCGGCCGCGCCGGTCACGACGAAGAGGTTCCCCGCGATGCCGGGAAGGTTCAGGTCGGTCACGATGCCACCGGGCTTCCGGGAGAACCGGGACGGTCGAGCATCTCGATGAAGTTCCCTTCCGGGTCGGCGACGAACGCCATCCGCACACCCGAGACCGGCGAGTCGCCGGGCGGCTGGACGGGCGACGCGCCGGCCGCGATCAGCCGGTCGTACTGCACGTCGACATCGTCGACGCGCAGGCAGATGTGCCCATACCCCTGCGTCAGCACGTGCTCGGGTGCGGTGGCTGCCAACGGCGGATGCTGCGAACCGGGCCGGTGCAGCAGCTCGATGGCCCACTTGTGCTCGGGTTCGACGAGGAACACGACCCGCAGCCCCACCGCGGGGATGCCGCCGGGCTCGAGCTGCTGCAGGCCCAGGGCGCGGGTATACCACTCGGCCTGGGCGTCGAGGTCGGCCACCGAGAGGCCGACGTGGTCGAGGGCTGGGCCCCCGCGCCCGCAGGCTCCGGACGACGCACCGGCGGCGTGCGGGGTGGGTGCGGGGATCATGCGTTCTCCTTCACAGGAGTCGAGCCGGGCGCGTCGCGGGGGCCGTGGCGCATGAGCGAATCGCGCACGCCGTCGGGCAGCACGGCGAGGGTGTCGTCGCCGTACCGGCCGCCGACGAGCACGAATGCGACGCGTGCGATCAGGTCGCCGCGATTGGCCCATGCGTGGTCGGTGCCGCGCTGGACGACGATGTCGCCCGCCCGAGCGGTCACCTCGCTGTCGTCGAGGATGAGGGTGATCTCGCCGTCGAGCACGATGCCGTAGTCGATCGACTCGGTGCGGTGCACCGGGGACTGCAGCCCGCGCTCGTCGAGGTGGCCCGGCAGGAACTCGTTGATGCGGATACGCGTGCCGCGCTCCGGCGGCGGCACGGTGATGCTTCCTGCCGTCGGGTCCTCCGGGCCGGCATGGATCGGTGCCGGCGAGTCGCCCGTCAGCCACACCTCGTGGAAGGCGGCGCCGTCTTCGTCGAGGATGCGGCTGACCGGAACGGGGCCGTCGCTGATCACGACCGAGGCGCCCTGGGCGTCGTGGCCCGTGACGATGCGGCGCGGCGCGTGAAACCCGGCGGCATCGGGGCCACCGGTCACGGGGCCGCCTCCAGCGCCACGAGCGATTCGGCCATCACGCGACCGGGGTCGGCATCGGGCGTGCCCGGATGCAGCTCCCATTTCGCGAGCAGCAACGAGGCATCCACCACGCCCTTGATGCGTGGGATGCGGCGGGAGTGGAACCGGGTGAGCAGGTGCTCGAAGTCGCCGTCCTGTGTGAGGTGCTCGGCGAACACCACGGCGTCTTCGAGACACTGCGCGGCGCCCTGGGCGATCAGCGGCGGCACGGCGTGAACGACCTCACCGAGGGCTACCACGCGGCCGGAGTGCCACGGCCCCTCGACGAAGATCCACTCGATCTCCTGGAAGTTCAGGAACGTGTCGGGGCCCAGCGATTCACGCAGGTAGTCCAATTCGCCGTGATAGTTCGCCATCAGGCGCCGTACCTCCTGCCAGTCCGCAAGCCCGTTGTCGGGGCGCTCCGGCGGGCACAGCACATAGATATAGCACTGGTCGTCACTGACCGGGGTGTAACCGACCTTGTAGGCGCCGGTGTCGTCGGGGGGAAACGCCATGCCGCCGGTCATCTCAGGCAGCCGTGACGTGACGGCGCGCCAGATGCCCAACCCGGTGGGCTGACGATCCTCGGTGATGCCCAGTTTCGGGCGCGTTTGCGACTTGATCCCCTCGGCGATGACGATGACATCCCACGTCTCGGTCGTCCCGTCGGAGAGGACGGATGTCGCCGAATCGGCGTGGTTCTCGAATGAGGTCAACTCGAGTCCGAGCCGGATCCGCACGCCGAGCTCTTCCGCACGGCGCAGCAGGATCTCGTGCAGGTCGGGCCGCAGTGCGCCGATCGTGGCGGGCAGGTCGTCGCCGCCGGTGCGCGGAGTGGGCAGCTCCGCCATCACCCGACCGTCGGCGTGGTACAGCATGACGCTGTTCTCAACCTGTCCCTTCGCCAGCACCTCGTCGATGACACCGATCTCGCGGAACACCCGAAGCGCGTTGCCTTGGATCGTCAGGCCGTGCCCGACGCGCGCCCACGCCGGCGCCTTGTCGATGAGGGTCACCTGCACATCGCGCTGGGCGAGCGCAATGGCCGTCGTCAGACCGGTGAATCCGCCACCGACGATGAGCACGTTCCGAACCGACATCTGCGTCTCCCACTTCTGCGGCGCCCCGCCGTCGGGGCACCTGTCGCTTGGCTCGACGTTAGGGCGCGCTGACCGCATGCCACCAGTCGCCCAGCACGATGCCTGCTATCGGAGCGGCAAGGCGGCGATGTCGGCACGCCGGCGCCCGGATCGCGGATGCATGGTATCCGTGGCACGCATGGCACGCCGACATCCGATCACCCTAGCCTCGGGAGAGCGCCCCCAATGCGTCCCGACACGTGAAAGAAGGTCGACGATGACTCAGCGCCTCGTTTCCCACCTGCGCTATGCCGCCCTCGCTGTCCCGAACTTCGAGCAGGAGCGGGACTTCTTCGTCCGCCACTGGGGACTGACCGAGGTCGAGTCCGCAGACGGGCTCAGTTACCTCGCCGCCGAGGGTTCGGACGAGCCGTTCATCCTGCGCCTGCGCAAGGACGACAAGCGCATCGACCTCGCCGGGTTCGGTGTGCGCAATCGTGCGGACGTCGATGCCCTGGCCGCGAAGCTGCATGCCGACCACGTGCAGTTCGTGCACGAGCCCCAGGCGCTGACCGGCTACAGCGGCGGCTACGGCTTCCGCGTCTTCGACGGCGACGGCCGGGTGCTCGAGTTCGCCACGGGCTACCAGCAGCGCCAGGCGCGCAAGATCCGCGAGCGCGAGCCGATCCCCGCGAAGCTCTCGCACATGGTCTTCAACTCGGCCAATCTGAACGACACCGTCCGATGGTACGTCGACCACCTCGACTTCACGATCTCGGACTCGCTGATCACTCCCACCGGCGAGGACATGATGCATTTCATGCGGTGCAATCCGAACCACCACTCGATCGCGATCGCGCGGGGCCCGCATCACGCGCTGCACCACTTGTCGTTCGAGATGCGCGGCATCGAGGAGTGGATGCGCGGATCGGGCAAGATCCTGCGGTCCGGTGCCCGCATGGTCTGGGGCCCCGGCCGCCACAACGCCGGAGACAACACGTTCGCGTACTTCCTGGACCCCGCCGGAAACACGATCGAGTACACCACCGAGCTCGCCATGGTCGACGACGACTCGTGGGTGGCGAACCGCCACGACATCAGCCACCTCTCGACGCAGGATCAGTGGGGAACCGCCGCAGAGATGAGCGAGCTCGTCGCTCGCGAGTCGTTCAATGACATCGACAAGGGACTGTTCGTCGCCCCGCCGGTCTGAGTCCCGCAGCTTTACCCTTGGACCTGGAGGTCAGATCATGACACGCATCCACATCGCCGCCGATCACGGCGGATATCAGCTGGGTCGTGCGCTCGAGCAGCGCGCGGGCGCGGCGGGCTTCGACGTCGTCTGGCACGGCGCCGACGCGCTCGACCCCGGTGACGACTATCCCGTCTTCGCGATCCGGGTGGGCGCCGCGATGGTGGCCGACCAGGACGCGGGTATCGACGCGTTCGGGGTGCTCGTCGTCGACGAAGCGGTCGCCGGCGTCGTCGCCGCCAACAAGGTCAACGGCGCCCGCGCCGTGACGACCACGTCGCCGCGCGCGGCGATGAGCGCCCGCGCCGTGGTCGACGCCAACGTGCTCGTGGTCGAGGGCATCGCCTTCGAGGAGTCGGCGTGGCTGAGCGTCCACGCGTTCGTCACCTCGCCGATGGAGCAGACCGTCGAGCGCGGCCGCCAGATCCTGCAGATCGAGGAGTACGAGAACGCGGGCACGATCGAGGGATGGGCCGTGCAGCTCGAGCCCGACCAGATCCACCGCTCGTACGAGTGACCCCACCTGTGCCCGCACGCGTGACCTGCTCGTGAAGGAGACTCGATGACCCGCGCCGCCCTGTACGACCGCACCGGCGGACCGGACGCCCTGTACGTCGGTGCGGTCGCGGACGCCGAGCCCGGCCCGGGCGAGGTGGCCGTGCGCGTCCACGCGGCCGGGCTGAATCCGTTCGACGGCAAGCTGCGGTCGGGGTTCATCCCGTCCTATGCGGCGTTCCCGCGCCGCCTGGGCTCGGACCTCGCCGGCACCGTCGAGGCCGTCGGCGCGGACGCCGTCTACTGGGACGGCACGGCGATCGCGGTGGGCGACGAGGTCCTCGGCCGCGGCGAGGGGGCGGTCGCCGAACGCGCGATCGCACCGGCGGACGCACTCACCAGGCGGCCGGACGCCGTGCCCGTCGAGGTGGCCGGAGGCCTCTGGGTGGCCGGACTCACCGCCGTCTCATGCCTGGCGACCGTACCGGTCGGCGCCGGGGACGTCGTGCTCGTCGGCGGCGCATCGGGCGCCGTGGGTCTGGTGACCACGCAGCTGGCGATCGCCGCGGGCGCACGCGTCATCGGCACCGCAGGCGAGCGCAACCATGCGTTCCTGCGCTCGATCGGCGCCGAGCCGGTGACGTACGGTGCAGGGCTCGTGACGCGGGTCGCCGCGCTCGGCGAGATCACCGTCGTGATGGACTGCCACGGCCGCGAGGCGCTCGACGCCGGCGTGGCGCTCGGTGTCCCGGTCGAGCGGATGGTGGCCATCGCCGCCTACGCGGCGCTCGACGAACTGGGCGTGCACAACGCCGAGCGCGCAGCGCGGACGGCGCAGAACCTCGCCGGGCTGGCCGGCCGGATCGCCGCCGGCATCCTGGTGCTGCCGGTCGCGGGTGCGTTCGCGCTCGACGACGTGGCCGCCGCGTTCACCGCGCTCGAGTCTGCGCACGCCCCAGGCAAGGTCATCGTCACCCCCTGACGCGCGGCGGCGGCCGCGCGCTGTCGCATCGCGGGCGCCTCTTACAACGCATCACCCCCAGGGCGGGAACGCCGCACGTTCTGAGACCGGATCCCCGCGCCGGTCCCACACGATGTCACTCCAGGGCGGGAACGCCGCACGTTCTGAGACCGGCTCGCCGCGGCACTGAGCGCGCCGATCGGCACCGGCCTACACCTCCGCCCCCGCCGCCGCCTCCGGGAGCGGCCGGTGCCCGCATCCATCGTCTTCGCCGATGGCTGGCATGCCCGGGCACGCGTTCCGCATGGAGTGGATATTGGATATTCCTTGGGTATGGCCACCCTGTCACCCCGTCGCATGACGGACGAAGTCATCCGGATCCTGCGTGATCGGATCATCGCCGGCGAGCTGCCGCCCGGCAGCCGCATCGACTCGGCGACGTTCGCCGCCGAGCTCGGCATCAGCCGTACGCCGGTGCGCGAGGCGATGCTGCAGCTCGAGGCGGCAGGGCTCGTCGTGCGCCAGCCCTACCGTGGCACGGTGGTGAGCGGCATCGACCCGAACCGGCTCGAAGAAGTGACCGCCCTGCGCATCGACCTCGAGGGCCGGGCGACCCTCCTCGGCGTCCCCCGAATCTCCGATGCCGGCGTCGCGCGGATGGCGCGGATCCTCGACGAGCTCGAACAGCGCCGCACCGACGACGACTTCTCGATGGGCGGGTTCAACGAGCTCAACCACGCGTTCCACGGCACCTTGTACGGTGCCGCCGACAGCCCGACACTGCTGCGACTCATCGACCTGCTCGGCGCAGAGGCCGACCGCATCCGGCTCCACTTCGATCTGCGGGCGCCGCTCGCGGACGCATATCACCGCGCCATCCTCGACGCCTGCCGGCGGCGTGATGCCGACGCGGCGGCCCACTCGACGCGCCTGCACCTTCTCGAGTCGTGTCTCGGCATGCGCGGCGGCGACCGCGCCGTGCACGACGGCATCCTCGCCGACGTGCTGCGCGAGCAGGGGATGGAGGTGACCCGATGACCGACAGCGGCGTCGCGGCCGAGGCCGCGACGCTTTTTCTCACCGACGCGGATGTCGCCGCCCTCGCCGACTGGGACGCGGCGATCGCCGCGCTGCGTGACGCGTACGCACGCCCTGAAGACCCGAAGGCGACGCCGGAGCGTGCCGTCGCAGTGACGGCGACCGGCTGGCAGCGGGTCATGCCGTCTGCTCCCCCCGGCGCACGCTTCGCCGGGTCGAAGACGATCGCCGCGTCGATGACCGACGGCGTCGCGAGCTATCTCGTCACGCTCTTCGACCAGCACGATTCGCGGCTGGCCGCACTCATCGACGGCAATCGGATCACCGGCATCCGCACCGCGGCGACCGCGGCCGCCGCACTCACGGCGCTGCTCCCCGACCGCCCGCTGACGGCGGCCGTCGTCGGCAGCGGATTCGAGGCGCGCGCGCAGCTGCGCGCGGCATCTCGCATCGCCCGCATCGAGGGCGTCCGCGTGTCGAGTCCGACAGCGGCCCACCGTGCACGGTTCGCCCGCGAGCTCGGCACTGAGCTCGGCATCCCGATCACGGCCGTCACCGACGCGCGCACCGCCGTCGACGGAGCCGACCTCGTGCTCTGCGCGGCGCGCTCGCACGACGAGACGCCTACGGTACTGGCCGACTGGGTGACTCGCGATGCGACCATCGTCTCGGTGGGCTCGACCACGCCGTCGCAGCGAGAGCTCGACCCGGCACTGATCGACCGCGCCGGATTCATCGTGGCCGACGCCCTCGCCGAGGTGCTGCACGACAGCGGCGACATGATCGCGGCACGTGAGGCGGGATTCGATCCGGATGCTGTGACGGTCTCGCTGCACGATCTGCTCGGCGGCGCCGCGAGAAGGCCGGAGCAGGGCATCGCGATCTACAAGTCCACCGGCAGCGGCTTCCAGGACATCGTGCTGGCCGAGCTGCTGTACGACCGCGCCGTCGCGCAGGGCGCGGGAACGCCCCTGCCGGTCGGCATCCTGACCATCCGCAAGTAAGGAAGAGCATGGCGAACTATACGAAGTCCGAGGCCCGCGACTGGGCGCGCGAGCGCCTCGTCGGGGCAGTGAACTGCACGATCCCCTCGTTCACGACCGACCTCACCGCGATCAACGAGCGCGGCATCCGGCACGACGTCCGACTCGCCACGGAGCATGGATTCCTCGGCTCGCTCGCCGTCTCGGAAGTGAATATCACGCTTCCGGAATATCTCGAGTTCATCCAGATCATGAAGGACGAGGCCGGCGACGACCTGGTCATCGTGCACCACGGCAGCTGGTCGACCCTCGAGCAGAACATCCAGGCGGTCAAGGGCGCCGAGGCCGCTGGTGCCGAGCTGGTGCTGCTGAGCTACCCGCCGAACTTCTACCCGCAGTCCGAGCAGGACATCTACGACTACACGAAGGCCGTGTGCGATGCGACGAACCTCGCTGTGATCGTGTTCCCGATGTTCCTGTGGGGCTTCTCCAGCCGCATCCACCCCTCCGACATCCCGGCCCGACTCATCCGGCGGATGCTCGATGACATCCCGAACATCGCCGTGATCAAGGCCGAGGGCGGGTTCCCGTCCATCATGGGAATCGTCGAGGCGCACCGCCTGTTCGGTGACGAGGTCGTCATCTCGTGCCCGATCGAGGGCGAACTGCTGCCCCTGGGCCAGCTCATCCCGCTCCAGCTGTCGGCCACGAGTGACCACGAGTTCTGGGGCCCGACGATCCCACATGCGATGAACCTGCTGCGCGACGGCCGGTTCGACGAGGTCACCGAGCTGTACTGGCAGATGCATCCAGCTCGAAGGGCCAAGGGCGCGATGGCACAGCAGCTCAACGGCGGCCACTTCATCGACCGGGAGCTGTGGAAGTTCCAGGGATGGCTGCGCGGCTACAACGGCGGCCCGCTGCGGCTGCCGACCCAGCGCATCCACGACCCGCAGATGAACATCCTGCGCAAGGGGCTGCTGGATGCCGGTTTCGAGCCGAGCATGGACCCGTTCAGCGAGTTCTTCGTCGGCCGCAACCCCATGTGATCACTGCTCCGGCGCGGGCAGCCGCGATCTCGAGATACGCCGCATCGTACGCAGTCAGCCTCTTCTCGGCGGCCCATTCGATCGTCGAGGTCGAAGACGGCTGAGCCAGCTCGAGCTCGAGCGATCCGAAGGCTCGCATCAGCTCCCGGACCCGATCGTGCGTCAGTTCGCCGGTGCTGCTGGCTCGCCCGAGCTGCCGACCGGTAGCCACTGGGGAACAGGAACCGCACGGCCATCTCCTGCAGCAGGGCGGTGAAATGCCTGAGTGCCACGACGCGGAACAGGTCGGCCGTCCATGCACGAGCCGCGTGTGTGCGCTGCGCGACTTCGGCATCGACCTCCGTGCGCCACTGACCCCGCCGCACCGATGCCTGGCATCGCCCCGCCACGGTGGTCCGCGGTATCCCGCACCCCTAGCGTGAAGCATGGGGCTCGTGCCCCGACGACGATGTTGAGAGAGGAAAACCCCATGGCCTTCATATGCAGTGCCACCTGGACCGCCAAGCCCGGTGAAGAGCAGACCGTCCGCGACGCGCTCGAGAAGCTCTCGCCCGCCTCGCGCGAAGAGCCCGGCAACCTGTACTACCAGGCGTATCAGGACCCCGCCGAGCCGAGCGTATTCCGCATCTTCGAGGTCTACACCGACGAGGCGGCGTTCACCGCCCACGGCACCTACCCGCACTTCGAGAAGTGGGCGGCCGGCCAGGCGGTTCCGGCACTCGCGATCCGACAGAAGGACTTCTACGAGACGCTGGACTTCTGACATGACGCAGTACGCGCGCTACGTCGGGCCGAACGGCATGGTCCACACCGGGCGCGTCCAGTACGGCAGACTGCAGGACATCCCGGGCGACCCCGAGATCCTCGATCTGCTGAACGCGCCGGCCGGCGTGCGTCGCGACCTCGACGTGCGCGCCGGCCGCCAGCAGAGACTCCCTCTCGAAGAAGCGACCCTCGCCGTGCCGGTGCAGCCGCGCGCGATGCGCGACTTCCTGGTGTTCGAGGCGCACATCGCGGGCATGAAGAAGCTCGATGGCCCCGGCACGCCCGTGCCCGCCCAGTGGTACGAGGCGCCTGCATTCCTGTTCATGAACCCGTGGTCGGTGCTGCCGAGCGGCGCCGACATCCCGATGCCGCCGTTCACTCAGCGGCTCGACTTCGAGCTCGAGGTCGCGATGATCGTCAAGGACACCGTCCGCGACGTTCCGATCGAAGAGGCCGCCGAGCACATCGCCGGGTTCTGCATCCTCAACGACTGGAGCGCGCGCGACATCCAGGCGGGTGAGATGCGGGTGGGGCTGGGGCCTTCCAAGGGCAAGGACTTCGCGAACACGCTCGGTCCCTGGCTGACCACCCCGGACGCGCTCGAGCAGTACCGCGAAGGCGACCGCTACGCGCTGCAGATGTCTGTCGCGGTCAACGGCGAGGTGGTGGGCACCGACAACCTGCGCAACATGTCGTGGTCGTTCGAGGAGATGCTCGTGCACGCCTCGCGCGACGCGTGGGTCGGCGCGGGCGACGTGCTCGCCACCGGCACCGCCTCGCAGGGCGCGCTGAGCGAGCGCTGGGCGCGCTCTGGTTCGCTCACGCCCGCGCCGCTGCAGGTGGGAGATGTCGTGACCATGACGGTCGAAGGACTCGGCACCGTCTCCAACCGCATCGTCGAGTCGACCAGCCCGGCGCACACGGTTCCGCCGGCACGCCGCACCTATGGGGCGGACCGGCTCTGAGCAGCGCCGGCCGAGGCCCAGCGGCACAGGGTGCGTCAGCGGACCGGGCCGAGTGCGCCCGTGCCCGAAGCGCCCTGCCCGGCGGAGGGTGCCCGGTCGCCACCGGTGATCAGACGCATCTGACCATCACCGGCGAGGACGACGAGATCGTAGTTCTCGATGCGTCCGTCGGACAGCTCCGCCTCCACATGGCGATCGACGGCGATCGATCCCACGAGCCACGTGCCCGGGCGCTCCTCCACGGAGGCTTCGCGCCCGCGGCCCCTCGCTGCGCAGGCGCCCGCGGATGCGTCGATGCCAGGCCATAGGGCGACCGCCTCGAGGAGATCGGCTCCCACCGGCAGCACCATGCCGGCTGCGACATCCTGCAACCGCGGCGAGTGCCCGACGAGCGTCACGTCCAGACCCCGGCCGGCAAGCGCGATCGCCGCCGCGCGGCTGCTGTCGCCTTCACCTGCGACAAGGACGGATGAGACCACCATCGACACCACTCCCTCTTCTGCTGCACACGAACGTATGCGGGTGCAGGCCGGCCGGGAACGCGATCCAGTCGATGACAGCTATCGGCTGCAGGCTACGAGCCGGCGGGTGCCTCGGCGCGCACGGCTGCGATCAGCTGGTCACGGAACCACACATGCGCGGGGTCGCTGTCGTGGCTGGCGTGCCACCACAGCTTGAGATCGACCGGAACGCGGCCGAACGGCGCGTCCACACCGATCACGCCGTTGACGGGTCCGAGCTGTTCGGCGAGCACTCGTGGCACCACCGCGACCAGGTCAGTGTCGGCCACGATCGACGGCAGCGCGAGGAAGCTGCCCGCCGTCACCCGTGGCTCGCTGCGGTCGACCCCGAGCTCGCGCAGCCGACGGTCGGCGGGAGTGAAATGCAGACGACCGAACTGAGCGACCGCTTGCGGCAGCGCGACGAACGCCTCGAACGAGAGCACGCCGTCGACCAATGCCGGGTTGTCCGGATCGATGAGACACACATAGTCGTCCACGATCAGGTCGGCGCTCTCGCCGTCGATGCCGATACCCGCAACCGTCACCACGAAGTCGTTGGTGATCAGGTCCCGCTCGCTCTCCATCGGATGCTCGGGCAGCGCCACGACGTCGATCTCGATGTCAGGCGCCTGCTCGAGCACGGCACCGAGCGGCCCGCGCAGGCGCATGGCTCCGTAGTCCGTCGCCATCAGGGTGAGACCGCGTCGGGCCGTGGCCGGATCGAACTCCTTCTCGCCACGCAGCACGCGTTCGATCAGCGGCAGGGTGTGCTGCACTTGTGGCAGCAGCAGCCGGGCGAGCGGCGTGAGCTCGTACTCGCGCCCCACCCGCACGAGCAGCTCGTCGTGGAACACCGTGCGCAGGCGTGCCAGCGCAGTGCTCATCGATGATTGGCCCATCTGCACCCGCTGACCAGCACGCGTGACGTTGGCCTCTTCCAGCAGGGCGCGCAGCGGCACGAGAAGGTTCAGATCGTACTCGGCACCGGCCATGCCCCGCATGCTATCGCGCACGGCTGTGCGGCGCCGGGTCCCGATGGTGCGCGCCGGCGGCGGACGATAGCTGCTATGCCGACACCGGCATTCCGTCACAGTCAGCCGACCCCTAGCGTATGAGGGCGGCCTCGGATGCCGCCCACCTCAGGGAGGAGCCCGCAATGGGTCGACTGCAGGACAAGGTCGCGCTGATCACCGGTATCGGCGGTGGCATGGGCCGCGAAGCGGCACGCCGCTTCGCGGCAGAGGGCGCTGCCGTCATCGGCTGCGACATCGACGCGGCGGCGCTGGAGGAGACGGTGCGTCTGGTGCGGGCCGACGGCGGCACGATCAGCGGTTCGGCACCGGTCGATGCGGGCGACGCGGCGGCGGTGCAGGCCTGGATCGACGATGCCGCGGCCGCCCACGGCGGAATCGACATCCTCTACAACAACGCCTCCATCCAGCGCTTCGGGGCGATCGACGAGATCAGCGTCGCCGACTGGGACTTCGCGATCGACATGGAGTTGAACATCGTCTTCTACGCGGTGCGCGCCGTGTGGAAGCACCTCAAGACCCGCGGCGGCGGCGTGATCCTCAACATCGGCTCGATCGCCGGCACCCGAGGAGTCGAGTTCATGCCCCAGAACGCGCACGGCGCCGCCAAGGCCGGCGTGATCAACCTCACGCAGCAGCTTGCCGTCGAGGGCGGCCCACACGGCATTCGCGCCGTGTGCATCTCGCCGGGCTTCATTCAGACCCCGGCCACCACGTTCCTCGTCGAAGACCCGCCGCCGGCGTTGCGGGACGCATGGGAGCGCATACCCCTGCGCCGTGTCGGCCAGCCCGACGACGTCGTCAACGCCGCCGTGTTCCTCACGTCGGACGAGGCATCCTGGATCACCGGCGTCAATCTCGTCGTCGACGGGGGCGGCTCCACCCTCGGGTGACCCGACGAGCCGAGGCCTGTCCCCGGTCACCACCCCGCCTGATAGCTGGTATCCCGCCTGCGATCTTCAGGCTCCGGCATCTGCTCTCTACCGTAGGTCCCACACACACCGAGGAGTTCGACGATGACCCCTGACACGCTCGCCTTCGACGGCCGCCTCGTGCTGCCCACCGACCCCGAGTGGGACGACGCGCGCGTCGGCCGCGTGTTCAACGGCCGCCGGCCCGACCGGCAGCCCGACGCCGTGCTCATCGCCGCGAGCGTCGCGGACGTGCAGCGCGGCGTGCGCCTGGCTGCCGCGCGCGGCTGGACGGTCGCGGTGCGCTCGGGTGGCCACGCGTGGGCCGCGTGGAGTGTGCGAGACGGCGGCCTGCTCATCGACCTGGGCGCATTCGACGAGATCTCCTACGACGAGCAGACCCACATCGTCAGCGCCGGCCCGGCGACCAAGGGCGGCGAGGTGCTCTCGCCCTATCTCGAGGAGCGCGGTCGGTTCTTCGGCGGCGGCCACTGCCCGACCGTGGGCATCGGCGGGTTCCTGCTGCAGGGCGGCCAGGGCTGGAACCAGCGCGGCTGGGGCTGGGCGGCCGAGGCGATCGTCGCGCTCGACGTCGTCACCGCCGACGGCGCGCTCGTCCGCGCCGACGGGGAGCACAACAGCGACCTCTACTGGGCGGCGCGCGGCGCCGGACCCACCTTCCCCGGAATCGTCGTGCGCTTCCACCTGCAGACGCGGCCGCTGTTCGGCGCCCTCGCGCACACCGTGCACGGCTACGAGCTCGACGACTTCACCGAGGTGATGACGTGGCTGTACGAGACGCACCACCGCATCCCCGACAACGTCGAGATCGTATGCGTGTCGACCCCGGTGGAGCTGCCCGACGGCTCCGAGCGCCGGCTGTTCCTGGTGACCGGCACGGCGTTCGGCGACGACATGGCGCAGGCGCGCGCGTCACTGGCCGAGTTCCGCACCTCACCGGTGCTCGGCCGCGCCGTGTTCGTGAAGGATGCCGCCCCCTCGGCGATGGCCGAGCACCGCCAAGAGCAGGTCAAGCAGAATCCTGAGCACTGGCAGTACATCTGCGACAACGCCTGGATCGATGGCGAGAACACGCCGGAGGGCATTGCCGCGATGGTCGAAGGCATCCGGCCGCTGTTCACCACGAACCCGACCGAGCGCGGCTTCGCGATCTGGATGAGCAATGCCCCGCGGCGACCGCTGCCCGACATGGCGTTCTCGTTGCAGACCGACGCCTATGTCGCGGCCTACACGGTCTACGAGGACCCCACCGAGTTCGCGCGCAACCGCGCCTGGGTCGACGATGTGTTCGCGCACGCCGAGCCGGTCACCGCCGGGCAGTACCTCGGCGACTCCGACATGACGAACCGGCAGCTGACGTTCATGGCGCCGGCGAACTGGACGAAGCTGCAGCAGATCATCGCCGCCCGCGACCCAGAGGGCCGCTTCCACCGGTACCTCGCCGGCGACCCTGCGACCGTGAACGTCAACCACTGGGAGCTCGCGCGCGCATGAGCGACTCGCTCCTCTCCCCCGCCGGGCTGTTCTCGCTGGCCGGCCAGGTGGCGATCGTCACCGGGGCGACCAGCGGCATCGGACTCGCCTCGGCCGAGGCGATCGCCGCCGCAGGTGCACGGGTGGTGCTGGCCGGGCTCGGCGACGCCGACGGTGCGGCGGCGGCGCTGCAGGGGCGCGGCCTCGATGTCGTGGGGGTGCCGTGCGACCTGAGCGACCCCGGCGCGCCCGCATCCCTCGTCCGCACCGCACAACAGCACTGGGGACGCCTGGACATCGTGTTCGCCAACGCCGGCGTCGCACTCGGCGAGGACGTCGCATCGCTGCAGGCCATGTTCGACCTGCACGTGATCTCGGTGCTGCGCCTGGCCGACGCGGCGCTGCCGGTCATGGCCGACGGCGGCGGCGGGCTGTTCCTCGTGATGTCGAGCCTGTCCGGCCTGCGCGGCAACAAGGCGATCGGCGGGTACGGCATCACGAAGGCTGCCAACGCCCAGCTCGCGCGGAACATCGCCGTGCAGTGGGGGCCGCGCGGCATCCGCGCCAACGCGCTGTCGCCCGGCGTCATCGCCACCGAGTTCGCGACGCCCATCACGGGCGATCCGGATGCCGCGCACAGCCGCCTCGCCAAGACACCGATGGGCCGCTTCGGCACGCCCGCCGAGGTCGCCGGCACCGTCGTGTGGCTGGCTTCGCCGGCGGGCGCTTTCGTCAGCGGACAGAACATCGTCATCGACGGGGGCACGCTGGCCTCGGACTGACCGGATGCCGCCCGCGTATCGCCATGCCCGATGTGTGGCATCAGCCCGGCGGCGTTCCGGATCCGCTCGTTCGTTGGTGTGATGGCAGAGTTGGCGAAGCAGCCAGACCCGACGCAGGCGAGGACGCCCTGGCTTCCTCCCGACACACAGCAGGAGTGTCAGTGAAAATCACACGCACATTCGCGATGGCCGCAGCCGTCGCCGCGATCGCGCTCACGGTGAGCGCATGTTCCACCGGCGATGCCGGCGCTCCGGCCCCGAGCGGTTCCAGCTCGCTCAGCAGCGCTGCCCAGACCGCGCTCGACACCGCCTACACCGGCGTCGGCTCGACGCTCGACGACCTCACCCCGGCCAAGCCCAAGGCCGGCCTCAAGTTCTACGCGATGTCATGCGGCGAGTCCAACGCGACATGCTCTGCGCCGGCCGCCGCGATGGTCGACGCCGCGAAGGCCGCCGGCTGGTCCGGCACCGTCGTGGACGGCAAGCTCAGCCCCGAGGGCTTCGCGACCGCGATCCGCCAGGCGGTCGCCGGCGGCGCCAACGTGCTCGTGCCGGTCGGCATCAGCTGCTCGGCGGCGGCAGCCGCGTTCGCCGAAGCCAAAGCCGCCGGCGTCACGATCATCGGTGGCGGCGGCGTGGACGACTGCAGCCCGAAGGAATGGGCCTCTGAGCGCCTGTGGCTGAAGGACTCGCCCGTGCCCACCCCCTTCCAGGCGATCGGCAAGCTGCAGGCCGACTACACGTTCGGCAAGAACAACGGCGACGTCAAGGCCGTCGTGCTCAACATGACCAGCAACCCCTGGGGCGGCCTGGTCACCCAGGCGTACAAGGACGAGCTGAAGGCTCTGGGCAGCGGCGAGGTCGTCGAGACCGTCGACATCTCGGACCCCGAGCAGGCGGACGGCTCGTTCGTGCAGAAGGTCGTCAGCGCACTGCTGGCCAACCCCGACGTGAACACGCTGGTGATGCCGACCGACGGATTCCTCGTGAACGGCCTCGCCGCGGCCATCGCCCAGGCGGGCCTCGCCGACAAGATCGTGTCGGTGGGCGGCTTCGGCTCCGCAGCGGCCCTCGACATGATCCGCAGCGGCCAGCCGGGCATCACCGCCACCATCGGCCAGGCGCAGAACTGGCAGGCCTGGGGTTCCATCGACACGGCCATCCGAGTGCTCGACAGCCAGAATCCGGCCTACATCGGGGAGTCGGTGCAGGCGGTCGACAAGGATCACAACATGCCGAAGTCCGGTCCGTATGACGGCAGTATCGACTGGAAGTCGAAGTTCCTCACGGCGTGGGGCAAGTGACCGACGCCACGACGAACCCGGGAGCGGCAGGGTCCATCCCTGCCGCTCCCGGCACGTCGACCTCCGATCTCGCCGTGGAGGTCCGGCACCTCGACAAGGACTTCGCCGGCACCAGGGCACTGAACGATGCCTCGCTACTGGTGCGCGGCGGCACGGTGCACGCCCTGCTCGGCGGCAACGGCTCGGGCAAGTCGACGACGATCAAGATCCTCGCGGGCGTCTATCGGGCGGATGCCGGCGACCTGACGATCTTCGGTCAGACGCATGACCTGGGCGAGTACACACCCGCCACCGCCCAGCAGGCGGGGCTGCGGTTCGTGCACCAGGACCTCGGGCTGTTTCTCGACCTGTCGGTCGAGGAGAACTTCGCCCTCGACTCGGGCTACCCGACGCGCCGCGGCGGCATCGACTGGCGCGCGCTGCGCCGGAAGGTCACACGGCTGCTCGCCGAATACGAACTCGACGTCGATCCCCGCGCCGCCATACGCACGCTGCGCCCGTCCGACCAGACCATGGTCGCGATCGCGCGTGCCCTGCAGGATCAGGATTCCGAACAGCAGCTGATCCTCGTGCTCGACGAGCCGACCGCGCGCCTGGCCGCGCACGAATCCGAGCTGCTGCTGCAGCGCGTGCGCCGTCGCGCCGACGCCGGCCAGACAGTGCTCATCGTCAGCCACCGGCTGCGCGAGGTGCTCGGCGTCTCGGACGACTTCACGATCTACCGCGACGGCCGCCTGGCGGGCGCGCTCGTCGACGCCTCGCCGACCGAGGAAGAGCTCGTCGAGATCATGGCGGGCAAGGCCGTGCGGGCCCTGCACCCCACCGGCGATCGCGCCCACGCCGACGGCACTCCGGTCTTCACCGCGAGGGGCCTGCGCGGTGGACCGGTGCGCGGCATCGACCTGACCGTGCACCGCGGCGAGATCCTGGGGCTGACCGGTCTGGTCGGCGCCGGCCGCTCCAGCGTGCTCAAGATGCTCTTCGGCGAGCACACCCCGGCCGGCGGCACCATGACCCTCGACGGCAAGCGCTACGCGCCGCACAACGTGGGCGAGGCGATGGCGGCCGGTGTGGCGATGGTCCCCGAGGACCGCGCGCACGAGGCATCCTTCATGGACCAGACCGTCACCGAGAATCTCGCGGTCGCTCGCCTCTCGGAGAACTGGACCGGCGGATTCATGCCGCGCGGACGGGAGCGCGACGCAGCCCGAGAGCTCATCGCCGAGTTCGGCGTCAAGGTCGCCGGGCCCGAGGCCCCCTATTCGTCGATGTCCGGCGGCAACCAGCAGAAGGTGGTGCTCGCGCGCTGGATGCAGCGCCGCCCGCGCCTGCTGCTACTGGACGAACCGACCCAGGGGGTCGACGTGATGAGCCGCGCCGACATCTACGACAGCATCCGCCGCGCCGCCGCCGCCGGCTGTGCAGTCATCGTCGCCTCCAGCGACCTGGCCGAGATCCACGCGCTCTGCGACCGGACGCTGGTACTCAGCCGCGGCAAGATCTCTGACGAGGTCGCCGCCGGCACCCTCGACGTCGACGCCCTCACCAGCCTGGTGCTGCGTGAGAAGACCATTCCCGATGCCGCCACGGAGGCAACCCCATGACCGATACCCAGAGTCCGCCGACGACGGCGACCGTCTCCATCCCAGCAAGGCGCAGACCCAAAGCCATGCAGCTGCTGGAGAATTACGCGCTGCCGCTGCTGACGGTCATCGTGTACGCGTTCTTCTGCCTCTTCCCGCTCTCGGCGCGGGCCTTCCCGACGGTGAACAACCTCAACGTCATCCTCGGCAGCAACGCGCTCATCGCGCTCATCGCGATCGCGGCGATCTTCCCACTGGTGTGCAATTACTTCGACTTCTCGCTCGGCGCGAACGCCGTCATGACGCAGGTGATGACGGCGGGCATGATGTCGGTGTTCGGGATGCCGCTGTGGCTGTCGATCGTCATCTCGCTGTGCCTCGGAACCCTGGTGGGCGTTGTGAACGGCTACTTCGTCACCAAGCTGCGGATGAACCCGTTCGTCACCACCCTGGGCATGTCGATGCTCCTGGCAGGTCTGATGTCGTGGTTCACCGGCGGCCGGACGCTGGTCAGCGGCATCGACCCGGCGCTGATCACGTTCGGGTCGACGCGATTCCTCGGCATCCCGCTCGTGTTCCTGATCACCCTGCTGGTGGGGCTGGTCGCCTGGTACTTCTTCTCGCACACGCCGTTCGGCCGCTCGCTGTATGCCATCGGCTCGAACGCGACCGCGGCACGGCTCGTCGGCCTGCCGGTGACCCGGAACGTGTGGTGGAGCTTCATCGTGGCCGGATTCATCGCCGGATTCGCAGGCGTGCTGCAGCTGTCGCGGGTGGGCAGCGCCGCCGCATCGGACGGCGGCAGCCTGCTGTTCCCCGCCCTTGCGGCCGTGTTCCTGGGCGCCACCGCGATCCGGCCGGGCTTCTTCAACGTGTGGGGCACGATCATCGGCGCGGTGTTCGTGTCGGTGTCGGTCAGCGGGCTCGCCCTGTCCGGCGCCAGCGGCTGGGCGTCCAACGTGTTCAACGGCGCTGCGCTGCTGGCGGCCGTCGCGCTGTCGACGTACCTGGGTCGGGTCAAGCGGCAGGGGTGAGCCGGGCGCCGCCCGTAGGATGGGCGCGTGACCGATGTCCGCAAGCTCGACCTCAACCTCGTGGTCGTGCTCGACGCTCTGCTCGCCGAACGCAATCTCACCCGGGCCGGCGAACTGGTCGGCATGGCGCAACCGGCCGTCAGCGCCGCCCTCGGGCGCCTGCGCGAGCTGTTCGATGATCCGCTGCTCGAGCGCGCCGGCCGCGGCTTCGTGCTCACCCCGCGCGCCGAATCGCTCATCCCCAGCGTCGCCGAGTGCATGGCGGCTGTGCAGCACACCTTCCAGGCGCTGCCGACCTTCGAGCCGGCCACCAGCACCCGCACGTTCCTGGTGTCGGCATCCGATTACGTCCTCGCCGAGATCACGAGCCCGCTGCTGACGGTGCTCGGACGGGATGCTCCGCACACCAGCGTCGAGTTCGACGGGCTCCCCGTCGCAGAGATGGTCTCGCCCATCGATCTGCTGCGCCGCGACATCACGATCGCCGGCACCGGGCGCGGCGTTCCCGGCAAGCGGGCGTCGCTGTTCTCGGACCGATTCGTGTGCGTCGTGGATGCCGCCAACCCGGCGCTGCAGGACGGCGCACTGTCGCTGCAGTCGCTGGCGCGGCTGCGGCACGTGCGCTCGGTGTTCGGCCCGCACGTGTCCACCCACATCGATGACATGCTCAGCGCCGCCGAGATCTCACCCCGGGTCGCCCTGACCGTGCAGGGCTTCATGACGGTGCCGTTCGTGCTGGCCGGCACACCGTGGGTGGGCTGGGTGCCCGAGCGCACCGCGAACCGCTATGCCGCCTCGCTCGGCCTGGTGATCGCCGACACACCGATCGCGCCGAGCGTGCTCATCGAGGCCGCCTACTGGCATCCGTCCAAGTCCGACGACCCGGCACTGCAGTGGCTCGTGCAGCAGCTGCGCCGCGCCGCCGAACTCGTCGAGTTCGGCGAGGACGCCGAGTGACCCGTACTCGTCGGGGTGGCCGGAGGAGTCCCGATGCCCCATTCCGCTGACAACCCGATCGTCGTGCTCGGCGGCGGTCCCGCCGGCATGGCCAGCGCTCGCGCTGCATACCGCCGGCCACCACGTCATGATCCTTGAGCGTTATCGCGAAGCGCGGCCAGCCGGCAACATCCTCAACCTGTGGCCGCCGCCGATCAAGGCGCTAGGGCTGATGGGTGTGGACACGGATGACCTCGGCGCCCCCTGCCACTCCACATTCCGCAGCGTACGAGGCGAGATCCGCGCGGACATCGACATTCCGGCCGATGTCGTCGCCGAATACGGCGGGGGATTCACCGGGATGCTGCGCCCCGACCTGTACCAGCGCATGCTCACCGCTCTGCCGGACGGAATGCTGCACACGAGCCAGGAAGTCGTCCGCATCGACGACCGCGGCGATCACGTGGAACTGCAGCTGAAGGACGGCGCCGTCCTTCAGACACCGCTGCTGGTGGGCGCCGACGGCATCGACTCGGCAGTGCGCGCGCATCTGTGGGGTGCGTCCCCCAAGCGAGAACACCGGCTGCACATCATCGGCGGGTACACGTTCGATCACGTGCCCGGCGTCGAGGAGGGCGAAGCGATCATCGCGCACTCCCGCACGGTGCAGGGTTCGTACACGGCCATCCGCAGCCAGGGTCGAGACGGAGACCAGTGGTGGGTGCTGCAGGCCTGCGATCCGGACGCGGCGGCGCAGGCCGACCTGCGCCGATTCGCGCTGGAGAGTGCGCAGGAGTTCGGCGCACGGCTGACCTCGCTGATCGAGGCGACCGGCGAGGCGAAGTCCACACCGTACATCGTGGCGATCACGAGCTCGGCGAAAAGCATCGTCGCGATGTCGAGACCGGCTTCGCCTCCGAGCGCAAGGGTGTCGGCGGCGAGCCGGATCACGCGTTGCGCCTCTTCGACGCCACGGTCGTGCACCCAATCATCGCGAAGGGAAGCCGCGATGATGGGCCGCAGCAGATCCGCGTTGCGTGCGAAATGGTCGGCGAGAGCCTCAACGACGGCCGCGATGCGCTCGGCCAGCGGGCGTCGGACCCCCGGACCCCCGCAAACGCTGCGCTGTCGGAGCGCCGGAGATCGACCATGGCATGCTCGTAGACGGCGGCGACCAGGCCCGCCAGCCCGTCGACGCGCGCATACAGCGAGGGCGCCGAAATCTCTGCCCGTCGGCACACCTCACTGATCGTGAGCCCATCCAGCCCGCCCTCGATGAACAAGGCCAGTCCGACATCGAGCACACGGTTCCACGCCTCGCGGGTGCGCTGCTGCTTCGGCTCACGCACGACTGGAGCCTGGGTCACCCCTCGATTCTCGCGCGCGCTCAGGCGCGCTCCCCTTTCTGCCCGAACCGGCGACGCCGGGTTCTGCCCGAACCGGCGATTCCTGGCATCATCGCCGCGCGGTGGTTCACGCCATCGGTTCGCCGGCGCCGATGACAGGCATCGCGCCGACGACGTCCCCTGAGAGCCGGTCGCAGCGTAGCGTCGAGCGCGCAGACGTGTCATCGTTGATCGGGGCACACACCCCGCGGCATCCAGGAGGACCCATGGCCATCGCCATCACCAACCCGACCACCGGAGAGGTCGTCGAGACCTTCAAGCCGCACAGCGACGACGAGGTCGACCGCCGCATCGCGCAGGCGCAGTCGGCCTACGAGGCTCTGGCCGGCACGACGTTCGCGCAGCGCGCCGCGTGGATGCACCAGGCCGCCGACATCCTCGAATCCGACGTGGACCAGCTGGCCCGCATGATCACGATCGAGATGGGCCGGCCGATCGTGCAGGCACGCGCCGAGGTGCTCAAATCCGCGCGCGGATGCCGCTTCTACGCGGACAACGCCGAGGATTTCCTCGCCCCCACGACGCTCGGCGATCCGAGCACCGTGGGTGCCTCGGCGGCGGGCACCCGCTATGCGCCGATCGGCATCGTGCTGGCCGTCATGCCGTGGAACTACCCGCTCTGGCAGGTGCTGCGCTTCGCGGCCCCGGCTCTGATGGCCGGCAATGCGGGCCTGCTCAAGCACGCCTCCAACGTCCCGGGGTCGGCGCTGTACCTCGACGCGCTCTTCGAGCACGCCGGGTTTCCCGAGGGCTCGTTCCGCACGCTGCTGATCCCGGCATCCGGCGTCGAGCGCGTGCTGCGCGACGACCGGGTCAAGGCGACGACGCTCACCGGCTCGGAGCCGGCCGGCCGGTCGCTGGCCGCGATCGCCGGCTCCGAGGTCAAGCACGTCGTGCTCGAGCTGGGCGGGTCCGATCCCTTCGTCGTGATGCCCAGCGCCGACCTCGAGCGGGCCGCGACCGTGGCCGTGACAGCGCGCAATCAGAACAACGGGCAGTCGTGCATCGCCGCCAAGCGCTTCATCGTGCACCAGGACGTCTACGACGCGTTCCTCTCATCGTTCGCCGCCAAGGTCGCCGCGTTGACCGTCGGCGACCCGCTGGACGAGTCGACCGACATCGGGCCGCTGGCCACGAAGTCGGGGCGCGACGAGCTCGCCGGTCAGGTCGATGACGCCGTGCGGCACGGGGCGACCGTCGTCACGGGCGGCCAGGTGCCGCAGCGTGCCGGGTGGTATTACCAGCCCACCGTCGTCGCCGACATCACCCCCGAGATGCGCCTGTTCGCCGAAGAGGCGTTCGGGCCGGTGGCATCCGTCTACAAGGCCGCATCACGCGAGGACGCGCTGCGGCTAGCCAACGGCACCACCTTCGGGCTGAGCTCGTCGGTCTGGACGAACGACGCGGATGAGGAGGACTGGTTCGTCGATCACCTCGACGCCGGAGCCGTCTTCGTCAACGGGATGACCGCCTCGCACCCCGAGCTGCCGTTCGGCGGCGTGAAGGACTCGGGCCTGGGGCGCGAGCTCGCCGCCGCCGGCATCCGCGAGTTCTGCAACCTGAAGACCGTCTGGAAGGCCTGACCCGCGGCCGTTTCCGGCATCCGCGCATGAAAGAAACAAGCGCGGATGTCGGAAACAATAGCGCGAGCCGCGCCAGCGCCCGACCGCACGCCGTCGCGAACCACTCAGACGACCGCGCGAGCAGTAAAGCGGACGGGATCAGAACACGTACTCCATCAGGTCGACGCCGAGGGTGCGGAACGCCTCGTGTGCGCGCAGCCGATGCGTGATCGACAGGTCGTCGAAGCACACGATCAGCGCATACGCCACCCCGGCACGGGGACCGGCAAGCACGCCGGCCTCGGCTCGGATGCCCGCACCCCGCCCGGTCTTGTTGATGAACAGCAGTCCGTGCTGGTCGTTGAAGTGCGCGAACGGGTCGAGCCCGGTCGCCGACGCCACCAGCGACAGGTCCTGGTTCAGGCTCAGCCATTCGGCCACCTGCGCGCTGACCCCGGCGGTGACCGCCTCGGAGTTCACGAGCGCCGCGAACATCTGCGCGAGCTCGCGCGTGGACGCGAGCGCCACCTCGGGTGCGTCATCCGGCCCGCGCTGGTCGCGGAACCGGTCCAGCAGCGCCGACCGGGCCAGCCCGAGCTGCTCGATCCGCGCGCGCACCGCCGGCAGCGTGACCTTGTCGATCAGCGCGTTCGCGGCGATCGCGTCGCCCGACGCCGCCGCCAGCACCGCGAGGTCGACCACCGGCAGCGCGGGCGCCTTCAGGTGCTGCCACACACCGGCGACCTCGACGCGTTCGAGCGTGGACCGGTCGATGATCTCCAGCGGGTCGAGCGTGCCCGCCTCGATCTGGGCGGCCACTTCGATCAGCAGCGGGACGATGCCCAGCCCGCCGACCGGCAGCGTGACGAAGTCGTCGCCGCTGAGCACGGTGCCACCGCGATCGAGGTCGTTCACGCGCACCGACACCTTCGCGCCGAGCGATGCGAGCTCGTCGAGCGACTTGAGCGTCGACGTGAACGTCCGCCGGCCCACTGCCGCCCTCCTCGGCAATGGTCTGGCCCTGCTGCTGCGTCGCGACCCCCGTAGCGATGCAGTGTCCCGTTGGGGCTCTGGGGGCGTGCCCACTGGATTCCTTCCTGAGCTGAGGGGCTCGTGCGCGCGGCGCGCGCGACGGTGTTCAGTCGTCTGCGGAGGATGCCGCCGCAGCGGTCACCAGATGGTGACGCGCTGTTGCTCGGGCAGCCACAGCGCGTCGGATTCGGTGACCTCGAACGCATCATAGAACGCATCGACGTTGCGCACGATCTGATTGCACCGGAATTCGTTGGGCGAGTGCGGGTCGATCGTCAGCAGTCGGATGGTCTCGGCATCCCGGCCCTTCTGCCGCCACACCTGACCCCAGCTCAGCAGCAGACGCTGGATGCCGGTGAGCCCATCGATCTCGGGCGCCGGCTCGTCGCCCAGCGACAGCTCGTAGGCGCGGATCGCAATGCCCAGGCCCCCCAGATCGCCGATGTTCTCGCCGATGGTCAGGGCCCCGTTGACGTGGTGCTCGCCGTCCAGCCCCAGCGGCACCAGCGCGTCGTATTGCGCGATCAGACTCTTGGTGCGCTCCTCGAACGCGGCGCGGTCGGCGTCGGTCCACCAGTCCGCCAGCTTGCCGGTGCCGTCGTAGCGGCTGCCCTGGTCGTCGAAGCCGTGGCCGATCTCGTGGCCGATCACGGCGCCGATGCCGCCGTAGTTGGCCGCGGCATCCCGATCCGACTCGAAGAACGGGTACTGCAGGATCGCCGCCGGGAAGACGATCTCGTTCATCAGAGGGTTGTAATAGGCGTTCACGGTCTGCGGCGTCATGAACCACTCGTCGCGATCGATCGGCTGGCCCACCTTCGCCAGTTGGCGGTCGTGCTCGAGCACGTGCGCGGCGCGGACGTTGCCGACCAGGTCGTCGGCATCGATCTGCAGGCCGGAGTAGTCGCGCCACTTCACCGGGTAGCCGATCTTCGGCGTGAAGGTGTCGAGCTTGGCCAGGGCGCGCCCGCGGGTCTCGGGGCTCATCCAGTCGAGCGCGGTGATGCTCTGCCGGTAGGCCGCGATGAGGTGGGCGACCAGCTGGTCCATCGCCGCCTTGGCCGCCGGCGGGAAGTGCCGCTGCACGTAGACGCGGCCGACCGCCTCGCCCATCGCCGCCTCGACGATGCCGACGCCGCGCTTCCAGCGCTCGCGGTTGACCGGCACGCCGGTCAGCGCGGTGCCGTAGAAGGCGAAGTTCTCCTCGACGAACGGGTCGGACAGGAACGCGGCGGCACCGTGGACGATCTTGAACCGCAGCCATGCCTTCCAGTCCTGCAGGCGCTCATCGACCAGCAGTGCACCGAGCCCCTCGATGAAGCTCGGCTGATAGACGACGAGCTCGTCGAACGCGGCGTCGTGTGCGCCGGAGACAGCGGTCCGCCACGGCTGCAGGTCGACGCCGGCCAGCGCCTGCACCTCGGCCCAGGTCTTCAGGTTGTAGGTCTCGATGGCGTCTCTGCTGCGCACATTGTCCCAGTGCTGCCCGGCGATCTCGGTCTCGAGCGCGAAGACGCGATCGGCGTCGCCGGTGGCATCCGGGATCTCGGCGAGCGCGAGCATGCGCGCGATGTGCGCGCGGTAGGTCTCGCGCACCTCGGCGAAGTTGTCGAGCCGGAAGTAGCTCTCGTCGGGCAGCGTGATGCCGCTCTGCACGACGAACGGCACGTACCGCTCCGGGTCGCCCGGGTCCGGTTCGACGTACACGTCGATGATGCCGCCGACGCCGTCGCGCTCGAGCCGCCCGACGGTGGCCAGCAGCTCGGGGATCGACTCGATGGCGTCGACCGCCGCGAGCTGGTCGACGATCGGCGCGGCACCGGACTGCTGAATGCGCTCGGTGTTCATGAAGCTGGCGTACAGGTCGCCGATCTTGCGGTCCTCGGTGCCCCGGGCGGCATCCGGTGCCTCTTCGATGATGGCGCGGACGTCCTTCTCGGCCTGCTCGGCCAGGAAGTGGAATGAGCCCCAGCGGGCCTTGTCCTCGGGGATCTCGGTCGCCTCGATCCAGGCGCCGTTGACGTGGCGGAACAGGTCGTCCTGCGGGCGGATCTGGGCGCGGAACGCGTCGAGCTCCAGGCCCGAACGGGGGGATTCGGTCATGCCCTCCAGGATATGCCGCGAAGGCGACATCCGTGGCTCGGGCACCGGGCGACGCCGACGGTGCCCATAGGCTCAGAGCGTGCACACGCCGACGACGCTGAACCGCGACATCCTGCGGCTCGCCGTGCCCGCGCTGGGCGCGCTGATCGCCGAGCCGCTGTTCCTCATCCTCGACTCGGCCATGGTCGGCCATCTCGGCCTGGTGCCGCTGGCGGCGCTGGGCATCGCCGCAGCGGTGCTGCAGACGATCGTCGGCCTGATGGTGTTCCTGGCCTATTCGACCACCCCGGCCGTGGCGCGTCGGTTCGGCGCGGGCCGGCCCGCGAGCGCCGTGTCGGTCGGCATCGACGGCCTGTGGCTCGCCCTCGGCCTGGGCGCGATCCTGGCCTTGGTCGGCTACCTGTCGACGCCGGCGCTGATCGGGGCGTTTGGCGCCTCGCCCGAGGTCGCCGCCGACGCCCGTGCCTACCTGGGCATCTCGATGTGGGGGCTGCCGGCGATGCTGATCGTGTTCGCCGCGACCGGTCTGCTGCGCGGCATGCAGGACACCGTCACGCCGCTGTGGATCGCCGGCTGCGGCTTCGGCGCCAACGCGCTGCTGAACTTCGCGTTCATCTACGGGCTGGGCTGGGGCATCTCGGGCTCGGCGGTCGGCACCGTGGTCGCGCAGTGGGGCATGGTGGCCGCCTACGTCGCCGTGATCGGCCGGCTCGCACGCCGCCACCAGGCGCCGCTGCGCCCGCGCCGCGAGGGCGTGCGCGGGTCGGCCCGCTCGGGCGGGTGGATGTTCCTGCGCACCGTGTCGCTGCGCCTGGCGCTGCTGCTGACCGTCGCGGTGGCGACCGGGTTCGGCACACACGAGCTGGCCGGCTGGCAGGTGGCGTTCACGATGTTCTCGACCGCGGCGTTCGCGCTGGATGCCCTCGCCATCGCCGCGCAGGCGCTGATCGGCAAGCAGCTCGGCGCCGGTTCCACGGCCGAGGTGCGCCGCGTGCTGCGCCGGACGCTGGCGTGGGGCGCCTGGTTCGGCGTGATCACGGGCGGCCTGGTCGGGGCGCTGTCGAGCGTGATCGGCCTGCTGTTCACGGGGGATGCCGCACTCGCGGCACTCGTGCAGCCGGCGCTGATCGTGCTGGCGGTGGCCCAGCCGGTGTGCGGAGTCGTGTTCGTGCTGGACGGTGTGCTGATCGGCGCGAACGACGCCCGCTATCTGGCGATCGTGGGCGGTCTGAATCTGGTGGTGTACCTGCCGACGCTGCTCGCGCTGTGGCTGTGGCATCCGGGCGGAGCCGGAGGCCTGGCCTGGCTGGCCGTCGCCTTCTTCGGCGTGTACATGCTCGCGCGGCTGGTCGGGCTCGGCTGGCGACTGCGCCGCCCGGTCTGGATGACCCAGCCGGCCTGAGCGCGCGGCCGCGCGAGCGCGTCAGGTTGCAGCATCCGCCCCGCTTTCAGTCGGCGCAAATGCTTACCTGAGGGCCCGCCAACCCTGCATATGCGACGACCGAACGAGAGCGCCAATCCTTCAGTCGGCGCAAATGCCTACCTGCGGGCCCGCCAACCCTGCATATGCGACGACCGAACGAACCGGCCCGACCTCGAGCATCCACCCGACCGTCAGCGCGCGGGCGCGGCCCAGCGCCGGCACCAGTCGTACATGATCACGGCGGCCGCCGCGGCGGCGTTCAGCGACCGGGTCGAGCCGTACTGGCTGATCTGCACGATGCCGGTGGCCGCTTCCAGCGCCTCCGGCGACAGCCCCGGGCCCTCCTGGCCGAACAGCAGCACGCACCGCTCGGGCAGTTCGGCCGCCGGCAGCGCGACCGAGCCGCCGATGTTGTCCACGGCGATGATCGGCAAGCCCTCGCCGGCGGCCCAGGCGGCGAGCGAGGCCACATCCGGGTGATGGACGACGTGCTGATACCGGTCGGTGACCATCGCGCCGCGCCGGTTCCAGCGCCGGCGGCCGACGATGTGCACGGTGTCGGCCAGGAACGCGTTGGCGCTGCGCACGATCGACCCGATGTTCAGGTCGTGCTGCCAGTTCTCGATCGCGACGTGGAACGGATGCCGGTGGGTGTCCAGCTCGGCCACGATGGCGTCCATCCGCCAATAGCGGTACCGGTCGACGACGTTGCGGCGGTCGCCGTCGGCCAGCAGCTGCCGGTCATACCGGGGGTCGTCGGGCCAGGCATCCGGCCCACCCGGCCAGGGACCGACGCCGTACGCCGGGGCCGCAGCGGCGGGCACGGGCGGCAGATCGGTCACCCATCCAGCGTAGCCGCGGCGCCGAGGCGGCGGCCGGACAATCGTCTGGATCGGTTTCGGCACACCGAAAACAGCGGTAGAATTTCGGTATGCCGAAATCTGCCGAGGTCCTCGCCCCGGTGCAGCATGCGTCCCAGGGTCGTGCGGCATGGATGCTGGGGCCGGCCCTGGTCGCCGGCGTCGCGTACCTGGACCCCGGCAACGTCGCCAGCAACATGACCGCCGGCGCCCGGTACGGCTACCTGCTGGTCTGGGTCGTGGTGCTGGCGAGCCTGATCGCCTGGCTCGTGCAGTACCTGTCGGCCAAGCTCGGGGTCGTCACCGGACGGAGCCTGCCCGAGCTGCTCGGGCAGCGCATCCAGCGCCGCGGCGGCCGCATCGCCTACTGGCTGCAGGCCGAGCTGGTCGCCATCGCCACCGACGTCGCCGAGGTGATCGGCGGTGCCGTCGCCCTGCAGCTGCTGTTCGGCCTGCCGCTGGTGTGGGGCGGTGTCATCACCGGCCTCGTCTCGCTCGCACTGCTGAGCCTGCACTCCGGCCGCGGCCCGCGCACGTTCGAGTTCGTCATCATCGGCCTGGTCGCCGTCATCGCGATCGGCTTCGTGGCCGGCGTGTTCGTCGCCCCGCCCAGCGCCGGCGGTGTCCTGGGCGGCCTGGTGCCGCGGCTGACCGACTCGGGGTCGGTGCTGCTGGCGGCATCCATCCTCGGCGCCACCGTGATGCCGCATGCCATCTATGCGCACTCGGCACTGGCCCGCGACCGGTTCGCGCCCGATCCCACCCCGATCCCCCGCATCCTGCGCGCGACCCGCTGGGACGTGTCGATCGCGCTGGGCGTGGCCGGCGCCGTGAACGTGTTCATCCTGCTGCTGGCGGCCGCGAGCCTGGCCGGAGTGCCCGGCACCGACTCGCTCGAAGGTGCCTATGCGGCGCTGCGCGCGGGGATGGGACCCGTCATCGCGGTCATGTTCGCGATCGGGCTGCTGGCCAGCGGCCTGGCCAGCACGTCGGTCGGGGCCTATGCCGGCGCCGAGATCATGCACGGCCTGCTGCGGCTGCGCGTGCCGCTGCTGATCCGCCGACTGGTCTCGATCCTGCCGGCGCTGCTGCTGCTCGGGTTCGGCGCCGACCCGACCCAGTCGCTCGTGCTCAGCCAGGTGGTGCTCTCGTTCGGCATTCCGTTCGCGGTGATCCCGCTGATCGTCCTGACCGCGCGGCGCAGCCTGCTCGGCCGGTTCCGCAACCGCTGGCAGACCACGGCGCTCGGAGTCGCGGCATCCCTGTTCCTGATCGTGCTGAACGGGATGCTGCTGGTCCTGCTCTTCACCGGTCGCTGAGCGGGCCCGGGTACCCTGGTGGGCGTGGCATCCCCCGCGGTCGACGACTATCTGAAGACGATCTACCACCACACCGAGTGGCAGGACGAGCAGATCACGCCATCACAGCTGGCCGCCGTGCTGGGGCTGGCACCGTCGTCGGTCACCGAGATGGTGCAGAAGCTGGCCGCGCAGAACCTGGTCACGCACCGGCCCTACGGGCCGATCTCGCTGACCGCGGAGGGCGCGCAGCGGGCGGCGGCGATCATCCGCCGGCACCGACTGGTCGAGACCTGGCTGGTGCAGGAGTTCGGCTACGCCTGGCACGAAGTGCACGACGAGGCCGAGGTGCTCGAGCACGCCGTCAGCGACCGGCTGCTGGCCGGCATCGCCGCCCGACTCGGGCATCCGCACTTCGACCCGCATGGAGATGCGATCCCCGACGCCGACGGACGGGTGCACCGCGAGGACTTCGTGCTGCTGCGCGACGCCGCGCCCGGCCACCGCGGCCGCGTGCTGCGAGTCAGCGATCGCGATCCGCAGCTGCTGCAGGCCCTCGAGGATGCCGGGCTGTCGATCCGCCGGCAGGTGGAGGTCGTCGACGCGCAGACCGTGCGCATCGACGGAGGGGCCGACGCCGTGCTGCCGGACGGGGCCGCCGACGCGGTGTGGCTCGCCGCCTGAGCGGCCGCCCCGTCTCATCTCCGCGGGCTCTTACCAGAGTGCAGCTCGGCGCCGCGTGACCGGCCGCTCAGCGGCGCCGGCGGCGGGCCTTCGCGGCCTTCTCGAACGGCCAGCGCACCCGGGTCGCGTTCTCGCAGTACTCCCACAGCCGCACCCCGACTTCGGGGTCGCGCTCGGTGCGGGTGGCGCGGCCGCGATGCGGCGCACCGTGCACGATGAAGCGCGGGCCCCAGTACTCGCCACCGGAGATCTCGGGATCGGTCAGCGCCCGCACCAGGTTGTGGGCGCCGGTGTCCTTGGACTGGGCGATCGGCAGCTGCAGGCTGTCGACGAAGCGGGTCAGCCGGGTCGGCTCGTTGACGCCGCGGATGCCGATCGTCCGCCCGCTGATCGCGTAGCCGGGATGGACCACGACGCTGGCTGCCGGCACCCCGGCCTCGCGCAGCCGCCGGTCGGCCTCCAGGCCGAGCACGGTGGTGGCGACCTTGGACTGCACGTATGCGCGCCACGGCGTGTACCGCGTGGTCAGCTCGGGGTCGACCGGCTCGTAGGCGCCGAGCGCCGTCGACATGCTGCCGAGCCACACCATCCGGCCGCTGACGACCGCGAGGTTCTGCAGCAGCTCGCCGGCCAGTGCGAAGTGGCCGAGCACATTCGTGGCGAACACCAGTTCGTGGCCGCCGGCGGTGCGGCGCTTCTTGGGGGCGTGCACGATGCCGGCGTTCAGGAGCAGGCCGTGCAGCGGCCCGCGGGTGCGGGCCGTGGCGGCTGCGGCCCGGATCGATCCGAAGTTGCTGACATCCATCAGCAGCGTCTCGACGGACCCCGGCGGGGCGCCGGTCTGGTCGGCGTCCGCCCGCTCCACCACCCGGCGCAGGATCGCCGCATGCGCGGCTTGCAGGCGGTTCGGGCTGCGGCCGGTCATGATCACGTGCGCGCCCGCGCGCACGAGCTGTTCGGTGGCGAAATATCCCAGGCCACGGGTGGAACCGGTGATCAGATACCGCCTGCCCGAAAGGTCGAGCAGACGCTGCTGGTTTCGCCCTGCCCGCGCCACACTCCGAGCCTATGCCCACTGCGCCCGGCATGCCCGTGCGGAGCCCGACGACGCGCCCGCGATCGCTAAGCTGGCCGCATGCGGACTCGCGCGGACATCGACTGCTGGCTGACCGACATGGACGGTGTGCTGGTGCACGACAATCGGCCGATTCCGGGCGCCGCCGAGCTGCTCGCACAGTGGCGCGACGAGGGCACGCCGTTTCTGGTGCTGACGAACAACCCGATCTTCACGCCGCGGGATCTGTCGGCCCGGCTGGCACGCTCGGGCCTGGATGTCCCGGAGGAGCGGATCTGGACGTCGGCGCTGGCGACCGCCGAGTTCCTGCGGTCGCAGCTGCCCGGCGGCTCGGCGTTCGTGATCGGCGAAGCGGGCCTGACCACGGCGCTGCATGAGGCCGGGTTCATCATGACCGAGACGCAGCCCGACTACGTCGTGGTCGGCGAGACCCGGCAGTACTCCTTCGAGGCGATCACGGCGGCGATCCGGTTCATCGGCGCAGGGGCCCGGTTCATCATCACCAACCCCGACTCGACCGGGCCGACGCCGTCGGGTGTCGTGCCGGCGACCGGGTCGTTCGCGGCCCTCATCACGAAGGCCACCGGCCGGGAGCCGTATGTGGTCGGCAAGCCGAACCCGATGATGTTCCGCTCCGCGATGAACAAGATCCGCGCGCACTCCGAGAACACCGGCATGATCGGCGACCGGATGGACACGGATGTCATCGCGGGCATCGAGGCGGGCCTGCACACCGTGCTGGTGCTGACCGGCATCAGCGACCGCGACGAGGTGGACCGCTACCCGTTCCGGCCCGACGAGATCGTCGACTCGGTCGCCGACCTGATCCGCCCGGCATCGACGTGAACGGGGTCGAGCAGGCGCTGCTGTACGGGGCCACGATAGTGGTGCTCGCCGGCACCCTGGTCGTGTTCGTGGTGCAGTACCTGCGGCGCAACAAGCACGACGACAGGTAGCGCCGCGAGGCGCCACCCGGCATTCGAGTTCCACAGCCGACGTGGGGTCGTCAGATATGGCGACATGGATGCCGATCCACGCGGCATATGTGACGACGGAAGAATTCGGGTCGGCGTTCGGTCGTCGCATATGGCGACCTGCCGCGCGATTCGGCCGCCATATGCGACGACTCAACGGGCCGTCCGCGCGTGCGCTGCGTTGCGCTGTGCTGCCGCGTGCTCGCGCCGACACGGTCGCGCACGCCACGAGCCGGGCAGCTGGACAGGCTGGGCCGCATGCGCACCCGTGCCCAGGCCGACGACGATGGGCACGACCGACGAGCGGATGCCCCGGCCCCACGGGTGATCCACACCGGGCAGGCCCCGGGTTTTCCACAGACCCCGATCGACACCAACGGCGCGGGCGACACGCATACCGGCGCGCTGCTGGCCGGCATCGCCGCCGGCGCGACGTGGGCGGCGGCCTGCCGGCGGGCCGACGCCGCCGCGATCAAGGTCACCCGTCGTGGGCCGACCACCGCACCCACCGCCGCCGAGGTCGACGACTTTCTGCGCGGCCGGTGACCGCGACCGCCGCGGAGCCGAGCCGTCGCGCATGACGGCCCGGGCCGCGATGGCCCATCGCCCGCGGCGACCGGGCTGAGTCGAGCGCACGGCGTGACGCGCCGTGCGACTACACCCCCGGGTGCAGCACCAGCGCGGCTGCGCCGATGACCGGGCCGTCGCCGGCCAGGCCGCTCGGCACCACGCGCACGGCGGCGGCGTACGGCAGTGTCGCCGCCTCGCGCAGCGCGGCCGCCACCAGATCGACGTAGTCGTCAGACACCTGCGCGAACCCGCCGCCGATCGCGATGACGTCCAGGTCGATGAGCACGGCGGCATCGGCCAGGGCCTGGCCCACCGCCCGTGCGGACCGCTCGATCGCGGCCCGGGCAACGGGGTCGCCGGATGCCGCGGCCTTGCCGAGCTGCTCACCCGAGTCGCCGTCCCAGCCCTGCTCCCGCGCCCATGCCACGCTGGCGGGGCCGGAGGCGATCTGCTCGAGCATCAGAGCGCCGTCCACGCGGGTCTGACCGAGGTGCCCGGCGTTGCCGGATGCGCCGGTGACCCACCGACCGTCGAGCACGAGGCCGCCGCCGATGCCGGTCGAGACCACGATCGACATCGACGCCGCAGCCCCCTGTGTCGCCCCCACCCACGACTCGGCCAGGGCGAGGCATCCGCCGTCGTGTCCGAGGCGCACATCGACGTCGCCGAGCTCGGCCCAGCGCGCGGCCTCGGCCACGGCGTCCCGCAGCGCGAATCCGCTCACACCCGGCAGGTTCACGGGAAAGATCGTGCCCGCGGCGCGGTCGACGGGCCCCGCGCTGCCGACCCCGATCGCCTGCACCGGCCGCGGCGCGTTGCGCACCGACTGGCGCACGACCTGGATCAGGGTGGCCTGCAGCAGATCCGGGGTCAGCCGCGCCCCCGTCGGGCGGCGTGCGCGACTGCCGGGCAGCACCGCGCCGCCGGAGTCGACCAGCGCGGCCTCGATCTTCGTGCCGCCGAGGTCCACGGCCAGTGCCAGTTCGGTCACGATCGGCTCCATTCCTTCATCGGTCCTGCACTATCTGCCCAGCCCGCTCTGCTGCGCCTGGACCAGGGCGGCCTGCAGCACTTCGGCGTCCCGCGTGGTCACATACTGGCCGAGCGCCGTGGTGATGTCGGTCAGCCACGACGTGGGCACTGCGGCGCCGTATGCGAGCGAACTGACGATCGGGTCGGCGGCGAAGGCCGCGATCGCGCCCTGCTGATAGAGCGGATAGTCGTCGGGTGCGACATCGGTGCGGGCCGGGATCGAGCTGGTCAGCAGCGTGAGCACCTTCTGCCCGGCGTCGGAGCTGACGGTGTGCAGCCATTGCAGCGCCGCATCGGGGTGCGCAGCGCCCACCGGCAGGGTGAACGAGTCGGCCGAGAAGTCGAACGCGCCGGCGGTGCCCGGCGTGGGCCAGGCGGTGTAGTCGCTGTCGTAGGTCTGGCCGCTGGCGGTGAACTCGATGGGCGCCCAATCGCCGGTGACGGTGTAGGCGGCGTCACCGGCGATGAGCAGGTCGACCGCCGCCCGCCAGTCCTGCTCGGCGCCGGCCGGGGCCGTGAACGCCAGCAGCCGCCCGTAGTAGTCGATCGCCCGGGCGACGGCAGGCGTGTCGAACCCGATCGATCCGTTCCACAGCGCCTGGTAGTCGCTCGGGCCGAGCACCGCCAGCAGCACGTTCTCGAACAGCTGCACCTGGCCCCCGGCGGCGGCCACCGCCAGCGGAGCGGTCACGCCGGAGTGCTTCAGCCGGGCCAGGTCGGCCAGCCATGCATTCAGGTCTGCGGGGGCGGCGCGCGGATCGATGCCGGCCTTGTGCAGCAGTGCGGCGCTGGCCCACACCATGTTGACGCGGTGGATGGCGACGGGCACGGAGTAGATCGACCCGCCGACGGTCAGGCGTGCCAGCAGCGATGCGGGGAGGACGTCATCCAGTCCGCTGTCGGAGTAGAACGTGCTGAGGTCCTGCAACCGGCCCGCCGCGACGTAGTCGCCGAGCCCGGCACCGGCAGGCGCCTGGAACGAGTCCGGCGGCTTGTCCGCCTGCAGCAGGGCAGCCAGTGCCGCGGCCGGGTTCGACCCGGCGCCGCTGGATGCGGCGACATCGACGAAGGCGACGCGCGGGTACTGCCGGGCGAACACCTTGACCAGACTGTCCAGGCCGAGCTTGCCGGCACCGGACGACCACGAGGTGAACACGTCGACCTGGCTCGTGGTGTCGGGCGTCTGGGCGGGGCCGGGCAGGCCCGTGCAGCCGACCAGCGCAAGCGAAGCGACCGCCAGCCCGGCGATCGTCGCGAGTGCTCTGCGCATCTGGTCCTCCCCGGCTACTGCGGGTCGAGCCCCAGGTCGTCCAGGTCGATGGCGGCCAGCCACTGCAGGCCCGCGGCCTCGACGGCGGCTTGCGCGCCGGTCTTGCGGTCGACGATCACCGCGACCGCGACCGGTTCGGCGCCTTCGCGGCGCAGGGCCTCGACCGCCTTCAGCGCGGACTGCCCGGTGGTCGAGGTGTCCTCGACGACGACGACGCGCTTGCCCACGACATCCGCGCCCTCGATCTGGCGACCGCGGCCGTGGTCCTTGGGCTCCTTGCGCACCACGAACGCGTCCAGCGGCCGGCCCGCGCGCACCGACTCGTGCATGACCGCGTTGGCGATCGGGTCGGCGCCGAGGGTCAGGCCACCGACGGCGAGGATGCCCAGGTCGCCGACCAGGTCGAGCATGATCCGCCCGATGGCGGGAGCCGCTCGGTGATCGAGGGTGAGCTTGCGCATGTCGACGTAATAGGTGGCCTGCTTGCCGCTGGACAGCGTGAAGTCACCGTGGAAGACGGCCTCGGCGGTGATCAGGCCGATCAGCTGCTGGCGGTCGGCTTCGAGTTCGGGCGTGGCGGCGACGGTCATGGCCTCGATTCTACGGGCGGGGGCGCACCGCCACACTCACGCGGGAGGATGCGCACAGCCGGCCCGAGTCATCGGTGAAATCGACATCCCATACCCAGCTGGTGCGGCCCCGATGCAGCGCACGGGCGTCCGCATGGATCGTGCCGCCGGAGATGGGGCGGAAGAATGACGTGCTGTTCGAGCTGCCCATGGCGCTGTCACCGCGCGGCCAGACGTGGTGCACGGTGGCCTCGGTCGCCACCATCTCGCCCAGTGCGGCATACACCCCGCCGTGCACGACGCCGAACCGCTGGCAGATGCGGTCCGCGAACGGCACCTCACCGCGCGCGGTGGTCTCGCCCACCTCGATCAGGCGGAAGCCCAGCACCCCGTCGAGCGAGTCCGCCGGGGCGACCGGATAGTCGTCGAGGATGTCGGGCATGCCCAGAGTGTCCCGGTGGCTGTTCATGGCGACGCCCCTTCCACGAGTTCCGCAGTCGGCGGCGGCCGACGCCTGCGTTTCGATCACGGTATCAGTTCTCTGTAAGAACCGACTCGCGGTACATTCGGGTGCATGCCCGGCTCCCCCACGACCTCCGTCCAGCGGATCGAAGCGCTTCTGCAGTTCGGCGCTACCTCTGTCGTCCTCCGCGAGGCGTTCTTCGGAGTGCGCCGATTCGACCAGTTCCAGCGGAACCTCGAGATCTCGCGGTCGGTGCTCACCCGCACCCTGAAGTTCATGGTGGAGCAGGGACTGCTCCAGCGCCGGCTCTACCAGAATCGACCGGACCGGTACGAGTACCGGTTGAGCGAATCCGGCATCGAGCTGTACCCGATGTTCCTGGCGATGAAGGCCTGGGGCGACCGCTGGCTCGGGGGCGACGCCGGCCGCGTGATCCTGCATCATGAGCTGTGCGGAAAGGACTGCTCACCTCGAGTCACCTGCGACCGGTGCGGCAAGCCCGTGCACGCCCGCGAGGTCCGCTATCGGATCGAGCCGCCTCCTGCCGATGACGCCGGCGCCCTCTAGCGCGAGCGGTCCAGGAAGAGTAAGTTCTCTATGAGAACTCACTCGGAGGAGGTCGCCGTGCCGAAGCAGTCGCTGCAGTCCATCGTCGACGGAGCGTCGAGCATCGTCGACGTGCTCTATGCGAACCCGCCCAAGACCGCGCTGAACGTGTTCGGCGTGATGATGCCCACAGACGTGGTCCGCGCGGAATACACCACCTGGCGCGACGAGCAGCGTTCCTGGCGCGAGGGCGTCGCGCTGCATGACCAGAGCTACCACATGAACAACCTGCGGCTGCACGGCCCGGACGCCATCGCGCTGCTGAGCCACCTGGCGATCAACTCGTTCGCGAGCTTCCAGCCCGGCGCGGCCAAGCAGTTCGTGGCGTGCTCGCCCGAGGGCTTCGTGATCGGCGACGCGATCCTCTACCACCTGGCCGAGAACGATCTGCTGCTGGTCGGCAACCCCGCCACGACCGATTGGGTGCAGTTCACCGCCGAGACCGGCGGCTTCGACGTCGATGCGGAACTGGACCCGATCTGGGTGCTGAACAAGACCAAGCAGCGCATGGCCTACCGGTATCAGGTGGAGGGGCCGAACGCGTATCACTTGCTCGAAGAACTCAACGGTGGCCCGCTGCCGGAGATCAGGTTCTTCCGGTGGGCGACGATCACCATCGCGGGCCACCAGGTGCGCGCGATGCGGCACAGCATGGGCGGCGTGCCGGGACTGGAGCTGTCCGGCCCCTGGGCCGACCGTCGCGACGTGAAATCCGCACTCGTGGCCGCCGGCCGCAAGCACGGCCTGCGGCAGGTGGGGTCACTGGCGTACTTCAGCACCGTGATCGAGTCGGGATGGTGGGCGGTCCCGTTCTCTGCCGTCTATTCCAGCCCGCAGCTGCGCGGCTATCGGGAGTGGCTCTCGGACAAGAGCGCCTCCGCGCGGATGTCTCTGGGCGGCAGCTTCTATTCCGCCGACCCGCAGGACTACTACGCGACCCCGTGGGACCTCGGCTACGGCCGCATCATCCGCTTCGATCACGACTTCGTCGGCCGCGCAGCGCTGGAGAAGATGCAGCCGGAGCCGCACCGCACCAAGGTGACCTTGCTGTGGAATGCCGATGACTTCACCGACGTCTTCCACCGCCTCGTCACCGACGGTCCCACCGCGCAGCACATCGACCTGCCGGTCGCCGCCACCGGCCGCATGCACTACGACAAGGTGCTCGACGCCGACGGCGCCGTGGTCGGCGTGGGCACCTACCCGACCTACACCTACAACGAACGCTGCATGATGTCGCTCGGCTGCGTCGACGACCGGTTCAGCGCACCCGGAACCGAGCTGACCATGATCTGGGGCGAGGACGGCGGCGGCGCACGCAGCGCCGGCCTGGTCGAGCCGCACGAGCAGGTCGCCATCCGGGTGAGGGTGGCCCCATCGCCGATCAGCTCGACGGCGCGCGAGTACCGTGATCGCAGCCGCGCGCAGTCGGCGCCCCAGTGACATCCACCGCACACCCGACGATCTCTGCACACTGTCAAGGAGGACACGATGACCCGGCGAGGTTCCCGCGCGGAGCAGACCCGCACCGCCTGGAAGGACGTACTGGAGAAGTACCACGAGGATCGCGACGCCCCGGTGCATCCGGACTACTGGTCGGACAAGGACCTCTGGCCGCGGGACCGCATCCGCGAGGTGCAGGACGAGAAGATCGCCGCCGTCGCGCCGTTCCTGTACGAGAACAGCGCGTTCTACCGGGCACGATTCGACCGGCTGGGCATCGCCCCGACGGACATCACCTCGGTCGACACCATGATCGCCAATTGGCCGATCGTCACGAAGGAGGAGATGATGGCGGATGCCTCGGCGCATCCGCCGTACGGCACGTACTCCACGTGCGGCCCCGACGAATGGGATGACCGCGGCTGGATGCTGTTCTCCTCCTCCGGATCGACCGGGGTACCCCGGGTGTTCCGCTACACCCATTTCGATCGCGCGTACTGGGAGCAGGCGAACGCCCGCGCCCTCTATTCCGGCGGGCTGCGCAAGGGCGACAGCGCCATCCCGGTGGTCGGCTTCGGCCCGCACGTGTTCGCGTGGGGCGTCCAGTTCGCGCTGGTGAAGATGGGGCTGCCGCTCGTGCCCGGCGGCGGCATGGACAGCGCCGCGCGGGTCGGACTGATCGATCGGTTCCAGCCGCACGTGCTCGTGTGCACGCCCTCCTACGCGCTCTATCTCGGACATGCCATGCAGGAGGCGGGCCTGGATCCGGCCCGCAGTTCGGTGAACTGGATCGTCCAGGGCGGCGAGCCGTTCTCCGGCGTGCGCGGCACGATGGAGCGCATCCAGGACCTGTGGGGCGCGACGGCGGTCGAGTTCTACGGCTGCACCGAGGCGTCTCCGCATTGCGGCGGCTATTCCTGCCCCGAGTACCAGCGCGGCGACGAGACGTTCATCCACCTGATGGAGGACATCCAGGTGTGGGAGACGGTCGACCCCGACAGCCTCGAGCCCGTCCCGGCGGGCGAGCGCGGCATCTCGGTGTGCACGAACCTGAACTCCGAGAGTTCGGCGCAGCTGCGCTTTCTCGTCGGCGACTACACCCGGCTGTCCTACGAGCCCTGTGCGTGCGGGCGCAACCACGTGCGTGCGATGGGGTGCATGACCGGCCGCGCCGACGATCTGATCAACCTGCGCGGCATCAAGTTCTTCCCGGTGCAGATCGAAGAGGCCGTCCGTGCCGTGCCCGGCACCGGCGACGAGTTCCAGATCCGCTTGTCCACGCATCCCGACGGACTCGACGTGATGACCGTGCTCGTCGAGCATCAGGATCTCGCGGCCGCCGAACACGTCGCCCGCGAGATCCATGCCCGCTGCGAGATCCGGTGCGAGGTCGACGTGCTGGCGCCGAACACGCTGCCGAAGACCCAGATGAAGGCCAAGCGGGTCTTCGACGAGCGCGCCGGGGTCTGACGCCGCGGTTCGGGCGGGCGGCGGCCGCGCACCTTCCGGCACGCGAAGATCCGCCGGTTCTTTCGCACCGGATCGCGGGCAAGACCGCGATCCGGGCGCGAAGCGCACCTATAGTCGGTGACATCGACGATTTTCCGCTGCGGGGCACGTTCCCGTCATGCACCCGCGCGGCCGACGGCAAGAGGGAGTCCATTGATGCGCATCGGCATAGTCGCGCAATCCCCCGGCGAGAACCGCGTGGCCGCGACACCGGACACCGTCGCGCGGATCCGCAGACTGGGTTACGACGTTCTCGTGCAGCGATCGGCGGGTGCGGCATCCTCGTTCCCCGATGACGCCTATGCGGATGCCGGAGCGACCCTGGTCGATGCCGCCGCGGCGTGGGCGGCCGACGTCGTGCTGATGGTGACGGCGCCCACGCCCGACCAGATCGCCCTGCTGACACCCGGCGCGACGCTGATCGGTCTGCTCTCGCCCGCGCTGGAACCCGACCTGCTGAGTCGGCTGGCCGCCCGCGGCGTGACGGCGCTGGCGATGGATGCCGTCCCCCGCATCTCGCGCGCCCAGTCGATGGACGTGCTCAGTTCGATGGCCAACATCTCGGGCTATCGCGCCGTCATCGAGGCCGCGCATGAGTTCGGCCGGTTCTTCACCGGCCAGGTCACCGCTGCCGGCAAGGTGCCGCCGGCGAAGGTGCTCGTGGCCGGCGCCGGAGTCGCCGGGCTCGCCGCGATCGGCGCGGCCTCCAGCCTGGGCGCGATCGTGCGGGCCACCGACCCGCGGCCCGAGGTCGCCGACCAGGTGCGCTCGATCGGCGGCGAGTACCTGCCGGTCGACGTGCAGGTCGAGCAGTCCACCGACGGCTACGCCAAGGCCACCAGCGCCGCCTACGACCGGCGCGCCGCCGAGATCTACTCCGAGCAGGCGCGCGATGTCGACATCATCATCACGACGGCGCAGATCCCCGGGCGCACGGCGCCCCGGCTGATCACCGAAGCGGACGTCGCGGCGATGCGCCCGGGCAGCGTCATCGTCGACATGGCCGCCGCGCAGGGCGGCAACGTCGCCGGCTCCGTCGCCGGCGAGCGCACCGTCACAGCGAACGGCGTCAAAATCCTCGGCTACACCGACCTGGCGGGGCGTCTGCCGGCCCAGGCGTCGCAGCTGTACGGCACGAACCTGGTCAACCTGCTCACGCTGCTCACCCCCGAGCAGGACGGCGAGCTGAGCATCGACTTCGACGATGTCGTGCAGCGCGCCGTCACCGTCGTGCGCGATGGCGACGTCACCTGGCCGCCGCCGCCCATCCAGGTCTCGGCGGCGCCGGCAGCGGCGAAGCCCGCTGAGGCATCCACCGCCCCGGCTGTGAAGCCCAAGATGTCCTCCGGCAAGCGGGCCGGGCTCATCGCGCTCGGCATGGCTGCGCTGTTCGCCCTGTGCGCGATCTCGCCGCCGCCGCTGCCGCAGCACTTCCTGGTGCTCGCGCTGGCGGTCGTGGTCGGGTTCTACGTGATCGGGCGCGTGACGCACGCGCTGCACACCCCGCTGATGAGCGTGACCAACGCGATCTCGGGCATCATCATCGTCGGCGCCATGGTGCAGCTGATCTCACCGAGCCTGATCGTGCAGATCCTCGCCGCGCTGGCCGTGCTGGTGGCCAGCATCAACGTCTTCGGCGGCTTCGCCGTCACCGAGCGGATGCTGTCGATGTTCGTCAAGGCCCCCGCCGATACGTCCCGCGCGGCGAAGGGTGCCACCCGATGAACGACCAGGTCCTGGCCGGCGCGATCGCCGGCGCGTCGTACATCGTCGCCGCCCTGCTGTTCATCATGAGCCTGGCGGGTCTGAGCCGGCACGAGAGCGCGCGCGGCGGCGTCGTCTACGGCATCGTCGGCATGATCATCGCGCTGCTGGCCACACTGTGGCTGATGATCGCCGACGCCTGGGGTCAGCCCGGCGCGGTGCTCGGCTTCATCCTGCTGGTGGTCGCCATGGCCATCGGCGCCGCGATCGGCCTGTGGCGCGCGGCGACCGTGAAGATGACCGGGATGCCGGAGCTGATCGCGCTGTTCCACAGCTTCGTCGGGGCCGCCGCCGTGCTCGTCGGCTGGAACGGCGCGCTGTCGGTCGAGGGCATCGCGCCGAACCTGCTCGGCATCCACCGTGCGGAGGTGTTCATCGGCGTGTTCATCGGCGCCGTGACCTTCACCGGCTCGATCGTGGCGTACTTGAAGCTGTCGGCGAAGATCTCGTCGCGGCCGCTGATGCTGCCCGGCAAGAACGCACTGAACATCGGCGCGATCGTCGTGTTCATCGCCCTGACGGTCTGGTACGTGATCACCCCGCAGCTGTGGCTGCTGGTCGTGGTCACCGTGCTCGCGCTGGCCCTGGGCTGGCACCTGGTCGCCTCGATCGGCGGCGGCGACATGCCGGTGGTCATCTCGATGCTCAACAGCTACTCGGGCTGGGCTGCCGCGGCCGCTGGGTTCCTGCTGAACAACGACCTGCTGATAGTGACCGGCGCGCTGGTCGGCTCGTCCGGCGCGTACCTGTCGTACATCATGTGCAAGGCCATGAACCGGTCGTTCATCTCGGTGATCGCGGGCGGCTTCGGCATCGAGGCACCGCGCAAGGACGGTGACGAGCCGGCCGGCGAGCACCACGACACCGACGCGGCCGCCGTGGCGCAGCTGCTGACCGGGGCATCCACCGTCGTGATCACCCCCGGCTACGGCATGGCCGTCGCGCAGGCGCAGTACCCGGTCGCGGACCTGGCCCGTCGGCTGCGGGAGCGGGGCATCGACGTGAAGTTCGGCATCCACCCGGTCGCCGGGCGGCTGCCCGGGCACATGAACGTGCTGCTGGCCGAGGCGAAGGTGCCGTACGACATCGTGCTCGAGATGGATGAGATCAACGACGACCTGGCCGAGACCGACGTGGTGCTGGTGATCGGCGCCAACGACACCGTCAACCCGGCAGCGGCCGAAGACCCCGGCAGCCCGATCGCCGGAATGCCGGTGCTGCGGGTGTGGGAGGCCGCGCACGTGGTCGTGTTCAAGCGGTCGATGGCGTCCGGCTATGCCGGCGTCGCCAACCCGCTGTTCTACCGCGACAACACGCAGATGCTCTTCGGCGACGCGAAGGAGCGGGTCGAAGACATCCTGCACGCCCTGGCGGCGGTGCCCGCGCACTGAGGCGGACGTGGCCACGACGGGATCGCGCGGGCGCGCCGGGCCTCGCGGGCGCCACCGGGACGCGCGGGCGTGCGCCGAACTCCTCTGATTTCGAGAGCGCGGTCGATATCAGGGCCGTTCCGGGCCACCCGGGCGGTTTCTGGAGGAGTTCTGCACGACGCCGTGCGGCCGCGGCGACCCGGCGCGCCGGGTAGCCTGGGCGGCAGGACTGCGACGAAGGAGGACGGGATGCTGGAGTACGACCCGTATGCAGAGCTGGCGCGGCTGAAGCACTTCCCCGCGATGACGGTCACGAGTGCTGATTTCGAGAACGGCCGACCGGTGCCGAAGGAGTGCTGGGGGGCGGGCATGGGCGGCGCGGATCGTTCGCCGCAGCTGAGCTGGTCGGAGGCGCCGGAGGGCACCCGCAGCTTCGCGCTGTCATGCTTCGACCCGGACGCGCCGACGGGGTCCGGCTTCTGGCACTGGGCCGTCTACGACCTGGATCCGTCGGTCACCTCGCTGGATGCCGACGCCGGCAACGGCACCGCCGGGGCGCTGCCGGCCGGTGCGGTGACCCTGCCGAACGAGGCGCGCACCGAGCGCTACATCGGGTCGGCACCGCCGGCGGGAACCGGCGTGCACCGGTATTTCTACGTCGTCGACGCCCTCGACGTGTCGCACCTGGACCTCGCGCCGGGCTCGACGCCGGCCGTCCTCGGGTTCAACCGGCACTTCCACAGCCTCGCCCGCGGCATCCTGATCGGCACTGCGTCGTCGGACTGACCCCGCGAGCCGCTGCGGGGGGCAGGCCGGGCGGCAGCGGAATAGGCTGGATGGCATGCGCCTGGCCACCTGGAATGTCAACTCGATCCGCGCTCGCGTCGCCCGCACCGTGGATTTCGCCGTGCGCGAGCACGTCGACGTGCTGGCCATGCAGGAGATCAAGTGCCGGCCCGACCAGTTCCCATACGGGCCGTTCGAGGATGCCGGCTACGAGGTGCACGCGCACGGGCTGAACCAGTGGAACGGCGTCGCGATCGCGAGCCGGCTGCCGATGGAGGACGTGCAGGAGTCCTTCCCGGGGATGCCCGGATTCGCCAAGGGCCGGGAGGGCGCGAATCAGCCGCTCGAGGCGCGGGCGCTGAGCGCCCTGATCGACGGCGTACGGGTGTGGAGCCTGTACGTGCCCAACGGACGCGCCCTGGGCGACCCGCACTACGACTACAAGCTCGAGTGGCTGACCGCGCTGGCCGCCCATACCGACGACGAGCTGACCCGCGACCCGCAGCTGCCGCTGGCGCTGGTCGGCGACTTCAACATCGCCCCGACCGACGCCGACAACGGCGACCCGACCGTGGTCGAGGGCGTGTCCACGCATGTGTCGCCGCCCGAGCGCGCCGCGTTCGCGGCGCTGGAGGCGGCGGGGCTCACCGATGTCGTCCGTCCCCTGGTGCCGACCGGGTTCACGTACTGGGACTACAAGCAGCTGCGCTTCCCGCGCAACGAGGGCATGCGCATCGACTTCATCCTCGGCTCGCACGCGTTCGCGGATGCCGTGACCGGGGCATCCATCCAGCGCAATGAGCGCAAGGGCGAGATCCCCAGCGACCACGTGCCGGTGGTCGTCGACCTCGATCTGGCCGGCGGCGATGACGACGACGTCCCGATGATCTTCGGCTGATGCACCGGGGGGCCTCCGGGCCCAGGTTCAGGTCAGGTCGCCGGTCGTCGGCGCCCCGTCGGGCGCATAGCGCAGCTGGACCACGCCCACCGGTGACGGCGCGGATGCCGCGACCAGCCGCAGCCGTGCCGGCACCGCGCCGTCGGGGAACACCTTCTTGCCCTCGCCGAGCACGATCGGGTACACCCACAGCACGAGCTCGTCGAACAGCTGCCGATCCAGCAGCGTGCGGGCGAAGTCGATGCTGCCGATCACATGCACCTCGACGTGCCGCTCGCGCAGCGCGTCGAGCTCGGCCTCCAGGTCGGGCCCGAGCAGGCTGCTGCCCCGCCAGTCGAGCTGCGGTGTGCCGCGCGAGGCGACGTACTTCGGCACGGCGTCGAACAGCCGGCCGATGCCGCCCTCGGGGCCATCGGTGTGATGCGGCCAGTACGCGGCGAAGATGTCATACGTGCGCCGGCCGAGCAGCAGGGCATCCAGCGACTCCATCCCGGCCATGATCTGGCGGCCGGTCATCTCGTCGCCGAGCGGGGCCTGCCACCCCCCGAAGCGAAAGCCGCCCGACGTGTCCTCCTCGGGCCCGCCCGGCGCCTGTGCCACGCCGTCGAGCGTGCTGAACAGGTCGATGACGATGCGTCCGGTCATGCGATCCTCTTTTCGTCGTCCGCCTCGACGGAATCGAGGCGGAATGTCGCGGCGAATCGTTCCAGGAGAGCGGGGTCGCCGGTCGCGACGGCGACGTCCCCGTCGGCGAGGGCGGCGGCGGCATCCTTGCGCCCCGAGAGCAGGTGACGGATGCCGCTGCCCGCCGTGATCGTGATCCGGGCCTCGCCCGCCGGCGGCGTGCCCCCGCCCGGCGGCGCGGGCGGGGCCAGCTGGGTGATGCGCACGTCGTCGCCGACCTGGATCCGCAGGGCGATGTCGTCGACGCGCAGCTCGTAGTCGCCCGGTTCGGCGTCCTTGCGGAACACCGCGCGCAGCACCACCGTCAGCGAGTCGGCCGTGAAGACATCACCGTCGCCGGGGTCGCCCAGTGCACCGAGCCCCCACCGTGCCAGACCCAGTACGACCGGCTCGATCTCGCGGCCGTACTCGGTGAGTTCATAGACGAGTCCGCAGCGCAGCAGGGGCACCCGGCGCACGACCCCGCCTTCCTGCAGCTCTTTCAGCCGCGCGGACAGGATGTTCGTGGGGATGCGCGGCAACCCCTGTTTGAGGTCGGTGTAGCGCCGCGGGCCGACGAGCAGATTGCGGACGATGAGCAGCGCCCATCGTTCGCCCACCAGTTCGACGGCCGCGGCGACACCGCCGTACTGGCCGTAGCCGCGGGCCGCCACTTAGGCGACGTCCTGACCGTGGTCGTCCATGTAGGCCTCAGGACCCACTTCGACGGCCTCGGGCGCCATGTAGAGGAATCCGAGGGAATTGCCGTCCGGGTCATCCAGGTCGCGGCTGTACATGAAGCCGAGATCCTGCGCGGGGCGCGGCTCGGCGCCGCCGGCGGCCAAGCCCGCCTCGATGATGCGGTCGACCTCCTCCCGTGAGTCGCAGCTGAACGCCGTCGACGCCTGCACGGAGACGGCCGGGTCGCCGATCGGCTTGTCGGTGAAGGTCGCGAAGAACTCGCGCCGCAGCACCATGAAGAAGACGTTGTCGTCCCACACGATGCACGCGGCGTTGTCGTCGGTGAACTGCGGATTCAGCGACGTGCCGAGCGCGGCGTAGAACGCCTTGCTGCGCTCGAGGTCGTTCGTGGGGAGGTTGACGAAGATGTTGGTGGCCATGTCGGCTCCTTCCCGTGCGACTTGTTATTTGCAAGCAAGGTTGCAACGAACAAGTCCCGGTGTCAAGACCCCGCGGAAACAGCCCCGCGCGGGCAGCCGCCGCAGTGGTGCACGAGACTCGGTCAACCTTGCAGGCTGTGCAGAACTCCTCTGAACCCGCGCCGGATGGGCGAAATCGCGGCCGAACCGCCGGGTCGGCGACCGGATCGAAGGAGTTCTGCACCGGCCGGCGACGCGCTGCTCTCGCCCGAGGTGATCGCCCGGTTCGCCGCGGCGCCCGGCGCGCCGCCTGCGGAGGCTCCGGGAGCGGTGTCCACGGCAGCAGCATCCGCTCGGTCGCCAGAGATCGCGGGCGCGACGGCCGCGAACCCGCAATTCGTGACGAACCAACACAGCCCGCACACTCGCTCCGACCCGCAGGGACCGAAGCATCGCGACCGGCACTCGCCGTCGACCTGACCGAGCGCGAGGCCGCGGTGCTGGCGCTGATGGCGGATGCCCGCAGCAACGCCGAGATCGCCCGGCAGCTGTACATCGGCGCGGCCACCGTCAGGACGCACGTGTCGAACGTGCTGCAAAAGCTGGGCGCGCGCGACCGGGTGCAGGCGATCGTGGTCGCCGACCGGCTGGGGCTGGCGAGCCCCCACTGACCACGGCGCCGGCTCCCCTTGCGGGGGAGGCGCACACATCGCCTGCAGGGGGATGCCGCCACGGGCCGGGATCCGTAGCGTAGAAGCACGACCTGGAGGAGGACGGATGCTCGAACTGAGCGGCATCACCAAGAGCTACGGCGGACGCAGGGTGCTCGACGACGTCGGGTTCGCGGTCCGGCCCGAGCGGCTGACCGGATTCGTCGGAGCCAATGGCGCCGGCAAGACCACGACGATGCGCATCGCGCTCGGCGTGCTCGACGCCGACGGCGGCCAGGTGCTCCTGGACGGCGCGCCGATCGGCGACACCGATCGCCGCCGCTTCGGCTACATGCCCGAAGAGCGCGGCCTGTACCCGAAGATGAAGGTCGGCGAGCAGATCGCCTATCTTGCGCGACTGCACGGGTATCCGAAAGCGGATGCCACCGCCGGCGCCACGGACCTGCTGGAGCAGCTGGGCCTTGGCGAGCGCCTGAATGACAAGGTCGAGACGCTGTCGCTGGGCAACCAGCAGCGCGCGCAGATCGCCGCCGCACTCGTGCACGACCCCCAGGTGCTGATCCTCGACGAGCCGTTCTCGGGTCTGGACCCGCTGGCGGTGGATGCCGTCGCCGCCGTGCTGCAGGAGCGCGCCGCGCGCGGCGTGGCGGTGCTGTTCTCATCGCACCAGCTCGACGTCGTCGAGCGGCTGTGCGACGACCTGGTGATCATCGCCGGCGGCACCATCCGCGCGAAGGGCCCAGCCGACGCGCTGCGCGAGGAGTACTCCGGGCAGCGCTACACACTGACCATCGCCGGCGACGCCGGCTGGCTGCGCGCCGAGCCCGGCGTGAGCGTGGTCGACTTCGCCACCGGCTCGGCGGTGTTCGACGTGGACGAGCCGGCGACCGCGCAGCGGGTGCTGGCCCGCGCCGTGCAGGCCGGCCCCGTGCACAGCTTCGCACCACAGCGTCCCACCCTTGCCCAGATCTTCAAGGAGGTCATCCAGTGAGCACCACCGGCATCCCCCCGGCCCCCTCGATCGCGCAGAGCACGTGGCTGGTCGCCACCCGCGAGGTCGAGTCCAAGCTGCGCAGCAAGGCGTTCGTCATCTCGACGGCGATCCTGCTGCTGGCCGCCCTCGCCGGCGTGATCTGGGGCGGCATCGCCGCCGCCCACCCGTCCCAGACCGATGTCGCCGTCACCGGCGAGACCGCCGCCCTGGTGGCCGACGTGCCCGGTCTGGCGCTGACCCGAGCAGACAGCACCGCGGCCGCCATCGCCCTGGTGAAGGCGGGCACGGTGTCGGCGGCGCTGGTGCCGGATGCCCAGTCACCCGTGCAGATCAAGATCGTCGCGCAGGACTCGGCGCCCGAGAGCCTGGTCGCCCAGCTGAGCGTGTCACCGACCGTGCAGCTGCTGAACACCACCTCGCAGGATGCGCTGCTGCGCTATCTGGTGGCGATCGGGTTCGGCGTGGTGTTCCTGATGGCCGCGTCGATGTTCGGCAGCACCATCGCGCAGAGCGTCGTGGAGGAGAAGCAGACCCGGGTCGTCGAGATCCTGATCTCGGCGATTCCGGTGCGGGTGCTGATGGCCGGCAAGGTGATCGGCAACACGATCCTGGCGATGGGGCAGATCATCCTGTTGGCGGCGATCGCGACCATCGGCCTGAGCGTGACCGGACAGGGCGCCGTCCTGGCGGGGCTGGGCGGACCGATCGTGTGGTTCGCGGTGTTCTTCCTGTTCGGCTTCATCCTGCTGGCGGCGCTGTTCGCCGGCTCGGGGGCGATGATCTCGCGGCAGGAGGACATCGGCTCGACCACGATGCCGTTGACGATGCTGATCGTGGCGCCGTACGTGCTCGTGATCCTGTTCAACGACAATCCGCTCGTGCTCGCGGTGATGTCGTACGTGCCGTTCTCTGCGCCGGTGGCGATGCCGCTGCGCCTGTACCTGGGCGACGCGATGTGGTGGGAGCCGCTGCTGTCGCTGGCCATCCTGATCGCGACCTGCCTGGCCGCGATCGTGGTCGGCTCGCGCATCTACCGCAACTCGCTGCTGCGGATGGGGGCGCGAGTGAAGCTGGCCGAAGCGCTCAAGGCGTGACCGGCGGCGTGCTCGTCCCGCTAGCGCTGCTTGCGGCGCGCCAGGGCGAGCACGTCGGCGGCGCGCACCAGCGCCAGGTGCGAGAACGCCTGCGGCGTGTTGCCGACCTGGCGCTTGGCGCCCGCGTCGTACTCCTCCGACAGCATCCCGACGTCGTTGACCAGGTCGCACAGTCGGCCCATCAGCTCGCGCGCCTCGTCGAGCCGGCCCGTTGCGGCGTACTGCTCGACCAGCCAGAACGAGCAGGCCAGGAACGGGCTCTCCTCGCCGCGCAGCCCGTCGACGCCGGTGGCGTTCCGGTAGCGGCGCAGCATGCCGTCCTGCAGCAGGTCCCGCTCGATGCGGGCGACGGTGGCCAGCATCCGCGGGTCGTCCGCCTCGCAGAATCCGACCTGCGGCAGCAGCAGCAGCGAGGCGTCGACCTCATCCGTGCCGTAGTACTGCGTGAAGTGGCCGTCTTGCACGCCCTGTGCGTCGATCTCGTCCTTCATCCGGTCGCGCAGTTCGCGCCAGTGCGCCACCGGCCCCTTCTGCCCGTGCGCCTCGACGGCGTGCACGGCGCGGTCGAAGGTCGCCCAGACCATCACCCGGGAGTGCGTGAACATCTGCGGCTCGCCGCGGATCTCCCACAGCCCGTTGTCGGGCCGGTCGATCTGCTCGGCGGCATAGCGCACCAGCTGCCGCTCCAGCGACCACGAGAACTTCGACTCCGACAGGCCCGCCTCCCGTGCCGCCGACAGCGTGACCATCACCTCGCCGACCACATCAGCCTGGTATTGCAGCGCGGCGCCGTTGCCGATGCGCACCGGCGTCGAGCCGGCGTAGCCGGGCAGGCTGGTCAGTTCACGCTCGACCAAGTCGCGCTCGCCGGCCAGCCCGTACATGATCTGCAGGTCGTTCGGGTCCCCCGCCACCGCGCGGACCAGCCACTCGCGCCAGTGCTCGGCAAGCTTGATGAAGCCGTGATCGAGCAGGGCCTCCAGGGTCAGGGCCGCATCGCGCAGCCACACGAACCGGTAGTCCCAGTTGCGCTGCCCGCCGAAATCCTCGGGCAGGGATGTCGTGGCCGCCGCCGCAATGCCGCCGGTCTCACGGTTGGTCAGCGCTCGCAGGATCAGCAGCGACCGCACCACCTCGGCGCGGTGCGGCCCGTGGTGCTCGATGCGATCGGCCCAGGACTGCCACCAGCCGCGGGTGTGGATCAGCGCTTCCTCCACATCCAGCCGATCAGGGTGCGTCACGTGCGAGCGGAACCACGTCAGCGTGACGTCCACGTGCTCACCGGCATCGACGGTCACCGTGCCCCGGTGCACGTGATCGGCCGCCTTCATCGCCGCCCCGCGCAGCATGATCGCGTCGGGCCCGGCCATCGCGATGATCTCGGGCTCGTCGGCGGTGCCGGTCTGGCGCACCCACGGCATCGCACGGGCATAGTCGAACCGCAGCCGCAGCGCGTGGTCGAACTGCACCCGGCCGCTGACGCCGACGACGCGCCGGATGACGTCGACCCGGTCGGTGTGGGCGTGCTTGTGCGCCGCGATCGGCATCACGTCGTGCACCTCGGCGACGCCGTCGGCGGTGGTCCACCGGGTGATCAGGATGAAGGTGTCGTGGTCATAGTGCCGCTTCGCGGTGGCGCCGGGATCGCTCGGGCGCAGGCTCCAGCTGCCGTGGTCGTCATCACCCAGCAGCGCGCCGAACACGGATGCCGAGTCCAGGCGCGGCAGGCAGAGCCAATCGATGCTGCCCTCGCGTGAGACCAGTGCCGCAGTGCGGCAATTGCTCAGCAGTGCGTAATCCTCAATCGGTACTGTCATCGCCTCCGAGTCTGGCACTTGTCGATGCGATCGGCGAGAGGCCGTTGCGCAGCGCGGGCGAGCCGATATCGTGAAAGTCATGCCCAAGACGACGACATTTCTGATTCTGGGGGCGTCCGGCGATCTCACCTCGCGCCTGCTCCTGCCCGCGCTCGGCCAGCTGCTGCAACGCGAACCGGAGCGGCACGTGACACTGCGCGGAGCGGGCTCGGATGCCTGGACGGACAAGCGCTGGCAGTCCGCCGTGCGCACCTCGTTCGCCTCGACGAACGCCCAAGACATGGTCGAGCGCGTCGCCGGCACCACCTACGCGCAGGCCGACATCACCAAGGTCGCCGATCTGAAGAAGCTGCTGGCCGGCATCGAGGGTTCCCTCGTGCTGTACTTCGCGGTGCCGCCGGCGGTCACCGTCGCCGCCTGCGCCGCGCTGGCGCAGATCGAGCTGCCCGCCGACACCGTGCTGGCCCTGGAGAAGCCGTTCGGCGGCGACGAGGCCGGTGCCCAGGAGCTCAACCACAGCCTGCTGCAGCTGGTGCCCGAGAACCAGATCTTCCGGGTCGACCACTTCCTGGGCCGGTCGACGCTGCTGAACATCCTCGGCGTGCGGTTCGCCAACCGGGTGATCGAGCCGGTCTGGTCGGCCGACCACGTCGAATCGGTGCTGGTGCGCTACGACGAGTCGCTGGCGCTGGAGAACCGGGCGCGCTACTACGACAAGGCCGGCGCGATGATCGACATGATCCAGAGCCATCTGCTGCAGGTGCTGGCCGTGCTCGCGATGGAGCCGCCGTCGACGCTGGGTGAGATGGACTTCCGTTCGGCGACCGCCGCGGCGCTGCGGGCCACCTACATCCACCGCGACAACCCGGTGCACTTCTCCCGGCGCGGCCGCTACACCGCCGGCACGATCGGCGACCGCAAGGTGCCCTCCTATGTCGAGGAGGACGGCGTCGACCCCACCCGCGGCACCGAGACGCTCGCCGAGATCACCTGCGAGGTGCGCACCGCGCGCTGGAAGGGCGTGCCGTTCACGCTGCGCAGCGGCAAGGCGCTCGGCGAGAAGCGCGCCGAGATCGTCGTCACCTTCCGCCCCGTGCGGCACGTTCCGGTCGGCCTGACCGGCATCCCCGCCGACGGCGGCGTGCTGCGCTTTCTGCTGGGCCCCGACCAGATCAGCCTCGAGCTGAACGTCAACGGCGGCGACGACCCGTTCGCGCTGCACCGCGAGATCCTCGACACCGACCTGGGCGAAGGCACCCTGAAGGCCTACACCGAGGTGCTCAGCGAGATCCTCGACGGCGACGTCGCCCTGTCGGTGCGTGCCGACGCCGCGGAGCAGTGCTGGCGGATCATCCAGCCGGTGCGCGACGCGTGGGAGCGCGGCGACGTGCCGCTGGAGGACTACCCCGCCGGCTCGAACGGCCCCGCCGACTGGGCCACCTCCATGGTGGACTGAGCGGCGCGGGTCAGGCCGGCGCCGGCTCGGCCCGCAGCTCACCGAGCATCGCGCCCAGCTCCAACTCGGGCACGGCGCCGAGGTGGGTGAACCGCAGGTTGCCCGCCCGGTCGACGAGCAGGGTGGACGGCGTGCCCTGCAGCTCGTAGGCGCGCATCGTCACCGGCATCCGCTGCCCGTCGTGCCGGTCGACGCCGACCGGGAAGAAGATGCCGAACTCGTCCAGGAAGACCTTCAGTGCGGCGGGCCCGGTGACCTCGTGGTGCTCGAACACGGTGTGCAGGCCGAGCACGGCTACGTCGGGGAACAGCTTGTGCACCCGCTGCGCCTGCGGCAGCCCATAGCTGATGCAGCCGGGGCACAGCATCTGGAACGCCTCGATCATGACGACCTGGCCGCGCAGCTGCGCGAGGGAGGTCTCGGAGCCGAACCACTGCGTCACATCGAGCATCGGCGCCGGGTACGCCGACCCGGCCGCCGTCAACCGCGGCATGTCATGCTCCTCCGGTCAGGCGAACTCGACGCTCGGATGGATGCGCTTGACCAGGTGCAGCGTGTTCTTGTCGGTGTGGTCCATCTCGACACCGCCGGTGGCGGCGAGCTTGAGCACGAGCGTCTGCTCGTAGCTGAACGTGCCGTCTGCGTGGTGCGTGAACGTGCAGTCGAAGCGGCGCAGTTCGGCGCGCCGCGACAGGTACTTGTTCTGCAGGATGCCGTAGTTCGGGTCGCCCGGGGTCGCACGCAGCGTGAATTGCTCGTCGTACAGCGCGACGTCGCCGCCGGCCATCAGCGCGATGCCGCGGCCGAACACGACGGTGCGGATGACCTGACCGGTCGTCTTCTCCCACAGCAGGTAGCCGACCTCGTCGTGGAACGGATCCATCGCCTCTTCGCCGTGCCGCCACGCCGTCATCTTGTAATTGAGGCCGTCCATGGCCTGCTGGCCGTTCTCCTGGATGGGGATGGGGCGGAACGATGCCTTCTCGAAGTAGCCGGTAGGCACCGTCTCATCATCCTTGTTGTGGTACGAGACGTCTTCGCCGACGTCGCCCTCCCAGTCGCCGACCAGCCATGACAGCGGTCCCAGCCGCCGCGGTCCACGCATCTCCGCCATCGATATTCTCCTTTTCGCATCTGCCCGGCCATCGGCTGAAAGCACGCAGATACCTCGATTATCCCGCGGATCCGCAGACGCCGGGCCACCGCGTCGCTCAGTCGATCAGCTCGGCCTCGATCACGTCGTCGCCGGGCGATTCGGCCGGGCCGGTGCTGGTGAGCACCAGCGCGGCCCCGGCGGCGTCGACATCCACCCGCACGACGTCGCCGTCGTGCACGCCGCCGCTGAGGATCGCCCGGGCCAGACCGTCCTGGATCTCGGACTGGATGAGCCGGCGCAGCGGCCGCGCACCGAAGATCGGGTCGTACCCGCGCTGGGCGAGCCACGCGCGCGCGTCCGGTGTGACCGCCAGGGTCAGCCGGCGGTCGGCGAGCCGGCGCTGCAGCTGGTCGACGGACAGCTCGACGATCTGGGCGAGGTCGTCCTCGGTCAGCGCCTGGAACATGACGATGTCGTCGAGCCGGTTGATGAACTCGGGCTTGAACGACTGGCGCACCAGCGCCATCACCTGCTCGCGCTTGTCCTCGGCCGACAGCACGGGGTCGATCAGGATCGGCGAGCCCAGGTTCGAGGTGAGGATCAGGATGACGTTGGTGAAGTCCACCGTGCGCCCCTGTCCATCGGTGAGCCGGCCGTCGTCGAGCACCTGCAGCAGCACGTCGAACACCTCGGGGTGGGCCTTCTCGATCTCATCCAGCAGCACCACGCTGTAGGGGCGCCGGCGCACGGCCTCGGTCAGCTGCCCGCCCTGTTCGTACCCGACGTAGCCGGGAGGGGCCCCGACCAGCCGCGAGACGGTGTGCTTCTCGCCGTACTCCGACATGTCGATGCGCACCATGGCGTGCTCATCGTCGAAGAGGAACTCGGCCAGGGCCTTGGCCAGTTCGGTCTTGCCGACGCCGGTCGGGCCCAGGAACAGGAACGAGCCGGTGGGCCGGTTCGGGTCGCTGATGCCCGCGCGCGAGCGGCGCACCGCGTCGGCCACCGCCGTGACGGCGGCCTTCTGCCCGATCAGGCGCTTGCCCAGTTCCGCCTCCAGGTGCAGCAGCTTCTCGGTCTCGCCCTGCAGCAGCCGGCCGACCGGGATGCCGGTCCACGCGGCGATGACGGCGGCGATGTCGTCGTCGGTCACCTGGTCGCCCACCATCCTCGGCTCGGTGGGCTCCGACTCGGCCTGCTCGGCCTCCGCCAGCTGCAGCTGCAGCTTCTTGATCGTCTCGTACTCCAGGCGCGACGCCCGGGCGTAGTCGGCGTCGCGCAGCGCGCGGTCGCGGTCGGTCGTGGCCTGGTCGAGCTGCTTCTTCAGCTCGCCCACCCGGTTCAGTCCCGCGCGTTCGCGCGCCCACCGCTGTTCGAGCCCGCCGAGCTCCTGCTCGGCCTCGGCCATCTGCTCGCGGAGCCTGGCCAGTCGCTCCTTCGAGGCGTCGTCCTTCTCCTTCTTCAGAGCCAGCTCCTCCAGGCGCATCCGGTCGACCTGGCGCTTGAGCTGGTCGATCTCGACGGGGCTCGAGTCGATCTCCATCTTCAGCCGGCTCATCGCCTCGTCGATCAGGTCGATCGCCTTGTCGGGCAGCTGCCGGCTGGGCAGATAGCGATTGGACAGCGCCGCGGCGGCCACCAGCGCGCTGTCGCTGATCGTCACGCCGTGGTGCGCCTCGTACCGGCCCTTCAGCCCGCGCAGGATCGCGACGGTGTCCTCGACGCTGGGCTCGCCGACGTAGACCTGTTGGAAGCGGCGCTCCAGCGCGGCATCCTTCTCGATGAACTCGCGATACTCGTTCAGGGTGGTCGCGCCGATCATGCGCAGCTCGCCGCGCGCGAGCATCGGCTTGAGCATGTTGGACGCCGCCACCGACCCCTCGCCGCCGCCGGCGCCCATCAGCACGTGCAGCTCGTCGATGAACGTGATCACGCGCCCCTCGGACTCGGTGATCTCCTTGAGCACGCTCTTGAGGCGCTCTTCGAACTGGCCGCGGTACATCGCGCCGGCCACCAGCGCCGAGATGTCCAGCGCGATCAGGTCCTTGCCCTTGAGCGATTCGGCCACATCGCCGGCGACGATGCGCTGCGCGAGCCCCTCGACCACGGCGGTCTTGCCGACACCGGGTTCGCCGATGAGCACCGGGTTGTTCTTGGTGCGCCGGGTCAGCACCTGGCTGACCCGGCGGATCTCGGCGTCGCGACCGATGACCGGGTCGAGTTTTCCCTGCCGGGCGCGGTCGGTGAGGTTGATGCCGAACTGCTCGAGCGGGCTCTGCTGCTCCTCCTGCCCGGCCTGGGGCTGCGCGTTCATGTGTCTCCTTGACGTCTTCCGCGACTCGACAAACTTGAGTCGTACAGGCTCAAGTTTATCTCGCGACGGAGGCCGAAGCAAGAGCGTGCCGGCCGCGGCCGAGGTCGCGCGCCGGGTTCGGACGGCGTGCCGAGACCCGCGCGCACACGAGCGCCTGGTGCGGTCGCGGACACGAGCACTCCGCGCGCACCAGGCGCCGCCGGGCCCTCAGAGCACGAGGTGCGTGCCCAGCGAGAAGTTGAACGCCGAGGCGATCATCAGCCACATCAGCCACAGGCCGGTCACGATGTGCACCAGTCCCAGTGCGCGCTCGGCCGCCTTGACGCCGATCGACGCGAAGAAGTCGGCGGCATAGATCAGCGCCAGTCCGACGAACAGCAGACCGACAGCCCAGTCGCCGGCGATGAAGAAGATCAGCAGGCCGACGACCGAGAGGATGAAGTACGCGACGCACATGCCGGCGTTGGGGCGCGCGTCCAGCTGCTTGCCCCGGTTGTTGCCCAGCACGAACCAGTGGATGCCATATGCCGAGAACGCGAGCGCGGCCATGTACAGCGGCGCGTCTTTGAACACCTGGAACCACGTCATGCCCACGAACAGCAGAATGCCGGCGAACAGCTGACAGGCGCCGGGCAACCAGATGCCCCACATGCCGGTTGCGGCATCGACTTTCGCGTCGCGTCGTGGCCAGCCGAACAGTTCTTGCGGACCATAGATGAGATAGCCCGTCCCGAGCCCGAAGAAACCGATGGCCAACGGAACGAACGGGGATACTGCGAACATCTTCATTCGCCTCCTGGGCGCCTCCCTGGCGCCTCGGGCCACACGTTATTCGCGTGTGCGTATGCGCACAAGGGGGTGTCTGCGAAGGTGGATTTCGATGCCCGCGCGTGGATGCACTCTCAGTCGGGCAGCGGTTGCCCGCGGTAGAGCGCCTCGAACGTGTCCAGCGTCCGGTTGATGTCGTGGATGATCACACCCTCCAGCGATGCCTGCTGCATGCGCAGGCGCTGTGCCGGGTCGGCGCTGAGCACCTGGGTCATCCGATCGGCGAGTGCGTCGACGTCGCCAGGCGGGAACAGATAGCCGTTCTCGCCGTCGTGCACCAGGTGCGGCAGAGCCATCGCGTCGGCTGCGATCACCGGCAGACCCGACGCCATCGCCTCCAGCGTCGCGATCGACTGCAGTTCGGCGATGGAGGCGATGACGAACACGCTCGCCCGGGAGTAGATGTCGCGCAGGTCGTCTTCGGAGGCGTGCCCGTGGAAGGTCACCCGCTCGTCGAGCTCGAGCTGGTGCGCGAGCTGTTCGAGGCTGCGGCGCTGGTCGCCGCTGCCGACGATGTCCACATGCACGTCCAGCGCGGCATCCAGCGCATGTACGGCGCGCAGCAGCACATCGACGTTCTTCTCGCTGGTCAGGCGCCCGACGAACAGGATGCGGTTCGCGTCCCGCGGGGTCAGGTCCGGGCGGTAGTGCGTGCGATCGATTCCGCATGAGACCGGGATCACGCCGGAGATGGCGATCGTCCGCTCGAGGAAGTCGGCCGCCTTGCGGGTGGGCGTGGTCACCGCACGCGCCATCTTCAGCGTGCGCGCGGCATCGTCCCACGCGAGCTTGAGGAGCAGCTTGTCCAGCAGCGGCGGCAGCGTCGTGAAATCGAGGATGTTCTCGGCCATCACGTGGTTGGTGGCGATGATGGGGATGCCGCGCTTGCGCGCCTCGCGTGCGAGCCCCCGGCCGATCACGATGTGCGACTGGATGTGCACGACGTCAGGCTGCACCTCGTCGAGCGCCTTGCGGGCATAGTGCTTGCTCAGCCAGGGCAGCACGAAGGTGAGCCAGTCGTGCGGGTACCAGCGCCAGGACGGCAGCCGGTGCACGGTGACCGACTGACCTTCGATCTCCTCGACGAACGTGCCATGGTTGCGGTGCCCGGCGCTGGGCGCCGAGACGTGCACATCGTGGCCGCGGGCGACCAGGCCCGCGGCGAGCCGCTCGGCGAAGCGGGCCGCCCCGTTCACATGGGGAGCGAAGGTGTCGGCTCCGATGAGCACGGTCAGCGGTCGCTGCGGAGGGACGGGCGGGTGCTGCGGCTGTGCGGCGGCGGCATCCTGCGGATCCGCTGGTGCGGCGGCAGTCACGGTGTGATGGGGGCCTCTCTCTGCTTCGGCGCGGCGCGCGCCGGTAACACTGTAGCCGAGCATCCGGGCGTTCCCCTGGAGCGGGTCGGGTGCGCGTGCACAATGTCGGCGCGACACGGGCACGGCGGCAGGCCTACCCTTGATCCCATGCCGAGACTGCAGGCCGACGCGTCCCCCGATCGCTGGGTGCCCGTCACGGGTTCGCTGGGATTGCGCGGCCGCCGGCACCGCAAATCGGCGATCCGGATGCTGCTGGCCCAGGCCGGCACCGCGCTGGGCGCGGGACCTGGATCGGGCGGCGGCGTGTTCGCGTGGATACTCAGCCAGGCGACGCCGCTGCTGATGCGCAAGGCCGACGGTCGGGTGCTGGTCTGGGTGTGGAAGGACGACCCGGAGCTGCTGGTCGCGATGGCGCAGCTGCGGGAGGCCACGCCGCACCTGCGCACCGCCCGCGCCATGATGCCGATGGAGTACGACGACACCGAGGCGTTCCGCAACCCGCACCTGGGGATGGGCGAGCGCCTGCTGATGCCGATGCCCGCCGATCCGGGTACGCCCCCGTTCGCGACCTACACCTGGGACGTGACGACGCACTTCGTCACACTCACCGCGGTGTGCCCGCAGCGCGAGCGGTTCGGCACCCTGGTTCCCGCGCTGGACGCCCTGGCCCGCACGCTGCGGATCGTCGACGACCTGACCATCGACGAGCACAACGTGCTCCGGCTCGGCCCGAGCTGAGACTGTGCCATCGATGCGGTCGCCTGCTCCGACCAGGCCCCCCTCCTCGGCCGGTGGCCGGACGTACTCTGACAAAGCGCCCCGTCGGAGGCGCAGCCGTGAGGGAGGGGTCGAAAAGTGAGCGGATCCACCGCGGCAGCGGCGACCGTCTGGAAGCCCAGCGACCGCTGGCTGCTGGGCATCGTTCTGGCCGTCATCAACTTCTGGCTGTTCGCCCAGACCCTGCTCAACGTCATCCCCGGCATCCAGGGTGAACTGGGCGTGACCCGCACCCTGGGCAACCTGGCCGTCGCGGCCACCTCGCTGTTCTCGGGCATCTTCATCGTCGTCGCCGGTGGGCTCGCCGACCGGGTCGGCCGCGTTCGGATCCTGTACGCGGGCGTCTTCCTGAGCATCCTCGGCTCGCTGCTGATCGCGTTGACGCCGCCCGATGTCGGGGGCCTCACCTCCGGGATGCTGTTGACCGGGCGCGCCGTGCAGGGGCTGTCCGCCGCCTGCGTCATGCCCGCCAGCCTCGCGCTGATCAAGACGCACTATCAGGGCCGGGCGCGTCAGCGCGCGCTGTCGTTCTGGTCGATCGGATCGTGGGGCGGCTCGGGGTTCTGCTCGCTGTTCGGCGGGCTCATGGCCACGTCCGTGCTGGGCTGGCGCTCGATCTTCTGGATCTCGATCGTACTGTCGCTCGTGGCGCTGTTCCTGCTGCGGGGCACGCCCGAGTCCCGTACGGCACCGGCCCCGGGCACGGGCGATGCGCGGTTCGACTGGACGGGGCTGGTCTGCTTCGTCATCGCGCTCGTGGCGGTGAACGTCTACATCTCGCAGGGGCCGAACATCGGCTGGCTGAGCGTTGCTGGAATCGCGCTGATCGCGCTGTTCGTGATCTTCGGCATCCTCTTCTTCCAGGTGGAGACCGCCAAGAGCAACTCCTTCGTGGACCTGAGCGTGTTCCGCAATCCGACCTTCACCGGCGCCACGGTGTCGAACTTCCTGCTCAATGGTGCGGCGGGGACGCTGATCGTGGCGCTGGGCCTGGTGCAGGTGGCGGCCGGGTTCTCCGCGCTGCAGTCCGGGCTGCTGACCTTGGGCTACCTGATCGCGATCCTGGCCACCATTCGGGTCGGCGAGAAGCTGCTGCAGCGGTTCGGGCCGCGCCGGCCGATGATCTGGGGCAGTGTGATCACCGGCGTCGGCATCCTGATGTGCTCGATGACCTTCGTCCTGGTCGGGCAGTACATCGTGCTGGCGTTCCTCGGATTCACGCTGTTCGGCGTCGGACTCGGCTTCTATGCGACCCCGTCCACCGACGCGGCGCTGTCGAACGTGCCCGAGAAGCAGGTGGGTGCCGCGTCCGGCATCTACAAGATGGCGTCGTCGCTGGGCAACGCGATCGGCGTGGCGATCTCGGCGGCCCTGTACGTCGCCGCGCAGTCCGTGGACCCGGGAGTCATCCGCAGCCTGGGGCTGTTCATCGGCAATCAGAACAATGTGGGTATGCGCTTCGGCGGGGCGATCGGACTGCTGTTCAACCTGTTCATGGTCGTGATCGCCATCATCTCGATCATCGTCACGGTGCCGCGTGAGCGCCCCGCCGCCGAAGAGGCGGCACGTCCGGAGGTGCCGGCCTCGCCGCACTTCGGCAACTGACGCCCCACCGGCCGGCTCGCCGTGACCGTGTCGTGCCGGCTATATGCGATGAGGCGCACGTGCTTGTCGTCATCGACGATCCGGACATGCGCGTCAAAGCATGTATCGGGTTCCGGGCGTGATGGTCAGGACACCGCGCGGTGGATGTCGGTGACCGGGCAGCTGCGCGCGCTCAGGCCGAACAGTGCCGAGATGGCATCGCCGAAGTCGTCGGCGCGCCCCTGCGCGGCGAGCTCCCGGGCCCGCACCGACGGCGTGTGCAGCAGCACGCCGGCCAGGTGGCGCAGCGCCGCCTCGGTCTGCGGCGAGCTGTCGCCGCGGCGGCGCGCCCACGCGATCTCGCCGTCGAGCACGTCGAACACGTGCCGGCGCAGCGCGACCAGGGCCGGGGTCACGGCGTCTTCGGCGCTCGCGCGGCGGTAGTCGGCGACGGCCTCGTCGACCAGCGCGCGTGCCTGCGCGGTCTCCGCGAGCTCGGGCACCTCGGCGTGCGCACCGATGGTCTCCAGGTCGAGCAGTTCGACATCGGGCAACTGCGCGACGGACGGATCGACGTTGCGCGGCAGTCCGAGGTCGATGATCAACCGACGCGGCAGGGCGGCCGGGCGCCGCCGTGCCGACGCGACGGTGGCGGCATCCAGGATCACCTGCGGCGCGACGCTGCACGCGACGATCAGATCGCTGTCGGCGACGGCGCTCTCCAGGTCGGTCGCGGCAGCGATCCCGTGGCTCGCGGCGAAGCCGGCGGCCCGGCCGGTGCGGGAGAACACCTGCACGGTGCGCACCCCCCGCGCGCGCAGCGCCGCCAGGCTCGCGCCGGCGTAGCGCCCGGTGCCGACCAGCAGCACGCGCGTCTGCGCCCAGTCGGTGATGCGGCCCTCGGCCAGATCCAGTGCCAGGCGCACGACCGAGCGACCCGCCTGCGACAGCGCGGTCCGGCTCTGCACGCCGCGCGAGGCGCGGGATGCCCGCTGGAAAACGCGCTCGAGTTCACGCGTGACGGTGCCCCGCGAGCGCGCCGACTCGAGGGCGCGGCGCACCTGCCCGGCGATCTCGCCCTCGCCGACGACGATCGATTCCAGCCCGCTGGCCACGGCGAACACGTGCTCCACGACGGCATCGCCGACCAACAGCGCACCCGCGCCGTGCACCTCGTCGACGGGCATGTCCGCGCTCGCTCCGATGGCCGCGAGGGTGGCCTCACGAGCCTGTGCGGACGTGCCGTCGGGCACCTCCAGATACGCTTCGAAGCGGTTGCAGGTGGAGAGCACGACGCTGCCGGCGATCAGGTCGCAGTCGGCGAGCCGGGCGATCACACCGTCCGCGCCGCGTTCGAGCCGACCGAGCTCGTCGAAGCCGGTCGTGCGATGGTTTGCGGAATAGCACAGCAGCACGGCTGGAAGGATACCCCTGGAACCTGGCAGTGCCGATTCGGGCGCCGCTCCCGGACTGATCTGCGAGAATCGGCGCGTGCTGACTCCCCGCTCCCCCCGCCCGTTGCCCGCCGACCATCCGCTGACCGGCGGCGCCACCGCATCGTCCCCGCTCGTGCAGGCCTATCGCGGGCACCGGAGTGCGGTCACGCCGGTGTGGTTCATGCGCCAGGCGGGCCGGTCGCTGCCCGAATACCGGGCGCTGCGCACCGGGCCGATGCTCGAGGCGTGCCTCGACCCGGCGACCTCCAGCGAGATCACGCTGCAGCCGGTGCGCCGGCACCACGTGGACGCCGCGATCTTCTTCAGCGACATCGTCATCCCGCTGCGGCTGGCCGGCATCGGCGTGCAGATAGCGCCGGGCACCGGTCCGGTGTTCGACCGCGCGATCGCCACTGCGGCCGACGTCGACGCCCTGGTGGCGGCACCCGTCGACCTGCGCCCGGAGGACGACGACGGTCCGCTGCAGCCCGTGCGCGAGGGCGTGCGGCGCACGGTCGCGCAGCTCGGCGCGACGCCGCTGATCGGCTTCGCCGGCGCGCCGTTCACGCTCGCCGCCTACCTGGTCGAGGGTCGGCCGTCCCGCGATCACCTCGCCGCACGCCGGCTCATGCACGTCGACCCGCAGGCGTGGGCGCGCCTGCTGCAGTGGTGCGCCGACGTCACCGGGGCGTTCCTGCGCGCTCAGATCCTGGCCGGCGCCAGTGCCGGCCAGCTGTTCGACTCCTGGGCCGGTTCACTCTCTCGCGCCGACTACGTCACGCATGTCGCGCCGGCGTCGGCGCGGGCGCTGGCCTGGGCGCGCGGGCTCACTGCGACGGCGGATGCCGCCAGCGCCGCGCCGCTGGTGCACTTCGGCCTCGGCACCGGTGCGTTCCTGCCCGAGCTGCACGAGGCCGGAGCCGACGCGGTCGGCATCGACTACCGGATGCCGCTGGATCAGGCATCCACCCGGCTCGGCGACGCCGTGCCGCTGCAGGGCAACATCGACCCGGCCATGCTCGCCGCGCCCTGGCCCGTGCTCGAGCAGCACGTGCGCGATGTGCTCGAGCGCGGTCGGCGGGCGCCCGCCCACGTCGTCAACCTCGGCCACGGCGTGCCGCCGGACACCGACCCCGACGTGCTCACCCGCATCGTCCGCCTCGTGCACGACGCCGGCGCGCGGTGACCGCAGCGCACGCCCGCGGCGACCGGGCGCAGCCGCGCCGAGTCGTGGTGATCGGCGGCGGCATCGCCGGCCTCGTCGCGGCGCGGGCGTGCGCGGCGCGTGGCGCCACGGTGACGGTCCTCGAGGCGGGGCCGGTCGTCGGCGGGAGCGTCGCCCGGCACGAGGTCGCCGGGCTTGCGCTGGATGCCGGTGCGGAGAGCTTCGCGACCCGCGGCGGCGCGGTCGCCGCACTGATCGACCAGCTCGGCCTGACCGGCCGGCTGCTGTGGCCCAACAGCGCCGGCGCCTGGCTGCACCTGGCCGATCGCACCGTGCCGATGCCGGCCGGCGGGCTGCTCGGAATCCCGGCGGACCCGTCCGCCCCCGACGTCGTCGCCGCCATCGGCGCGGAGGCCGCCCGGCGCGCGCAGCGCGATCTGACCGAGCCGCTGCCGCCGCGGTTCGCGCCGACGACCCTGGGGGCGCTGGTCCGGGAGCGGATGGGGCAGGCGGTCCTCGACCGGCTCGTGTCGCCCGTCGCGACCGGCGTGTATTCGACGGCCGCCGACGACCTCGCCGTCGACGCGATCGCGCCGGGCCTTGCGGCCGCGCTCGCGCGCACCGGGTCGCTGGCCCGTGCCGTCGCCGAGCTGCGCAGCGCGGCCGCGGCACGCTCCGCCGAGCCGCGCGCGGGATCGGCCGCACCGCCGGGCGCTGCGCCGGGGGCGCCGGCCGCGGTGCCGCCGGCGAAGCCCGGATCGGCGGCCGGGGGACTGCGCGGCGGGATGTGGACGCTCGTCGACGCGCTCGCCGGCGACCTGCGTGGCCGCGGCGCACGGATCGCGACGGGCGCCCGCGCGACGAGCCTGGCGCGCACGGCCGGCGGCTGGGAGGTGTCGGTCGCGGCGGCGGCAGGTCCGGCCGATCGCGCCCTGGCCGCCCCGCTGCGCGCGGACACCGTCATCGTCGCCGCCGGCCAGCCGGACGCCGTGCGGCTGCTGCGCGCGGCGCTGTCCGCCGACGTCTCCGACCGCGAGCGAGGCGACGCCGGACCGGACGCCATCGCCCCGGCCGCGCAGTGGCCCGCCCCGACGCGGGTCGATCTGGCCACGCTCGTGCTCGACGCCCCTGACCTGGACGCCGCCCCGCGCGGCACCGGCTTGCTCGTGGCCGAGGACGCCCACGGCGACGTCGCGGCGAAAGCGCTCACCCACGCGACCGCCAAGTGGCCGTGGCTCGCCGAGCAGGCGGGCCCGGGCCGGCACGTGGTGCGGCTGTCGTACGGGCAGAGCGGGCACCCGGGCCCCGCTGCCGGCATCGACGACGCGGCGCTGCGGGCGCTCGCGCTGCGCGACGCCGCGACCCTGTTGGGCGTGCCGCTGGATGCCGCGCAGATCGTCGGGTTCGCCCGGTCGGTGTGGACCAATGCGGTCTCGCTCGCCTCCCCCGGCCAGGCCGCACGCGTCCGCGCGGTGCGCGACGCCGTCGCGGGCGCCGAGGGTCTGGAGGTCGCCGGCGCGTGGCTCGCCGGCACCGGCATGGCCTCGGTGATCCCAGACGCCCTGGCCGCGGCATCCCGGACCCGAATCTGACCCCTCCCCACCGCATACAGCGAAGCTGAAGGTTTACTGGGAACTCACAAGACACCGGACGAAGATGGCAATCGTGCCTGACCACGCTGCTGCAGTTTCCCCGTCCCCCTCCGCCGCCTCCGATGACCCGCAGTCCCCGAGCGTCTACACGCTCTGGACCGTGTTCCGCCGGCCGCCGGCATCCATCGATCCGGCCGCGCTGGGCGCCGCCGAAGCCGACCTGAGCGCGGCGTTGGCGGGCCTGGAGGCCGCCGGCGTGACCGTGCGCGGCATCTACGACGTGTCGGGGCTGAAGGCCGACACCGACCTGATGTTCTGGTTGCACGGCGAGACCCCCGAGGCGCTGCAGGCGGCCGCCCGCACACTGCGCCGGGTTCCGGTGATCGCCGCGCTCACCCCGCACTGGAACTACCTGGGCGTGGCCCGCGCGGCCGAGTTCAACCGCGCGCACATCCCCGCGTTCGTGCGCGGCGCCGCGCCGAAGCAGTGGCTGGCGGTGTACCCGTTCGTGCGCAGCCACGAGTGGTACCTGTTGCAGGACGGCGAGCGCAGCCGCATGCTGGTCGAGCACGGCCGCGCCGGCGCCGCCTTCACGGGGGTGCTCTCGAACACCGTCGCCGCGTTCGCGCTCGGCGACTACGAGTGGATCGTGCCGGTCGAGAGCGACGACCTCACCGAGTTGGTCGACATGATGCGGGCGCTGCGCTACGTCGACGCCCGGCTGCACGTCACCGAGGAGACCCCGTTCTTCACCGGCCGCCGCATCGGACCCGCCGAGGTGGCCGAGGTCGTGTCGTGACGGCAGGCGCCTTCGACGCGCTCCTGCTGGCGAGCTTCGGCGGCCCCGAGGGGCAGGACGACGTCATCCCGTTCCTGCGCAATGTGACCCGCGGCCGCGGCGTGCCCGACGAGCGGCTCGAAGATGTCGCGACCCACTACCGTCACTTCGGCGGTGTGAGCCCGATAAACGCGCAGAACCGCGCCCTGAAGGCGGCGCTCGAGGCGGAGCTTGCCGCGCGCGGCATCGACCTGCCGGTGCACTGGGGCAACCGCAACTGGGATCCGTACTTCGCCGGCGCCCTGCGCGCCGCGCATGACGTCGGCCATGACCGGCTGCTGGCCGTGGTCACCAGCGCCTACACGTCGTACTCGGGCGTCGGCCAGTACCGCGAGAACTTCACGCAGGCCCTCGCCGACACCGGCCTCACCCAGACGATGACGATCGACCGGCTGCGCGAGTTCTTCGACCACCCCGGGTTCGTCGCGCCGTTCGTCGAGGGCGTGCGCACCGCGATCGGCGGGGATGTCTCGTCCCGTCCGGACGCATCGGGTGCGGATGCCGCGCCTCGCCGTTCGGACCCGGATGCGGCGACGCACGTGCTGTTCGTCACGCATTCGATCCCGACTGCGGCGGCTGCGGCATCCGGCCCGGAATACGGGCCCGGCGGCGCGTACCTCGCCCAGCACCTCGCGGTCGCCGAGGTGATCGCCGCGCAGGCCGCCCCCGGCGTGGCGTACTCGCTGGCCTACCAGTCGCGCAGCGGCGACCCGCGCACGCCGTGGCTCGAGCCCGACGTCAACGACGAGATCCGCCGGCTGGCCGCCACGGGTGTGCAGCGCGTGGTCGTCGTGCCGATCGGGTTCGTCAGCGACCACATGGAGGTGCTCTGGGACCTCGACACCGAGGCCGCGCAGACCGCCGCCGAGGTCGGCATCGGCTTCGCGCGCGTGGCCACGCCCGGCGTGCATCCGGCGTTCGTGGCGGGCCTGGTCGACCTGATCGAGGAGCGCGTGGATGCCGTGCCCGACGCGCAGCGCCCCCACCTGACCGCGCTCGGGCCGTGGCCCGACCACGCACCGGTCGGCGCGACGGCGTCGTCGGGCGAATCGGCCGTTCCCGTGGTGGCCCGATGACCCTGCGGATCGGCACGCGCGGCAGCGCCCTCGCCGTCGCGCAGACGCAGCTGGTCGCCGACGCGCTGGCCGCCGCCCTGGGCGGCGCCGACGTCGAGATCGTCCGCGTGACGACGCACGGCGACACGTCGCGTGCGTCGCTGTCGAGCCTGGGCGGTACCGGCGTGTTCGCCACGGCACTGCGCGACGCCCTGCGCGAAGGCCGCTGCGACGTCGTCGTGCACTCGTTCAAGGACCTGCCCACGGCGCCCTCGCCCGGCCTCGTGGTCGGGGCCGTCCCGCTCCGCGAGGACCCGCGCGATGTCGTCGTCACCCGCGACGGCACCGCCCTGGCGGACCTGCCCGCCGGCGCCCGCGTGGGCACCGGCTCACCCCGCCGCGTCGCCCAGGTGCGCGCAGCACGGCCCGACCTCGAGGTCGTCGACATCCGCGGCAACGTCGACTCGCGCCTGGCCCGGCTCGACGCGACCGGCGACGAGCGGCTGGATGCCGTCATCCTGTCGGCCGCGGGGCTGAATCGCCTGGGCCGCACCTCCGTCCCCACCGAGCCGATGCCGCTGCCGGAGTGGCCCTCGGCCCCCGCGCAGGGGGCGCTGGCGATCGAGGTGCGCGAGGCGGACGCCACCGGCACTGCGCTCGCGGCCGCGCTCACGCAGATCGCCGATCCGATCAGCGCCGCCGGCGCCGCCGCCGAGCGCGGCGTGCTGGCGGGCCTGCAGGCCGGCTGCTCGGCACCCGTGGGCGCGACGGCCGCCGTGCACGACGGCGTGCTGACCCTGACCGCCGCGGTGTACAGCCTCGACGGCTCGCGCCGCATCTCGGCATCCCACACCATCCCCGGCCAGGGCGCCGGCCTCACCGCCGCCGCCGCCGAGGCCGCGCGCATCGTGACCGCGCAGCTGCTGGCCGACGGGGCCGCCGATCTCGCCCCGCTGGGAGCTGCGGAGGGCACGGCGTGAACGCCGGGCGCACCGCGACCGGTGCCCGTCTGCGATCCCGTGCTCATCTGGTCGGATCTCCTCGTTTCGCGCCGGCAGGAAGCAGCATGACTCTCCTCAGCCGGTCGAATCCCCTCTTCTCATGCCAGAAGGAAGCACCCGAATGAACCCCGTCATCCGGCCGCGCCGCCTGCGCACCACCCCGGCGATGCGCCGGCTGGTGGCCGAGACGCACATCCACCCCGCGCAGCTGATCCTGCCCGTCTTCGTGCGGGAGGACATCGCCGCGCCGGTGCCGATCACCGCGATGCCCGGGGTCGTGCAGCACACCGTCGACTCGCTGCGCCGCGCCGCAGCCGAAGCCGCCGCGGCAGGGCTCGGCGGGATCATGCTGTTCGGCATCCCGGCCACCCGTGATGCGATCGGGTCCGCCGCGACCGAGGCCGACGGCATCCTGAACCTCGCGACGCGTGCCGTGGTGGCCGAGGTGGGCGAGGCGCTGGTCGTGCAGACCGACCTGTGCCTGGACGAGTTCACCGACCACGGGCACTGCGGGGTGCTCGACGCGCACGGCGGCGTCGACAACGACGCGACGCTGCTGCGCTACCGCGACATGGCGCTCGCGCAGGCCGAGGCAGGGTCCCAGCTGCTGGGTCTGTCAGGCATGATGGACGGCCAGGTCGCCGCCGTGCGCGAAGCGCTCGACGCCGCCGGGCACACCGGCACCGCGATCCTCGCCTATGCCGCGAAGTACGCGTCGGCGTTCTACGGCCCGTTCCGCGAGGCCGTCGACTCGCAGCTGCAGGGTGACCGCCGCACCTATCAGCAGGATCCGGCGAACCGGATCGAAGGCATGCGCGAGGCCGGGCTCGATGAGGCCGAGGGCGCCGACGTGCTGATGGTCAAGCCCGCGATGAGCTACCTGGATGTACTCGCGGATGTCGCCGCCACGGCGCAGGTTCCGGTGTGGGCGTACCAGGTCTCGGGCGAATACGCGATGATCGAGGCCGCCGCCGGCAACGGCTGGATCGACCGCGACCGGGCGATCCGCGAGAGCGTCACCGGCATCCTGCGGGCCGGGGCCGGCGCGGTGCTGACGTATTGGGCGCTCGAGCTGGCGCGCTCGGCCGCCGCGGAATTCGGAGGGCACGCATGACCGACAACGACCAGTCCTTCGCCGAGGCATCCCGGGTCATCCCCGGCGGGGTGAACTCGCCGGTGCGCGCCTACCGGTCGGTGGGCGGCGCGCCGCGCTTCATGGTCTCGGGCCGCGGCCCGTACATCACCGACGTCGAGGGGCACGAGTACGTCGACCTGGTCTGCTCGTGGGGGCCCCTGCTGCTCGGGCATGCGCATCCGGCGGTGGTGGATGCCGTGCACGCGGCCGTCTCGCGCGGGCTGTCGTTCGGGGCATCGACGCCCGCCGAGACCGAGCTCGCCGAGGCGGTCATCGCGCGGCTGAGCCCGGTCGCGGCCGACGGCCAGCCCGTCATCGAGCAGCTCCGCCTGGTCTCGACCGGCACCGAGGCCACGATGACGGCGATCCGGCTCGCGCGCGGCGTGACCGGGCGATCGCTGATCGTGAAGTTCGCCGGGCACTACCACGGACATTCCGACGGACTGCTCGCCGATGCCGGCAGCGGCCTGGCCACCCTGGCGCTGCCTGCCTCGGCCGGGGTGCCGGCCGAGATCGCCGCGCAGACCCTGGTGCTGCCGTACAACGACCGGGCCGCCGTGACGCAGGCCTTCGAGACGTATGGTCCGCGCATCGCGGCCGTCATCGTCGAGGCGGCGGCGGCGAACATGGGCGTGGTCGCGCCGCAGCCGGGGTTCAACGCGTTCCTGGCGTCCGTGGCGCACGCCGCCGGGGCGCTGCTGATCGTCGACGAGGTGCTCACGGGCTTCCGCGTCTCGCCGGCCGGATGGCTGGGGCTGGAGCCGATCGACGCCGACATCGTCACGTTCGGCAAGGTGATCGGAGGCGGCATGCCCCTGGCGGCCCTCGGTGCGCGACGGTCGGTGATGGAGTATCTCGCGCCGCTGGGCCCGGTGTACCAGGCCGGCACGCTGTCGGGCAATCCGGTCGCGGTCGCCGCCGGCCTTGCGACCCTTCAGGCGGCGGACGCGGATGTCTATGCCCGCGTCGACGCGGTGGCGCGGACGATCGCGGATGCGGCATCCGACGCCTTGTCCGCCACGGGCGTCGCGCACGCCGTCTCGCGCGCGGGGAGCCTGTTCAGCATCCAGTTCCAGAACGAGCTCGCCGTCGACTACGCCGGCGTGCAGCGCCAGGAGGCGTTCCGGTACGGGCCGTTCTTCCACGCGATGCTCGACGCGGGCGTCTCGCTGCCGCCGAGTGCGTACGAGGCGTGGTTCGTCAGCGCGGCGCACGACGATGCCGCCGTCGCACGCGTGCTCGACGCGCTGCCGGCCGCGGCCCGCGCCGCGGCCGCCGCGCAACCGGGCTGAGCGCCCGGGCGCGCTGCGCGATGGCGCCGCCTGCGATGCCTCGGGCGATTCACCCGGCGCTCTCGGGCGGTTCACTCAGCCGGTGCGGCCAGAACTCCTCTGATCCGAGCGCATCTCCCCCGAATCGAGGGCGTTTGGCGCCTTTCGCTCACGGATGAGAGGAGTTCTGGCCGCTCGCCGGCGCATCCCGGCCGCTATCCTGACGGCATGGACCCCATCACAACCCTGGTTCTCACGCTGTGCATCGTGGCGGTCGGCTTCTACGTCCTCTTCCTCGTGGTGCGCGCGGCCATCCTGTCTGCACTGCGCCAGCACGCCGAAGAGCAGTCCGCGCCGGCGGACGCGACCTCGCACGCCGGGCGGCCCTCCGACCGATGAGGCGCTCAGCCTGGCTGATCACGGCCTGTGCGCTGGTGCCCGTTCTGACCGGCTGCGCCACCGCCCCCGGGCCGCTGCAGACGGGCGGAGATCAGGGGCGGCATGTGCCGAGACATCCGCCACCGGAGTCTGGGCGTTCGGCGAAGTCGTGACCCCGGCGGTGGATGCCCAGATCCAGCGCGTGGAATTGGTCGGCGCCGCCGGGCTGACCCAGGTGCGGGCGCTCGCGGTCGCCGACCTCGACACGGGAGCTGAAGCCTTGGGCGTCGTCGCGCTCGACTACCTCGAGTCGGAGACCACCGGGTGGGGTCCGCATCCGCATCGCGCAGAGCACGCGCTGCTGCAGGCGGGCACGCCCTACAACGTCGTCGTCCTCGTGGCGGCACCGGACGGATGGGGCTCGGCAGCCGGCATGCGGATCACGTATACCGTCGACAGGCAGACCTACCAGGCGGCCGACACCACGTCATACACGCTTGCGCCGCACTGCTGACTGGGCCCAGGCTGGGCACCTCGCGCGCCAGTTTCTTGCACGCGCGCCTGTTTATTTCAGGCGCGTTCGCAAGTTTCTGCAGCGCGAGCGCGCACCGCGCGCCGGTCCCGACAGCGCGCGCAGGTTTCGATAGCGAGCACAGCGCGCCGCCGCGAGCCCAGCGCCGACGCTCAGCGCTCGTCGCCGCGGCGGTAGTTGCCAGTGGCCCGCTGCAGCAGCGCCTGATCGGATGCCTCATCCGCACCGAGGCGGGCACCGGGGTGCTGCGCCGCCGAACCGCGCACGGTCGTCACGAGGCGCCCGGAGCGCTAGACGAGCACGTCGCCGGCCTTCGTGATCCGATATGTGAAGGGTTCGCACTCCGCCACGCTCAGCCGTGGTCGCGGCGGTGCGGGCGCCACACCACGATCTCGGTGGAGCGGCGCATCCGCCGGCCGTGCCGCAGCGGCACGACGGCGCCGGTCGCGCCGGCGGCGAACACGCGCGCTCCGGGGCGGTTCTCGACCTCGGTGCGCACCTGCGCCTCCAGCGCCGCGACCCGCCGGTGCAGCTCGCGGACGTGCTCCTCGAGCTCGAGGATGCGCACCACCGCGGGCAGGCTCACCCCCGCTGCCGACATCCGCGCCACCTCGCGCAGCTGCTGCACGTGGCGCAGCGAGTACCGGCGCGACCCGCCCTGCGTGCGGGCGGGCACCACCAATCCCATCCGGTCATACTGCCGCAGCGTCTGGGGGTGCATCCCGGACAGGTCAGCGGCCGCGGCGATCGCGAAGATCGGCGCGTCCTGATCCAACTCCTTCTCCGGCATCCGGTTCACCTCCTCTGCTGGTCACCTTATGCGCGGTCCGTGTTCGGACCGCTCAGCCGCGCGCCTTGGCCATCAGGTCCGCGCGCGGATTCTCCTCGGGCTCGAGCTCTTGAAAGCGCCGGAGCGCGTCGCGCGCCGCGTCGTCCAGGTGCGATGGCACCGCCACCTGCACCTCGGCGAGCAGGTCGCCGGTGCCCTTCTTGCTCTCGACGCCCCGGCCCTTCACCCGCAGCACCCGCCCCGACGGCGTGCCCGGAGCGACGCGCAGCCGCACCGGATCACCGCCGAGCGTGGGCACCTCGATGGTGGCGCCCAGCGCCGCCTCGCTGAAGGTGACCGGCACGGTCACGCGCAGGTTCAGCCCGTCACGGGTGAACACCGGATGCGGGCGCACGGTCACCGATACGACGATGTCGCCGCGCTCGCCGCCGTCGGGCGACGGCCGCCCGCGGCCCCGCAGCCGCACCTTCTGCCCGTCCGCGACGCCGGCGGGGATCTTCACCTTGAACGGCGTGCCGTCCTCGCCCTGCAGGCTGATGGTCTCACCCCGCACCGCGGTCAAGAAGTCCAGCGTGGTGCGGGCTGTGACATCCGCCCCCTTCGTTGGTCCGCCATAGCCGCGGTACCCGCCGCTGGGCTCGCCGAAGCGGCCCGAGCCGAACCCGCCGCCGCCCTGGTTGAACATCGAGAAGATGTCCTCGAAGCCGCCCGCGGCCTGGAAGCGCTGGCCACCACCCTGGCCGAACCGGCTGAAGACGTCCTCGAAGCCGCCGGCGCCCTGACCGCCGGCGGAGAAGCGCGCACCCGAGCCCATCGCCCGGATCTGGTCGTACTCCTCGCGCTGCTCCTTGTCGGAGAGCACCGAATACGCTTCGCTGATCTCTTTGAACTTCGACTCGGCGGCGTCATCACCCGGATTCGAGTCGGGGTGGTACTTGCGCGCGAGCTTGCGATAGGTCTTCTTCAGTTCAGCGTCGGTGACGTCCTTGGACACACCGAGCGTCTTGTAGAAGTCCTTGTCGAACCAGTCCTGACTGGCCATGGATGCTCCCCTGTCTGGTTCAGTCCGCCGGAACGGCCACGACGACCTTCGCAGGGCGCAGCTCCACCGTACCCAGTCGGTACCCGACCTCGACGACCTCGAGGATCGTCGCCTCGGTCGCGCCGGGGGTGGGCTGCTGGAAGACGGCCTCATGCTCCTGCGGGTCGAACGGCTCACCGGCCGCACCATAGGCGACCACGCCCAGACGCTCGGCGACCAGCCGGATCTTCTCGGCGATCACCGCGAACGCGCTGCCCTCGACCAGGTCGCCGTGCTTGTCGGCACGGTCGAGGTCGTCCAGCACCGGGATCATGCCCTTGGCGGCCTCCCCCTTGGCCCGCTCGATCTCGACCTGGCGCTGCTCTTCCGTGCGTCGCCGGTAGTTCGCGTACTCGGCCTGCAGTCGCTTGAGGTCGTTCAGCAGCGTCGACTCCAGGTCGGCGAGCTTGGCCCCCTCGGCGTCCTCGGCCGCGGCATCCGCATTCTGCGCCGTGCCCAGAATGTCGTCGACGGTCAGGTCGTCGGTCGAGTCCCCATCCTGCGACGCAGGGTCGGAGGCGTGCGCCTCCGACCCTGCGCCCGGACGGACCTCGTCGTCATCGAAGTCCTTGTCGGTCATGTCCCTACTTCTTCTCGTCCTCGTCGTCCACGACCTCGGCGTCCACGACGTCCTCCTCGGGGTTCGGCACGTCGCCGTTGCCTGGGTCGGCCACGTTCGGGTCACCGGTCTCGCCGGCGGCCTGGCTCGCGGAGTAGATCGCCTCGCCCAGCTTGCCCTGACTCGCGTTCAGCGTCTCGAACGCCGCCTTCACGGCGTCGTCGTCATCGCCGGCCAGCGCCGACTTCAGCGCGTCGACATCGGCCTGCACGCTGGTCTTGACGTCCTCGGGCAACTTGTCCTCGTTGTCCTTGATCAGCTTCTCGATCGAGTACGACAAGGTCTCGGCCTGGTTGCGGGTCTCGGCGGACTCGCGGCGCTTCTTGTCGTCGGCCGCGTTCTCCTCGGCCTCGCGCACCATCCGCTCGATGTCCTCCTTGGGCAGCGACGAGCCGCCGGTGATGGTCATCGACTGCTCCTTGCCGGTGCCCTTGTCCTTGGCGGACACGTGCACGATGCCGTTCGCGTCGATGTCGAAGGTGACCTCGACCTGCGGCACACCGCGCGGCGCCGGCGCGATGCCGGTCAGCTCGAACGTGCCCAGCGGCTTGTTGTCGCGGGTGAAGTCGCGCTCGCCCTGGAAGACCTGGATGGCCACCGACGGCTGGTTGTCGTCGGCGGTGGTGAAGGTCTCGCTGCGCTTGGTCGGGATGGCCGTGTTGCGCTCGATGAGCTTGGTCATGATGCCGCCCTTGGTCTCGATGCCCAGGCTCAGCGGCGTGACATCGATCAGCAGCACGTCCTTGCGCTCGCCCTTGAGGACGCCCGCCTGCAGGGCCGCGCCGACGGCGACGACCTCGTCCGGGTTCACGCCCTTGTTGGGCTCCTTGCCGGCCTCGCCCTTGACGAGCTCGCTGACGGCGGGCATCCGGGTGGAGCCGCCCACGAGCACGACGTGGTCGATGTCGGCGACCTTGATGCCGGCCTCGCGGATGACGTCCGCGAACGGCTTCTTGGTGCGGTCGAGCAGGTCCTTGGTGAGGTCCTCGAACTTGGCGCGGGTCAGGGTCTCCTGCAGGTTGGCGGGGCCCGACTCGGTCAGCGAGAGGTACGGCAGCGAGATGCTGGTCGAGGTGGAGCTGGACAGCTCCTTCTTGGCCTGCTCGGCCGCCTCCTTCAGGCGCTGCAGCGCGATCTTGTCACCCGAGACATCCACACCGGTGGTGTCTTTGAACTGCTTGATCAGCCATTCCACGACGCGCTGGTCCCAGTCGTCGCCGCCGAGGCGGTTGTCACCGGCGGTGGCGCGCACCTGGATGGTGGAGAAGTCGTCGTCCTTGCCCACTTCGAGCAGGGACACGTCGAACGTGCCGCCACCGAGGTCGAACACCAGGATGAGCTCGTCTTCCTTGCCCTTGTCGAGGCCGTAGGCCAGGGCGGCCGCGGTCGGCTCGTTGATGATGCGCAGCACGTTCAGGCCTGCGATCTCACCGGCCTCCTTCGTGGCCTGGCGCTCGGCGTCGTTGAAGTACGCCGGCACCGTGATGACGGCGTCGGCGACCGCATCGCCGAGGTACTGCTCGGCGTCGCGCTTGAGCTTCTGCAGAATGCGCGCCGAGATCTCCTGCGGCGTGTAGGCCTTGCCGTCGATGTCCTGGGTCTTCCAGTCGGTGCCCATGTGACGCTTGACCGAAGTGATGGTGCGGTCGACGTTGGTGACGGCCTGGCGCTTGGCGGTCTCGCCGACGAGCACCTCGCCGTCCTTCGTGAAGGCGACGACCGAGGGGGTCGTGCGGAAGCCCTCGGCGTTGGCGATGACCTTCGGCTCGCCGCCCTCGAGGACGGAGACGACCGAGTTGGTCGTCCCGAGGTCGATTCCCACTGCACGTGCCATGTGTTCTCTTCCTTTCCGGGGGTCGCGGTGGTCGCCGCGGCCCGGGTTGTTCGGGTAAGTCGTGACGCGGCTCAGCAGTGATGTTGAGTCGCGATGACTCAAGTGTAAACACCGCGGGCTCTCATGTCAAGAAAGTTGATATGACTCGGCTCAAGTCTGTTGGGGATGCCGCGCCCGAGCGGTCCGTCAGCTCGCGTGCACGGGCGAGTCGTGGCATCCGCCCGTCATCTCCCGTAGCGTGAGCGACGTGACCGGCAACGATGCTCCCGACCCGCGCTTGTCGACTGCGGCCCTGCACAGCGCGTCCGCGGGCGCGCCGGTGCCACCGCGGCGGGTGTGGTCGTGGGCGATGTGGGACTGGGCGACGCAGCCGTTCAACTCGGTCATCCTCACTTTCGTCTTCGTCTCGCTGTTCCTGGTCTCGGACAGCTTTCTGCCGGCGAACATCGCGGCGCTGGATGCGTCCGATCCGATCAAGCAGAAGGCGCTGGCCGAGCTGACCAGCGGCTACGGCTTCGTCGCGTTCTGGGCGGGCATCGCGATCCTGGTGCTCGCGCCCGTGCTCGGCCAGAGCGCCGACCGCGCCGGGCGCAAGAAGCGCTGGCTGCTGATCGCGACGGCGCTGCTGGCGCTCACCCAGTTCACGCTGTTCCTCGTGCAGGCAGACCCCGCCTACTTCTGGTTCGGCGCCATCACCGTCGCGGTCGGGTCGGTGTTCAGCGAGATCGCCGGCGTCAACTACAACGCGCTGCTGGTGACCGTGTCCACGCCCAAGACGATCGGCAAGGTCAGCGGCCTCGGCTGGGGCATGGGCTACATCGGCGGCATCCTGGCTTTGGGCATCGTGGTCGCGCTGAACTTCGCGCGCTGGTTCGGCATGGACACCTCGGACGGGATGGCCTACCGGCTGATCGCGGCCGGCTGCGCCGTGTGGACGGTCGTGTTCGCAATTCCCCTGTTCGTCAACGTGCCCGAGACGCCGCCGAGCCTGGGCCCGCCCCGGGTCGGCTTCTTCCGCAGCTATGTGGAACTGGTGGGGGACATCGCGAGGCTGTACCGCGACCACCGCTCGACGTTCTGGTTCCTGCTGGCCAGTGCCGTGTATCGGGATGGCCTGGCCGGCGTGTTCGCGTTCGGCGGCGTGCTGGCCGCCGTCGTGTACGGGTTCTCGGCGAACGAGGTGATCATGTTCGGCATCGCCGCCAACATCGTCGCGGGCATCGCCACGATCTTCGCCGGGCGGCTGGATGACCGGTACGGCGCCCGCTCGGTGATCGTCACGTCGCTGAGCATCCTGGTCGCGATGGCGATCCTCGTCTTCGCGCTGCACGACGCCGGCACGCTGCCGTTCTGGATCGGCGGCCTGGTGCTGTCGGCGTGCGTGGGCCCCGCCCAGGCGGCGACGCGGTCGCTGCTGGCGCGGGTCACACCGGACGGCATGCAGGGTGAGATCTTCGGCCTGTATGCGACCACGGGACGGGTCGCGAGCTTCCTCGCCCCGGGGCTGTGGGCGCTGTTCATCGCCTGGTTCGGGGCGACCTACTGGGGCATCCTGGGCATCACCATCGTGCTGCTGGCGGGCCTGATCCTGCTGCTGTTTGTGCGGCTGCCCAGGCACGTGCGCATCGCATGAGGCGGCTCCTTCCGATCAGCGGCGATCGTACTGGCGCCGGGCCGCCGAATAGGGCATCGTCGGCTACATGACATCCCCCGTGCCCCCCGACCCCGAACCAGCCGGCGAGCAGGCCGTGCGCATGCTGCTGCGCGCCTCGGGCGTCGACCCGGACGACCCGGTGCTCGCCCGCACCCCGCAGCGGGTGGCGGCCACGTTCGCCGAGCTGTTCGCCGGTGTGCATGAGGACGAGACCGCGCCGCTGCGGCACGGCGACGCCGTGCCGCGCGGCACCCAGGTGGTCGCCTTGAACGACTTCGAGTTCCGCTCGATCTGCGCCCATCACCTGCTGCCGTTCAGCGGCACGGTCAGCATCGCCTACTCGCCCGTCGAGCGGATCGTCGGGATCGGATCGATCATCCGCACCCTGGAGATCCTCAGCACCCGCCCGCAGCTGCAGGAGCACCTGACCCAGCAGTTCGCCGACGCGATCGTCGCCGGGGCGGGCGCCTCGGGTGCGCTGGTGGCGATGGAGGCCCGGCACTCGTGCATCGCCGACCGCGGCCCGCGCGAGGCGGCCTCACGGCTGCGCACGATCGCCGCCGCGGGCGACCTGGTCGACGGCGAGAAGCGCCGCGAGGCGCTGCGCGCGATCCACGGCTGAGTGCGTCTTGCCGGCGGCGCGGCCGGCGCGGCGTCAGCGCGGCCAGCCGTCGGCGAGCTTGCCGAGCAGGCGGGCGAGGTCGGCCTTCTCGGCCTCGGTGAAGTCGGCGAGCGCTGATTCGACGGCGGCGCGCCGATCGCCGCGGAAGCGACGCATGATCGCCGCGCCCCGGTCGGTCAGCACGATCAGGGTGCGGCGCGCATCGCCCGGATCGGCCTCGCGCGAGACCAGACCGTGCTCGGCGCACTGCTGCACGAGACGCGAGGCACGCGGCTGATCGACGCCGATCTGTGCGCCGATCTCGCCCACGGTCAGCGGGGCGGATGCCGCCGCCAGTGCCTCGAGCACGCGCAGCCGGGCGGGACCCGCGAAGCGGCCACCGCCCCAGGGCCCGTGCCCCGAATGCATCCCGCTCGAGCCGCCGAAGCGGCTGGCATCGGGGTCGCCGTGGCCGAACGGGCCGCCGTGCCCGGGCGGGTGGTGCGGGCCACCATGCGCGAAGCGCCCGGCACGCGAGCCGTCCCAGCCGGGCGGATCGGCGTCGGACGGCTGGGGCCCGCGGCGTCCGCGCAGGCGCGCGAGCGCGGCGGCGATGATCTCGGCGGGGTCGCCGGCCGCGTCGGGCGTCTCGGTCACGGCATCCAATTTACATGTGAGTTGACATGGACCGCATCACATGTCACACTACATATACATGCCACATGACATGTACTGACTCTCTGTCAGCGCATGGCGGCATTCCATCGACACCTATCAGTCCCGGAAGGACTACCCATGAACAACGACGAAGACAACACACCTGCGGCGCCCGATGACGGCGCATCGCTGCCGGCCGACCGCCTCCCGCTGGGTGCGTGGCTGCGACTGGTCGACACTCTGATCACCCAGGAGTTCGCCGCCGCGTTGGCGGACGCGGGCGTTTCGCGGCGGGAATGGATGCTGCTGAACGCACTGTCCGGCGACGTCGGCGCCCCGTGGCCGGCCGCGCCGTCAGCCGGGCCGGACATGAGGCGGCGCCGCGGCAAGACGCTGCGCCGGCTCGCCGAGCGCGGCTGGATCGACGCGGTCGAGGACGGCTCGTGCACTCTGACCGACGAGGGCCGCGCGGCGCGTGAGCACCTGTCGGGCCCGGTTGCGGCGGTGCGCGCGAAGATCGGCGACGCCGTCTCGCCCGAGGAGTTCACCGCCCTGACGACCTCGCTCGAGGCGATCGCCGGCGCGCTCGGCTGGGACCGATCACAGCCGTTCCCGTCCCCGAGACGCGGCTTCGGCCGGCACAGTCGGGGTCGCGGTTTCGGTGACGGGCGCGGGCGCGGGCAGGACCACGAGTTCGGCGGGCGGCCCGAGCACGGTCGGCGCCACGGGTCCGGGCGCGAGTTCGAGCCTGGCTTCGGCCCTGAGCACGGCCGCCGGCATGAGTTCGGGCCGGAGTGCGGGCGTGGCTATGGTGACGCCCACGGGCGAGGTCACGGGTCCGCGCACGGATTCGGCCAGGGTGTCGGGTTCGGGCCGGCGTTCAGCCTCGGTGCGCGGCATGGCGCCTGACACGACGAGCACATGCAACCCGCGGGCCACGACCACCACGGCCACGGCCACGGCCACGGCGGTCACCGTCATGCGAGGCGGAAGGCCGAGCGCACGGCGCAGCGCGTCTTCGAGCGCGGCTACTCAGCCGGGTTCAACGCCGGGCACGCCGCCGACTCGGATGCCGCGGCAGAGGCGTCCACACCGGGCGCCTGACCCGCACCCCAGCTGAGAGCGGGCGCGAGCACCAGCCCGTGCCCGCTCTCTGCATCTCACCCTGCACCGCCGCGCAACGTCCCGGGGCGGCCACGCCCGTCTCGGCTCAGCGCCCGGGCGCTCCGGCATCCGAGATTCCGACGTCGACGACGTGGAAGTTCTGGAAGGAGCGGGATGCCGTCGGCCCGCGCTGACCCTGATAGCGGTTGCCGTACGGGCCGGTGCCATAGGGGTTCTCGGCGGCCGACGAGAGCTGGAAGAAGCAGAGCTGGCCGATCTTCATCCCGGGCCAGAGCTTGATCGGCAGCGTTGCGACGTTCGAGAGCTCGAGCGTGACATGGCCGGTGAAGCCCGGGTCGATGAAGCCGGCGGTGGAGTGCGTGAGCAGCCCCAGCCGGCCGAGTGAGGATTTGCCCTCCAGCCGCGCCGCGATGTCGCCGGGCAGTGAGACCTGCTCGAACGTCGACCCGAGCGCGAACTCACCGGGATGCAGCACGAACGGTTCGGCCGGGTCGACCTCGATCAGCCGGGTGAGGTCGGGCTGGTCCTGCGCCGGATCGATGAACGGGTATTTGTGGTTGTCGAACAGCCGGAAGTACCGGTCCAGGCGCACGTCGACGCTGGACGGCTGCACCATCGCGGGATCCCACGGCGTCAGCCCGATCCGCTCGTCGACGATCTGTTGGCGGATGTCTCGGTCGCTGAGCAGCACGAGGCCAGCCTACCGAGTGCCAGCGGTGTACTCCCACACCCGCCGCGCTTCCGACCCGCTGCGCAACGAGCGGTGGGTGCTCGCCCTGCAGGTCGTTCCAGCGCAGGCGCGCGAACGCGGCTTCGACACTGAGCTGCACCGCGACGTGGGCACGTCCGGCGCGCAGTCGGGGCATGATGCCGCGCACCAGCGCCGCATGAGCGAGCAAGTTCGTCCGCAGGTGCAGCTCGTACCCGTTCTCGGTGAGGTGGCGGGTGCGATCGCCGAGCAGGGCGGCGGCCATGCAGCCCAATCTGCCGGCGCGCTCACCGCCGGCCTCCCCCATAGAGCGTGGTGGTCTCCGCGAACGAGCGCTTCCAGTCCCACTGGTCCATGACGTACATCCCGAACTCGTCCTCGGTCAGCTCGATCTCGTCGTCGATCGACATCTGCGCCATCGCGAGCACGCGGTCGTAGTCGTCGGTGTGGTCTTGCGGTTCGGGCAGGTTGAAGTACAGGTCGATCGCGCGGCCCTTGGCGACGTCGCGCAGTCGTCGTTCGAGTTCCACGGTGAGGCGGTACCGGTACCCTTCCAGCGCTTCTTCGAACGCGGCCCGGTGTCCGTTGCGGTTCTTCTCGACCGCGTGGACGAAATCCTCGCGTCGAACGGTGATCTTCTGCATGGCTACACTCCTGTTGTCCGGGGCATCCGGATCGACGCCCTCACTCATACCTGTCGGATGAGCCTGACCTCAGGGGACAGCGGGAGGGAAAATGGTCGCGCACGAGCCGAATCTCACCGCGCCGGCCGTGCGCAACGACCCCATCTACCAGGCCGCGAAGCGAGCCGTCGCCCGCCGGTCGTCCGAATACCGCGATCTGTTCACCCACGAAGACCTGCAGGACCTCACCGGCGATGTGCTCACGGCCTACCACCGAAAGTGGACCGCCGGCAGTGCGCCGGACAGCCTGGATGCCTGGATGAGCCGGGTGGCCCAGGCTGCCGTCGTGGACGAACTGCGCCGTCGGAACGCGCGCCCCAAACCCGCTCCCCTGCCGGCCGGAACCGACCGTGCGGATGCCGCCGCCCGGCTGGAGCGCGCATTCATCGATCTGCGGACGCCGTCAGCGGTGACCCACTGCGCCCTGCTCGTGCAGACCGCGCTGGAGCGCCTCGGCCAGACGCATCCAAATGACCGCGCTCTCCTCGAACGCCGTCACCTGCTGGGTGCGACCGTCGCAGAGATCGCGCACGATCTGAATCTCAAAGAGGAGACCGTGAAGAAGCGCCTGCAGCGCGCGACGGCGCGGCTGGCGGCCATCCTCGAAACACTGGATGCCGGGGCCTGACGGCACGGTCCGTGTGCACGGGCGCGGCTGCGCTCTGGGTAGTATGGACTGCGGTGTCGTCATACGGTGCCACTTCTCTGTGAACATCGAGCCGTGAAAGGGATTGCGATCCCGTTGTTTCAAGGCCTCGGGGCTGTAGTTCAATGGCAGAACTTCTGCTTCCCAAGCAGATAGCGCGGGTTCGATTCCCGTCAGCCCCTCCACCTGTGGGTTCTCACGCAAGATGAGACTGTCCCGCGTCACGTCGTTGGCCGGCGTGGAAACGTGGCGCGCGCTCCCTCCGACCCAAATCTGAGGTTTTCCTCAAGAGGCGACTTTTGTCCCCTGTATGGGGGACAAAAGTCGTGTATGGTGAAATCCGTTCGCACGCTCTGGGGGCGTGAGGAATGCGGGCAACCGATACCGGTTCACTGCTGGGGAGTGGGCCGGTTGAGGCCTCTAAGTCTTCTGCTCCCGGCGGAAGAAGATGTGGGTGCCGCGGGTAGAACCCTGAGAAGAACCGGCCTGCGACACCCACTGAAGGCGGACATCTCCCGACGCGGCCACATCTGGGGAATGGGCGCTGATCAAGCTGGGGACTCGACGCGCCGAAAGGTGCCGACCCGCGCCCAGGGTACCGCACAACACCGGGACCCCACACTGGGCCTCGCACCCGCCGCATGCTCCGGCGGCGCGTGCAGATCGCTCCTGAAGCACCCGACTGCCGTTGGACTGCGCGGCAAGAGTCGGCCGTCGTTCTGCCCACAGTCCGTTGGGAATCGACCCATGCACACGCACGCACTCCGTGGTCCGACCACGACCGAGCAGATCGGAGGGGGGTCGGCAGAAGCGCCACCGTAGCCTGTCGCCATGGACGACGGTGGAACTCTGGCTCGAGCACGGCCACGGACTCGAGCACGGCCACGCCCCGGCTCGCATGGAGCCGCCATGATCGGGGTATCCGTGCGGCCAGTCGGCCGGGCTCGTCAGGTCAGCAACGGCGAGACGAGCACCATTGCGGCCGCGACCAGCGCGGTCACGATCAGCAGCACGCCTAGGACGATCGCGATCACCGCTGGCGCGAGACCCCGCCCGATACGCCGCGGGCGCGTGATCGCCACGGCTGCCAGAACGAGCGCGAAGACGCCGGCAGCCAGCACGGCACCCAGTCCCGGCCAGATCGGCACGAACGTCATCGCGACCATCGGCACGATGGCCGCGCCGATGCCGCTCACGATCAGCGCGACGACCGTGCTGCGGTTGCGCTCGCGCAGGCGGTCGTCGACGACGGCCTGACCGGTGGCGGGGCGCACTTGTGACGGAACGGAGTTCTTGACCCGCTCCGTCCAACTCGCGCCGTCCCACCACCGCATCTTGGACGGGTCGTGGTCCCGATACCAGCCCGCCGGCATCGCCCCAGTTACCTGTTCGACAGTCATGTCTCTCCCCAGTCAGATCACACCGTCACCCGCGCAAGTCCACTTGCCGACTCGGATGACGTCTCCAGTTGTTTCGGTGTACCTCTGTGCTGGCAGACGGCCTGGAATTCTCAGTAATCCGCGCAATCTGCCACCCTGCGTATGCATCGCACCCTTGAGGGGTGCGGATGATACTCTCATTACGGTTGTCGACTTCCACCGCGTCGGGTCCCCAGCTCGATACTCCATTCCCCAGATGGATGTGGTGGAACAAGTACAACCATCCGGTGGGTGTGGCGAGTTCTCGTTCCCAAACCTGATTACTCGCCGCACCCACCAACTTTCCCCCATGCGTCCGCGTGCACATAAGGGCTCACCGTCGGCAGATAACTCCCCAGTCGTTCGCTCTGCCTCTCAGAAGCCCAGCGCATTGCATTCCCAGCGCATCATGTCCCCTCAATGTACCGGAATCCGCGGACATTTGTCCCCCATATGGGGGACAAAATGTATTCCTGAGCAAATCTTCAGCTCGGCGGATGGCGTCGGCCGGAGACGGGCAGTCGGCCCCTCCGCTCCGAACCGGCCCCGCCGCCGCGGTGCGCTTGTAGCGTGGATGGCATGACCGACGCCTCGGCATCAGCATCCCCCGCACCGCGGTCGGCCGACGTGCCGCTGGCCGACCGCCGCGCCGAAGACGTACCGGCGCACTGGCTGCTGGCGCGTCTGGGCAAGAAGGTGCTGCGCCCGGGTGGCCGCCAGCTGACGACGCGGCTGGTCGGGATGCTGCCGCTGGCCGGCGCCGATGTCGTCGAGCTGGCCCCGGGCCTGGGCCTGACGGCGCGGATGCTGGTGAACGCGCACCCCCGGTCGTATGTCGGCGTCGAAGAAGACGCGGATGCCGCGGCCATCGCCGCCGATGCGGTCGGCGACGCCGGTGCCATCACGGTCGGCAACGCCAAGAGCACCGGCCTCGACTCCGCCAGCTGCGATGTCGTGCTCAACGAGGCGATGCTGACGATGAACACCAACCGCAGCAAGGGCGAGATCCTCGACGAGGTGGCACGCATCCTGCGGCCGGGGGGCTGCTATGCCGTGCATGAGCTGTCGCTGGTGCCCGACGACATCCCCGCCGCCACCGCCGAGGACGTGCGGCTGTCGCTGGTGCGCTCGCAGAAGGTCAACACCCGCCCGCTGACCACCTCGGAGTGGCGCGCCCTGTTCGAAGCGCACGGCATGCGGGTCGAGAAGATCGTGCATGCCCCGATGCGGCTGCTGCACTTCCGCCGGCTGCTGGCCGACGAGGGCGTGCGCGGCACGCTGCGTATCGCCGGCAACTATCTGCGGGATGCCGATGTGCGGCGCCGCGTGAACACGATGCGCGCGTCGTTCCGGCGCAACGAGCGCCACATCGCCGCCATCGCGATCATCGCCAGCAAGCCGTAGCACGCTCCACCGCGCTAATATCCACAACAGAACCTGTGAAAATTGCGAGGCGAGTGCGTGGGCGAAGGGATGCGGCTTTCGTCGCGAGGCGCGCACCCCGTTGATCTCTGCCCGGACGTCTCGGTGTTGACCCCGACGCTCCTGGACCCGTGCCGCGCCGACGCCCTGCTCGCGCTGCATGACGACCTGCTCGACCAGCGCGTCCGGTGGGAATGAATCCTGATCCCGACCTGACCCCCGATCCACCCGCTCCGACCGAAAGGACGACCATGACCGAGAACCTCCCCGCCGAACAGCTGCAGGCGCAGCCCGGCGAGCAGATCGTCGACGCCCGCGCACGCGGCGGACAGAGCTGCGCACAGCTCGCGATGGGCGCATTCGACGCGCTGGATGCCGGTGCCGGCTTCGTGCTGGTCGCCGACCACGATCCACGCGGCATCCACTACATGCTCGATGCCGAGCGTCCGGGCGCGGCGACGTGGGACGTCCTCGCCGACGGCCCCGAGCTGTGGCAGGCGCGGATCAGGCGCACCGCCACCGCCTGACCCGTGTGGACCCGTTGCATGCGCCCGCACGGCGAAGCCGGGCGCCGCGGCGCTCTACCGTAGAAGTGTGACCCCCGCAGCTGCCGCCCCCGGTGGACAGGCCCCGGCCTGGTCGGGGCACGCCCGCGGCTCGCGCGCATACCGGCGCCTGTTGGTGGCGCTGTTCTGCGCGGGCATCGCGACTTTCGCCCAGCTGTACTCACCGCAGGCCACGCTGCCCGAGATCGCCGCACAGCTGCGGGTGGATGCCGCCTCGTCGGCGCTGACGGTGTCGGCGGCCACGCTCGGACTAGCCGTCGGGGTGATCCCGTGGTCGAGCGTGGCCGACCGGCTCGGCCGGGTGCGCGCCATGTCGATCGCCCTGATCGGGGCGACCCTGTTCGGCTTCCTGGTGCCGTTCACGCCGAACTTCACGGCCCTGCTGGCGGGACGCTTCTTCGAGGGGCTGATGATCGCCGGGGTGCCCGCGGTGGCCATCGCCTACCTGTCTGAAGAGGTCGACGTGCGCAGCGCCGCCCGCGCGGCCGGCACCTACGTGGCCGGCACGACGATCGGCGGGCTGTCGGGCCGGCTCATCGCCGGCCCCCTGGCCGAGATCGCCGGCTGGCGCGTCGGCGTGCTGGCCGTGGTCGTGGTGTGCGCGGCGGCGACGGTCGCGTTCATGCTGCTGGCGCCGATCCCGCGCGGCTTCACCCCGCACGGGCGGCGTTCGCCCGGCCGCACCCTCGCGCAGCTGTGCGTGAACCTGCGCTCCCGACGCCAGCTCGCGCTGTACCTGCAGGCGCTGGCGCTGATGGGCGGCTTCGTCGCGCTGTACAACTACCTGACGTTCCGCCTGGCGTCCGCCCCGTTCGGGCTGCCGCCGGGCGTGGTCGCGCTGATCTTCCTCGCCTACCTCGCCGGCACCTGGTCGTCGGCGCAGGCGGGCGCCCTGGCATCGCGGTTCGGCCGGCTGCCGGTGCTGATCGCGAGCACGCTGGTGATGGCCGCGGGCGTCGCGATCACACTCGTCGACGTGCTGGTCGTGGTCATCGCGGGCCTCGTGGTCGCCACCGCCGGATTCTTCGGCGCGCACGCGGTCGCGTCGGGCTGGACGGGGGCGGATGCCGCGACCGGCCGGGCGCAGGCGGCATCGCTGTACAACCTGTTCTACTACACCGGATCCAGCGTGTTCGGCTGGCTCGGCGGCGTCTTCCTCGCCGGCGCCGGATGGCCCGGCGTGGTCCTCATGGTCGAAGTGCTCGTCGTCGCCGCGCTGGGCGTCGCCTCCCTCGTGCTGCGTCCCGGTCTCTGACAAGGGCCCGGGTGGGGCATCGCGGTTACAGCATCCCGCCGAGCCACAGGCCGAGGGCCGCGGCTGCGAGCGCGCCGATCAGCAGGCCGAACGCGTTCAGTGCGGCGGCGCGCCAGCGCGCGTCCTGGGCGAGCCGCACGGTCTCGAGACTGGCCGTGCTGAAGGTCGTGTAGCCGCCGAGCAGCCCGGTGCCCACCACCAGCGCCCAGGCACCGGGCAGCGCGTGCCCGGCGATGCCGGTGACCAGGCCCAGCAGCAGCGCGCCCGTCAGGTTGATCACGGTGGTGCCTACCGGGTAGGGCAGCCTCGTGCGTGCCGTGATCACGCCGTCCAGCAGCATCCGGCATGCCGCCCCGGCGCCTCCGGCGACCGCGACGGCCAGCGCCAGCCACGCCCCGGTCATCGGGCCGCCTCTCGTCGTCCCGATCCGAGCGCGACTCCGGCGAGGGATGCCGCGGCTCCCACCACGACGCTCGCCACCGCGTACAGCACTCCGACCCAGGGCCGATCGGCCGCGAACAGCCCGTCCGCGCCGACGGCGAACGTCGAATAGGTGGTGAAGCCGCCGAGCATGCCGGTGCCGGCGAACAGCCGCAGCGCGCGCCGGATGCCGCGGTCCGGCCCGCTGCGGGCGAGGGCGGTTAGCAGCGCACCGAGCAGGAAAGCCCCGACGATGTTGATCACGAAGATCGGCAGCGGCATGCCGAGCGGGTCGGGGACGGCGAGGCTGATCAGGTAGCGGGCGCCGGTGCCGAGGGTGCCGCCGACGAAGACCAGGCCGACGGACGACCAGCGCAAGTGCACGGGTGCGGGTCGAGTCACTCCCACGGAAGCGGTCCGCCGTCACTGCCCGGATTCAGCGGCACGACCAGCACGGGGCGACGCTGCCGGTGCGCCAGGTGGCTGGCCACCGACCCCTGGAAGAATTCGCGCAGCGTCTCGCGCATCGTGGCCTCGCGGGTGCCGACGACGATGTAGCGCGCGCTGACGGATTCGGCGAGCCGGCCCAGTGCGCGCCCGGGGTCTCCGGCCAGCTCGCGGCCGGTCCAGTCGATGCCGGTGCCCGAGAGCACGTCGTCGATGTGGCCGGCCAGCGATGCGTCGAACTCGCCCTCGCGCTCGTCGGGCAGGTCCGGATCGATCGAGCGGGTCATCACCGAGCCGTCCAGGTGCTCGCCGATCGTGTAGCGCGACAGGTCGACGTGCGCGCAGACCAACTCGGCGTTCAGGTCGTGCGCGAGGCGCGCGGCCTCGAGCAGAACGGCATCCGGCAGCCCCGCCTGCACGCCGACCAGGATCACCGGCTTCGCGCTCTCGTCCATCTCGACCCTCCTCCGCTCTGCTGCCTCCCAGTGTGCCACCCGCCGCCCCGCGAGAAGGTCCCTCCTCCCGCGAGAAGGTCCCTCCGACCGCGAGAAGGTGCGCCCTCCCGCGAGATCGCCTCCCACCACTTCGACGCAGAAAGCACCTTCTCGGCGCACGACGCACCACCTCGCGGCACGACGCACCTTCTCGGCGCACAACGCACCTTCTCGGCGCGGAACGCACCTTCTCGGCGCGGAACGCACCTTCTCGGCGGCGGGCTAGGCGCGGGGCTCGGCGAAGGGCTCTTCGGGGCCGGGCGGGGGCAGGGTCGTAAGCGGCCCGGTCAGCGGAGGGTTCAGGATGGCGAGCGGTCCGGTCGGGTCGGCCAGCATCGCGCCCGGCACGGTCAGCGGCCCGGTGGCCAGGCTCGGCGGGCCGGCCCCGGCGGACTCGGCGTCGGCCACGCCCATCCGCACCGCGCCGATCCCCGCGATGATCACCAGCAGGATGCCGGCCACCTCCAGGGTGCTCAGCTCCTGCCCGAGCACCACGAACCCGGCCAGCGCCGCGGTCGCCGGCGACATGCTCATCAGGATCGCGAACGCCGCCGCCGGCACCCGCCGCAGCGCGATCAGCTCGAACGCGTACGGGATGGTGCTCGACAGCAGCGCGACGGCGGCGCCCAGGCCCAGCACTTCGGGGCGCAGCAGCGACGCGCCCGCGGCGATGATGCCGAACGGCAGCGACAGCACCGCGCCGATCGTCATCGCGATGGCCAGCCCGTCCAGCTTCGGGAATGCCTGGCCGACCCGCGCGGCGGCCAGGATGTAGAACGCCCAACTGGTCGCGGCGCCCAGGGCGAACACTACGCCGAGCGGGTCGAGCCGGTCCCAGCCGCCCCCGCCCAGCGCCACGACGCCGCCCAGCGCGATCAGCGCCCACAGCCACGCCGACGCGCGGCGACTGGCCACGATCGACAGCACCAGCGGACCGAGCACCTCGATCGTCACGGTCACGCCCAGCGGCAGTCGGTCCAGCGCGAGATAGAACAAGCCGTTCATCGTGGCCAGCACGACACCGTAGCCGATCACCGAGAGCCAGGCATCGCCGGCGTATCCGCGCACCCTCGGCCGCGTCAGCACCACGAGGATCAGCGCCGAAAACACCAGGCGCAGCATCACCATGCCCAGCGGCCCCACGGTAGGGAAGACGAACACCGCGATGGCGGCGCCGACATCCATGCAGATCTCGCCCGCGACCACGAGGCCTACGGCGGCGAAGGCGCCGGCCCGACCGGCCGGGAACCGGAGCCCGGTCACTTCGGCTCAGGTGCGCACGCGACGGCCGCCTTGGCGATCGCGTCGTGGTACTGCTTGGCTGTCCACGGCAGGCCCACCGCGGGCGCCTGCCGGCTGCCGGTGGCCGGTGTCTTGGATCCGATCGCCGCCAGCTCGAGGGCCAGGTTGAAGATCGCATTCCGCCCGGCGGTGGAGTCGTTGAGCACCGCCGCCACGGTCAGCCCGCTGCCCGGGTCCGAGAAGACCGCGGTGAGGTAGCCCGGCGCCGACCCGTATTGGCCGACCAGGGGTCCTGCCTGCACCGCGCCGCCGCTGGTGGTCAGCCAGGACGGCGACTTGGCGGTGACCGGCAGCGGCTCGGCGAACCGGTTCTTCTGCGTCACGAGCGTGCCCTTGGCGAGGCTGCTGGCATAGCGACCGAGGTCGTCGATGTCGGAGACGACACCGGCGTTCGTGAAGCCGTAGCTGGCCGACTGCTCGGTGATCTCGGTCTGCTTGGTGCATTCGTACGCCCCGGACTTGGCCTTGGCCTCGAGGAAGAATCCGCGCAGCGGAGTCGAGGATCCCACCACCGGGTCGGCCGGGGCGTCCGCGGGCAGCGCCGACTCGGTCATGCCCAGCGGGGCGAAGACGTAGCTGTGCAGCAGCTGCGCCGCCGTCTTGCCGGTGGCGCCCTGCAGCGCGAGTCCCAGCAGCAGGTATCCCGCATCCGAATCGCGGAATGCCGAGCCGGGGTGCACTTCGCCGCCGACCTGACCGACCCCGTAGCCGACCAATTCCCGCGGGTCCCACACGCGGCCGGGATTGCCGCGCATCTGGCGATCCAGGATCACGCCGTACGAGCCGATGCCGCTGGTGCCCTCGCACAGGTCGAGCAGCGTGACGTCGCCGAACCCCGGCATGCCACCGACGTACGAGGTGACGCCGTCATCGAGCTTCACGGTGCCGGCGGCGGCGAGCCGGTAGAGCACGTCGCAGGTCATCGCGCGGGTGACGCCTCCGGCGCGGAAGGTCATGTCGGCCGTGACCGCGGTCTCGCTGCCGACCGCGACGGTGCCCAGCGCCTGCACCCAGGACCCGCTCCACGGCGCCCAGACCCCCACGATTGCGCCGGAGGATCCGGTCGCGGTCATCGCGTCGGTGACGGCCTTCTTCAGCTGCGCCTGGGTATCGGCCGGCAGGTGCTGCTGCGGGGCGAGCGGCTGCAGGTTCGCCATGACCGGGTCGCCGGAGCATCCGGCCGTCGACAGGGTGAGCGCGATCACGGCCGCGGCCACGGCCATGGCCCGCGTGACCGCACCGCGTGTGAATCTGGTGCGGACCGACATCCTCACCCCCCGATGTTCGTGCATATGCATTCAAACACACCCCGCGTCAGGATGCTGCGGTACGGACGCCGGCCATGAAACGCTGCACGTCGGGGTCGACCTGGATGTCACGCGGGCGCAGCGGGCGGGTCAGATACAGCCCCTCCAGCGAGGTCAGTCGGGACAGCGCGACGTACGTCTGGCCGGGCGCGAACGCCCCCGAGCCCAGGTCGATGACGGCCCGGTCGTAGGTCTTGCCCTGCGACTTGTGGATGGTCACCGCCCACGCCAGCCGCAGCGGGAACTGGGTGAACTCGGCCACGATGTCGCGGGTCAGCGACTTGGTGGACGGCTCATAGGCGTAGCGGAACTTCTCCCACACCGCGGGTTCGACGTCGTGCTCCTGCCCGTCCACGTCCACCCGCACCGAGCCGCCGGCGATGCGGGTGACGGTGCCGATGGTGCCGTTTACCCACCGGGGCGGCTCGCCGAACGAGCCGGTGTCGTTGCGCAGGAACATCACCTGCGCGCCGACCTTCAGCGCCAGATCCACGTCGGCGGGGTAGGAGCCCTCGCCACGCCCGAAGTCGCCGTCGATCTCGGCGACCGCGGTCTGGGCGCGGCCGGGCAGCGCATCCAGGTGCTTCTTGTTGATGGCGGTGACCCGGTCGTTGCGGGTGGCCAGCGTGATGATCGGCGCCTCGCCGTCGCCGACTGCCGGCGGCGTGCGCGCGCCGGTGTCGTTGAGCACCTGCGCGATCTCGGCCGTCACGTGCCCGTGCCGCACCGCGTTGAGCATCGCTTTGAACGCCGGATCGGATTGCCGATGGATGCTGCGCAGCTCGCGGATGTTCAGCGCGGCGCCGTAGGTCCCGACATCCAGCAGCCCGTCGGCATCCGCACCCGACCCCGCCCAGACGTGCGCGTCGAAGAACCAGAACGACCGGTAGTGATCGTGGATGTAGCGCAGCTCGTCGCCGCGCGGCGGCACCGGGGCCAGCTGGTACGGATCGCCGAACATCACCAGCTGCACGCCGCCGAATGCCTCGGCCCGGCGACCGCGGGCCGTGCGCAGAGCGCGGTCGACGGCATCCATCAGGTCGGCGTTGACCATCGAGATCTCGTCGATCACGAGCGTGTCGATCGCGTTCAGCAGCTTGCGGGTCGCGTCGGACTGGGGCTCGTCCTTGCCGCCGATCAGCCCGATCGGCAGTCGGAACAGCGAGTGGATGGTCTGCCCCTGCACGTTCAGCGCCGCCACCCCGGTGGGCGCGCACACCGCGATCTGCTTGTCGGTGTGGAAGGCCAGGTGCTGCAGCAGGGTGGATTTGCCGGTGCCGGCGCGGCCGGTGACGAAGACGTGCTCGCGGGTGTCTTCGATGAGGCGGTACAGCTCCTCCTGCTCGACGGACAGGGCGAAGGAGGTGGTCACCACACCATGGTAGGCGGCGTGCGGATGTCGCCGTGTGGCCGTGCACAGCTAGGTCCCGGGTGCCCTTTCCTACACTGGACCTGTGGACCAGCAGGGAGCAGTCGCGGCGGCGCGCACGGTGGCGCCTGCGGCGGGCACCGTACCGGTGCCGGATGCCCCGGCCGACGTCGCCGCCCCGGGCGACGCGGCCGTCATCCCGCCGCGCAAGAGCCACCTCGGCCGCGACCTGACCCTGATCGTGGTCGTGGTCGGCATGCTGCTGGCCGGCCTGGGCGTCGGCGGCGTCTTCGTGTACCGGGCGCTGTACAGCCCGGCCGCGTTCGTGCAGCACTACCTGGAGCTGCTGGCCGAGGGGCACGCCGCAGACGCTCTGAAGGTGCCGGGTGTGGTGATCGACCGGTCGCAGCTGGATGCCGCAGGCCTGCCCAAGAGCGCCTCCGAGGCGCTGCTGCGCCAGGCCGCCCTGTCGACGCTGACCCACATCTCGGTCACCACCGGCAAGACCGTCGACGGCGTGACCGACGTGACGGCGAGTTATCACGCCGGCGGCAACCCCGGCACGACGACGTTCCAGGTGCGCCGCGGCAACGACATCGGCTTCGTGCCGACCTGGCGGTTCGCCCGCAGCCCGCTGGCCGTGGTCGAGTTGACCGTGCACGGGGCGATGCAGTTCCAAGTGAACCGGTTCCGCGTCGACAAGCGCCAGGTGGGCCTTGCCGGAGCCGAGGTGAATCCCGCCGACCCGGTGCCGCTGCTGGTGTTCTCACCCGGCCTGTACTCGGTTCGGGTGGACACCCCGATCTCATACTCCCCCGGCGTCGCCGTGCTCTCGGATGCACCGCTGAAGAACGTGCCCGTGACGCTGCAGACCAAGCCCACCGAGACGTTCATCGCGGTCGTGCAGAACAAGGTCGACGACTACCTGAACACGTGCGCGGCGCAGCAGGTGCTGCAGCCGTCGGGATGCCCGTTCGGTTACACGGTGCAGAACCGCATCGAGGCGCCGCCGACCTGGTCGATCGCGCACAGCCCGAAGGTGACGGTCGTTCCCGACGGCGAGAACTGGGCGATCCTGCCCACCCGCGCCGACGCGCACATCGTGGTCGACATCCGCGAGATCTACGACGGCTCGCTGCGGCACATCGACGAAGACGTGCCGTTCACGATGAGCGGCACGATCACGGTCTCCCCCAGCGGCACCGCGTCGATCCGGGTCAGCTCGGACGACGACGGCTGAACCCGGCCGGGTCGCGGTGCGGCCGCGCTCAGCCGCCGATGCGGACTTCGTGCTGCTCGGCGCGGTCGTCGCGCGCGGCCATCGCCGCCAACCGCTCGTTGTAGGCGACCAGCTCCGCATCGCCGGTGCGGTCGGCCTCACGGTCGCGCCGCTTCTCCAGTTTCGCGTCGGACCGGCTCCACTGGATGCCGACCACGACCGCCAGGATCAGCGTCGGGATCTCGCCGATCGACCAGGCGGCACCACCGCCGATGTACTGGTCCATCATCGGCGTGGCGCCCCAGGTGCGGCCCATCGAGCCGAACCACTCGGCGACCATCAGGCCGGACTGCATCATGATCGTCACGCCGAAGAACGCGTGCGTGGCCATCACCAGGATCAGCAGCACCAGCCGCAGCGAGTGCGGCAGGCGCTGGGGCACCGGGTCGATGCCGACCAGGGACTGCACGAAGAGGTAGCCCGAGATCAGGAAGTGCACGATCATCAGCTCGTGCCCGAGGTGGTCGTACATCGCCCAGCGGAACAGGTCGGTGAAATAGAACACCCACAGCGACACGGCGAAGATCGCCGCCGCCACGACCGGATTGGTGACCACGCGGGCGTAGGGGCTGTGCACGGCCCACATGATCCATTCGCGCGCACCGCGGGTGCCGTCGTGCCGTTTGCGGATCGTGCGCAGCGCGAGTGTGACCGGCGCTCCGGGCACGAGCAGCACGGGGATCGCCATCGTCAGCAGCATGTGCCCGACCATGTGCACGCTGAACAGGTACTCCTGGTAGGCGTTGATCGGCCCGCAGGTCACCCAGAACAGGGTCAGGATGCCCAGCAGCCAGAACGCCGTGCGATAGATCGGCCACGAGTCGCCCCGCTGGTGCATGCGGTGCACCGCGGCGAGATAGAAGAAGACGGCGAACCCGCAGATGACGAGCCACGCCATGTCGAAGTTCCACTCGGTGAACCAGCGGCCCACGGTCAGCTCGGGCGGCAGCGATGAGCCGGTGAGGATCTGGGCGGGCGTCTGCGACAGCGGCGGCTCGGTGCCGGCCGGCGGGGGCGTGCGCGCGAGCGCGACGGCGGCGCCGCTGGCGATGCCCATGATCGCCAGCTCGAGCGTGACGAACCCCCAGAAGCGGCGGGATGCGACATCCTGGCGCAATCGTGCGATCAGGCGGGTGCGGTAGACGGCGCCGAACATGCCGAGCGCGACCAGGGCGGCCGCCTTCACGAGCACGATCATGCCGTACCCCGAGTTCAGCCCGGCGATGCTGCCGATGCCGATCGCGGCGCGCGCGATGCCCGAGATGCCCACGACGATGAACGCGACCAGCGCGATCGACGAATACCGCGCCAGCACGTCGGCCATCCGCTCGCGCGAGAGCGCGGGCCGGATCAGCACCATCAGCACCAGGCCGCCCAGCCACACCGCAGCGCCGACCATGTGCATGATCATCGCCGCCACCGCGATCTCGTGCGACGAGAGGTCGCCGGAGTGCCCCTGTGTGCCCATCGGCACCAGCGTGAGCAGCGCGAACCCGGCGGTGCCCAGGGTCAGCGTCCAGCCGCGCACGGCGAAGGTCAGCAGCGTCAGCACGGCACCGGCCAGCGTCGTGATCAGCCAGGTGCGGCCGGCCTCGGTCTGGGTCAGCCACGAGCCGAATTGCGAGCCGAAGGTGTTGTCCAGGCCCACGGTCGCGTTGAAGGTCAGCACGAACGTCAGAAAGCCGGTCAGCGCCGAGGCGATCGTGAACACGGCGGCCGAGACGGATGCCGTGTTCATCGCGATCTCGAACGGCTTCTCGCCGACCCGCAGCGCGAACAGGGCCGTGACCAGGGTGCCGCAGATGCCGGCAGCCGACAGGTTCACGACCATCGTCACCAGCGGCAGGCCCCACCGCACCGCCGGGCCCGGGTCGCCCAGCTGCAGCGGCACCGCGCCGCCGCCGTAGGCGAGCGCCCACACCGCCGCGACCAGCGCGGCCACGACCAGCAGCACTGGTCCTGTGGCCCGCAGCACGCGTGCCGAGCCGCCGCGCCCGGACGCCCCGCGGGGAGCGGTGAGGCCGGGGTGGGTGGGGGCGGAATTCACCCCTTCAGCCTAAGCGTGCCAGCTTGGAACCTGCCGCGGATGCGGAAGGGGGACGCCGCGGTGCGGCATCCCCCTTCACACGTGCGTCGTCGTTACTTGACGGCGGCCTTCAGCTTGGAGCCAGCGGTCACCTTCACGCGCTTGCCGGCCGGGATCTTGATCTCGGCGCCGGTCTGCGGGTTGCGGCCGGTGCGGGCCGCGGTGTCGACCTGCTCGAACGCGATCCAGCCCGGGATCGAGACCTTGCTGCCCTTGGCAACGGCCTCGGAGACGGTGGCGAAAAGGGAGTCGAGAACGCCCGAAACGGCGGCCTGGCTCTGGCCGGTCGCGCTGGCGATGCTCGCAACGAGCTCGGTCTTGGTGATGGACTTGTCGGCCATGTGGTGTGTCCTCCGGACGGCGGTGTCGCCGCCTTCGCTACGTGAACCGAGGGACCGAATTGCCCCCCGGCTGGTCTTGCGACCGGGTTGAATGTACCAAAGTTCCGCGGAATCACGCGGATTTGGCGGCACCTCCGGCGTATTTTCGGCGTGTCGTCCGGACGGGTGCTTGTCGTTGTGTGACTCATGTTGCGTATGTTGCTGATGTGACTGGTGTCACCTCAGCTCCTCAGTGTGGCGGGGATCGGCGCGCCATGCTCTGCCGGCGCCGTGCAGAACTCCTCCACTCCGGTCGTGACCGCGGCCGATACCGCCCCTGGCGGGTGCTTTCCGTCCGGATCGAAGGAGCTGTGCACACCCGGCGGGAACGCCGAAGGCCGGACCCCGGCGGGGTCCGGCCTTCGGATGAAACCTGGTGCCTACCAGCTCGACTTGGTCACGCCGGGCAGCTCGCCCCGGTGCGCCATGTCGCGGAAGCGCACGCGCGAGATGCCGAACTTCGACAGGTGCCCGCGGGGACGCCCGTCGATGACGTCGCGGCCGCGCAGCCGCACCGGCGATGCGTTGCGAGGCAGCTTCTGCAGGCCGACCCGGGCGGCTTCGCGCTCCTCGTCGGTCGCGGTCAGGTCGACGAGCTGCTTCTTCAGCTGGGCGCGCTGCTCGGCGTAGCGGGCGACGACCACCGCGCGCTGGTTGTTGCGCGCAATCTTGCTCTTCTTGGCCATGAGATCAGCGCTCCTCTCGGAAATCGACGTGCTTGCGCACTACGGGGTCGTACTTCTTCAGCACGATGCGGTCAGGGTTGTTGCGGCGGTTCTTGCGCGTCACGTAGGTGTATCCCGTGCCGGCGGTGGAACGCAGCTTGATGATCGGACGGACGTCCTGGCTCTTCTTCGCCATCAGAGCTTCACACCCTTCGCGATCAGGTCCTTCACGACCGACTCGATGCCGCGGGCGTCGATCACCTTGATGCCCTTGGCGGACACGTTCAGCGTGACCTTACGGCCCAGCGACGCGACGAAATAGGTCTTCTTCTGCACGTTCGGGTCGAAGCGGCGCTTCGTCCGTCGGTGCGAGTGCGAGATCGCGTGACCGAAGCCGGGAACAGCTCCGGTCACCTGGCACACTGCAGCCATGGTGGTGTCTCCTCAAATACCGTGAGGCCGGACGGCCTCACCCAAGATCCCTTGTCTGCACCCGCCGAACATCGGACCGATCACGGCCCGGCGATGTGAGGTGGGTGCGTACCACGCGCGGGAGTGCACGCAGACGAAGGATCAGTCTAGCATGGCCGCGCCCGGTGCCTGCGGCATCCTGCCGATGAACGCGCGGGATGCCGCCGGCACCCTCACGCCGCCGCGTGGCGGTTGAGCATCTCGACGGTCTGCGCGTAGTCGCCGCGCACCTCGCCGAAGCGCAGCAGCTTCACGTTCTCGACCAGGATCTCATGCGCATCGCGCTGAGCGGCGATCAGCTGCATCGTCTCGTCGGCGAACTGATCCAGCGGCATCGCGGCGGCGCTCGAGCTCTGCCCGGGCACCAGCTCGGTCGCCACGGCGGGCGGAACCAGCTCGAGCACGCGCACGCTCGTGTCGGCCAGCTGCAGACGCAGCGACTCGGACAGCTGATGGATGGCCGCCTTGGTGGCGTTGTAGCTCGGCGTGGTGCGCAGCGGGGTGTGGGCCAGGCCGCTGGAGACGGTGACGATCGTCGCATCCGGGCGGCTCTGCAGCTGCCCGATGAACGCCGCGATCAGTCGGATCGGGCCGAGCAGATTCGTCGTGACGGTCTGCTCGGCGTCGGCGAGGAAGGCGTCGGTGCGGTGCCAGTCCTCGATGCGCATGATGCCCGCCATCGCGATGAGCACGTTCAGCTGCGGATGCGCGGCGATCACCTCGGCGGCGGCACGGCGGATGCTCGCGGGGTCGGTGGTGTCGATGTGCACGGCGTCGAATCCGTGCTCGGCGCGCAGCCGCTCGAGCACGTCGGTGCGGCGCCCGCCGATGATGACGGTGTTGCCGGCGGCCTGCAGTCGGGTGGCGAGGGCGAGGCCGATGCCGCTGGTCGCGCCGGGGATGAAGACGGTGTTTCCGGTGATGTCCATGCGATCCAGCCTCACCGGCATCGCGCCGCGGTGTAAGAGACCGCTCGATCCAGGGACCCGCGATCCCTGGTTGCCGGCGGACATCCGCCGCACAATGGGACGATGGACCGCAGCGAGCTCGCCGACTTCCTCCGCCATCGCCGCGCGGCGCTGCAGCCCGAGGACGTCGGCCTGCCGGCCGGCGCCCGACGGCGTGCCCCGGGGCTGCGGCGGGAGGAGGTCGCGGGGCTGACCGGGATGTCGGTGGACTATTACACGCGGCTCGAGCAGAGCCGCGGACCGCAGCCGAGCGAGCAGATGCTGACCGCGCTCGCGCGCGCACTGCGGCTGACCGACGACGAGCGCGATTACCTGTTCCGCACGGCCGGGCACACCGCGCCCGACCGGCGCCGCGCCCTCCCCCGCGTCGCGGCTGCCCTGCTGCGGGTGCTGGACCGACTCGAGGACACCCCGGCGCTCATCCTCTCCGATCTCGGCGAACCGCTGGTGGTCAACCGGATGGCGCAGTCGCTGTTCGGTGACGTGTCGGCACGCACGGGGCTTGCCCGCAGCGACATCTACCGCTGGTTCACCGAACCCGCCTCTCGCGAGATCTACCCGGAGGACGACCGTCCCCGGCAGGCCCGCGCCCTGGTCGCGAATCTGCGGGTCGCCGACGGCGCGATGGGCGCGCGGTCCCGCGCCGGCGACCTGGTTCGCGCGCTGCAGTCCGCCAGCGCGGAGTTCGCTGAGCTGTGGGAGCGGCACGAGGTCGCGGCGCGATTCGAAGACCACAAGACCCTCATCCACCCCGAGCTGGGCCCGCTCGAGCTGGACTGCCAGGTGCTGTTCACCGAGGACCAGTCCCAGGCGCTGCTCGTGCTCACCGCCGCGCCGCACACCGAGGCCGCGCAGAAGCTGCAGCTGCTGAGCGTGCTGGGCACGCAGCGTTTCGGCGGTTAGCCGTCAGAGCGCTGCGTGGGCTTCGGCCGCGCCGCGCCCCCAGCGGAACGGCGAGACGCTGCGGTCGCCGGCGATCCAGAACCGCCACGGAAAGGCCCCGGTGCCGGGGATGCCGGCGATGCCCACCCGGGGCCCGACCGCGAACTCGGCCAGCGGCTGGGCGAGCAGCTCGAGCCGGGCCACGGCGCCGCCGAACTCGACGGCGTCGACCACGTCGATGCCGTCGTGCAGCGCGTGTCGCAGCCCCATCGCGTCGCCCAGCCGCCCAGGCCCCCTCGCCAGCTCGCGATCGGTGTGCGCCGCCGGCCGGCGCAGTCGCGCGATCTCGAGCCCGTCGATCACTTCGCCGGCGCGCAGCAGCACGCCGCCGGCCTCGCCGGCCGGCCCGCAGACCACGTTCGCGCAGGAGTGGATGCCGTGGCTGAGGTACACGTACAGGTGTCCCTGCTCGCCCCACATCGTCGCGTTGCGCGCCGTGTAGCCCATCCGGGCGTGCGAGCCGAGGTCGGGCACGGGGCCGGTGCCCTTGCCGTGGTAGGCCTCGACCTCGGTGATCCGCAGCCGGACGGTGGCGTCGTCCATCGTCGTGGTCAGGATCCCGCCCAGCAGCTTCGGGGCGACATCGATCGGCAGCGGGGCGAGGTCGGCGCGGGTGGCGGGGCGATGTGTCGTGGTCATTGGGAGAGCGGTGGTGGCACCTGACACCACGATATGCCGAATCCCGAGAACGTGTGCACGGGGGCGCCATCGGCCAGCTGCACGATGCGGGTGCGCACCGTGGTGGGCATCGGCATCAGGTAGTCGTCGTACGTGTTCGTGACGGTCTCGGGGGCGATCGTGAGGGCGGCGTACCGGCCACTGGGCGAGATGCAGGTCTGCAGCAGGGCGTCGCTGGGCGGAAGCCGCAGCAGCGGGGTCGCCGCGCCGTCGTCGTCGACCCGGAAGACGGTGGTGCCGTCGGGCACCCCCTGCCCGCCGCCCGAGCCACCGGCCACGTCGAGCACCGTGTAGGGCCGCACCGACGCGCCCGTCGTGCCGGGGATCGGGATGACCTGGCCCAGGTGGCCCGGCACGGCGCGGCCGTCGGCGGTCGCGGTGACCAGGTCCGACTCGGTGCCGTCGCTCAGGTCGATGGCCACGATCTCGGTGGTGCGCTGGATAACGGCGACCGAGGACCCGCGGGCGATCCCGTCGATGGCCGCCCCGGTGCCCAGCTGGGTCGGATCCGCCCCGGTCGCCCCCGACAGCAGCGTGCGCCCGTCGTAGGTCAGCACCAGGATGCTGTCGCTGTCGGGCACGAATCGCCAGTCGGCGACGCGCTTCTCGGTGCCGGGGACGTCGACCGCGACCGGTGCGGTGCGGGCGGCGGCATCCTTCACCGATGCGACGTAGAGCCGGCTCTCGCGGGTGCCGCCGCGGCCCAGGTCGGCGTCGGAGAAGGTGTAGCCGATCAGCTCGCCGCGGTCGGCGGTCTGCAGGCCGGCGATGGTGCCGCGGCCGGGCAGCGGCAGGTCGCGGGCGTGGCGGCCGTCCAGGTCCGTGACGATCAGCCGGGCGGCGCCGGTCGCCGCCAGCGTCGAGACGACCAGGTGACCGCTCGTGGCGCGGAAGTCCTCGATGTGGTCGGCGCGCAGCACCGGAACCGGGTCGGAGCCGGTGAGGTCGGTGCGCAGGATGCTGTCGCCGACCGGATTGCGCTGCAGCAGATATACCGCCAGCGCCGGCGTGCGGAACGTCTGGGTCACGCGGGCGGCGGGCCCGCCGCCGAGCCCGGTGACGTCCGTGAAGCGCACGGTGTACTCGGTGTCATCGTACAGCGGCAGCGTGAAGCGCACGCCCATGCCGCGGCCGGAGGTGTCGACCGTGAACGGGGTGGCCGGCGTGATGTGCACCTGTTCGGGCTTCAGCGTGTGCAGCGACTGGTTCATCGTGACGATCAGGCGCGCGCCGGAGGCCGATGCCGCCGCGACCGGGTCCACGTGCACGGCGGTCACCCGCGGACCCTGCGCGCTGCCGACGGCGGCGCCGGCCAGTCCCAGCACCGCCAGCACGCCGAGCACCGCGGTGAACGCGCCGATGAAGGCGCGCCCGCGCCGGCGCCGGGCGTACGCGCGGCGGGTGACCGGCCCGTCAGTACTCATACGGATCCTTGGGTTCGGGGATGCGCTTCAGCCCCGTCGCGGCGATCTCGAGGGTGCCGTCGGCGGCCGAGCGCACCGTGCCGGTCACGGTGACCCAGGCGCCGGTCTTCGGTGCGGTCTGCGACGCGGTGCCGGATGCCTCGACCGGCACGCTGGCCGTCTGCGCGTCGATCACGCAGTGCGTGATCACCAGTCGGGTCAGCTCGAATCCGCGGGAGCCCGGCGTGACGAAGCCGGTGAGGGTGACCGGATCGCCTTCGAAGGCGGCCGGGTTGGTGGCGGTCGCGAACACGCTCGCCCAGTCGCCGACGCCGAATTTAGTGGTGTCGCCGTGCGTGGCCAGGGCGAGCACGTCCGCCCCGGCGAACAGCGGCGCCGCGCCCACGTCGCGGCTCTGCGCGATCTGTGCGGACAGCGATGCCGGCGGCAGCACGAGCACCGCCGCGACGACTCCGGTGGCCACCACGCCGCCGGCAAGGCCGAAGATCGCACCGGCGCTCGGCCGCGGGTGGCGGGCGGGGTCGTGGCCCAGGTCGTGCGTGTGGGCGTTGCCTGAGCCAGTGGCGTGCCCTGCGCCGCTGCCGTGGGCTGCGCCATGCGGCGCCCGCGCGGACGCGGAGCCGGCGTGCCCGTGGTCGTGGCCGTGCTCGGCTTCGGCGCCCAGGGGCAGCAGAAAGCTCAGCACGGCGCCGGCCAGCAGCAGCAGCGCCATCGTGATGACGAACCAGTTCGACGAGGGGTTGACGTACAGCGCGAGGCGCCCGGTCAGGGCCAGACCCAGCGTGGTCACCGCGAGGCAGGCGGCGAGGCCGACGCCGACCCAGCGGTTCCAGGCGGCATCCCGTCGCGTCATCGCGTGGCTGTGGGGATCAGGCAATGAGGTTCACCCCCACGGCGATCGCGAAGGCGGCCAGCACCACGGTGACGACCATGCCCACCAGCACCTTGGTGGTGAAGGTGGTGCGCAGCAGCGCGAGCATCTTGACGTCCACGAGCGGGCCGACCAGCAGGAACGCGACGATCGAGCCGGGGGTGAACGTCGACGCGAACGACAGCGCGAAGAACGAGTCGACGTTCGAGCAGATCGACACGATCATCGCGAGCATCACCATCGCGACGATCGACAGCAGCGGGTTCGATCCGATCGCCAGCAGCGCGCTGCGCGGCACCAGCACCTGCACGGCTCCGGCTACGGCCGATCCTATGATCAGAGCCGGCATCACCGCGCGCAGCTCGACGATGAACTGGGCCAGGCTGCGGCGGCCGCGGCCGCCGGGCTCGGCCGCGACGAGCTCGCAGGTGTCGCGGAAGCGGTCGGTCAGCAAGCCGTCGGGGTCGGGGTGGCGGCTGTAGAGCCAGCCGATCAGGTTCGCGATCAGGTAGCCGCCGACCAGGCGCGAGATCAGGACGCCGTCGCCGAAGCCGAACGCCTGGTGGGTGGTGATGATCACGATGGGGTTGACGATCGGGGCCGCGATCAGGAACGTCAGCGTCTCGGGCACGCTGAATCCGCGCATCATCAGGCCGCGCGCGAACGGCACGTTGCCGCACTCGCACACCGGCACGACCATGCCCAGCAGCGACAGCACGGCCCGGCGGGCCCAGGCACGGCGCGGCATCCACCGCTCGATCACTCCGGGCGGAACCCATACCTGCACGATGATCGACAAGATCACGCCCAGCCCGACGAACGGCAGCGACTCGATGAGCACGCTGATCGCCAGGGTGAGGCCGTCCTGCGCGCGGCCCGGGATGCCCGGGATCAGGCCCGGTGCGAACGCGTCGATCGCGAACAGCACGGCGATCGCGGCGAGCCCGAGGCCCAGCCAGAGCGTGCCGCGGCCCCGGCTTGTACCCGCGCTCCGCGGGGCGCCCGGCCGGGGCCGGGTGGGGTCGCCGACGCCGCCGGTCCCGGGGGAACGGCGGTCGAGGCGCGCAGCGGTCGCGGTGTCGGGTCGCAGCGTCACATCAGGTCGCGTAGGGTCCGGAGTGGGCGGTGGATGGCGCGGGCGCCGCGGCGGTGTCCGCGGGAGCGCCCTGCGCGGCGTCTGCAGGAACTCCCCCGGCGCCGGGCTTACGCCGGGCCGTGCAGTCGGCGCACAGGCCGAAGATGTCCACGACGTGCTCGGCGTGCGTGAAGCCGTGCCGCGCGGCGGTGGCCCGCGCCCACTCCTCGACGTCGGCGGCGGCGATCTCGACGGTCAGCCCGCACGAGCGGCAGATCAGGTGATGGTGATGGCCCGGGCTCGAGCATGCGCGGTACAGACTCTCGCCCTCGGGGCTCTGCAGCGAGTCGGCGTGACCGGCCGAGGCCATGTCGGCCAGCGCCCGGTAGACGGTGGCCAGGCCGATGCCCGTGTTCTCGTCGCGCAGCGTCGCGTGCAGGGTCTGCGCGCTCACGAAGCCGGGAGCGTCGGTGAGCGCCTCGCGCACGCGATCGCGCTGCCAGGTGTTGCGCTGGGCCATGGTTCGAGTGTAGGCGGGCATGCCTGAGTCGGGCCTGGTGGTCTGCCCCGCGGTCAGCCGCTCAGCGGGATTCATCCCTGCGGGCTCATCCGGGCCCTCGGTCACGCCTCGCGAGCGGACGCCACGCGCACCACCCGGTCCCGCCGGCCGCCGGCCGCGCGGCAGACCAGGTAGATCACGAACGAGATGGTCGTGATGTAGGGGCTGACCGGCAGCTGCCCCATGACGGCCAACAGGATGCCGCCGACAGCCGCGACGACGCCGAACAGCGCCGACAGCACCGGCACCGCGAGGGGGCCGGCGGCCACGCGCATCGCGGCGGCGGCGGGGGTCACCACCAGCGCCAGCACCAGCAATGCTCCGATGATGTGCACCGCGACGGCGACGATCAGACCCAGCAGCATCATGAATCCGAACGACACCCACCGCACCGGCACGCCGCGCGCGGCGGCGGACTGCGGGTCGAGCGAGTCGAACCGCAGCGGCCGCCACATCAGCAGCAGCCCGATCAGAACGACGACGCTGATCACGGCGAGCCAGCCCAGCTGCGCGTTCTGCACCGTGACGATCTGGCCGGTCAGCAGGCTGAACCGGTTGGCGCTGCGCCCCGGATACAGCGACAGGAACAGGATGCCCAGACCCAGCCCGAACGGCATCAGCACGCCGATGATCGAGTTGCGCTCGCGCGCGCGGGCGCCCAGCCACCCGATCAGTCCCGCGGCGACCAGGGATCCGACGATCGAGCCGGCCACGACATCCACCCCCAGCAGCAGCGCCGCCGCGGCGCCGGCGAACGAGAGCTCGCTGATGCCGTGCACGGCGAAGGCCATGTCGCGCTGCATCACGAAGACGCCGACCAGTCCGCCGACCAGCCCCAGCAGCGCACCGGCCCAGACCGAGTTGCCCACCAGCGCGAGGATCGCGCCGTAGTCGGCGATGCCGCCGAACATGGCATCGAGCACGTCGTTCCAGCTCATGCGTGGTCTTCCTCGTGATGGTGGTGCGAGACCTCGGCGTCGGGCGCGCCGACCACGACGAGCCGGTTGCCGGCGCGCAGCACGAACACCGATGCGCCGTACAGGTCGGACAGCACATCCGAGCGCAGCACGTCGCGGGGCGCGCCCAGCATGAATCGCCCGCCGGCCAGATAGAGGATGCGGTCGACCTTGCCGAGCACCGGGTTGATGTCGTGCGTGACCAGCAGCACAGCGGCATCCGACTCGCGCCGATGGCGGTCGATCATTCCGACGACCCCCTGCTGGTTGGCGAGGTCGAGGCTGGTCAGCGGCTCGTCGCACAGCAGCAGCCGCGGGTGATCGGCGAGGGCCTGCGCCACGCGCAGGCGCTGCTGTTCGCCGCCCGAGAGCAGTCCGACCGGACGGTCGGCGAAGTCGGCGGCGCCGGCGGCGTGCAGCAGCGCATCGACGCGCTCGCGGTCGCCGCGCCGGCGGATCGGCAGCCCGAAGCGGTGCCCGTCGATGCCCAGCTGCACCAGATCCCGGGCGCGCATCGCGGTGTCCGGCGGCAGCGGGCGCTGCTGTGCGATGTAGCCGATGTCGCGGTTGCCGGCGTGGCGCACCTCGTCTCCGACGGCGCGGATGCTGCCGGCGCTGAGCCGCTCCAGCCCCAGGATGGCGCGCAGCAGCGTGGTCTTGCCCGAGCCGGACGGGCCGAGCACGGCGATCAGCTCGCCCGGGTGCACGGTCAGATCCAGGCCAGACCAGAGGGTGCGCGATCCGCGGCGCAGCGCCGCGTGCTCGATGACCAGCGGCGCGCCCGTGGCCTGGTCGGAATGCATTGTTCCACCTTACTGATAACCGTTCTCATCGCCGCATCGCAGCGCGGATCCGGCTCACCCCAGGGCGCCGGCCAGGGCCTGCACGTTGGCGGTCATCCAGGTCAGGTAGGTCGTGCCATCCGGCAGCAGCTCCGAGAACGAGATGACCGGGATGCCGTCCTTCTTCGCCTCCGCCGCCACCTGCGTCGTCTCGGGTCCGCCGGCCTGGGCATTGACGATCACGGCCGCCGCCTGGCCCGACGAGACGATGCGCAGCGCCTGCAGCAGGATCGCAGGCGCGACGTCCTGACCGTCCTCGACGGCCTGACTGAAGGCATCCGGCGTCTTGTTGGCGAGCCCGGCGGCGTCGGTCAGATACAGCGGCAGCGGTTCCGTGACGAACACGCCCGCGCCCCCGTGCGCCGCCCTCAGCGCGCCCAGCTTCGCGGTGATCGCCGCGATCCCGGCGTCGAAGGTCTTCGCGTTGGCCGCGAACTCGGTCGCCCCCGCCGGGTCGATCTTCGTCAGCGCGGCGGCGATCCGGTCGGCGAGCGCCCCCATCACGGCGGGGTCGTAGAAGACGTGCTCGTTGAAGTCGGCGAGGTGGTCCAGCGCGTGGTCGGCGTCGTGCTTCGCGGCGCCGTCGGCGGAGTACTCCGGCGAGAGCGTGACGGCCGTCAGCACAGTGGCCTTCGTGCCGGATGCCTTCACCAGCCCGTTCATGAACGGGTCGAATCCGCCGCCGTTGTCGATGACCAGATCCGCGCGGGCGACCAGCAGCTGATCCTGCGCGCCGGCCTCGAACTCGTGCGGATCCAGCGCCATCGAGTCGATCACCGACTTCACCTGCACCCGGTCGCCGCCGACCGCCGCCGCGATCGAGCCGTACACGTTGGTGGATGCCACCACCTGCACGGCGGCGGGGTCGCCCGCGGGCGTCGCGGCGCAGCCGGCCAGCATGGTCATCGCGGCCGTGGCCAGCGCCATCAGAGTCAGTCGTCGTCGCACGGGAACAGCCTAAGTGTAATGAGAATCATTCTCAACTTGGGCGGGTGGCCGGCTGTGCAGAACTCCTCCGAACCGGCCGATCCCGAGCCCGCAACGGCCTAGCGGCGCCCCCGCGTGCCGGATCGAAGGAGTTCTGCACGGGGGCCGCGAGCGAGTTCGGCACCAGGGGCCGCGAGCGAGTTCGGCACCGCGGCCGGGGGCGAAGAGGGGCGGGCGGGAAGAGCCGACCTCAGTCCAGCAGCAGCGCGGGCTCCTCCAGAATCGACGCGACGTCGGCGATGAACCGGCTCATTCCGTCGCCGTCGACCACCCGGTGGTCGAACGATCCGGCGACGGTGGTCACCCAGCGGGGGCGCACCTCGCCGTCGACGACCCACGGCTTCTGCTTGATCGTGCCCAGCGCGACGATGCCGGCTTCGCCGGGGTTGATGATCGGGGTGCCGGCATCCATCCCGAACACGCCGATGTTGGTGATCGTGATGGTGCCGCCCTGCTGCTCGGCGGGCGTCGTCTTGCCCTCGCGCGCGGTCACGGTGAGCTTCTCAAGCGCCTTGGCCAGCTCGCGCATCGACAGGTTCTGGGCGTCCTTGATGTTGGGCACCAGCAGGCCGCGCGGCGTCGCGGCGGCGATGCCGAGGTTGACGTAGTGCCGCACCCGGATCTCGGCGCCCCCGTCGACGTCGGCCCACGCCGCGCCGACCATCGGGGTGCGCCGCACCGCCCAGATCACGGCCCGCGCCATGATCAGCAGCGGCGAGACCTTGATGTCGGCGAAGTCCGGTGACGCCTTGAGCCGCTTGACGAGCTCCATCGTGCGGCTGGCGTCGACGTCCGTCCACACCGTCACGTGCGGCGCGCTGTAGGCCGAGCCGACCATCGCCGTGGCGGTGGCCTTGCGCACGCCCTTGACCGGGATCGTCTCGGTGCGCTCATCGACGGCGACCGGCGGCACCGGGATGGTCTCTTCGCGCACGTCCGACCACTCCGGGGTCTCGATGTTGCGGAAGACGCTGGCCTGTGACGCCTGCGCCATGACGTCGTCGCGGGTGATCTCGCCGGCGGCGCCGGACGGCGTCACGTCGGCCAGATCGACGTCGAGGTCGCGGGCGAGCTTGCGGATCGGGGGCTTGGCGACGACGCCGATGGATGCCCGCACCTGCCGCTGGGCCGCCTTGCGCCGCCTTGAGGCGACCTGGCCGCCGGTGCCGTAGCCGACCAGCACCGCGCCGGCCGGCTCGGACTCGGGCTCGCCGTGCGCGCTGCGGCCGACAGTGACGTCGCCGGGCGCCGCGGCGGGGCCGTCCGACGGTGTGCCGGCTTCCTCCCCCGCGATCGTGATGATCGGGGTGCCGACATCCACGGTCACGCCTTCGGCGACCAGCACGTCGCCGACCGTGCCGGCGAACGGCGAGGGCAGCTCGACGAGGGATTTGGCGGTCTCGATCTCGACGATGACGTCGTTGACCGCGACGGCGTCGCCGGGGCCGACGCGCCACTGCACGATCTCGGCCTCGGTCAGCCCCTCGCCGACATCCGGCAGGAGGAACGTCTGGGTGCTCATCGGTGGTGCCTCTCGATCGTCGGCGGGCAAGGGCTCAGTAGGCGAGGACGCGGTCGACGGCCTCGAGGATGCGGTCCGGGTCGGGCAGGAACACGCCCTCGAGCCCCGCCGGCGGGAACGGGACGTCGAAGCCCGACACGGTCAGCACCGGCGCCTCGAGCGCATAGAACGCCCGCTGCATCACGGTGGCCGCGACCTCGCTGCCGACCGAGACGTTGCCGGGCGCCTCCTGCGCACAGACCATCCGGCCGGTGCGGCGGATCGAATCCAGCAGCGGGCCGTAGTCGATCGGCGACAGTGAGCGCAGGTCGATGACCTCGCACGAGACGCCCTCGCCTTCGGCCAAGGCTGCGGCCTGCAGCAGCATCGTGACCATGGCGCCATGGCCGACCAGGGTGACGTCGGTGCCGCGGCGCACGATGCGCGACGCGTGCAGCGCGGCGGCGCGGGCGGTGGTGTCGACCTCGCCCTTCTGCCAGTACTTCGCCTTCGGCTCGAGGAAGACCACCGGGTCGTTCGAGGCGATCGCGTCCTGGATCATCCAGTACGCGTCGTTCGGGGTCGACGGCGAGACCACGCGCAGCCCGGGGGTGTGCGCGAAGTAGGTCTCGGGGCTCTCCTGATGGTGCTCGACCGCGCCGATGTGCCCGCCGTAGGGAATGCGGATCACGACGGGCATCCGCAGCGATCCCTCATGGCGGTTCGTGATCTTCGCGAGCTGGGTGGTGATCTGGTCGAATGCGGGGAAGACGAATCCGTCGAACTGGATCTCGACCACCGGGCGGAACCCGGCCATCGCCAGGCCGATCGCGGTGCCGACGATGCCGGATTCGGCCAGCGGCGTGTCGAGCACCCGCTGCGTGCCGAACTCGGCCTGCAGCCCTTCGGTGACGCGGAACACGCCGCCGAGCCGGCCGATGTCCTCGCCCATCAGCAGGACGTGATCGTCGGCGGTCATCGCGGCGCGCAGGCCCGCGTTGAGGGCACGGCTGAAGGGCAGGGTCTGGATGCCGGGCGCCGGCTGGTCGCTCATCGGACGCCCTCCTCGAAGGAGGCCTCGTACTCGGCCAGCCACGCTTGCTGCGCGTCGATGAGCGGATGCGGCTCGGAGTAGACGTGGTCGAACATCGTCGCGGTCGGGATCGAGCCCAACGCCATGGTGCGCGCGCGGACCTCCTCGGCGGCCGCGGCGGCCGCAGCATCCACGTCCGTGAAGAAGGACTCGGCGGCGCCGCGGTGCGACAGATACGCGCGCATCCGGGCGATCGGGTCGCGCCGGGCCCATGCCTCTTCCTCGGCCGCGGTGCGGTACTTGGTCGGATCGTCGCTGGTGGTGTGCGCGCCCATCCGGTAAGTGACCGCCTCGATCGCGCGCGGGCCGGAGCCGGCGCGGGCCGCGTCGAGCGCGCTGCGGGCGACGGCGAAGCTGGCGAGCACGTCGTTGCCATCGAGCTGAATCGACTCGATGCCGTACCCGGAGCCGCGGCGGGCGAGGGGCACGCGCGCCTGGGTGGTCACCGGCACCGAGATGGCCCACTGGTTGTTCTGCAGGAAGAACACCTCGGGACTCTGGTAGCTGGCGGCGAACACCATCGCCTCGTGCACGTCGCCCTGGCTCGAGGCGCCGTCGCCGTAGTACACGATGACGGCCTCGTCGCGGTCGGCGTCGCCGGTGCCGCAGCGGCCGTCGAAGACCAGGCCCATGCCGAAGCCGGTGGCGTGCAGCGTGTGCGAGCCGAGCACGAGCGTGTAGAGGTGGGTGTTGCCGACCGCCGGGTCGGCAGGGTTCCAGCCACCGTGCGTGAGCCCGCGCATCAGCCGGATGATGTCGATCGGGTCGACGCCGCGGATCATGCACACCGCGTGCTCGCGGTAGGAGGGGAACAGGTGGTCCTGGCGGCGGGCGGCGTGCGCCGATCCGACTTGGGCGGCCTCCTGCCCGTAGCTGGGCGGCCACAGCGCGAGCTGGCCCTGCCGCTGCAGGTTGGTGGCCTGGGTGTCGAAGGCCCGCACCACGACCATGTCGCGATAGAACTGCTCGAGGTCGGCGTCGGCGAGCTGCTCGATGTGGTGCAGGTAGGGCTCCGCGGCCGGAGTGGGGGCGTAGCTGCCGTCGGCGGCGAGGATGCGCACCAGGCCCGGCTCGTCCACGGTCAGGCGCTCGGTCTGGGTCACCGTTCTACGCTAACGCGCGCCCCGAATGGCCTTCTGGGAGGGCTTCGACAATGGATGTCGCGATCTGCAGTATCTTCTCCACAGACTCCTCTTCGCCGACCGAGACGCGGATGCCGTCCCCCGCGAACGGCCGGACGATGCAGCCGCCCGCTTCGAAGCGGGCGGCGGCATCCATCGTCTCGTCGCGGGTGGCCAGCCACACGAAGTTGCCCTGCGCGGTCGGCACGCGCCAGCCCTGCGCGCGCAGGCCCGCCGCGAGCCGGTCGCGGCGCTCGGCGATCACGTGCACGCGCGCCAGCAGCTCGGCCTCGGCGTCCAGGCTCGCCAGTGCCGCCTCTTCGGACTGCGCGGTCACCGACAGCGGCACGGCGGTGGAGCGGGCCGCGTCGAGGATGCGGCGGTGCCCGATCGCGTAGCCGACGCGCAGCCCGGCCAGGCCGAACGCCTTCGAGAAGGTGCGCAGCACGACCACGTTGGGGTGGTCGGCGCGGCCGAGCTTGATCAGGCCGTCGACGGCGTCGGGGTCGGTGACGAACTCGGCGTAGGCCTCGTCGAGGATCACCAGCAGGTCGGCGGGGACCTTGTCGAGGAACGCCTCGAACTCGGCCTGCGTGACGATCGGGCCGGTGGGGTTGTTGGGGCTGCAGACGATGATCGCCCGGGTGCGCTCGGTCACGGCGGCGGCCATCGCGTCGAGGTCATGACGGGCGTCGGGCGTCAGCGGCACCTCGACCGGAGTCGCCCCGGCGATCAGCACGAGCCCGGGATAGGCCTCGAAGCTGCGCCAGGCGTAGACCACCTCGTCGCCGGGGCCCGAAGCCGCCAGCATCAGCTGGGAGAGGATCGCGACGCTGCCGGCGCCGATGTGCACCTCGTCGGGCAGCACGCCGAACCGCTCGGCCAGTCGGTGCCGCAGGCGCGAGGCCGAGGCATCCGGGTACCTGTTCACGCCGACCGTCTCGCGCAGCGATTCGACCACGCTGGGCAGCGGCTCATATGGATTCTCATTGCTGGAGAGCTTGAAGGTGCCCGGCTCGGCCTGCTTGCCCTGCTTGTACGGCGGCAGCGCGGCGATCGCGGGGCGGATGCGGACAGGAACGTCTTCGGTCACGGTTCCGAGTCTACGAGAGTGCGTGCGTGGCAGCTGCGGCGCGGGCGGAACTCCTCCGATCCGCGCTCATCCGGCCGGAAATCACGCGTCTGCCGGGTGCCTGCGTCGATATCAGAGGAGTTCTGCCCGTGCCCGGGTGCGCACTCGGCCGCATCCAGGCGCTTCCACGCCCGTCCGTGCCACAATTGCCCGATGCGCTTCATCATCCGGGTCGTGATCAACGCCTTCGCCATCTGGGTCGTCACGCTGATCCCGGCGCTGACGGTGTCGGTCATCGCCTTCCCGCCCGGCCAGACTCTGCAGCTGGTGCTGACCCTGCTCGCGGTGGCCGCGATCTTCGCGATCGTGAACACGATCGTCGGCACGGTCATCAAGATCGTCGCGTTCCCGCTGTACATCATCACGCTCGGGCTGATCTCGCTGGTCGTCAACGGATTCCTGCTCTGGGTGACGGCGTGGCTCACGCATTGGTGGAGCTGGGGCCTGCGGGTGGACAGCTTCTGGTGGGGCGTGGTGGCGGCCCTGCTGATCACGGTGATCAACTGGATCTTCGGGGTCATCCTGCGCCCGCAGCGCAAGCGCTGAACCCGCCCCGAGGTCTATGCAGCGGAATAGACCAGCGGGCGCCGACGCTGTTCTGGGTATGGCGGATGTGTTCGATGGGCGGATGCTGCCGGTCGTCGTGATCGGCGCGGGGCAGGCGGGGCTCTCGGCCGCCTATTACCTGGCGGCACGCGGCCTGACGCCGTGGACGGACTTCGTCGTGCTCGACGCGAACGAGGGACCGGGCGGCGCATGGCGCCACCGCTGGGACTCGCTGACGTTCGGCGGCGCGCACGGCATCCATCCTCTGCCGGCGGCACCGATCGATTCGCCCGACCCGACCGAGCCGGCGAACCGCATCGTCCCGCGCTACTACGGCGAATATGAGCACCGCTTCGCCCTGCCGGTGCTCCGTCCGGTGCGGGCGACAGGAGTGACCCGCGACGATGCCGGCTTCGTCGTGCACACCTCGCGCGGGCCGCTGGCCGCGGCATCCCTCGTCAGCGCGACCGGCACCTGGGACAGCCCCTACATCCCGCACTACCCGGGAATCGAGCGTTTTGCGGGCAGGCAGCTGCACACGCACGATTACCGGTCGGCGGAGGACTTCCGCGGCGAGCGCGTGCTCGTCGTCGGCGGCGGCACCTCAGCGCTGCAGTTCATCCAGGAGCTGCACGCGCACGGCGCCGAGACGGTGTGGACCACGCGGCGCACGCCGCAGTGGACCGCACGTCCGTTCACCCCGGACTGGGGACTGGATGTCGAGAAGTCGGTGTCGGCGCGCACCCGGCAGGGGCTGCCGCCGCTGTCGGTGTCGGCGGCGACGGGCATCCCGATCAACGAGCTGTACTCGCCCGACACCGCATCCGGGCTGCTGGTCAGCCGGGGACCGCTGGTGCGGTTCGGCGCGCGCAGCGTCGTGCTGGACGGACCGGGGCCGGATGGCACCGACTATCCGACCCAGGGCGCGGCCGATCCGATCGCCGGGCCCGCGGCGCCCCTGCCCGGGCGGATGCCCGCGCCGGGAGGCGGGTCGCTGTGGGAGACCCCGATCGACACGGTGCTGTGGGCCACCGGATTCCGCGCGCACATCGCGCATCTGCGCGGGCTGGGCATCCGCGAGCGCAGCGGCGGGATCCTGATGGGCGCGGACGGCGTCACGGTCGAGAAGATGCCCGGGCTCTATCTGGCCGGCTACGGTGCGTCGGCGTCCACCCTGGGCGCCACCCGTGCGGGGCGACGCGCCGCGATGGCCGCGCTGCGCCGGGTGGCCGAGCCGGCGGAGGATGCCGCGGCCTGAGCCGTGCGCGCTACTGCTGCACGTGCGGGGGCCGGTTCTGGCGCGGGCGCAGCCGCACGGTCGGCAGGGTCGGCGCGGGGATGCGGGTCAGGCTGTTCGGGCCGCCGAGGCCGACGTATCCGTCGACCCGGCCGAAGCGGTCGCCGTGGTCCTGCCACTCCTGCCGGAAGCGGGCGATCTCGTCGGAGTCACGGCCGACGAAGTTCCACCACATCACGATGTCCTCTTCGAACGGCGCACCGCCCAGCAGGATCAGCCGCGCGGGCGAGGTGCCCTCGTTGCTGATGCGCAGCCGGTTCGACCCGATGCCGGTGTAGCCGAGGGCGCCCGCCGGCACCGGCACGCCCTCGAGGCTGACATCCCCCGCATCGACCAGCAGGCCGTGCTCGAAGGCGGGGTCGGCGTCGAGGGTGAGCGTGGCGGCCGCATCCAGGCGGATCTCGGCCCCCAGCAGCGGCGAGTGCACCGCGACGGGGGATGTCGAGCCGAGCATGGCGCCGAGGAAGACCAGGGCCGTGCCGCCGTCGAAGTGCACCGGCTCGGGCGCGTAGTGCTCGAAGACGCGGCCGATGCTGTTGCGCACGGCGTCGGGCAATGCCAGCCACAGCTGCACGCCGTGCAGCGTCGTCGTCTCGCGGGTGGACACCTCGCTGTGGCAGATACCGGTGCCGGCCGTCATCAGGTTCATCTCGCCGGGCAGAACCGCGCCGACGTTGCCGCCCGAGTCGATGTGATCGATCGCGCCGGCGAACAGCCAGCTGACGGTCTGCAGTCCGGTGTGCGGGTGGGGCGCGACATCCATCCCCCCGGTCTTCGACACGTCGTCGGGTCCATAGTGGTCGGCGAAGCACCATGCCCCGATCATCGAGCGCTGACGCTGCGGCAGCGTGCGCCGCACCGTCATCGCACGGGGGCCGCCCAGCGGCACCTCGCGGGCGGTGATGATCTCGACGGGTGCGCCGTCGGCGCACGCCGACCGCGGCCCGGGCAGCCCGCCGTCGTGGCAGACCACTTCTTGCGGGTCCTTCTCCAGGTTGCTCATGCCTGCCTCCCTGTGGCGAGACCGTGTGCACTTCAGTCTGCCCGGGAATTGCTGTGCGCGGGCAGACTGAAGTGCACGCACGGGCCTGCGGCCGCGTCCCGGGCCGCCCCGCGGGAGTGGCGGCTGTGGGCGATCTCATATCCCCGCCGCTTACGGTGGAGGCGATGAGAAAGCGCACCCTCACCGTCCTGATCGCCGGCGGCGTGGTGGCCGTCGGCGCGATCGCCGCGGTCTCCGCTCCGATGTTCTACCGCGACGTCGTCGTCGGCGCGGCGGCGCCGATCCCCGCCGTGACGGCGAGCGCCCTCACGGCGGGAGCCGGCGTCGACCCAGCCGACGTGCAGGGTGCCTGGCAACTCGGGCGCGGGTCGTACGCCGGCTACCGGGTGGACGAGGTGCTCAACGGCACCGACGTCACCGTCGTCGGACGCACCGACCAGGTCACCGGCGCGCTGACCGTCGAGGGGCAGGCGCTGACCGCGGCATCCATCACGGTCGATGTCGCCTCGATCACGAGCGACATGGGAAGCCGTGACTCGTACTTCCGCAACACTGCGATGAAGACGTTCCGGCACCCGACGGCGACGTTCGTGCTCACCGAGCCGGTGACGGCGGCATCCGCTCCGCGGCTGGGCGTCGCCCAGCCGGTCACCGCCACCGGCGAGCTGACTCTGGCCGGTGTGACGCGCACGGTCGCGGTGCAGTTGGATGCCGCCTTCGACGGCGAGTCGGGACAGGTCGCCGGCAGCATCCCCGTCACCTTCGCCGACTTCGGCGTCGACGCCCCCCACCTGGGGTTCGTGCAGGTAGAGGACAAGGGCACGATCGAGTTCTCGCTCATGCTCGTGCGGTGACGGATGCCGCGCGGCACCGGCGGCGGATCACGCGCGCGGAATACGCGGGATGCTCGCGAGCAGCTTCTGCGTGTAGGGGTGTGTCGGCGCGCCGAGCACGGCGGCCATCGGGCCCTGCTCGACGATGCGGCCGCGTTCGAGCACGATGACGTTGCGGCACAGCAGCGCGATGATGCTGAGGTCATGCGAGACGACGACCAGCGTCACCGGCGGCGCACCCGCTGTGCCGGCCGCTGCGGCGTCGCCGGCCGGTGCGCTGAGCCGCTCGAGCAGGTCGATGATCGTGACGCGGGTGACCATGTCCAGCGCCGAGACCGGCTCGTCGGCCAGCAGCACACGCGGTCGGGCCACCAGTGCGCGGGCCACCGCGATGCGCTGGCGCTGTCCGCCCGAGAACTGGTGCGGGTAGCGGCCGGCGGCGTCGGCTTCCAGGCCCACGGCGGCCAGGGCATCGCGCGCCCGCTCGTCGGCAGCAGCGCCCGAGGCGATCTTCAGCGAGCGCAGCGGCTCGCCGACGGTGCGGCCGATCCGCTGCCGCGGATTCAGTGAGGAGTAGGGGTCCTGGAAGACGGGCTGCGCGAAGCGGCGGTGCGCGCGCATCCGCTCCCGGTCGCCGACCTCCAGCGGTGTGCCATCGGCGCGCAGGGTGCCCTCGGTGGCGGCGGAGAGTCCGAGCAGCAGGCGCAGCAGCGTCGACTTGCCGGCACCGGACTCCCCCACGATGCCCAGGTGCTGACCCGGTTCCATCCGCACCGAGATGTCGGTGAGCACGGGGCCGCCGCGGCGGTATCGGAAGCCGACGCCGTCGAGCTCATAGAGCGCGCTCATCGCTCGCCCCCGACATCCAGCGCGTCATCCAGCGACCGCGCGGCGGTCACCAGCAGCCGGGTGTACTCCTCGCGCGGGGCCGTCAGCAGCTGCGCGACGGTGCCGCGCTCCACGGCGCGGCCGCCGCGCAGCACGACGGCGGAATCGGCCATCTGCGCGACGACGGCCAGGTCGTGGCTGACGAACAGCGTGGCCATGGCGCCGCCGGCGACGATGCCGTCCAGCAGCTGCAGCACTTCGGCCTGCACCGTGACATCCAGCGCAGTGGTCGGCTCGTCCAAGATCAGCAGGTCCGGGCGTGCGGCCAGCGCCATGGCGATCGCGACGCGCTGGCGCTGACCGCCCGACGCCTCGTGCGGGTACGACTGCGCGATGCGGTCGGGCTCGTGCAGGCGCACATCGCCCAGCGCGGCCCGCACCGCGGCGCGGCGCTCGGTGCGCGACATCCGACCGCGCGCCATCCGACCGCGCGCCATCTGGCCGCGCGGCGCCTGCCCGCCCGACGCCGTGCCCGACCGCGCGGCGGCGGCGCGGGTGAGCGCCTCGCCGAGCTGGTCGCCCAGGCGCTGCAGCGGGTCCAGTGCGGTCAGCGGCTCCTGGAACACGATGCCCACCGTGCGTCCGCGCACGCGCCGGGCCGCGGCATCCGACACCCCCACCATCTCGTGGCCGGCGACGCGGATGCTGCCGGCGGCCGTCATCCCGTCGGGCAGCAGGCCCATGATCGCCAGGCTCGTCAGCGACTTGCCCGACCCCGATTCGCCGATCAGGGCGAGCCGGGCGCCAGAGGGCACCTCGAGGCTGAGGTCGTCGACGAGCACCCGCCCGTCGTCGGTGCGGATGGTCAGATGCTCGACGGCCAGCGCGGGTTCGGTCATCGCCGCCTCCGGGTGGGGTCGAAGGCGTCCTGCATGCCGTCGGCGAGCAGGTTCATCCCCAGCACCAGCACGATCAGCGCGATGCCGGGGGCGATCGCGCCCAGCGGCGCGACGTAGACGGTGCCCTGCGCCTGCTGCAGCAGGCTGCCCCACGAGGCGTTCGGCGGCGGCGCGCCCAGCCCCAGGTACGACAGGCTCGCCTCGGCGAGCACCGCCAGCCCGAACTGCAGCGCCACGATCACCGCGAGGGTGGGCCAGATGTTGGGCAGGATGTGATGGATGACGATGCCCAACCACCTCGTGCCCGAGGTGCGCGCGGCCAGCACGTACTGCTGGCTCAGCACGCGTTTGGCCAGGATCCGGGTCAGCCGTGCCACGACGGCGCTGGAGGCCAGGCCGATCGCCAGGATCGCCGAGCCCAGGGTCGCCCCGCGGGCAGCGACCACGAGCATCGCCAGCAGCAGCGACGGGAAGGCGATCAGCACGTCGAGCACGGCGGCGACGCCGTCGTCGAACCAGCGCTGCGCGAACGCCGCGAGCAGGCCCAGCACGATTCCGAGCACCCCCGCCAGCAGCGCCGAGCCGGCGCCGGCCATCAGCGCGATCCGCGCGCCGACCATCAGCTGGGCGAGCAGGTCGCGGCCCAGCGTGTCGGTGCCCAGCCAGTGCGCGGTCGACGGGCCGGTGAGCCGGCCCCCGCCGATCTGGTCGGGCGGGTACGGCAGGTACACCAGCGAGATCAGGGCCACCGCGACGACGACGCCGACCATGACCAGGCCCAGCGTCGCGGTCACCGACCAGCGCCGCTGCCGGCGGGTCGGCCGGACGGGCGCGGTGGGCAGGGTGTCGGTCACAGCAGCCCTCCTCGCAGCCGCGGGTCGAGCAGGCGCTGCACCAGGTCGGCGATGAATCCGACCACGAGCACGAGCAGTGTGGTCACCAAGATGACGCCCTGGATGGTCGGGTAGTCGTGCTGGGCGATGCCGGTGACCAGCATCGACCCCAACCCCGGCAGGGCGAACACGTTCTCGACGACCACGGCGCCCAGGAAGGTGGTGGCCAGTTCGATGCCCAGCACCGACACCAGCGGCACGGCGACCGACTTCACGCCGTGGCGCAGCATCGCGTCGCCGAAGCTCGCCCCCAGCGCCCGGAAGGTGCGCAGGAAGTCGCTGCCGATCACGTCGATGCACGTCGAGCGCACGTATCGTGCGATGGATGCCGACATCACGACCGCGATCGTGATCACCGGCAGTGTGAGCGAACGCAGCGCGTCGCCGACATTCGCCCAGTCCTGCTGCGGGAACCCGCCGGCCGGCAGCACCCGCAGGCCGAGCGCGAAGGCCCACACCAGCAGGATGCCGATCCAGAACACCGGCACGGCGATGCCCAGCTGCGACACGGCCGAGAAGGCGATGCCGATCCACGACCGGCTGTACCGCGCGGCGATGAACCCGACCGGAGCGGCGATGACGATCGCTAGCGCGAACGCGATCAGGGTCAGCGGCAGGGTCACCAGCAGCCGCTGGCCGATCTGCGGGCCGACCGGCAGGCTGCTCACGAACGACGACCCCAGGTCCAGGCGCACCATCTGCCCGGCCCAGGTGAAGAACTGCTGCAGCAGCGGCTGGTCCGAGCCGATCGCGTGCCGTGCGGCGGCGATCTGCTCGGGCGTGGCGCCCACGGCGACCAGGGCGTTGGCGGGGTCGCCGGGCAGCAGCCGCAGCAGCGCGAAGGTGATCGCGGCGGCGGCCGCGAGCGACACGAGCAGGAAGATCAGTCGTCGCAGAACGTACGCGAGCATCGACTTCCCCCTTCACGCGCCGCGAGAGCGGATGCCGCGGTTACGGCATCCGCTCTCGATTCTCGCTGATCGCGCCCCTCAGCCCTGCTTCTTGATGTTGTAGACGTAGAACTGTGAGTTCAGCCCGTTGATCGGGTAGCCGCTGAGCGAGGTGCTGGCCACGACGATCTGCGGGTACAGGTAGAGCCAGTCGCTGGCCGCATCGCGCACGATGATCTCGTTCGCCTGCTTCAGATCGGCGGTCTGCTCGTCGGCGGTCCCGGCCTGCTCGGACTTGTTGATCAGGGCCGTCACCGCGGGGTTGTCGTAACCCCAGTAGAAGTCCGGGTTGCCGTACCAGACCACGTCACGGTCGTTGACGTGCTCCTGCATGGTCGCCGCGAAGTCGTGGTTCTGGTAGATCTTCGTGTACCACTCGTCGGGGGTGATGATGTTGATCTTCACCTCGACGCCGATCTTCGACAGCTGCTGCTTGATGAACGCGGCGGCCTGCGGGTGCGGGTCATAGTTGGGCGTGTCGAGCGTGAAGCTGAACCCGTTCGGGTAGCCGGCGGCGGTCAGCTCCTGCTTCGCCTTGGCCTGGTCGAACGGGTAGACGCCGCTGAGGTCTTCGTACCAGGGGTCGGTGGGCGGCACCATCGAGCCGGTGACGGTGCCGTAGTCGCCCCAGATCGACTTCAGCAGGGCCTGGCGGTCGATGGCGCGGGTGATCGCCACGCGCACCGCGGTCTTGTCGAACGGCGCCTTCTTGTCGTTGAACGCGAGCAGCAGCTTGGTCGTGGACGAACCGTTGTTGACCTTGTACTGCGGGTTGTTCTCGAACTGGCTGAGCGCATCTGGGCTCTGCTCACCCGTGACGATGTCGAGCTGGCCGGACAGCAGTGCGTTGTTCTCGGCGGTGGCGTCCTTGTAGTAGTGGTAGACGACCTGCTTGTTGGCCGCGGGCGTGCCCCAGTACTTGTCGAAGCGGGTCAGGGTCAAAGAGCTCCCCTGCTTCCAGCCACTGACGGTGTAGGGGCCGGTGCCGTCCTCGGTGGTCTTCAGGTTCTTCGCATCGCGCTGGATGACCCACACGTAGCTGAGGTTGTAGATCAGCGAGATCGAGGGCTTGGAGAGGGTGACCACGACGGTGCTGTCATCGGGGGCGGCGACCTTGCTGATCACGGCGAGGTCGCTCTTGCGCGCGGACTGCGAATCGGGGCCGAGCACCTTCTCGATGCTGTACTTCACGTCGGCGGCGGTCAGCGGCTGGCCGGAGTGGAACGTGACGCCCTTCTGCAGTGTGAAGGTGTAGGTCAGGCCGTCGTCGCTGTGCTTGTCGGATGCCGCGAGCAGGGGCGTGACCTTGCCGTCGTCGCCGAGCTTGTAGAGGGCTTCGTAGACGTTGCCGTTCAGCGCCTCGGTCACGCCCTGGCCGCCGCCGGCGGTGTTGTCCAGGTTCTGCGGCTCGTAGATGGAGCCGACGTTGATCGTCGCGTTCTGGTCGGATGAGCCCGAGGGTGCCTGCGGCAGAGTCGAGCTGCCGACGCAGCCGGCCAGGACGGTCGCGGCGGCCACCGCCAGGGTGATGATTGCGAGCGGGCGTGCCCTGCGCATTGTTCTCCTTGTTGTGCTGTGGATGATGAGGTGCGGCGTCGGCGGCGTCGCGGAGGCGCCACCGTCGTGCGCGCGGATCAGTGGGGTGTGGGGGTTGCCTGGGTTGCGGCATCCGGTGCGAACAGCACGACCTTCTCGCCGGCGCGCACCGGCACCGCGAGGCGGTTGGACGGCGGGGGGAAGGGGCAGTTGTACTGGTCGCTGAAGCCGCACGGCGGGACGAACGCGCGATTGAAGTCGAGCGTGACCTCGCCTTCGGCGTGATAGCTGTCGGCGTCGCGCTGCACGAAGAGGAAGCGCCCCGCGGCATAGGTCTCGGTGCCGCCGGAGGGGTCGGCGAACACGAGCAGCAGCGTGCCGTCGTCGTCGAAGGCGCTCAGCGCATAGGCCGCGCCGCCGATCTCGACGTCGATGCGGCCGGGCACGGCCAGGTCGCGGGTGCGGCCGTTGTCGCGCATGTGCTCGAATTCGACGGTGTGGCCCGAATCCAGCGGCGTGTAGCGGCCGGTGACCACCCAGGCGGGATCGTACGGATAGGCGTCGATGCCGGTGAATGCCTTGATCGCGGGCGAGCCGGCATCCCACCGGCGCAGGCCCTCCTGCGTCAGCCCGGTGTCGAGGTCGACTCGGCGCAGCGTCGTGATCGTGACGCCGTCTTCAGTGGTCTGCAGGTCAGCGGCGGGGATCGTGGTGCCGGCGGGGTACCACCGGGTCTCGACCAGCGCCAGGTTGCCCTGGGGGCCGGTCACCGACTCCGTCCGGTCGCGCCGCCAGTGCGCGTGCCGCTGTGCGGCGTCGCTGTTCGAACCCATCCGTCCATCCTCTCGCCGCCGGGCCGGCGTCACCGTCGCTGTTACGACGTGTTACCCGGGGGCGCACGAACTGGCCCCCGAGGTAGGACAACGCGACCGCGGGTGCACGGTATTCCGCCGGTGGCGGCGGCGCGCCCGCCCGAGAGTTGTGTGAGTTGCCAGAAGTGGCGGGAACAACCCGGGGCATTCCAGCCATTTCCGGCAACTCACAGAATCCGGGCGCGGTGCGCGCGTGCATGCATAATGCAGATTGTGACGCTAGAATAGCGGCGTGGCAGTGACGATCACCGTGCGCAACGTTCCGAACGACGTGCGCGACGAGCTCGCCGCGCGGGCCGCGCGCTCCGGGCGGTCGCTGCAGGAGTACTTAAGCCTGCAGCTGGCCCGGCTGGCCGCGACGCCGAGCGCCGCCGAGGCCATCGCACGTGCGCGGCTGGGCGCCCAGTCCTATCCGGACGTGGCGATGGATGACATCCTCGAGGCCGTGCATGCCGGCCGGCGATGAGGCGATCCCCGAGCCGGTCGTCGTCGACGCGTCGGTCGTGATCGCCCTCGTGACGTCGCGGTCGGATGCCGCATCCGCCCTCGCCGAACGGTTGAGCGCGAGCACCCTGCATGCACCCGCGCTGCTGCCCGCCGAGGTCGACAGCGGCGTGCGCGGTCTCGTCCTCGGCCACCACCTGTCGGCCGCACAGGGCGCCGCCGCCCGGTCCGCCGCCCACGCCCTGCCGGTCGACCTGTGGCCGTGGTCGCTGCTCACGGATCGCGCGTGGGAGCTGCGCGAGAATCTGTCGAGCCATGACGCCGGATATGTCGCCCTCGCCGAGCACCTGGGCGCGGCTCTGGTCACCGGCGATGCGCGCCTCGCCGACGCGCCGGGGCTGCGCTGCGCGGTCGAGGTGTTCCGCTGACGACCTCTGGTGCCGGACGTGTCGCGCCCGCCGCCCTGCCCGCGCCTCAGCGCAGGGCGAGGCGCGCGAACCGGCGCAGCGCGTCGCTGGGTGCCGCACTCGCGTCGAGCGGCGATCGCCGCAGCCCGAGCGTGTTCAGCACGCTGCGCGCCGGCTCGGTGAGCGCGAAGTACCAGCGCTTGTCCAGCGGCATGCCCTGCTCGTCGGTGTAGCCGAATCCGTTCACGATCTCGAACACCAGCGCGGCCCCGTCATCCTGGCGTGAGATCGAGCCGTCGGCGATGCCCAGCACAAAGGTCGTGCAGGCGAGTTGCTGCGCCTCATCCATGCGCTGCCGCAGCAGCACGTGGGCGACTTGTCGGCACAGCGCCTGCGGGTCGTCGCGCAGCGCGCGGGTGCGCGCGGCGAGTACGAGCCGTCCTTTGACCTTGCGCACCAGCCTCAGCCGCTCGGCCGTGGTGCGCAGCAGGTGCACCGGCCATGTGTTGTCTTCGCGGTCAGTCTGCCCGTAGACGAGCGAGCCCCAGTCGAGCTCGGCCACGGCGGCGCGCACGAGAGCCGGCGGCAGCCGGCCGGCCGCGGTCAGCGCCAATCCGTCGTCGCCGATGCGCTCCATCAGCCAGTGGTAGGGCCGCACCAGTTCGGCGGCTTCGTCGTCGGTGAGCGTGACCGGGTCGAGCACGCCGGACGTGCGCAGATGGGCCCGCAGGTTCGCGCGATACGGCACCGGCAGGTTCGCCGCGAAACCGACGATCGGAGCATCGTCGTCGATGTCGCGCGCCGCATCGACGAGCCCAGACATATCGGGTGTGGCCGGTCCGGTCAGAAGCTCCAGGTCAGCGCGGGCACCGTCCAGGTCGATCTGTTCCGGGTCGATCGAGCCCCAGGGCCCTGCGACCGAGCGCGCCCATCCGAGGATCTCGTTGTGCTCGGGATGACCGGGATCGGCCATGATCGCCAGCTTCTCGGCATAGCCGCCGAGGCCGCCGGAATCTTCGAAGGGGGCGCGCCGCGCACCGTCGACCAGGCGCACGGGTGCGGTGCCCGGCGGTGCCGCACGGGTGGCGACGAGATCGATGCGATGCATCCACCCGTCGCCCAGGTCGTACTCGTACCAGAGCGGTCCGCCGTCGCGGAACGCCTCGGCCAGCGTCGCGTCGGCCTCGTCTGCCTCGCCGGCCTCGCCGCCGCTTTCGAGCAGACTCCACTGGTCGACCCAGGCGCGCGGCTGGCGTCCGATGCGCGGGATGCCGCGCCCGGGGCTCGCCCACGGGTCTTCGTCGCTGAACCGGTGCAGGTGCGCCTGCTGCCAACCGAACGCGATCTGCAGGACGTCGTGCAGCTGCGCGAGCGTGAGCCAGTCGCCCGTTTCGACCTCGCGCCAGATCTCGGGGTCGCTGCCCTGAAGGCCTGCCCGCAGGCGCAGCATGGTCGGTTCGGTGCGGTCGTCGGCCATCCGCCCAGCGTACCCAGGACCACCGACAGGCACGACGCACTCACGCCCCGAGCGAGGCACCCGCGGGTGGCCGCGCGCGCCGCCAGTCTGCCGATCAGGGCACGCGCGGCTCACCGAGGGCCAGCATGAGCCGGTTCGCCCAGGCGAAGAACGCGGCGGCGTGGATGGCGTCGCTGATCTCGGCGTCGGCCAGCCCCTCGGCGCGCAGCGCGTCGGCGTGGGCGGGTGTGAACGCCGGTGGGGTCTGCGCGAGCGCCGCCGCCCCGTCGATGAGTGCGCGCCAGCGCGGCTCCTGCGCGCCGGCGACGCCCTCGTCCAGCAGCCGCTGCACGTCGTCGGGCCGCTTGCCGTAATGCGCGGCGAACCGACTGTGCACGGACGCGCAGTAGATGCATCCGTTCACACGAGAGGTGGCCGCGGCGCTCAACTCGCGCTCGGCCCGCGGCAGGCCGTCGACGGTGTTGTAGAAGATGTCCTTGTCGGCCAGTGTGCGCGCCTTCAGGATTGCGGGATCGCGGGCCAGCAGCCGGAAGTACGGGCTCTTGGCACGGCCGGCATCCACCAGCGCGTCGCGCTGCACGTCGCTGAGGGCCGATTCCTCGACCGGCGGCACCCAGGCATCCCAGTCCAGCTGCGCGGTGGTGAATCGGGTGGGGCGGCGCGCGGTCGACGCATCGGATGCCGCATCCGGCGTGCCGCGCTTGACCGCGCCATCGGTGCCGGCCGCGCTGCCCGCGCGGCGGGCGACGGGTTCGGCGTGCACGAGGGGGCTGCCGACCAGCGCCGCCAGACCGGCGGCCACCCGCAGCTGGAAGGTGAGGAACGCGACCTCCTGCGAGATCGTCACGACGGCCGATGCCGACCAGCCTGCATCGGTCAGAGCCGCCGGCCAGTCCGGCGTCGCGTCACGCGGATGGAAGACCAGCGCGTGGGCGTACTCGAGAGCTGCGGCCAGCCGCGCGCCGATGCGTTCGACCAGATCGGCGGGCGCGCGGTAGGTCGGCCCGGCCTGGTCGAACGCCGCCAGCTCGGCCGAGGGGAACCTGCCGTACGGGCCGTGGACGGCGGCGGATGCGGCCGCCGCACCGATGGCGGTCAGCCGGGCGTCGTCGTCGCCGGCGAGCGAGCGGTATCGGTCGGCGGCATGCTCGTCGCCGTGCAGTCGGGCGGTGAAGACGGCGATGGCGATCCGGTCGGCCCGCGACACGTCGGCGTCGGCGGGAACGCCGGCGAACAGCGCGTCATGGCTGGCTTGGGCCTGCGCGATGGTGATGGGCCGGCGGGCGCGCAGCTCGCTGACGATGGATGCCTCGGCGGCGGTGAGCCCGTTCAGGAGCGCATCGATCACATCGGCAGGAGCCGCGGTCGCGTCGAGTGCGGTGGTCGCGTCGGATGCGGTGTTCGCGTCGGGTGCCGCGGTCGGGTCGGATGCGCCGGCCGGGTCGGCGGGTGCGGTGGCGATGTCGGTGGGGGTGGTCATGATGGTGCTTTCCGGTGAGAGGAGTCGACGGGGACGATGCGGATCAGGTGTACGAGGCGCGCGCCGCCTGGCCTGCTGTGGTGCCGGTGGCGGCGCGACCCAGGTAGGCCTCGCGCACGAGCGGGTTCTGCAGCAGATCGGCGGCGTCGCCGGCCAGGACGATCTCGCCGGTGCGCAGCACATAGCCGCGGTGTGCGATCGACAGCGCCAGCTCGGCGTTCTGCTCGACCATCAGGACGGCCACACCCAGTTCGCGGTTGATCTGCTCGATGGTGTCGAGCACGCGCTCGACATACAGCGGCGACAGGCCCATGGTGGGCTCGTCCATGCAGATCAGCCGCGGCTTGCTCATCAGCGCGCGGGCGAACGCCAGCATCTGCTGCTCGCCCCCGCTGAAGGTGCCGGCCGCCTGCCCGCGCCGTTCGGCCAGCCGCGGGAACAGCTCGTACATCTCGCGCAGCGAGGTGCGCACGCCCGTGTGCGACCGACGTGTGAACGCGCCGGTCAGCAGGTTCTCTTCGACGGTCATCTGCGGGAACACGCGACGGGCCTCGGGCACGCTGCCGATGCCGAGCCGGATGCGGCGCGAGGTGCGCAGGGCGGTGATGTCGCGTCCGGCGAACGCGATCGTGCCGTGCCGCGGGCGGACCAGCCCCAGGATGGCCTTCATGGTCGTCGATTTGCCCGATGCGTTGCCGCCCAGCAGCGAGACGATCTCGCCGGTGCCGACGGCGATGCTCTCGCCGGCCAGTGCCTGGGCGGAGCCGTAGAACACCTCGACGTCGCGCACGTCCAGCAGCACATCGCTCATTGCGCTCCTCCTGCCGCCGTCACGGCGTCCGCCGCGTCCGCGGCGTCGGCACGCCGCCGCGTGCGGCCGGCGCCGAGGTAGGCCCGGACCACGCGCGGATCGTTCTGCACGTCGGCGGGGGCGCCTGCGGCGATGAGCCGCCCCGAGTCGAACACCAGCACCCGGTCGCTGAGGGCCATCACCAGATCGATCTTGTGCTCGATGAGCAGGATGGTCTGCCCCTGGCTCTTCAACTGCTGCAGCTGTTCGATCACCTCGGCCGTCTCCGTGGGGTTCATCCCCGCGGTCGGCTCGTCCAGCAGCAGCAGGCGCGGATGCTGCACGAGCGTGCGGGCGATCTCGGTGCGCCGGCGATTCGCGTACGAGAGCGTGTAGGCGGCGTCCTGCGCGCGCGGGGTGAGTCTGCCGCCGAACCGGCCGATCTGCGCATCGGTCTCGGAGTCGATCTCGCGCAACGCACGCCGCACGCCGCGCGTAGGCACCAGGGCGAGCCCCAGCTCCGCCAGCAGCGACACCCACCGCAACACCGGCACATCAATCAGCCGACGCGCCGGTCGCAGCGCCCGCTGGCGCGCATACGCGCCGACGAAGACGTTCTCCCGCACCGACAGCGCGGGGAACACCCGCCCGTTCTGGAACGTGCGCGCCACACCTCGGGCGTTGATCGCCTCCTGGCTGGCGCGGGTGACATCCTCGCCGTCGAGCTCGACCGTGCCGGCGTCCGGGCGCAGCACCCCGGTGAGCAGATTCATGGTGGTCGACTTGCCCGACCCGTTGGGGCCGATGATGCTCACCGTCTCGCCGGGCGCGACGTCGAATGAGACGTCGTCCACGGCCTGGACCCCGCTGAAGCTGCGGGCCAGGCCGTGCACCCGCAATAGCGCCGCACCGGCGACGAGCGCCCCCGCGCGTGCGTCCGACCCGGCGTCGTCCGACCAGGCGTCATCTCGACCGGCAGCCTCCGACCCGACGGCATCCCGTCCGGCGGCGTCTGACACCACGGCATCCGCCACGGCAACCTCCTCCACGCCTCTCATGCCTTCCTCGCCCACAACCCGCGCGGCCGGAACAGCACCAGCGCGAGCATCACGGCGCCGTAGAACAGCAGCCGGCCGGCGTCGGTGATGCGCAGCACCTCGGGCGCGGCGATGAGCACCACGGCCCCCAGCACGGCGCCGAACGGGCTGCGCATGCCGCCGAGCACGATCACCGTCAGCGCGAGGATCGAGATGTCGGGGGTGAAGATCGTCGGGTCGATGTAGGTGTACTGCGTGGCCAGCAGTCCCCCGGCGATGCCGGCGATGAACGCCCCGACGGCGAACGCCAGCGACTTGTAGTGGCTGGGGTGCAGGCCGGTGGCGCGCAGCGCGACCTGGTCGTTGCCGACTGCATGCCAGATAGTGCCCAGGTGTGAGCGCTGCAGCAGCGTGACCACGACCAGCACAATGCCCAGGATGACGGCATCCAGCAGATACAGCGCCTGCGGCGTGGCGAACGAGATGCCGAACAGCTCGGGTCGCGGGATGCCGAGCACGCCGCGCGGGCCGCGGGTGAGCCAGCCCAGATTCAGGATCACGGCGACGGTGACCAGTCCGATGCCCAGCGTCTGCATCGAGATGTAGTGGCCCGACAGCTTCCAGCTGGGCGCCATGATGACGGTGCTGAGCACGGCGGCGATCCCCGCCCCCGCCAGCAGCGCCGGCAGGAACTGCCAATGCTGCGTGGTCGTCAGCAGCGCCACGGCATATGCCCCGATGGCCATGGGCCCGACCTGGCCCAGCACCACCTGGCCGGCCAGGCCCGAGACGAGCACGAGCGACAGACCCATGATGGCGTAGATGATCACCTGGGTGCCGACCGTCAGCCAGTACCCGTTCAGCACGAACGGGAGCACGCCGATGGCGGCGGCGCTGAGCACGGCCACCTGCCACCAGCGCAGCCGGATCGGTCTGCCGCCGCCGAGGAACGTTCCGGTCAGCGGTTCGACCGACAGCGCGGTGGTGCGCCTCGTGGCGATCACCCCCTGCGGGCGGAACCAGAGGGTGAGCACGAGCACCCCGAAGATGATGAGATCGGACGCGCCGGCGCCGATCCAGGTCACCCCGAACGCCTCGACCACGCCCAGCAGCACCCCGCCGACCACGGCGCCGGCCACGCTCCCCAGTCCGCCCAGGGTCGCCGCCGTGAAGCCGGTGAGCATGGCCTGCAGGCCCGCCATCGGGGTGGTGATGGTGTTGTACATGCCCACCAGCACCCCGCCGACCCCGCCTACCGCCGACGCCACCGCGAACACGATCACCTCGGTGCGCACGACCGGGATGCCCATCATGACGGCCGCCTCGCGGTCCTGCGCCGTGGCGCGCACGGCGCGGCCGTACTTCGTCAGGCGCAGGAACCCGGCCACCGCCCCCATCACCACCACGCACACGACGAGGATGACGACATCCAGCGTGCCGAAGGTGAATCCGGCGATGTGCAGGTTGGCGGTGGGCAGCAGGTCGGGGTAGCTGCGGGTGTCGGGGCCGAAGATCAGCTGCGAGAGATTGTCGAGCAGGATCGAGACGGCGAAGGTGGCCAGCAGCGCGGCGATGTGCGGGGACCTGTGCAGCGGACGGACCGAGATCATGTGGATCAGGATGCCCAGGACCGCCGTCGCGCACGCGACCCCGATCAGCGCCGACCACAGCGGCCATCCCAGCAGCCCGGTGAACACCCACCCCAGCATTCCGCCGATGGCATACACCGAGCCGTGGGCGAAGTTGATGATGTTGGCCACACCGAAGATCAGCGAGATCCCCAGTGCGATCAGCGCGTAGGTGCCGCCGTGGATGACGCCGGCCAGCAGTGTGTCCAGCATCCGGTCACTCGACCCGGGTCAGGACGCCGTCCTTGACGACCAGGGTGATCATCGGGATGGCCGGGGGCCGGCGATCGGCGCCGAACGCGAAGTCGCCGAAGCGCACGCTGGGCAGCTTCTTGTCGGCCACGATCCCCTTCAGCACGCCCGCCCGGGTCGCGCCGCCCTGCTTGACGGCCGCCACCAGCTCGGTGACCGCGTCGTAGGCGCCGGCTTCGAACTGGTTGGGCAGGTCGCCGTCGTACTTCTTCTGGAATGCCGCGACGAACGACTTCACCGCGGGCACGTCGGACTCGGGCCACCACGCGTCGGTCGTATAGACGCCCTCCGAGGCGGCACCGGTCAGGCCGATCGCCGTCTTGGAGAACTGCGAGGCGAACACCGGCACGCTCCACCCGATCTGGCGGGCCTGCTTGATGATCGCCGACTCGTCGGGGTCGTACCCGATGATGTACAGCAGATCCGGGTCGGATGCCTTGACGTTCTGCAGCACCGACCGGAAGTCGGTGCTGGTGGGCAGGTATGACGAAGTGGCGGTGAGGGTCGCGCCGTTGGCGGTGGCTCGCTTCTTGAAGATGCCGAACGTCGTGGTGCCCCAGTCGGTGTTCTGGTAGAGCACGGCGATCTTCTTCGAGACCTTCACGGCGGCGTCGGCCTGAGCCGCCGCCGTGACGGCCTGGCTCAGCTCGGGGGCGAAGGCCACGGTGCCGCCCTTCGTGAAGTCGGGCGACGAGCTGGTCGCGGCATACTGCAGGAGCCCGTTCGCCTGGTAGATCGGGGTGGCCGCCATCGAGGCAGGCGATGAGAAGTCGCCGATCTCGGCGATCACGTGGGGATCTGCCACGATCTGCTGCGCGACGGTGACCGACTGCTTCGGATCGGACTGGGAGTCGTACCAGTCCAGCTTCACGTGACGGCCGTTCACGCCGCCGACGGCGTTGACCTCGTCGAGGGCCACGGCGAAGCCGCGTTTCCAGAACCCGCCGTATTCGGCGTTGATGCCGGTGGCCGGGCCCGACACGGCGAACGTGATGGGCCCGTCGCCGGGCGACGCGGCGGCCGTTCCCGCGCAGCCGGCCATCAGCATCGCGGCGGTGGCGAGGACGGCGACGGCGGCGTATCGGCGGGAGCGGGAGGACATGTGGGCACCTCAGAATCGGTCAGGGAGTGACGGATGAATGGATGCCGCTGACGCTAGTCACCGACCGGCCCGGCCCGCACGCGGCCTGAAACACGGCGTACGAATCCGACACAGAGCGTCACATTGCAGCCCTGCCGGGCATGCGCGGGACGCGAATCGGGTTGGCTGTGGATGTGGCTGCCCGGATCGCACTCGTCGGAGTCGGGCCTCGGGGTGTGGCCGTTGCGGCCCGCCTCGTGGCCGACCGTGATGCGCTCGCACCCGGGACGGCGCTGACCGTGCACCTCATCGACGGCGTCGCCGTCGGGTCCGGACGCACGTGGCGACCCGACCAGTCGCCGTATCTGCTGAACAACACGTACTGCGCCGAGACGACGGTGTTCGCCGACGAGACGGTGCCCACGACCGGCCCCACCGGCGGCGGTCCCAGCCTCGCCGCGTGGACGCAGCAGGTGGCCGCGCATCCGGATGCCTTCGCCGACGATCTCGTGCGCGAGGCGTCCGCCGCCCACCCGTGGTCGTTCCCGTCCCGTCGCCTGCAGGGCGCGTACTACCGGTGGGCACTGCACGAGGTGATCGCCCGCGCTCCCGGCGACGTGACGTTCCTCGAGCACGTGGGCACCGTGGTCGCACTGGATGACGCCGCCGACGGCGCCCAGCTGCTGACGCTGGCCGACGGCACCGCGATCACGGTCGACGTGGTCGTGCTCGCGCAAGGCCTGCTGACGTCGGATGCCAGCACCGAAGCGCTGTCGCTGGCCGCGCAGGCATCCGCCCACGACGTGACATATGTCGCTCCTGGCATGCCCGCCGAGCGGGACTGGGCGCGGCTGCCCGCGGGCGAACGCGTCATCATGCGCGGGCTCGGGGCGAACTTCTTCGACCTGATCGGCGTGCTGTTCGAAGGCCGCGGCGGACGGTTCGAGCGCGCCGCCGACGGGCGTCTGAGATACCTGCCGTCGGGGCGGGAGCCGGTCGTGTCGGCCGGGTCGAGGCGGGGACTCCCGTACCGCGGCAAGGCGTACTACCCGGACGGGCTGCCCGCCCCGATCGAGCTCGCGCGGTTCTCGGCCACGCGGGAGCGCGACCTGCTGCGCGCGCACGCCGGCCGGGCCGACGTCGACGCCGGCGTGGAGCTGCTGGCCGACATCCGCGCCGACTTCCGCGACCTGTTCGAGGCGGCGGCATCCGCCCGTGGCCTCGGCGAGCGCTTCGACTGGCCGGCGATCGTGTTCCCCGCCGCCGGGCGCACATTCGACGACGAGGCCGCGTGGGAGCACTTCCTCGACGACTACTTCACCGCCGAGCTCGACCGCATCCACCACCCCGACACGAACCCGCACAAGATCGTGCACCGCGCGATGGAGACCGCGCGGCGCCGGCTCGCCCGGCTCGTGCTGGCGCAGGTCATCGACCCGGCCTCGGTGGTGCGCGACCTTCAGCAGTCGCTGCTGCCGGACGGGCTCGTGCTGGCCAGCGGCCCGCCGCCCGAGCGCGTGGAGCGGCTGATCGCGCTGCGCGCAGCCGGCCTGATCGAGATCCTCGGCCCCGGCATCGCGGTCGAGATCGGCCCGGGCGCGGTGACGGCGACCACGGCGATCCCCGGCCAGCTGCGCCACGCGCGGGTGCTGGCGGAGGCCCGGATGACGCTGGGCAACCTGCGCACCTGCGACGACCCGCTGGTGCGGCACCTGGTCACGACCGGCCAGGCCCGGTTCCACCGGGTCGACGCCGCCGACGCCGCACTGGAGACCAACACGCTGGACGTGACCGGCGACGGGTTCCTGATGGTGGATGCCTCCGGCAGGCCGCACCCGCACCGCGTCGTGCTGGGGCCGCCCGCCGGTGACGTGCAGTTCTATTCGGCGATCGGCGCCGTGCCGCACACCGGCGACAAGATGCTGGCCGGTGCCGACATCGCCGCCAGCCACGCCCTGCGGGTGGTCGCCGGCCTCGCACCGCCGGTCTGCGACCGGAAGGGTCCGCTGCCGGCGGTGCCCGCCCCGAGTCCCGTGCCGGGATGATGCCGCGGTGCGGTGTCACCGAGCCCGCAGACCGTCCACCACGATGTCGAGCACGCGATCTCGTTGCGCCGTGCCCGTCCCGGCGGTGCCGACCACGACGCTGAGCAGGGCCGTCGTGACGTCGTCGGCATCCACATCCCCGCGCAGGGTGCCTGCGACGGCCCCGGCTGCGACGAAGCGCGCCACCGCCCCACGGATCGCCTCGCGGGTCTCGGTCGCGGCGATGACTCCGGATGCGACCGCTTCGCGGAAGGCCTGCGCCATGCCCTCCTTGGCGGCGACGAATACGGCGTATCGATCGATCCAGCGACGCAGCGCCACGTCTGCCGGGTGCGCGGCGAGCAGCGCATCGGCCTGTGCCACGACGTCGTCGAGCTCCGACCGATACACCGCCTCGACCAGTGCCTGTCGGTTCGGGAAGTTGCGGTACAGGGTGCCGACGCCGACACCGGCGCGGCGCGCGAGCGCGTCGAACGTCACGTCGCCTTCACCGGCGGCGAACGCATCCACGGCGACCGCCACGATCCTGGACCGATTGCGCACGGCATCGGCACGGGAGCGGCGGGGAGCTGCGGGAGGACCGGAAGACAAAGCGGAGGATCCTCCGTTTCGGTGTACACTCGTCGGCGACGGAGCATCCGCCGCCTCTCAAGTATCGCCCGAAGGGACTCCCGTCATGAATGCGGAGAGCACATCAACACTGCCGCAGCCCGGCGAGGTCACGCCCGGCACCGTCGCCCTGGTCACCGGGGGCAACGGCGGAATCGGCTACCAGATCGCGCGCGAACTGGCCGAGCGCGGCGTCACTGTCTGGCTCGGCGCACGAGACCTGAAGCGCGGCGAGGACGCGGCGGCGACCCTCGGTGAGGATGTCCGGGCGATCCGGCTGGACGTGACCGATCAGGACTCGATCGACGCTGCGGCACAGCAGATCGACGCCCTCGACATCCTCGTGAACAACGCCGGCATCAATCCGGGCGGCGAGGACCTGGAGCACACCGACCTGGACCAGTTCCGTCGCGCCTACGAGACCAACGTGTTCGGCCTGGTCGCCGTCACGCAGGCCTTCGCTCCCGCACTTGCCCGGTCCGGGCATCCGCGCATCGTCAACGTCTCCAGCGGCACCGGATCCCTGACCTGGAACAGCGGCCCGAACCCGCAGTTCGACTGGGAGCGGGTGCGCGGCGGCGGCATCGCCTACCGCTCCTCGAAGACGGCCGTCAACGCGGTGACACTGCTGGCCGCACAGTCGTTCGGCGACCGCTTCAAGGTCAACGCGCTCGCCCCCGGACTGCGCACGACGAACCTGCGTCCGGGCATCACCGGCGGCGGCGACCCTGCCGAAGCCGCCGCCGGGGCGATCCGGCTGGCCCTGCTGCCCGACGACGGGCCGACCGGGGCGCTCTGGTCGTGGGACGGCACCCGCGCACCCTGGTGACGAGCGCGGCCCGCGCGGGGCGCCCGGGACGCCGGTTGACACGGCCAACGCGGGTCATCCGGGGCGGTGCCGTCACTCCCCCAGCCGCGTGATCGCATCGACCACCAGGTCGGCGAACCGGCCCCAGTCCAGCTGCACCGCGACATCCGCCCGGTAATCGCGCCCGGTGCCGTGATGCATGCCGAGCACGTCGGCGAAGTCGACGACCGTCATGCCGCGGGTCCACTGCCCGCGCAGCTCGACGCGCACGTCGGCCCGGGCCGTCGTGAACACGGTCGGGTCGATGACGGCGGCGACGCAGCAGGCGTCGTGGATCGGTGGATGCTCGAACCCGTACACGCTGCGATAGGTCTGACCGAAGAACTCCCAGACGTCGAGCACGAACCGGCTCACCGGTCCGCCGATCGCGCGAACGCGCTCGTGCAGCTCGGTCGTGGCCAGCGCCTGATGGGTCAGATCGAGGCCGACCATCGTGACATCCCACGACCCGCGGAACACGGCCTCAGCGGCTTCGGGGTCGACGGCGATGTTGAACTCGGCCGCGGGCGTCGTGTTGCCGCGGGTGTAGGCGCCGCCCATCACGACCACCCGCTTCACGCGGTCGACGATCGCCGGCTCGGTGAGCATCGCGAGGGCGATGTTGGTGAGCGGCCCGGTCGCGACGAGGGTGATCTCGCCGGGTTCGTGCGCCATCACGGTGTCGACGAGGAGTGTGACCGCGTGCCGCTCGTCGAGCACGAACGCGGGCGCCGGCAGCACCGGCCCATCGAGCCCGGACGCGCCGTGGATATCGCCGGCCACCCGCTGCGGTTCCACCAGCGGGCGATCGGCGCCGCGGGCGACGGGCACTTCGATGCCGGCGATCGCGCAGACCGACAGCGCATTGCGGGTGACCTTCTCGATCGTCTGATTGCCGGCGACCGTCGTGATCGCGAGCAGGTCGATCATCGGGTTGCCCGCGGCGAGCAGGATCGCTATCGCGTCGTCGTGCCCCGGGTCGCAGTCGAGGATGATCTTGTGCATGGCGTGATTGTCTCGCGGATGGGGAGCCGGCGACACGGGCGAGCTGGATAATGCGCGTCGCCGGCCCGCTGGCTACTCGGTCTCGATGAAGCTCTCGTCGGTGCCACCGCCGTACCGGCGCTTGCTGAGAACCCGGGACAGCAGGATGGCCACGGCCAGGATCACGCCGTAGAAGATCTGCTGGATGTAGATCTGCGCACCGATCAACTGGAAGCCCGAGACGCCGAAGGCGAGGAAGTACACCGCGATGCCGGTGCCGATCGCGTTGAACCTGCCGGGCTGGATCGTGGTCAGGCCCAGGAACGCGGCGGCGTAGGCCGGCAGCAGCAGGATGTTGCCGTCGCCGGGGCTTGCCGAAGCCTGAGTGCCCACGAAGAGCAGCCCCGAGATCGCGGCCATGAGGCCGGCGCTGATGAACCCGTAGGCGCGGGCGCGGCTGACCGGGAAGCCGCTGAGCCGGGCCACCTGCCGGGACTGACCCACGAACAGTGCGCGCTGCCCGAACGGGGTGAAGGTCAGCACGTACCAGGTGATCAGCATGATGATCAGGGCGATGAAGAACTCCCACGGGATGCCGAGCAGCTCGTTGTAGAACACGACCTGCACCAGGTCGTTGGAGACCCCCGTGATGGTCTGCTCGCCCGAGATCCACTCGATGACGCCGGCGAACACGGTGCCGGTGGCCAGGGTCAGGATGAACGAGTTGGCGTTGAATCGGATCACGAGGAACGCGTTCAGCGCGCCGCCGACCAGGCCCACGGCCAGGCCGATCAGGCAGGCGAGCCAGATGTTCATCCCGGCCTGGGTGTTCAGCACCGCCACGACCATCGAGACCAGGCCGGACAGGCTGCCGACCGACAGGTCGATGTCGCCGTTGGTCAGCGGGATGAGCAGGCCCAGCGCCAGCACGAACAGCACGGCCTGCGAGCCGAGCACGCTGGAGAAGTTGGCGCCGGTCAGGAAGTTGGGGGTCGCGAAGCTGAACCCGATCACCAGCAGCACGAACGCGACCGGCAGCATCGCGCTCTCGAGGATGTTGCCCGTCCTGCCCGACAGTGGGCCACGGCGCGGCGACCGCGTGCGCTGCGTCTCGGTGGGCGTTGCGAGCCTCGGTTCGGTGTCCATAGCTGCCTCAGACTCCCTGTGTTCGTGATCGCGGTGTTCCTGATGCCGGCGCAGCGGTGCGCGCGCCGGCCGCGTAGACCTCCGCGGTGATCCGGTCGCGGGTGATGGGTCCGGAGTCGACCTGCGCCGCGATGACCCCGTCCGAGCAGATCAGCACGCGCTGGGCCACGTCGGCGAGTTCGTCGAAGTCGGTGCTGACCCAGATGATCGACACGCCGGTGGCGGCAAGATGCCGCAGCATCCCGTTGATCTCGGCGCGGGTGCCGACGTCGACGCCTTGGGTGGGCTCGTGCAGGATGAGCACCCGGGGCTGGTCCTCCAGCCAGCGCGCGAGCACGACGCGCTGCTGGTTGCCGCCGCTGAGCGATGAGATCAGGGCGTTCGGGTTCGGCGGGCGCACCCCGAACGCGCGCGCCCGTTGCCCTGCGGTGCGCCGCAGCCGGCTGCGGGCGAGCAGGCCCCGGCTGAAGTACTGGTCGATCACCAGCGACATCATGTTCTCGCCGACGGTCAGCGCCGGGGCGATGCCCTGCTGCGCGCGGTCGGCGGGCACCAGCGCGAGTCCGGCCGTCCGTGCGGCGCGCGGGCTGAAGTGCGCGAGGTCGTGGTCGACGTCGCCGATGCGCAGCTGTCCGGAGGCCCCGGGCAGGGCGCCGAACAGAGCGTAGGGCAGGTCTTCGACGCCCGAGCCGAGCAGGCCGGCCACGCCGACGATCTCGCCGGCCGCGACGCTGAAGGCGACATCCCGCAGCTGGCCGCCGGCCACACCGCTGGCGCTCACCCGCACGCCGGACGCGTCGGCGGCGCTCGCGCCAGCGGCGGGCTCGGCGTCGGTGACCGACTCGACCGCGCGCGTGGCGGCGCGCTCGACGGTGGCCGACATGTGGTGCCCCGAGATGAGTTCGACCAGCTGCTCGTCGGGGGTGTCGGCGATCGTGACGTCGGCGATGGCCGCACCGTCGCGCAGGATCACGGCGCGGTCGGCGAGCTCGCGGATGGCGGGCAGGTCGTGCGAGACGAACAGCACCGCCGTGCCGCGTTGACGGACCTGGTGCACCAGTTCGAACAGGAACACCTTCTCATCCTCGGGCAGGAAGACGGTGGGCTCGTCGAGCACGAGCACGCCGTGCGGGGTCTCAGACTCCTGGCCGGATGCCGCCGCCATGCGCTCGCGGAACAGCCGCAGGTCTTCGGCTGCCCGCACGATCGCCAGCAGCGCCTGCGCGGTGGGGCGCAGGCTGCCGACGGTCGCGTTCGGGTCGAGGTCGACGTGGTAGCGGTCGAACACGGCCTGCGCCGCGCGCCGTTCACGGCCCCAGCCGATCGGATGCAGGATGCGGGTCGTGCCGCGCACCCGCCGGCCGACGAAGAGGTTCTCGACCACCCGCAGGCCGAAGCCCAGCCCCAGGTCCTGGTAGACGAAGCTGAGCCCGAAGTCGCGGTAGTTCTCGTGCGGCACCGGCAGCGGCACGTCGCGGCCGGCGACCTGCAGGTGCCCGCCCGGCTCGGGGGCGTGGAATCCGGAGAGGATCTTGACGAGCGTCGACTTGCCGGAGCCGTTCTCGCCCAGCAGCGCGAGGACCTCGCCCTGCTCGATGTCCAGATCCACGCCGGACAGCGCCAGCTGCGCGCCGAAGCGCTTGGCCAGGCCCCGCGCCCGCAGGGCGGGCACGGGGCGATCGGCTTGCTCTGCGGGCGCGTTCACGATGCTCGTCATCCCTCGGTCGCTCGCTCAGCGCTCAGAGCTGGGGTGCGTTCCAGAGCGTGCGGTACGCGTTCTGGTAGGCGTTGCCGCCGTAACCCTGCTCGTTGTAGCCGCCGCTGGCGGTGAGGAACCCGGAGGCGTTCCCCGGCGCCCAGAAGCGGTTGGGCACGATCTCCTTCTCGGGAGTGGCCGCCGGCTGGCCGGCCAGCAGCCGGATCGTCTGGTCCATCTCGGCGTAGGCGTCCCACACGACGCTCGGTCCGACATCCGCCTGCAGGACGCCGTTCGGCTGCCCCACCATCGTCTTGACGGTGGTGGCGCTGGTGCCCCACGCGTAGACCTTCACGTCGGGGCGCTTGGCCTGCTGCACGCCGGTCACGGCGAACGTGGCCATGCCGTCGAAGGCGACGAACACGGCGTTGATGCTCGGGTCGGCCAGCAGCGCCGACGACACCTGACCGGTGGTCTGGCTCGTCCAGCTCTGCACCGGCACGTCGATGGTCTTTGCGACCGTGCAGACGCTGGCGCAATCGGCCTGCACCTCGCTCTTGACGGCGGCGGCGGCGGCCGGGCCCTGGATCACCGAGCTGCTGGTGACCATCAGCGCGTGCAGCGGCTTGCCGTTCAGGGCCACCACCGCGGCATCCACACTGGCCTTCATGCCCTCGGCGGTCTGCACGCCGGTGACGGCATCCAGCCCGGCGTAGTTGTCGGTCTCGTTGTAGTTGCCGTCGATGATCTTGATGCCGGCCTTGTGCGCGGCCTGCAGCTGCGGGCCGATGGCACCGGGGATGATGCCGCAGAACATGGCGAGCACGTCGGCGTGCGCCGCGATGGCGTTCTTCACGCCGGTGGCCCACTGGTCGGGCGAGCCGGAGTTGCTGAAGGTGATGACCTTCATGCCGAACTCCCCGCCGAGCTTCTTGTAGGTCGCGACCTGGTGGTTGCACGTGTCGATCTCGTTGTTGATCGCGAACGCGTAGACGGTCTTGCCCTTGACCGCCGAGACATCCACCGCCGGACCCGGTGCGGCGAAGACCGGAACCTTCTCGGCGTCGGTCACCGCGGTCTTCAGCTTCGTCAGGGTCGCCGCCGAAACGGCGGTGCCGGTGCCGGACGCGGCTGCGCTGTTCCCGGTGCCGGTCGTCGGGGCCCCGGAACTGCACCCGGCCAGGGCCAGGCCGCAGGCCAATGCCGTGGCGCCCACCACCATCACTCGTTTCAGCGCCCGTTCTCGTGCTGAGCGCCGCTTGACTGCATGCATCTGATCCTCCGATCAGTCGACGGATTGCTGACCACATCTCGGGCACTGTGGCGCGTAGGGCGCACGAAGCGGTCATCCGGGTGCGCCCGGGCCGGTTCGGGAAGCCGGCGGTGGCGCCCATCCAATCGTCGCGTCGACGTCAACGCGTGCATATGTCTTGCTTGGCATGCTATTGACGCGCGCTGAGGGTTTTGAACGAGGTGTCTATGAGCGTGATGGGAATGCGCGGTGCGCCGCGCGGTGCGCCGCGCGGTGCGCTTTTCGGGGGCGCCGCGACGCGTCCCCCTCCTCGCTCGCGCTATAGAAAGTCGCATCCGCGCACGAAAAAAACGAGCGCGGATGCCAGAAACGGGCGCGCGTCGCCGCGCCTTGGCCCACCCGACAGCCGCGACCGACGGATCGACCGCGCTGACGCAGGCGCGGGCAGGCAGCGCATCGGCAGCGCATTGGCAGGGCAGCGGCAGGGCCGCGGCGCCCACCGCCGCGGCCCGCCGCGCCGGTCAGCTCAGCGCGTCGATCGGGTCGTATCCGGTGCCGTCGAACCGCTCCAGGATGACCGACGAGATCGCCGGTTCGCCGTCGATGGTCGTGTCCACCTCGGCGCCGGGGAGCATCAGCGGTGTCTGATACCCCTTGATCGAGAGCAGCTGCGTCATGAACTCCGCCCGGGTGGGCTCGGTCATCTGCTGGAACGTGTGGCCCAAGACGTCGGCTGCCATGTATCCCCACATGCAGTGCGGGAACTCGGGGATCGCCGGCTGCTTCGTGTATTCGGCCAGCGCCGCGGTGAACGCTTTCACGTCGGGGTCGTTCGCGTACGCCGGGTCGTCGGGCGTCTTGTGGTACCCGATCGTGTACACGTTGGGGAAGACATCCGCCCCCGCCGGCTTCAGGATCGGCGCGACACCTGACGTGTTCGACGGCAGGAACCAGCTCGGCAGCCAGTTCAGCGCCTGCGCCTTCTGCATCGCCGAGACGGTCAGATGCGGCTGCGACACGGCGTTGAAGATCACGTCGGCGCCGGTGGCGGCGAGCGCCGTGATCTGCGCGTCCAGCGACACGTCGGGCACCTCGTAGGTCAGCTCCTTCGTGATCGTGATGCCCGGGGCATCCTGCACCGCGCTCTTGAACCCGGTCAGATAGTCCAGACCGTAGTCGTCGTTCTGCGACAGGATCGCGACCTTGTGCTCGCCCGAGGCGACGAGCATCTCGCCGAACGCGCGCCCTTCTTCGACATAGGTGGGGAACGCGTCCAGCTGCATCGGCGACTGCGCGCGGTCGCTGAACAGCGGATCACCGGTGCCGGTGAGCACCTGCGGCACGCCGTCGGCGATCGCCGCTTCGCGGAACGCACGGTTGGTGGGAGTGCCCAGTCCGATGGCGATCGCGAAGACGCTGCCCTTGAACTGGTCGTAGTTGGCCTTCGCCTTCTGCGGGTCGTACTGGTCGTCGAGCGCTGTCACCTTGACCGTGCGGGTCTTGCCTTCGCCGAAGGTGATTCCACCCTCGGCGTTGCGGGCCTCGAAATAGGCGATCGCGCCGTCGGCGGTGCAGGTGCCGGGCCCGGCGACCGGGCCGCTGAGCGGACTGCTGATGCCGATCGTGACGGTCGTGTCGGTGATGCCGGGGGCGGATGCCGCGCCCCCGCGGGCGCCGCCGTCGGAACGGGCGCAGCCCGAGACGGCGAGCGCGACTGCGGATGCCACGGCCAGCGCGCCGAGGACTCCTCGGGCGCGCGCGGTGCGACGAGGGTGATGCAGGTTCATGGGTCGTTCCTCTCGGGTGCGGCGGCGGGATCGGCGGCGGCGCCGTTCCAGACGAACTGCGGCGGGGGTGCGGATTCTTGCAGGGCGATGCCCACCGCGAGCAGGTGCGCGTCGGTGTCGGGCGCGCCGATCAGGCTGACGCCGACCGGCAGGCCGGAGCGCGTGCCGAGTCCGGCCGGCAGCGCGGCGACCGGGAAGCCGGTCACGTTCCAGGTGGCGGTGAAGACCGCGAGCGGGTCGGTGCCGCCGGCCCGCTCACCGGCGTCGTAGCCGTGCCCGCGCAGCGGCGCGGTGATGGCGCTGGTCGGTTCGAGCAGCGCATCGATGCGGTGTGCACGGAACCAGGCATCCCACGCCGCGGTCACCGCGCGCCGCCGGGCCTGGGCGCGCAGATAGGCGTCGACCGGCAGGGGCGCGGCGCCCGGCGCGATGAACGCGCGCACCGAGGGGCGGTACCGGTCGGCGCGGTCGCGGTAGCGGGCGTGGTGGCTGCGGGCTTCGGCAAGGAGGATCGTGTCGTAGTCGGCCGCGGGCAGGTCGTCGGGGGCGGGCAGCTCGACGATCTCGGCGCCGAGGGAGCGCAGCACCTCGCGCATGCGCAGGTATCCGTCGTGCACGTCGGCGTCGACCTCGGGGCGGTCGGCGCGGGCCGTCGTGGCGATGCGGAGGCCGGACAGAGCGAGACGCTCGGGCGCCGGGATGGCGGGCCGGCCGAACACGCCCCACGGGTCGCGGGCGGCGGGGGCGGCCGACAGCGCCTGAAGCACGACGGCGCAGTCGGCGAGGGTGCGGGCGATCGGGCCGGCGTGGTCGAGGGTCTGCGCCAGCGGGATGGTGCCGTCCATCGACACGCGTCCGAAGGTGGGCTTGAACGCCGAGACACCGCACAGCGCGGCGGGGATGCGCACCGATCCCGCCGTGTCGGTGCCGAGCGCGACGGGTGCCATGCCGGCGGCGACGGCGGCGGCCCACCCGCCGCTGGAGCCGCCGGCGCTGTGTGCGAGGTGCCACGGGTTGCCGACCTGGTCGGTGGTGCCGCCGGCGGCGAATTCGTGGGTGTGCGTGTGCCCGGCATAGACGGCGCCGGCACCCGAGAGCGCGGTCCAGACGGCGCTGTCGGCATCGGCGACGTTGCCTTCGAGCACCCGGCTCGACGCGGTCAGCGGCAGACCCGCGACCGCGAAGAGATCTTTCAGGGCGATCGGGATGCCGCACAGCGGCGACTCGGCGCCGGAGGCGAGGCGGCGGTCGGCGGCGGCGGCCTGGCGCCGCGTGGTGTCGGCGTCGAGGTGCGCCCAGGCGTTGATGGCGCCGGGGGCGCCGTCGAAGGTCGGCGCGCCGCTGCGCTCGGCGATGCGATCGAGCAGCGCCGTCGCGAGGCCGGTCGCGGTCAGCTCACGGCTGTGCAGCCGCCTGGCCAGGTCGTTCAACCCCGCGTCGAGCGGGGGCACGTCATTGTCCGCCATGCCCACACCCTACGAAAGGCGCGGTCGGCACGTCGGCGAAGTGAGAGCCGGACCGCCGGTTCCTCGCAGATCCGCGCCGGTTCCTCGCAGATCCGCGCCGACAGGGGCGGGTCAGCGGGTCAGCACGGCCCGCGCGACGTGCGGGATGTCGATGCGCGCGGCGCAGAAGCCGTTGATGAGCGTCGTGAGTTTGGGCACCCGGCGATGCGGGTCGCGGATGCCGCCCACGAGTTCGATCAGATCCATCGATTCGGCCCACGGCACGATCTGGCCGGCGTCGGCGGCGGTGGTCCACAGGTGGTCGAAGCGCCGCGCGAACTCCTGACGCACCGGCAGGATGGCGACCGGCGTCTGACCGACGTCGACACCGGCCGCGGCGATGAAGTCGGCATCCGCGGTCACCATGAGCGAGAACCGATCGAGCACCGTGATGATGTCGATCAGGGCGCGCTGCGGGTCGCCGGAACCGGCCGCCCAGCGCGACGCGCGCCGCCAGCGGTCGACCGAGACCTCGTCGATCAGCTTCTGCTTGCTGCCGAAGTGCCGGTACACGCTGGCGGGACTGACACCGGCACGGTCGGCGATGTCGTCCACGCTGACCTTCGTGGTGCCGGTGTTCGACATCAGCTCCCACACCGAGCGCAGCACCGTGGCACGAGTACGCCGCGCGTCGTCGCGAAGCATGTCCACCTCCTCGTCTCGGGGAGCCCAAGCCCAGCCGGACGCCGCATCAAACGAGCCCACTCAGGTGCGGCGCGCGGTACTCCAGTCTACCGAGGGCGCTCGCGCCGACGCCGGGCCGCGTCGAGGAGGCCGTGTCACGGCGCCCGCGCAGGGGCATACTTGAGCCAGCAGCCAGCGAAGGGTCATCGCCATGCACATCGTTCAGGTCGCACAGCACGCCGACGATCTCGACCGCGCCGCGGCGTTCTACACCCAGCTGCTCGATGAAGAGCCGGCCGCCCGGTTCACGTCACCGGACCTGCTCTTCTTCAACCTGGGCGCCACCCGGCTGCTGCTGCAGCCGGACGCGCCGTCGACCGTCGTGTACCTGCTGGTGGACGACGTCGCCCACGCCGTCGCGGCCGCACGGGATCGCGGGGTGGAGATCGTGGATGACCCGCACGTCATCTACACCCACGTCGACGACTCGCTCGGTCCGGTCGACACCGACGAGTGGCAGGCGTTCATCCGTGACAGCGAGGGCAACACCGTGGGCCTGGTCAGCCACGAGCCTCGCCACGACCCCTGAGCCGCCTCGCGCCGCCCGGCCGCCAAGCGAGCGCAGCGAGGCGAAACCGCGTCAGCGCCGCACGCGCGAGCGCCGCTGCGCGATGCGCGCGGAGCGGTCGAGGCCGAAGCTGAGGCGGGCGAGGTACCCGCCGATCGCGGTGCCGGCGGCAAGACCCAGGCCGGTAGCGGCGGCCGACAGCAGCGCGGGCGCCGCGGCGGAGGGGTCGAATTCGTCGCCGATCAGGCTGTACAGCCCGCGGTAGAAGGCCAGTCCCGGGATCAGTCCGATGATGCCGGCCATGGCCATCGCCGCCTCGGGCACCTTGAGCCACCGATAGGCGAGATACGCGATGACGCCCGCGGCGGCGCCGGCGACTCCGGCGGCCAGTCCCGGCTGCGGCACGAGGGGGCGCAGCAGGGCGTAGACGGCGAACACGAGCACGGCCGAGATCGCCATGAGCGGGGCGAGGGAGAAGCGCACGTAGGAGGTGAAGGCGAATCCGATCCCGACCAGGGCCACCCCCAGCATCCCGGCCCACAGCCCCCGTCCCGCGCCCAGCGAGGTGCCGACCGAGACCGCCGCACCCAGCCGGATCGCGACGCCCAGCGTCATCCAGATGCCGATCGCCAGGCCGAGCGTCAGCATGATGACTTCCATGACTCGCGCCGAGGCGGTGACGTAGTAGCCATCGACCGCGTCGCGGGCGGCCGTGGTCAGGCCCATCCCCGACAGCAGCATGATGATGCCCGAGATGACGATGATCGTGGGGTGGTCGGTGCCGGGCAGTTCGATGCCCATCGAGCGCAGCCAGTACATCACGACGGCGATCGTGGTGATGGCCGCGGCGGAGGCGATCTGCGAGAAGAAGGCCGCGATCCCCCATCTGCTCAGGCGCCGGCCGATCAGTTCGGCGATGACGGCGGACCCGGCGGCGACGAGAGCGAGCACGACGCTGGCGTTGAACATCACGACGACGCCGCCGGCCAGCACCGCCACGCCGAGGGTGACGACCCAGCGGCGGTAGGGATGCGGCTGGGCGAGGATCGCGCTGAGCCGTTCGCGCACGTCGTCGACGTCGAGGGCGCCGCCCGAGCCGATCACCTCGTTGATCAGGAGGTACACGTCCTGCAGACGGGTGTAGTCGGTGGTGCGCACCTTGACCACGCGCATGATCGAGATCGGGTCCTCGTCGATGCCGCGGTGCACCGAGACCGTGACGGCGGTGAAGGTGATGTCGACGTGCACGTTGCGCAGTCCGTACGTCTCGCTGATGCGCAGCACGGTGGCCACGACATCCGCCGTCGTCGCGCCGGTGGCCAGCATCGCCTCACCGCTGCGCAGGCACAGATCGATGACGGCGCGGGCGTGCCGCTGCGAGAGCGCGTCATCGCTCCACGGGATCGACACGCGCTGCGTGGGCGGGGCCGCCGCGCGCAGCATGTCGCCGGTGAGCGCGCCCAGGCGCGACGCCCACCACGTGCGCAGCCGGCGGGTGTGCTCCGTGTCGCCCGTCACGGGTTACAGACTACGGGGGCGGGATGCCGCGGCACGGCCGCGCGCCGACTGTCGAGGCCTGTCGGGGGTCAGCCGAGTCCGTCGGCGACCTCGCCGACGTTCGTTCGTTCCGAGCTGCGTCCCCACCGCGAGAGTAGCTCCCATATCATGAGACTATGAAGCTTCTGCTGCCCGACACGGTGTCCGCCCGTCTCCACCTGCCGGAAGGATGGGAGTCGGTCGTCGTCGACGGCGCCGCAGAGATCCCCCGAGAGCACTGGGATGCCGATGCCCTCGTCGCCTGGGGGCCCTCGCCGCGGCACCTGCAGTCAGCCGCTCAGAATCTGCGCCAGGTGCAGCTCGTGCAGTCCTTGTCGTCGGGCGTCGAGGCGATCGTCGCCGCGGGCTTCCGCCCGGAGGCCGTGATCGCAAGCGGCGCGGGCCTGCACAACCGCACCGTGACCGAGCACACTCTTGCCCTCCTGCTCGCGCTCGTGCGGCGACTGCCGGCTGCGCTCGAGCACCAGCGGCGCCACGACTGGTCGTCGGAACTGGGCGGCATCCACGAGCTGCATCCGGCCGATCGGGTCACCACGCTGCTGGATGCCCGCGTGCTGATCTGGGGGTTCGGCAGCATCGCCCAGACTCTCGCGCCGGTCCTGGCCGCGCTCGGCGCCACCGTGACGGGTGTGGCCACACATCCCGGTGAGCGCGCCGGGTTCCGTGTCATCGATGTCGGGCACCTGCACGACGAACTGCCGACCACCGACGTGCTGATCAGCATCCTTCCCGCCACGGCAGCCACCCGCGGCGTGGTCGGCTCGAACGTCTTCGACGCCCTTCCCGCACGGGGACTGTTCGTCAACGTCGGCCGCGGTGACGTCGTCGACCAGCCCGCCCTGATCACGGCACTGCGCACCGGCGCGATCAGCGGCGCGGCACTGGATGTCACGACGCCCGAGCCGTTGCCGGCGGCCGACCCGCTGTGGGAGGCCCCGCACCTGATCATCACGCCCCATGCCGCCGGCGGCCGACCGGTCGGTGCCGAACTCCTCATCGACCGAAACCTCCGTGCGCTGGGCGGCGACGGCACGATCGGGAACCGGATCGACCGAGCGGCATCCTGACCCATTGACATGCAGGGATGACGGGCGGAGACTGTTTCTTGTGACGTGACAGTCACTCTCTTATTGTGAGAAGGAGTCATCGATGAAGATCAGACGCAAGACCGGACTCTCACTGCTGGCCCTGACCCTCGCCGTCGTCCCGCTGACGCTCACCGCGTGCACGGCAGACGGCGGCGGCAGCAGCGCCGCAGCGGGGGCAAGCACCTCCAACACCCTCCAGCAGGTCATCAAACGCGGCACGTTGCGCGTGGCCGTGCTCCCCGACTTCCCGCCCAGCAGCGTGAAGCAGCCAGACGGCAAGATCGTCGGATACGAGCCGGACATCGCCGCAGCGCTGGCGAAATCCCTCGGCGTCACACTCGATCTGGTCTCGATCGACGGAACCGCCCGGCTGTCCGTCATGCAGTCCAAGCGGGCAGACGTCAACATCTCGTCGTACACCGCGACCAACCAGCGCGCCCAGCAGGTCGCGTTCACGATCCCCTACAAGGCGCAGGGCGCGGGCGTCCTGTTCCGCAAGAGCAACCCGATCACGAGCCTCAAGGATCTGGACGGCAAGACGGTCGCGGTGGCCCGGGGCAGCACAAACGACACGATCATCACGAACAACTTCCCCAAGGCCAAGCCGGTTCGGTTCGACAACATCGCCGATGCGCTCCAGGCCCTGAAGTCGGGCAAGACGGATGCCGCGATGGAGGAGTCGACGACCGTCAAGGACATCACCAAGAAGAATCCTGATCTGGCGACGCTGAACATCCCGCCGATCGATCCGGATCTCATCTCGATGGGCGTCCTGCCCGACCAGCAGATCTGGCTGAACTATCTGAACAACTTCATCCGCAACCTGATCGCCTCCGGTCAGGACGCGCAGCTGTATCAGAAGTGGTTCCACGAGGATCTGCCGGCGATCATCACCAACCAGCCCTGACCCGTCACGATGAACTTCGCGATCGCCGCCACCTATCTGCCGCAGATGCTGAGCGCGCTCGGCATGAGCGTGCTCATCGCGGTGGTCGGGTTCATCGCGGGGTCCCTCCTGGGCGTGCCGCTCGCGGTCGCGAAGTCGGGCCGGAACCCGGTTGCCAGCTGGGCCAGCAGGATCTACATCGAGATATTCCGCAACACCCCCCTACTGGTCCAGCTGTACCTGTTCTTCTTCGGGCTCGGACAGCTCGGCATCAACCTCGACCCGTTCACATCGGCGCTGCTCGGGCTGACGCTGAACAACGCCGCATACACTGCGGAGATCTTCCGCGCCGGGCTCGAATCGGTCCCGGTCGGCCTCCACGAAGCGGCGGCCGTGCTGGGCCTGTCGAAGTGGCAGACGCTTGTGCACGTGTCGCTCAAGCCGGCTCTGCGCAACGTCTTGCCGGCGCTGACCAACCAGTTCATCGTGCTGTTCCTGTTCTCCTCGGTCGCGTCGGTGATCTCGCTGAACGAGCTGACCAACGAGGTGAACCAGCTGGTGTCGCAGACGCAGTTGACGATCGAGCTGTTCGCCTTCGCCGCCGCCATGTACTACGTCGTCTCGGCGATCCTGGCGGGGGCATCGCGACTGGCCGAGCGAACGCTGTTCCGCTGGTGACCGGGAAGGGAGAGGACACATGTCAGACGTGCTGAGCTTCATGCCCGCTCTGCTCGCCGGGCTCGTGCTGACGGTGGTCCTCGTGGTCGCGTCGGCGATCATCGGCACGATCGTCGGGCTGGTGCTGGGTGTCGCCGCGACCTCACCGTTGCGCGTGGCGCGCTGGATCAGCAACATCTACACGAACGTCATCCGCGGCATTCCGCCGCTGATCATCTTGTTCTTCATGTACTTCGCCCTGCCCCTGGTGCTGCCGGCGCTGACCCTGTCGGCCATCACGACCGGGATCATCGGCCTGTCGATCTACGCGGCGGCATACATCGCCGAGATCTTCCGCGGCAGCATCCTCGCGATCCCACAGGGGCAGTCCGAGGCGGCGGACGTCCTGGCGATGGGCTACTTCACCAAGATGCGCCACGTGATCCTGCCGCAGGCGCTGAAGATAGCGATGCCGTCGGCGATCGGCTTCCTCATCTCGCTGGTGAAGGCATCATCGCTGGCGTCGGTGATCGGCGTGACCGAGCTCACGTCGGAGGGCCATATCGTGAGCACCATCAACAACGAACCGCTGACGGTGTTCCTCATCGTGGCGGCCCTCTACTTCGTGATCTCGTACCCGCTCGCGCTGCTCGGCCGCCACTTCGAAAGGAGGCTCGCATGAACAACGAGCCGATCGTGCCCGCACCGGCGGGCGAGCAGGGACTTGCGATATCGGTTCGCGCGCTGCACAAGTCGTTCAAATCGGTCGAGGTGCTGAAGGGGATCGACTTCGACGTCCGGCAGAACGAGGTCGTGTGCGTGATCGGCCCGTCCGGCTCGGGCAAGAGCACGCTGCTGCGCTGCCTGAACGGCCTCGAGACCTTCGATTCCGGATCCGTGACGGTGCTCGGCCATCACATCGGCGAATCGCGCACCGATCTGCGCGCGGCGCGCGAGCAGATGGGCATGGTGTTCCAGTCGTTCAACGTGTTCCCCCATCTGAAGGTGATCGACAACATCATGCTGGCGCCGCGCAAGGTCAAGAAGGTGGGCACCGCGCAGGCGAAGGCCGCGGCCGAGCGGCTGCTGGCGAAGGTCAAGCTCGAAGGGCGCGGCGACGCGTTCCCCCGGCAGCTGTCCGGAGGGCAGCAGCAGCGGGTGGCGATCGCTCGCGCGCTGGCGATGGACCCCGAGCTCATGCTCTTCGACGAGCCGACCTCCGCGCTCGACCCCGAGACCATCGGCGAAGTGCTCGCCGTGATGCGCGACCTGGCGCTGGCGGGCATGACGATGGTGATCGTCACGCACGAGATCGGGTTCGCGCGCGAAGTGTCGGACCGCGTCGTCTTCATGGATGACGGGGGGATCGTCGAGCAGGGCACTCCGACGCAGGTGCTGGAGCATCCCCAGCATGATCGCACCCGGGCGTTCTTGGATAAGGTTCTTTGAGGCTATGACGCGATGACTGAACTGACTGCGCTGCCGGTGAATGGCCGCCGCAACATGCTGGACAAGGCACTGGACCTGCTGCACGCCGTATCGGTGGATGCCGCGGGCCGGCAGGCGACCGAACTCGCCGACGAGTGCGGCGTGCCGTTGAGCACCGCCTACCGGCTGCTCACGTCGCTGACGCAGCGCGGCTACACCGTGCTGGACAAGCGCACGCGGCGCTACACGCTGGGCCTGGAGACGTTCGTGCTGGGCCAGACCGTGGCCCAGGCGCGGGGACTGACGGGCGTCGCGCGCCCGATTCTCGAAGACCTGGCGGCCGAGACCGGCGAGGCGACGCTGATGGCGGTGCTCAGCGGCACCCACCAGCTCTACGTGCACTATGTGCGCGGCCCGCATTCGGTCAGTGTCACCGGCAGCCCCGGCACACTCGGCCCGCTGCATTGCACGGCGCAGGGCAAGGTGCTCGTGGCGATGAGCTCTGAGAAGACGCAGCGCCACCTCGTCGACACGCTCGAGCTGACCGCGTTCACGGCCAAGAGCATCACCGACCGGGCGGAGTTCCGCCGCGAACTGACGAAGGTCGCGCAGCAGGGCTGGGCCGTCGCCGACGAAGAGCACGAAGTGGGCATCCGTGCCATCGCCGCGCCGGTGATGCGCGAACCCGTCCCACTCGCGCGTGCCGCGATCTCGATCGCGGCACCGGCGTTCCGGGCGACGGTCGACACGCTGCACCGGTGGCTGCCGGCGCTGCAGGATGCCGCGCAGCGGATCTCGCTCGTGATGCCCATGGAGTGAGGCGTTCCTCTTCGAGATCCTGCGTCGGTTCCGCGCCGACCCTGATGCGGAACCCGCCGTCGTCGGGTCGCACCGCAAGCCCGAGGCCGCGCTGGTGCCGGCACGTGCGATCAGCGCACCAGGCAGGGACGCTTCGGGTCGAACGTCCAGTTCTCCACGAGGTACTGCATGGCCGCCGCGTCGTCCCGCTGCCCGAGGCCATGCTCAAGGTACAGCTCGTGCGCCGCGGCGAGCCGCTCGCGGTTCAGTGTCACTCCGAGGCCGGGTGCGGTCGGCACTTGCACCGCACCGCCCGAGATCTGCGGCGCCTTCACCGTCAAGTCCTGGCCATCCTGCCAGATCCAGTGCGTATCCAGCGCGGTGATCTCGCCGGGCGCGGCCGCCCCGACGTGTGTGAACATCGCGAGTGAGATGTCGAAGTGGTTGTTCGAGTGCGAGCCCCAGGTCAGCCCGAAGTCGCGACACAGCTGAGCCACGCGCACGCTGCCGGCCATCGTCCAGAAGTGCGGGTCGGCCAACGGGATGTCGACTGCGTTGGTGCGCACGGCATGCGCCATCTCGCGCCAGTCGGTGGCGATCATGTTCGTGGCCGTCGGAAGGCCGGTGCGGCGGCGGAACTCGCTCATGATCTCGCGGGCCGAGAACTTGCCCTCCGCTCCGCACGGATCTTCCGCGTAGGCGAGCACACCGCGGAGGCGCTTGCCGACCCGTACAGCCTCTTCGAGCAGCCAGCCGCCGTTGGGGTCGAGCGTGATCCGCGCGTCGGGGAACCGCGCCGCCAGGGCCTCGATCGCGTCGGCCTCTTCGTCGCCCGCGAACACACCGCCCTTGAGCTTGAAGTCGGTGAAGCCGTAGCGCTCAGTGGCGGCCTCGGCCAGTCGCACGATGCCGGCCGGGTCCAGAGCCTTCTCGCGGCGCACGCGCTGCCACGCGTCGCCGCCGTGCGGCTCGCGCAGGTAGGGCAGGTCAGTGGCGTCGGGGTCGCCCACGTAGAAGAGGTAGCCGAGCATGGGCACGCTCTGACGCTGCTGGCCGTCGCCCAGCAGCTCGGCCACCGGTACGCCGAGGTACTGGCCGTGCAGGTCCAGAAGGGCGGCCTCCAGCCCGGTGACGGCGTGGATCGTCGTGCGCAGGTCGAAGGTCTGCTGGCCGCGGCCGCCGGCATCCCGATCGGCGAATCGGTCGGCGACCTGACGCAGCAGCGAGCGGTACCTGGCGACCGGCTCGCCCACCAGCATTCCGCCCGCCTCTTCGACCGTCGCGCGGATCGGCTCACCGCCCGGTACTTCGCCGATGCCCTCACGGCCCTCGGAATCGGTGACGATCACGACGTTGCGAGTGAAGAACGGACCGTGGGCGCCCGAAAGGTTCAACAGCATCGAGTCATGACCGGCGACCGGCACGACCTCGACGCGGGCGATCGTGGGCGAGGTCATCGGGCCCCTTCGATCTGTCCGTCGACCAGCCGCGGCACACCCCACGGGTTGGCCTGCTTGACGGGCTCGGGCAGCAGTGCCTCCGGCAGGTTCTGATAGGCGACCGGGCGCAGGAAGCGCTCGATCGACAGCGAGCCGACGCTCGTGGTGCGCGAGTCGCTCGTCGATGGGAATGGGCCGCCGTGCACCATCGCGTGTCCCACCTCGACGCCGGTCGGCCAACCGTTGGCCAGGATGCGCCCGACCTTGCGCTCGAGCACCGGGATGAGTGCCGCGGCCTGCGCGACATCGTCCTCGGTGAGATGCAGCGTCGCGGTCAACTGCCCCTCAAGGCGTTCGGCTGCGGCGGGCAGGTCGGCCACATCGTCATAGCGCACGATCAGCGAGGCGGCACCGAAGATCTCTGCGTGCAGCACGTCGTTCGAGACGAACGACTCAAGCCCGGTCGCGTGGATGACCGGCGCGGGAGCATTCGGACCCGGACCGGCCACACCGCGGGCCGCGACTTCGGCGTGCTCGTCGCGGGTGGCCACGCCGTCACGCCAGGCGCCGGCGATCGAGGGCGAGAGCATTGTCTGGCCGACGGCCGCGGTGATCGCCTCGCCGACGGCGGCGACGAACGCGTCGCCGCGTTCGCCGGCGGGCACGAAGACACTGCCGGGCTGTGTGCACAGCTGGCCGCTGGAACCCACGGCGCTGGCGACGTATCCGGCGGCGAGGTCGCTCACGTCACCTGCCAGGGCCCCGGGAAGGATGAATACGGGGTTGACGGAGCTCATCTCGGCGTAGACGGGGATCGGCACCGGGCGCGCGGCCGCGGCCGCGACGAGCGAGAGACCGCCGAGACGTGAGCCGGTGAAGCCGACCGCCTGGATGGCCGGGTCGGTCACCAGGGCCTGCCCCACCGTGCGACCGGGGCCGAAGATGGCCGAGAACACGCCGGGATGCAGGTCATGCGAGCGCACTGCCCGGGTGATCGCGGCGGCAACGATCTCACTGGTGCCGGGGTGCGAGCTGTGCGCCTTGAACACGACGGGGCAGCCGGCGGCCAGCGCCGAGGCGGTGTCGCCGCCGGCGGTCGAGAAGGCCAGCGGGAAGTTGGATGCCCCGAAGACAGCGACCGGCCCCAGGGCGACCTTGCGCTGGCGGATGTCCAGGCGCGGGGCGGGGGTGCGCTCGGGGCGGGCGGGGTCGAGGCGCACGCCGCGGAACAGACCGCTGCGCACGACGCCGGCGAACATGCGCAGCTGCCCGGTCGTGCGAGCAACCTCGCCCGTCAGGCGCACCGCGGTAAGCCCGGTCTCTTGCGCGGCGCGTTCGACCACCAGGTCGCGCACTCCGTCGATCTCATCGGCCACGCTTTCGAGGAACGCAGCGTGCCGCTCAGGCGGGAGCGACGAAAACGAGGTGAATGCGGCAGCGGCGGCAGCGGTCGCCTCACGCAACTGGTCGACGTCGATCTGCGAGTAGGCGGGCTCCAGCGGCTCGCCGGTGGCGGGAGCGATTGCACGGAACTCGGCGCCGGTGCCGGCGACGGGGCGACCGGCGATCAGGGAGTGGCCGGTCAGCTCGAAGGTGATCATGCCAGGACCTTCTCGTGATCTGCGGCCGGGGCGACGCCTGCCTCAGCGATCAGCGCCTTCAGGTCCTCCAGGTCCTGGGCTCCCAGGTCGTGAAGCGGCGGCCGCACCGGGCCGACCGGGCGCCCGATGGCCTGCAACCCGCCCTTGACGATCGAGACTCCGAAGCCCTTGCCGCGGTCACGGATCTCGAGGTACGGCAGCACGAATCGCTTGAGTTTTTCGACGACGGCCGTGCGGTCCTGCGCACGCACGTCGCGGTAGAACTCGAGCGCGAACTCAGGGACGAAGTTGAACATCGCCGACGAATACGTGCTCATTCCCATCTGCAGCAGCGGCAGGGCGTAGGTCTCCGCGGTGGGCAGACCACCCAGGTAGAACAGGCGGTCGCCGGCCTTGGCTGTCACCTTCGCGAGCTGCTCGATATTGCCCAAGGCATCCTTGAACCCGATGAAGTTCTCGTAGCGGTCGGCCAGCGTGACGACCGTGTCGGCCGAGTACACGGCGTTGGCGCGGTTGTAGACGATCAGAGGCAGGCGGGTCGCCTCGGCGACGGCGCCGACATGGGCGATCAGGCCTTGCTGAGAGCACTCGGTCAAGTACGGCGGCATCACCAGCACGCCCTCGGCGCCGGCTGCCTCGGCCGCCTGCGCGTTGGCGACGGCATTCTTGGTCCAGCCGCCCACCGATCCCAGCACCGGAACCTCGGGGCGCGACGCAGCGACGGCCGCGCGCACGACCCGCGCGTTCTCTTCCGGGGTCAGGCTGAAGCCTTCGCCGGTGCCGCCTGCGGCGAACAGCCCGGCCACGTCGTAGCGCGCCTGCCATGCGACATGGTCGCGGTAGGTGGGCTCGTCGAATTCGAAGTCGGGCGTGAAGGCTGTCGCGGGAAAGGACAGCAGCCCCCCCTTCAGGTGCTCAGCGAGTTCCGCGGGGGTGAAGTTGGTCACCGTGCACTCCTTCTTACTGTGTTCGTTCTACCGCTCACGCTACGGCGTCATCCATTCCCAAACAAACCGATTTTTATATAGTTCAATACCCTATGAGCATCACAGAACGCCCGCCCGCGCGCTCGTGATTCGGACCCGTCGTTCACGCATTGCACCCGTGGTCATGGCCGGCCGGTGCCCAGTCGCGTAACCGAGGCGAACAGGTGCGCGCGCATGGCGGCTGCCGCAGCCACCGGGTCTCGGCCTCGGATGGCATCGGCCACTGCGGCGTGTTCGGCCGCGACGATGGAAATGCCGTCACCGCGACGCTCGGCTGAGGCGATGCGCGACGCTGGAACCACGATTGCGCGTGCGCCGATGCGGTCCACCGCCTCGACGATGAACCGATTGCCGGATGCCGCCGCCACCGCCTGGTGGAACGCAAAGTCCGCCTCGACCGTATCGGCAGGCAGGACGGCAGGAAGAAACTGGTCGATGGCGTCGTCGATCTCGGCCAGCTGGGACTCGGTGCGTGTCCGGGCAGCCAGTGCCGCCGCCTCCTGCTCAATCGCGGTACGGAAAGTGTGCAGCTCTGCGCGCTCAGCAGGGCCGCGCGCCGACAGCCAGTCGTCGCCCTCGGACAGGGACGGAGGTGTGAGCGCATAACTGCCGGCTCCCGTGCGGGTGCGCACGTAGCCCAGCGTCTGCAAGCGCTGCAGCGCCTCTCGGATCACCGGGCGACTCGCACGGAATTCGATCGCGAGCTCAGCCTCACTGGGCAGGCGCTCTCCCGGGGCGATCTCACCACGGATGATGCGGTCGGACAGCAGCACTGCGATCGTCTCACCGCGTGACGGGCGCATCCGTTCACGCTCCGATCGTGACGCGTTCCGTGGTCCAGGCGCGAGCCTGCCCACTGAACGTGATACCCAGGCCGGGGCGATCCGGCACGAACATCCGGCCATCGCGCGTTTCGAGGCGCTCGTCGAACAGCGGATCCAGCCAGTCGAAGTGCTCCACCCAAGGCTCACGCGGGTAGCACGCGGCGAGGTGGAGGTGGATCTGCATGGCGAAGTGCGGAGCCAGACCCAACCCCGCCCGGTCGGCGAGCATCATCAGGCGCAGAAACTGCGTGATGCCGCCGATGCGGGGGGCATCGGGCTGGATGATGTCGCACGAATGGGCCGCGATGAGGCGCTCGTGTTCGGCTACTGAGGTGAGCATCTCGCCCGTGGCGATCGGGGTGTCGAGAGCGCGCGCCAGTTCGGCATGGCCATGCGCGTCATAGGCGTCGAGCGGCTCCTCGATCCAGACCAGATCGAACTCTTCGAGCCGACGCCCCATTCTCAGCGCCGTCGGGCGATCCCATTGCTGATTCGCATCAACCATCAGCGGCACCTCGGTGCCGATGTGATCGCGCACGGCACGCACGCGTCGGAGATCCTCGGCACCGTCCGGCAGCCCGACTTTGATCTTGATGCCGCCGATGCCTTCGCGAAGCGACTGCGTCGCCCGATCCAGCACCTCGTCGATAGACGCGTTGAGGAAGCCTCCGGAGGTGTTGTAGGTGCGCACCGAGTCTCGGTGTGCACCGAGCAGTTTCGACAGCGGCAGGCCGGCACGCTTTGCCTTCAGGTCGTACAGCGCGACATCGATCGCGGCCAGTGCCTGCGTCGCCACGCCGGAGCGGCCGACGGATGCGCCGGCCCACAGCAGCTTCGTGTAGAGCTTGTCGATGTCGTTCGGGTCTTCCCCGATCACGACACCCGCGACCTCCTTCGCGTGCGCATATTGGGCGGGGCCTCCCCCGCGCTTGGAGTAGCTGAACCCATGACCTGTGAATCCCTGCGCCGTGGCGATCTCGGCGATCAGGAACACCACTTCGGTCATCGGCTTCTGTCTGCCGGTGAACACCTTGGCATCTGAGATGGGCACGGGCAGCGGTAACCGCAAGGTAGACAGTTCGATCGATCTGATCGTGTCTGGTGTGTAGTCCATCGGTCTCCTTCGTGAGTGCTCCCGAGAACATATCAGACATGTGACAAATCTGTCTTACAGCACCTCGGATGCCGCGTGAATGACACTCAGGGCCCGGTGCAGAGCCGGGTTGGTACTGGCACGGTTCCAGATCGCGTCCAGCTCGACGATGCCTTCGGCGGCCGGGCCCAGCGGAATGTACGTCACGCCCTTGATGCCCAGCACCCGAGCCGAGGCCGGCACGAATGAGATGCCGCGTCGGGCGGCGACCAGGGTCACGATCGTGGCGATCTGGCTGACGGTGTGCACCACGCGGGCGTGGTCGATGGGCAGCACGCGGACGGCGAGATCGTAGAAATACCAGGCCTTGCCCGAGTCCGGCAGAATCAGCGCCTGGGCGCCCAGCTGCGCCGCCGTCGGCGGTTCCCCGGCGTCGGCGAGGGGATGCCCCGTGGGCACGACCAGCATGAGGTCTTCGGTGAACAGGCGCCGGACGCCGAACACGGCCGGGTCGAACGGCGGCCGGGCGATGCCCAGATCGAGCGTGCCCGAGATCACGCCGTCACGCTGGTTCTGGGTGACCAGCTCTTCGAGCTCGACCTGCACCCCCGGCAACTGCTCGTCGATTCGGGTCAGCAGCGTGCCCAGCACGCTGTAGGTCGATGCGGCGGTGAAGCCGATGCGCAGCACGCCGCTGCTGCCCGCGGCGATCTCACGGGCGGTCTCGGGGGCGCGCTCGGCACTGGCCAGGATGCTGCGCGCCTCACGCAGAAAGGCGCGTCCGGCTTCGGTGAGGGCGACGCGGCGGTTGTCCCGCTCGAGCAGCACGACGCCGACGTGTTCTTCCAGTCGCTGGATCTGCCGGCTCAGGGGAGGCTGCGTCATCCGCAGCACCTCGGCAGCGCGACCGAAGTGCAGTTCTTCGGCGACGGCGGTGAAGCAGCGCAGCTGGTCAAGTGTGAACATGATGCCGTGAAGGTATCACACGATATGCTTTATGGCTTGGACGTGCATGCATGGCCGTCTTTATCGTGGACGACAGCACTACGAAGCTGTGGCTGCTGCGGCGCGACCAACGGCAGCGGAGCCCCCGTCCGAAAGGGAATGACATGACCGTGAAGAGATTTGCCGCCCTCGGCATACTGTTGGCCGCCGGAGCGCTGGCCCTGTCCGCGTGCGGCGGAAACGTCGGCGGGGGCGGTGGTGACGCAGCGCAAGGTGACGCCTTCCCGTCCGGCGACATCACGTTCACCGTCGGCCAGTCCGCCGGCGGTTCGACCGACTTGATCGCCCGCTCCGTGGCATCGGGTCTCTCGGACCAGCTGAAGGTGGCCGTGCCCGTCGTCAACAAGCCGGGTGCGAACGGCGCAGTGGCCACCGCCGAGGTGGCGGGCATGAAGCCCGACGGCTACAACCTCGTGCTGTTGAACGCTTCGCTGATCACCATCACCAACCTCACCCTCCCCGAGAAGGAACAGGTCAAGCTCGAAGACCTCACCGTGCTCAAGGGACTCTCGCAGGACGACTACGTGCTGGTGGCCAGCAAGGACTCGGGGATCAAGAGCTTCGATGGCCTGAAGGGCATCGACAAGCTTTCCTACGGCACGACGGGGGTGGGCACCGGCTCGCAGCTGGCGCAGGCGATCCTGTTCTCCGAGGCGGGCATCAACGGCCAGGACGTGCCCTTCGACTCGGGCTCGCCCGCACTGACTGCCGTGATGGGCGATCAGGTGCAGGTCGCGACGATCCAGTTGGGTGAGGCGAAGCCCCAGATCGATGCCGGCACGGTGACACCGCTGGTCGTCTTCTCGGCCGAGCGCAACCCGTTCTTGAAGGACGTGCCCACGGCCGTCGAGCTGGGCTTCGACGTGCCGGTCTCGCAGTTCCGTGCCGTGGCAGCGCCCAAGGGCCTGCCGCAGAATGTGAAGGATGCTCTGGTCAAGGCCATCGACACGGCGCTGGCTTCCGACACCTACAAGAAGTTCAACGAGGGCAACCTGCTCACGCCGCACGAGATCTCGGGCGATGAGGTCGTCACCGAGTGGAACGCACTCGCCCAGAAGTACGCGGGGCTCGTGCAGAAGTACGACATCAAGCTCAGCAAGTGACCCGCGGGGGCGCGTGGCCGGCCACGGCTGCGCGCCCCGCATCCCCCCGGTGAAGGAGTCGGTCATGACCGAACAGACACCGTCAGCGCCTCCCGCCGAGGACACGACGCCGATTCCGATCGATGACACCGCGCCCCCGTCCGGACCGATCGCGAATCTGGTCGCGTCGTTGGCGGCGGCCACCGTGGGAACCGTCGGTGTCGTGTTCGCGATCGGGTTCGGCGTAGGCTCTCCCAGCCAGCCCGGCCCCGGCCTGTGGCCGCTGATCGTCTCGATCACCATCGTCGTGCTGTCGCTCGTGCAGATCGTCGTCGGACGCCGTGCCGGTGACGGCGAGGTCTTCGTCCGCGCATCGTGGATGGCGCTGGCGGGCCTGGTCACCCTCATTCTGTACGTGGCGGCCATGCCGCACGTGGGCTTCGAGATCCCCACCGCCGTGATGACGTTCATCTGGCTTCGGCTGTTGGGCAAGGAATCGTGGCTGTCGACTGTCATCGGCACCGTCGCGATCGTCGTCGCCTTCTACCTGATCTTCGTCGTCGCGTTGCAGACGTCGATTCCCCACTTATTCTGACGAGGCGAAGAGACACCCATGGATTTTCAACCGGTCATCGAAGGCTTCGCCACCGTTTTCGAGCCCACCAACCTGCTGTACTGCCTGATCGGCGTGGTCGTCGGCATGCTCGTCGGCGTGCTGCCAGGCCTGGGCCCTGCGGCCACCATCGCCATCCTCCTGCCGGTGACGTTCGGCATTGAGCCGGTCACCGCCATCATCATGCTCGCCGGCATCTTCTACGGCGCCCAGTACGGCGGAACCATCACCTCGGTGCTGTTGAGATTGCCCGGAGAGGCCAGTTCGGTGGTCACCGTCTTCGACGGGTACGCCTTGGCCAAACGCGGCAAGGCGGGAACGGCGCTGGGCATCGCGGCCATCGGCTCGTTCATCGGCGGCACCGTCTCGATCTTCGGCCTGACCCTGTTCGCGCCGCTGGTGGCCGGATGGGCCCTCAAGTTCGGTCCCGCAGAATATGCGGCGCTGGCCCTTCTGGGCATTCTGCTCGTCGCCACCATCTCCAGCGGTTCGAAGCTGAAGGCGGTGATCGCCGCGGCGGTCGGACTGCTGCTGGCCACCGTCGGCCGCGATCTGTTCACGGGCACGGCGCGCTTCACCTTCGACAATCTGCAGCTGATCGACGGGCTGGGCTTCGTGCCGATCGCGATGGGCCTGTTCGGCCTGGGTGAGATTCTGTACGGGCTCGAGGAGCGCCATCGGGCCGAGACGCTGACCCCCGCCGTGGTGGGCAGGAAGTGGCCCAGCCGTGCGGACCTCAAACAGTCGTCCGGGGCTTTCGGGCGCGGCTCGGTCATCGGGTTCCTGCTGGGCATCCTGCCCGGCGGCGGCGCAACGATCGCGTCGATGGCGGGCTACGCCGTCGAGAAGAAGGTCTCGAAGACGCCCGAGAAGTTCGGCCACGGCGCCGTACAGGGCGTCGCCGGCCCCGAGACCGCCAACAACGCGGCCGCGACCAGCTCGTTCATTCCGCTCCTGACTCTGGGCATCCCCGCCAACGCGACGATGGCCGTCATGTTCGGGGCGCTGCTCATCCAGGGCATCACCCCCGGCCCCCAGCTGGTCGACGAGCATCCCGACCTGTTCTGGGGCGTGGTGAACTCGATGTACGTCGGCAACATCCTGCTGCTGCTGATGGCGCTGCCCCTGGTCGGGGTGTTCGTGAAGGTGCTACAGGTGCGCGCGGCGATTCTGGCGCCGATCACGGCGCTGATCACACTGGTCGGTGCATACACGCTGAACAACTCGATCTTCGACGTCGGGGTGGTGGTGCTGTTCGGCGCCATCGGCTATGTGATGAAGAAGACCGGCTTCGACCCCGGCCCGCTCGTGCTCGCGTTCGTGCTGGGCTCGCTGCTCGAGTCGAACGTGCGACGCGCGCTGCTGCTGTTCGACGGCAACCCGGGCGGATTCTTCACCCGGCCCATCTCGGCCGTGCTGATCATCTTCATCATCGTCGCCATCACCGTGCCGATCATCCAGGCCGCGCACAAGAGGGCGCACGCGGCCAAGCGGTTCCACACGACGCCGGCGTCGCAGCACGACGAGCTCACGCGGCGCTGAGCGCGAGCCTCCCCGCGCCGCACAGGCTTCGGAGGATCGCATCGAGTTCGGATCGATCACGGCATATGCACCCAGACTCCGCGCTTTCCTCCGAAGCCTGGGCGGCGTGTCGGGCATGCGGTGCCGCGAGGGGCCGGGCACCTGACTGCGCCCGCTCAGGCCGGGTCGGTCACTTCCCCTGACGAGAAGGCGATCCGGTCGCCGACCAGGGTCAGCTCGGAGTGCAGGCCGCGGATCTCGTCCTCGGGCATCGTGAAGTAGTCATCGCTGAGCACGGCGAGGTCCGACCACCACCCCGGCCGCAGCGCGCCGCGGCGGTCCTCCTCGAACGAGAACCACGCGTTGCCGGCGGTCTGGGCGATCAGAGTGCGCTCGCGGTCGAGCAGGTGGATGCCGTCGCGCTGCGACGTCCCGTCCAGCGACCGCCCCGCGATGAACCACCAGGACGAGAGCCACGGGTTGTGTGACGAGGCGCGGGTCGCATCCGACCCGACCCCCAGGGGCAGCCCGGCCGACACGATGTCGTGCAGCGGCGGCGCGGTGTGCAGCGGCTCCGCGCCCCACACGGCCTGCGACGCCGCGGAGCGGAAGGCCAGGCGCGCGTCGACGACGACGCCGACGCCGAGCGCCTTCGCGCGGGCGATGTTGCGCGGGCTGATCCGGTCGACGTGGGCGAACGAGAAGCGCAGGCCGCCGATCGGAGTGACGCGGTCCACCGCCTCCCAGCAGTCCAGGATGATGCCGATGCTGTCGTCCATGACGGCATGGATGTGCATGGGCACCCCGTGTGCGGCGACGGTGCCGCTGATCTGCTGCAGGGTGTCGCGGGACGCATCCGTGATCTCGAAATCGTCGAGACCCTCGAAGTCGTGGCAGCCGAAATGCACGACCTCGCCGATGCCGAGCATGCGCAGCCAGTCGTCGTCGACCTCGTCGTGCAGCCCGGTCAGCCAGTCGTCCACCTGGCGCACTTCGTCGCCGGGCGTTGTCGCCGAGGCGAACAGCCGCATGCGCATGTTCAGGCCGCCGCTGCGCTGCAGCTGCCGCACCGCCGCGTAGCGGTCCTGGCTCATGCCGAAGCCGCCCGGGTCGCACACGCCGGCGAGGCCCAGTGCGGCGTAGTCGCGCACCATGGCCCGGGTTCCGGCGACCTCCTCGTCGAGCGTCGGGGTTCCCACCGCCGCCAGGAACAGGGTGAAGGCCGGCAGCCCCTGCACCACCCCGGTCGGGGCGCCATTCGCGTCCCGCTCCACCGCGTTCGCCGACAGCCCCTCGGCCGCCGCACGCAGTCCGACCGCCTCGATGGCCGCGGTGTTGGCGATGCCGACCTCGTACAGCGACTGCACGTACACCGGGTTGTCGGGCGCGGCCTGGTCGAGTTCGGCACGCGTGGGCAGCCAGGTTCCGGTGAACTGGGTCTGGTGCCAGCCGCCGATCGCGGTGACCCATCGGCCCGGGCCGACGCGGGCGGCTGCCTGCCGGATGCTGTCCAGGGCCGCATCCTTCGAGGCAAGTCCCGCCCAGTGCAGCTCCCAAGCCCAGGTCGCGCCGCCGCGGGTCGCGTGGTTGTGGCCGTCGATCAGGCCCGGCACGACGGTGCGCCCGGCCAGATCGATCTCGGTGGCGCCGGCGAACCGGTCGCGCAGCTCGCGCGTGGTGCCCAGCGCCTGCACCTTTCCGCCCGAGACGGCGATCGCCTCTTCCCGCCGGCCGGGCGGGGTGCCCGCCCCGGCCCAGATCCGCCCGTTCGTCAGCAGCGTCGTCGCGCTCTCGTCGCTGGTCATCATCGTTCGCCGCCTTCATCGCTCCTCGGCGGCGCGCACCGCGCGCCGCCGTGTGTCACCGAGAGACGACAGCGGCCGGCCTCCGCATCCGCGAATTCTAGACCGACCGTTGCCATCTCTCGTCTGCCCGTCACCGATCAGGCGGCCACCGCATCCGACACCGGCAGGCCCAGCACGGCGCGCATCGTCTGCGCCACGGTGTCGGGGTGGGCGTCGACATCCGTCACCGCACGCCACACCACGAAGCCGTCGGGTCGCACCAGCACCGCCCCGGTGGAGGTGATGCCGTATTCGTTGCAGAAGGTGTGAGTCGGGTCGGTCGACTCATCGATCGTGTAGGTCGTCAGGCCCATCGCCACCTGTTCGGCGGCCCGCGCCCCGGACTCCCGCCAGGCGGCGGCATCCGAACCGGTCAGCAGCACGAAGCCGTGTCCGAACAGGTCGATCGTCGACTTCTTCTCGCCGTCGATCACGAGGTCGTAGCTCGGCGCGCGGGTGCCGGGCTCGGCCCGCCACGAGCGCGGGCTGCCCTGCACGGCGTCGTCCTCCCCCGTCGACGCGATCGCCGACGAGTGGTACCGGTAGCCGAGATCGATGTTGTCGTCGGGCACGACCGGTTCGATGCCGTCCTTGAGCCGGGATGTCACGGCCCGCACCACGAAGCGCGAATACCCCTGCTCCACCGTGAACGCACCGACCGGGCGCCGCTCCGTCTCGTACGACGACAGCAGGTCGTCGCCGGCCGCCCCGGACAGCACCGCCGCGATCTTCCACGCCAGGTTGTGCGCGTCGTGGATGCCGGTGTTCCCGCCGTATCCGCCGTACGGGGGCATCTCATGGGCGGCGTCGCCGGCCAGGAAGATCCGGCCGTTGCGGTACTCGTCGGCGGTGATCGCGGTCGCCTCCCACTTCATGACGTTGTAGATCTCGACGGGGATGTCGGGCACGCCCAGGGCCGCCCGCACCCACTCGACGCACTTCTCGTCGGTGAGCCCGTCCCACAGGTCGGTGCGCGGGTTCTGCGGATCGCCGACCCCGTGCACGACCAGGAAGCCCGACTCGTACGGCTTCTCGATGCGGAAGAAGCCCTGCACCTCGGGGTTCACGACCATGATCACACTCAGGTTGCGCCCGCGCATCAGGTTTCCGACGTCGGCGCGGAAGTAGATCGTGATGCTCTTGGACAGCGAGCCGTGGCCGCTGCGGGTGATGCCCAGCTTCTCGCGGGTCATGCTGTGCGGACCCTCGGCGGCGATCAGGTACTTCGCCCGCACCGTCGCCTCGTCGCCGGAAGCGCGATTGCGGATCGTCGCGGTCACCCCGTCGGCATCCTGCTCGAAGTCGACCATCTCGGTGCCGTAGAGCACTTCGGAGCCGAGCTCTTCGGCACGCGCCCGCAGCACGGGTTCGACCGCGATCTGCGTCACGAAGATCCGCTCGGACGGACTCAGGTCGCGCACGCCGTCGTTGACGCGCGTCATGTACCAGGCCAGGTCCTTGCCCGCCACGGTCTCGACGGCCATGATCGCGCCGTCGGGGTCGAACTGCTGGAACGAACGCTCGCGCATGGTGTCTTCCACCCCCATGCCGCGATAGATCTCCATCGACCGCTGCAGCATCAGGGCCGCGCGGGGATGGATCGCCTCACCGGGATGCCGCTCGACGACCAGGCTCGTGACGCCTTGATCGCCGAGCAGGGCCGACGTGGTCAGGCCGACCAGGCTGCCGCCGGCAATCAGAACCGGCACGTCGTAGTTCTCTTTCATGTCTTCTACCCACTTCGTTGTGTGCCCAGCCGCAGCTGCGCTCTAGATGGAGAGCATCTTGTCGTACCGGCCGAACACTTCCGCCTTCAGCTGACCGGCCTTCGGGTTGTTCCAGTCGTGCATCCAGTGCGAGACCAGCGGCATCCAGGTCAGCGGGATGACGCCCGCCTGGTACATGCGCGCCTGACCGTAGTTGTGTGCGTCGGGCGTGGAGTCGCCGGCCGCGTCGATCAGGCCGTACACCTCGTAGCCCTCTTCGATGCCATGCAGGGCCGTGTAGGCGAAGCACATGCTCGTCCACAGCCCCGACACGATGAGCTTCTTGCGCCCGGTCGCCCGCACCGCGGCCGCGACTCCCTCGTCCTCGAAGGCGTCGAAGCTCTGGCCGGCGCGCTCGAAGACCTTCTGGCCGGGGAACTGCTCCGTCACCTCTTCGATGACGGGGCCATTGCCGCCCTCCCAGATCGAGCTCAGCACGACCGGAACGTCGAGGATGTGCGCAGCCTTGGCCGTCGCGACCAGGCTGTTGTGGATCGCGTCGCGATCGCCGGAGCCGACGCCGCCGAACAGCGAGCCCTGAAAGTCGACGAGCAGCACCACACTGTTGTCCGCGGTGATGGCGTCGAGTATCGCCTTGCTCATGTGAACTCCTTCGTCCAAATCCTGTCGCCGCAATCCCCATGGACCGCGATCGATTGCAATTATGCTCCCCCGAATGACTGCGGTCAAGCATCGATGGTGAATCTTGTCTAAAGAATCGGATGACCTCGTTGAACAGGGCTACGACCTGGTTATTCTTTGAATTGATGAGTCTGCTGGGGAATCTCCGACGTGTCGCCAGCCGTGTTCACCGCGGCACTTGACCAATCCGGCGAGGCGGAGGATGATTGCAACCGGTTGCGATTTTGTCGCAGCGAATCGGGCACGCCGAAGGAGGAGCTCATGGCTGGCACATCGACGACGATCGGATGGCTGGGCACCGGACGTATGGGTTTTCAGCTCGCACGCCGGCTGCTCGAGAAGGGGTACGACGTCACGGTGTACAACCGCACCCGGTCCAAGGCCGAGCCGCTGCAGGAATTCGGCGCGCACGTCGTGGACACCCCGGTGGAGCTGGCCGACCGCGACGTGGTCTTCTCGATGGTCTCGGCATCCAAGGATCTGCACACCGTGATGCTCGGCGAGAACGGTCTGCTCACCGGCAAAGCCGCCCCCAAGATCGTCTGCGATTCCTCGACCGTGTCGGTCGAGGCCAGCCAGGAGCTGCGCGAGGCCGCCGCGAAGGTCGGCACCGCGGTGCTGGCGACGCCGGTCAGCGGCAACCCGAAGGTCGTGGCGGCCGGCATGCTGACCGTTGCCGCCTCGGGGCCGCGCGACGCGTTCGACGAGGCCGAGCCGCTGCTGCTGGCGCTGGGCCGCGGTGCGACCTACGTCGGCGAGGGCGAGGTCGCCCGGCTCGTGAAGATCGCCCACAACGTGTTCCTCGGCGTCGTCACGCAGTCACTGGCCGAGATCACGGTGCTGGCCGAGAAGGGCGGCGTCTCACGGGCGGCGTTCCTCGACTTCTTGAACGACTCCGTGATGGGGTCGGTCTTCAGCCGCTACAAGACGCCGGCGCTCGTGAACCTCGACTTCAGACCGACGTTCACGATGCCGCTGCTGCAGAAGGACTTCGATCTCGGATTGCACGCCGGTGATGAGCTCGGCGTGCCGATGCCGATCGCCTCGGCGACCCGCCAGATCGTGGCGGCCGAGTCGGGCGCCGGCAATCGCGATACGGATTTCGCCACGCTTCTGCTGCGCGTGGCGAAGGGTGCGGGGCTCGACCTCGTGTCGGAAGACGTGGCGGTCAGCGATGGACTCGAGGTGAGGTAAATGACGACGATTCTTCAGGCACCCGGGCAGATGGGGGTCGACTACGAAGAGCGGGTCGACTTCGCACGGCTGCGCAAGTACCGGCTCGGACGGGCCCAGGCGGCGTTGGCGGCCAGCGACTGCGGCGCGTTCCTGCTGTTCGACTTCTACAACATCCGCTACACGACGCAGACCTGGATCGGCGGCGCGCTCGGTGACAAGATGATCCGCTACGCGCTGATCACCCGCGACCACGAGCCGATGCTGTGGGACTTCGGCTCGGCCGTGCGCCACCACAAGCTGTATTCACCGTGGCTGCCGACCGAGAACAACCGGCCCGGCTTCCTCGGCTTCCGCGGTGCGGTCGCGCCGGATGCCGGACTCATGCGCGACGCCGTCACCGAGATCAAGGCGATCCTGACCGAGTTCGGCGTCGCCGACGCGCCGGTGGGCCTGGACATCGTCGAGCCGCCGTTCCTGTTCGAGATGCAGCGGCAGGGCCTGAAGGTCGCCGACGCGCAGCAGCACATGCTCGACGCCCGCGTGATCAAGTCGGCCGACGAGATCATGCTCCTGAACCAGGCCGCCGCCATGGTCGACGGCGTCTACCAGGACATCGTGGAGGCGCTCAAGCCCGGCGTGCGCGAGAACGAGATCGTCGCGCTGACCAACAAGCGCCTCTACGAGCTCGGCTCCGACCAGGTCGAGGCGGTCAACGCCATCTCGGGCGAACGGTGCAACCCGCATCCGCACAACTTCACCGACCGCATCATCCGCCCCGGCGACCAGGCGTTCTTCGACATCATCCACTCGTTCAACGGCTACCGCACCTGCTATTACCGCACCTTCGGGGTCGGCAGCGCGACCCAGGTGCAGCGCGACGCCTACACGCAGGCGCGCGAGTGGATGGACGGCGCCATCGGCGGCGTGAAGGCGGGTGTCGGGTCCGACCAGATCGCCCGGCTGCTGCCCAAGGCCGAGGACTTCGGGTTCGAGAGCGAGATGGCCGCGTTCGGCCTGCAGTTCGCGCACGGGCTGGGCCTGGGCCTGCACGAGCGGCCCATCATCTCGCGCCTGAACTCGCTGGAGCATCCGGTCGAGATCCAGGTCGGCATGGTCTTCGCGATGGAGACGTACTGCCCGGCCAGCGACGGCATCTCGGCGGCACGGATCGAGGAGGAGGTCGTCGTCACGGAGGACGGCCCGCAGATCATCACGAAGTTCCCCGCGCAGGAGCTGTTCGTCGCGCACCAGTACTGACCGGCGCTGATTCCCGGGGAACGGCCCGCGACCGACGTGTCGCGGGCCGTTTCCCGTCTCAGCGCTGCCAGACCGTCTTCAGGCTGCAGAACTCGCGGATGCCGCTGGCCGACAGTTCGCGGCCGAAGCCGGAGTGCTTCACGCCGCCGAACGGCAGCTCGGGGTACGAGGCGCTCATGCCGTTGACGAAGACCGCCCCCGCCTGCAGTTCCGTCGCGAACCGCTCCTGCTCGGCCGGGTCTTCGGTCCACACCGCCGAGCTCAGGCCGAACTCGGTGCCGTTGGCGATGCGCAGCGCGTCGTCGTTGTCGACGGCACGGTACAGCGTCGCGACCGGCCCGAACGCCTCCTCGCCGTACACCCGCATCTCGGGGGTGATCCCGGCCAGCACCGTGCCCGGGTAGTACCAGCCGGGCCGGTCGATGCGCTCGGCGCCGGTGAGCACCTGGGCGCCCTTCTGCACGGCGTCGTCGACGAGTTCGGCCAGTTCGTCGCGGCCGCGCTCGGTCGACAGCGGGCCCAGCTCGGTGCTCTCCTCGAGCGGGTCGCCGATCTTCAGCGCGGCGATCGCGCGGGTGAACTTGTCGGCGAACTCGTCATAGACGGCGTCGTGGACGATGAACCGCTTGCCGGCGATGCAGGACTGCCCGTTGTTGAGGGTGCGGGCCAGCACCGCGGTGGGCACCGCCTTGTCGATGTCGGCGCTGGCGAGCACGACGAACGGGTCGGAGCCACCGAGCTCGAGCACCGACTTCTTCACGTGCGCCGCCGCGATCGAGGCGACCGAGCGGCCGGCCGGCTCCGACCCGGTGAGGGTGACCGCCGCGATGCGGGGGTCTTCGATGACGGCGGCGACGTCGGCGGAGCCGATCAGCAGCGTGCTGAACGCGCCCTTGCGGAACCCGCCGCGCTCGAACAGCGTGTCGAGGTAGAGGGCCGAACGCGGCACGTTCGAGGCGTGCTTGAGCACGCCGGCGTTGCCCGCCATCAGCGCGGGGGCGGCGAAGCGGATGACCTGCCAGAGCGGATAGTTCCACGGCATCACGGCCAGCACGACCCCCAGCGGCTGCCAGCGGGTCGCCGCGTGCGTCGCGCCGACGGTCGCGGGGTCGTCCACCGGCGAGTCGGCGAGGAAGCGCTCGGCGTGGGCGGCATAGAACCGCATCGTCTTGACGCATTTGTCGACCTCGGCGCGGGCGGCGGTGATGGGTTTGCCCATCTCGGTCGTCATCATCCGCGCCGCGTCCTCGCGATCGGATGCCAGCACGTCGGCGCTGGTGTTCATCAGGCGCGCCCGCTCGGCGAACGTGAGCGTGCGCAGCCATGCGGCGGCCTCGCTCGCGCGCTGCAGCCGCTCCTCCACCTCGGCCGGGGTGTGCGCGGCAATCTCGAAATCCACCTGCCCGGTGGTCGGGTTGATCGATCTGATCATGATGTTGCCTCCGAATGACGAGTCGTGGGTGATGCGGGCGGGGTCATGCGAAGATCTCCGGATGCCTCTCGAGCTCCTTGCGGGTGCGGCGTATGTGCATGACGAGGATGCGCTCGGCGTCGGCGGGGTCGCGACGGCGGATGCCGTCCAGGAGCAGCCGGTGCTCGTCGCGGGTCGCCGGCAGGGTGGGCGCGGCGGTCAGCTGCGAGAACGCGCGCCGATAGTGGTGCGTCGTGTTCCACAGCCGCAGCACGACCTCGCCCAGATAGGACGGCGGCGCGGCGGCGTAGCCGTCCAGGTGGAACTGCCGGTCGAGCCGCATGAACTCGTCCACCGAGTCGGTCTGTTCGATCGTCGCCGCGATCTCCCCCAGCCGGTCGATGTCGTCGTCGGTGAGCCGTTCCAGGCTCGCCCGCAGCAGCAGGGGTTCGAGCCGCTCCCGCATCCGGTACGCCTCGGAGCACTCCCGCTGGTCCAGGCGCGACACCCACGCCCCCGAATTCGACACGATCCGCACCAGGCCTTCGGCATCCAGCATCCGCAGCGCTTCGCGCACCGGGATGCGGCTGACCCCGAGCCGGGTCGCGATCTCCTCCTGCCGGATGCGGGTGCCGGGCGTCAGCTCGTCTTCGAGGATCGCGGTGCGCAGCCACGTCGCGATGCGACCGCTCTCCACCGTCGGTCCGCCTGCGTTCGCCGACACCATCAGGCGGCCGGATTCCCGGGGTGCCAGAGCAGCACCGGCGCGCCCTTCTCGTAGGCCTTGCCGTTCGGAAAGCTGACCAGCTCGAACTGCATGCCCCACGGACTGAGGAAGTACACCCAGCGCTGGCCGGCCGAGGCGTTCTGACTGACGGTCGGCTCGCCGAGCACGCGGATGCCGTTGTCGCGCAGGTAGCGCACCGCCGCGTCGATGTCGTCGACGTAGAACGCGAGGTGGTGGCCGCCGACGTCGCTGTTCGCGGGCATCGCCTGCCGCTGATCGGGCGAGCGGTATTCGAAGACCTCGAAGTTCGCCCCGTGGCCGAGTCGGTAGAACCGGATCGCCGTGGCCGCCGTGCCGGGTGCCACGTTGAGGTGTTCGCGCATCCAGTCGTCGTCGCGGGTGATGCCGGGCAGCGAGTAGACGTAGTCGCAGCCGAGGATTTCGGTGAAGAACCGATGAGCCTGTTCGAGATCGGGCACGGTGAAGCCGACATGGTCGGTTCCGCGCAGGCCGGGCAGCGCCATAACGCACCTCCAATGGATACGAATAGCCACATATTAGCGCGTATTGATGTGATATGCCATTGTATTGGATACATTTCGGGTCTACACTCGGGCGGTAGAGACGCCGATGAGGGAGGATCTCGCATGCCTCACACAACCACGCTGCGCCAGGTCGCGCAGTGGGAGGAGCTGGCCAGCACACCCGCCGACTGGAAGAACGCCGACACGGCGCTGCTGGCGACGATGCTGGGCCAGCTGCAGCTGATCCGGGCGTTCGAAGAAGGTGTGCTGGAGCTGGCCGGCGAGAACCTCGTGCACGGGCCGGCCCACTCGAGCATCGGGCAGGAGGGCGGCGCGGTCGGATCCATCGTCGGCCTGCGCGACGGCGACGCCGTCAGCGGATCCCACCGCGGCCACCACCAGTTCCTCGCGAAGGCGCTGCAGCACGTCGCCCCCGGCGGCCTGGATCTGCAGGCACTGGTCACCCCCGAGATCTCGACCCTGCTGCACCGCACGCTCGCCGAGATCCTGGGCCTGAAGCGCGGCTTCTCCAGCGGCCGCGGCGGCTCGATGCACCTGAAATGGCGCGAGGCCGGGGCGCTCGGCACGAACGCGATCGTCGGCGGCGGCGTGCCGTTCGCGGCGGGCAACGCATGGAGCCAGCTGCACTCCGCGGATGCGGGGTCGAGCGACGTCACGGTCACCTACTTCGGCGACGGCGCCGCGAACATCGGCTCGGTGCTCGAGACGATGAACCTCGCCGCCGCGTGGAAGCTGCCGCTGTGCTTCTTCGTCGAGAACAACCTCTACGCCGTCTCGACTCACGTCACCGAGGTCACCGCCGAATCGCGGCTCTCGGCACGGGCACCGGGGTTCGGCATCCGCGCCTGGCGGGTGGACGGGATGGATCCCCTGGCCGTGCATCTGGTGATGCAGAAGGCGCTGCAGCGGATGCGGGCGGGCGAGGGCCCGGCACTGATCGAGGCGCAGGTGTACCGCTATTTCCACCAGAACGGGCCCTACCCGGGCAGCGCGTTCGGCTACCGCACGAAGGACGAAGAGGCGCAGTGGCGCGAGCGCGACCCGATCGCGCGCGTCGACGCGGAGCTGCAGCGCCGCGGGGTGCTGGATGCCGACGGCTCGGCCGCCGTGCGCGCGCAGGCGCAGGACGCGGTGGCGCGGGCGATCGCCGCACTGACCGAACCCGACGCGGGGGCGGCGAAGAGCGGCGTGCGCCGCATCCGCCCCGAACTGTGGCCGGACCCCGCCTTCGTCGACGTCGGCGTGCGCGGAGACCTCTCCGAACTGAAGGGCGCGCGCATCAGTGAGCCCCTCGATGGCGACGCGGCGGTGGCGACGCACCCGGGCAAGTTCATCGACGCCGTCGCGGCGGTGATGGATCGCCGGATGGCGCAGGACCCGCGCATCATCGTGCTCGGCGAGGACGTGCACCACCTGGCCGGCGGCACGAACGGGGCGACCAAGGGGCTGCCGGCGAAGTATCCCGGCCGCGTGCTGGGCACGCCGATCAGCGAGAACGCGTTCGTGGGCCTGGGCGGCGGGGTCGCGCTCGACGGCCGCTTCCGGCCCGTCGTCGAGTTCATGTATCCCGACTTTCTGTGGGTCGCCGCGGACCAGGTGTTCAACCAGATCGGCAAGGTGCGGCACATGTACGGCGGCGCCGACACCGTGCCGCTCGTGCTGCGCACGAAGGTCGCGATGGGCACCGGGTACGGCTCGCAGCATTCGATGGACCCGGCCGGTGTCTTCGCCACCAGCCCGGGCTGGCGGATCATGACCGCCTCGACGCCGGCGGACTACGTCGGCCTGATGAACATCGCGCTGACCCTGGACGATCCCGTGCTGATGATCGAGCACGTCGATCTGTACGGCCAGAAGGGCGGCATCCCCGACGACCTCGACTACCAGCTGCCGTTCGGTACGGCGGCGATCCGCCGGTCGGGTGAGGATGTCACGGTGCTGAGCTACCTCTCGATGGTGGCGCACTGCGCCGAGGCCATCGAGCAGACCGGGGTCGACGGCGAGCTCATCGACCTGCGCTTCCTCGATCAGGCCAGCCTCGACTGGGAGACGGTGGGGGCGAGCATCCGCAAGACCAACTGCGTGCTCATCGTCGAGCAGGGCGCCCGCGGCACCTCGTACGGCGCCTGGCTCGCCGACGAGCTGCAGCGGCGCTTCTTCGACTGGCTCGACCAGCCGGTGCAGCGCGTGACGGGTTCGGGCACGTCGCCGAGCATCTCGCAGGTGCTGGAGCGGGCGGCGATCGCGCGCACCGAAGAGGTCGCGGCGGCCCTGTTGCGGGTGCGTGACGGCTTCGGACGGGGCAACTGACATGGCCACCGTCATCCGGATGCCGAGTGTGCTCGCCGGTGCCGACGAGGGGGCGATCGCCGCGTGGCTGGTCGCCGAAGGCGATGAGATCGCGGTCGGCGACGCGATCGTCGAGATCGAGACCGACAAGGCGACGGTCGAATACCAGGCCGAAGCGGCCGGCACCCTGGGGCGCATCGTCGTGCCCGCCGGCGTCGCCGCCCCAGTCGGCGCCCCGATCGCGGTGCTGGTCGAAGCCGGTGAGGACGTCGCGCAGGCCGTGCAGGAGCTCGGCCTGGTGTCCGGCGCCGGGGCCGCGGGCGAGCCGGATGCTGTGCCCGCCGCGGTGTCGGACGAGTCGCCGTCGGCGCCCGTGCCCGCGGCCGACGAGTCCGCGGCGCAAGAGCCGGCGGCGCGCGACGCCGGTGCGCGCCTGTTCGCGAGCCCGATCGCGCGCAAGACCGCCCACGAGAACGGCATCGATCTGGCGGGCCTGACCGGAACCGGTCCCGAGGCGCGGATCACCCGTCGTGACGTCGACGCGGCGGTGCGCCGTGCACAGGCTGCGCAGCCCGTGGCTGAATTACGGGCCCCGGCATCCATTCCCCCGGCCGCCCCGACAGCGAGCGCGACCGGTGACGGCGAGGCGACCCTGGTGCCGCATTCATCCATGCGGCGGGCGATCGCGCGACGCCTCACCGAGAGTCAGGCCACGGTCCCGCAGTTCCAGATCGTCGCCGAATGCGTCGTCGACAAGCTGCTCGCGCTGCGGGCGCAGGTCAACGCGACGCTGGCCGCGCAGAAGCTCTCGGTCAACGACTTCGTCGTGAAGGCCGTGGCCGGCGCCCTCGCCGACGTGCCCGAGGCGAACGTGACCTGGACCGACGCGGGCATGCTGCACCACACGCGGGCCGACGTCGCAGTCGCCGTGTCGACCGACGGCGGCCTGATCACCCCTGTCGTGCGCGATGTCGGGTCGCGCAGCGTCTCGGCCGTCGGCGCGGCCGTGGCCGGGCTGGCCGAACGAGCCCGCGCCAAGCGGCTGACCCAGGCCGAGATCGAGGGCGGCACGTTCACGGTCTCGAACCTGGGCATGTTCGGCACGGTCGGGTTCTCAGCGATCGTCAATCCGCCGCATTGGGGCATCCTCGCCGTCGGCGCGGCCACGCAGCAGCCGGTCGTGGTGGACGGCGCGCTCACCGCGGCCACCGTGATGCGGTGCACCCTGTCGGTCGACCATCGCGCGGTCGACGGCGCGTTGGCCGCCCGGTGGCTCGCGGCGTTCCAGCGACGTGTCGAAGAGCCGCTGCTGATCCTCGTCTGAGCCGGCGCGTCAGGCCACGAGTGCGGCACGGCGTGGCGCGGCCGTGGATTCCCGGATGATGAGGGTCGCCGGCAGGCTCACCGTCACGCTGCGCTGCTCGTCGCTGGCGATGTCATCCAGCAGCAGCCGGGCGGCCTCGGTGCCCATCTCGAAGTGCGGCACCTGCACCGTCGTCAGCGGCGGGTTGAGGTCTTCGGTGGAGTCCATGCCGTTGAACCCGACGACCGAGACGTCGTCGGGGCAGCGCAACCCGTGCTGGCGCAGCGCGCGCAGCACGCCGACGGCGAGCATGTCGTTGCCGGCCACCACCGCCGTGGGCGCGTCGCCGTGCCGCAGCAGTTCGTCCATGCACGCCAGCCCCGCATCGATGGTCAGCGCCGGGGTGGGCACGAGCCGCCCGGTGACCCCGGCGTGCCGGCCGACGGCGGCGAGGAACGCACCCGAGCGCACCGTGCTGGTGGTGAAGTCCTTGGGCCCCGCCAGGTGCACCAGGTCGCGATGCCCGAGCCCGACCAGGTGGTCGACGGCGGCGGTGACACCCGCGGCGTCGCTTCCGGTGACGAGGGAGTAGGGCACGTCGGTGGTGCCGCGGTTGAGCATGACCACGTGCACGCCGCGGCGGTACGCGTCGGCGATCAGCTCGTGATGCATCCGGCCGGTCGCGATGATGAACCCGTCGACGCGGCGGCCCGACAGCGAGTCGAACGCGGCACGTTCCAGATCGTCGTCGCCGTCGGTGTTCGCAATGAGGGCCGTGTAGCCGTGCGGCGCGAGGTAGTGCTCGATGCCGCGCACCATCGGGGGAAAGAGCGGGTTGGTGAGGTCGGGGATGATCACGCCGATCGTCATCGACGAGTTGGTGCGCAGCCCTCGGGCGACGGCGTTGGCGACATAGCCGAGCTCTTGGGCCGCCTTGCGCACCCGCCGGGCGGTGGCCTGGTTGACTTGATGCTCGGTCATCTTGTTCAGGGCGCGCGACACCGTCGCCTTGTGCACGCCGGCCCGCGCTGCCACGTCTGCGATCGTCACCCGTTTAGCCACGTCTCCAGAGTAGCGAACAGTTGCAGTGAAGTTGCATAAGTTGCGTTGAATGTCGTCAGATTCCCTGCGCGACATTGCGAGATTCACAGCGAACAACGCTCCGCTAACGATTGCACTGAATGTGCTCGAAATCCTGGCTTTCGCGCGCTCTGCCACCGTATACTGGCCGTGCGCGGGCGGGATGCCCCTCTGTCGTGAGGATGCTCCACAGCGGCGTGGGCGCTCGGTGTCGAGTCGCCCGGACCCGAAGGCGAGGTTGCACGATGAGCGGTTGGGGTGCGGGATATCCCGGAGTGCCGGCAGACGTGGCGAAGGCGCGGCAGCAGGCCGAGGCCGCGCAGGCGGCGGAACACGAACCCCCCGCCGCCGATGCGGCAGAGAGCGGCGAGCCCGGGAAAGACTGAGCTTCGCAGGGGGCATCACACCGCCCCGGCGCCCTGTCATGCTGGAACGATGACGCTTGCCCACGACATCCCGAATGTCCTCGCCTCGTTCCGCACGAACCGCCGCGATATGTGGACCCGCGAAGCCGACGAGTTCGCCTTCGAAGCCGAGCAGACAGTGCCCCTGCTGGCTGACATGGCCGACGATTACGGCGCCGCGGGTGTGATTCCCGTCGTGCGCAACGCGATCGCGAGCACGTTCCGGGTGCTCATGCGCGCGGATGATTCGAACGGCAGCATCCAGCTCGTCATCCACGACCTGCTGAATCTGCATGCCGAACTCTGCGCGCAAGAGCCGCCGACGCCGGCGAGCCTGTCGTCGTGGATCCAGAAGCAGCAGTTCGGCGAGATCGGCGGGTACTTCTCGATCGATGTGGCCGACTATGAAGAGGCGCTCGGCGAGCGCGGTCTCGCCCGCTTCGAGGCGCAGCTCGACATGCGCCGTGCCGATCTGTCGTCCTTCACCGAAAGTCCTGAGCTTGCTTTCACCCACGATGACGAGTGGCATGCACGGCACGCGTTGCGGTACAACCTGCAGCGGCTCGCCGTGCTGCGCGAAGACGAAGAGGCGATCGTGCGCACGCATGGCGGCGACCTGCCGCGGGCGCCCCTGCGCGCCGCCGCCGCGAAGGCGTTGACCGACGCGGGCTTCATCGATCGCGCAATCGATGTCGCGCACGAGGGCATGCGCCTGGACGGCGGCGACTTCCAACAACAGGAATGCGGCGAGCTCTGGGTCGAGCTGGTCATGCAGGCAGGAACAGAGGATGCCGCAGCCGCCGCGTTCGAGGTGTTCGAGCGCTGGCCGACTGCCGCGAACGCCCGTGCCTGGCAGGTCGCGGCCAGCGACGCGTGGCGCCTCAATCGCGAGGCGGCGATCGCACGGCTGCGCGAGCGGGCGTGGGAGTTGACCACGTACCTGCTCGACGACGGCGACGTCGAGCGTTCGTGGCATGAGGCCCTGCACGCAGCGGAGGGCGGTCGCTGCTCGCCGGCCAATGGGACGAACTGGTCACCCGCTACGCGAAGATCGACCCGGTGGCGGTGCTTCCGGTGATGGCGCAGCTCATCGACGACCGGCTCGTCGAAGCGAACACGCGGGTGTACCCCGACGCGGTGAGGCGCATGAAGGCGCTGAAGAAGGCGGCCCTCGATGCCGGACGCCCCGAGTTCGCCACCGAGTACCTCGCCGAGCTGCGTGACCGGTACAAGCGCCGCCCGGCTTTGATTCAACGGATGGATGCCGCGCGCCTGTGATGCGGCGCCGGCAATCGTCGGCCGACGACATCCTCGCCTTCCTCCGGGACCACGTGCCTCGACTTGTGGACGCCGGGGGTCACACCCCAAGTGATAAGGGTGCGCCCGCCCCTCAGGAGTTCTTCTTGGTCGTCGACGAGCCGCGGACTTCAATGCGGCCGCTGACTCTGGACTCCGATACGAACTTGCCTGTGCTGGCACTCTTCGGAACCCGCACGGTGTAAGAGCCAGTCCTCGCGTTGCGTGTCGCTCCGGCTTCCTTAGCTGCCATGGATGCCTCCTACTTCTCTTCCTTAGGCTAGTTGTCTCATGTTGAGAACGCGACCTCACTGATACGTGTTCCCCAAGCCGCGCTCAATGCCGAGGCGGCCTGGTGCCACTCGTCTTGACGAGCCAAGAGGGTAGATGAGGTTTTGGAGAGTCCAAAGGTGAGCACTCCCGCCGCGAAGTCGGGATGACTTCCATCGCCAGCGAAAATGGGAATCGCGAGAACGGATCTCCAAGTGGGGTGGACGCCTGGCGTGCGCTTCACATCTTTGATCTTGACTTCCTCGGACCCGATCGCCTCGCCCGCGATCCAAGGGCTGTCGTGCCCGGTAGGCACCAGCTTCAGCTGCCGCGCACCAGCGTAGAGCGCACCTTCCGATGCCCACCGCGCAAGCTTGCCTCGCGCATTCGCCAACCAAAGGGTGGCTCGATGAACGGTGCTCCCGAGGTCTCTGGCGAGAACATCTACATCTGCTTGGAGCTGCGCGACATAGCGGCGCTGAAGCGTTCGAAAATGCTTCGTGTGCGCATCCCAGACACGACGAACCCGCTCCGACGGAGAAAGGTAGGTGCCATTTCCTGCATACCTCAACTCACGGATGACGAGTGCAACATCAGCGAGGTCGTGCAACTTCAGCGCCCGCATCCCGATCGATTCCCACTCCGAGGCAAGCGCGTCGTCGATCGCCTTGAAGGTGTCGCGATCGAGACCGAGGCCCTCGCGAACGATCGTGACAAGCGCAGGAAATCGCGGCTTGTCATCGCGCATGATCAGATGCAGCCAATGACGTATATCTGGATCACGATATGACGTACCCGCAAGGAGTAGCGGGCCACGCGCGAGTGCCTGCGACAAGAAATTTCGCTGCCACGCATGAGGGTCGGCGACGAGTTCCGCGAAGTCGTTGTAACCGACGACAGCGGAATATTCGTTGCCGTCGTACACCGCTCCATGAAGGTGATGAACAGTGGGCACGCTGGACCCTCAGTGTCCATCACGACCAGCGGCGCGCCATTGCTCAGCGCCGCCGTCTCGAGCAGGTCATCAAAATTCAGGGTGGCCAGCGTCGTCGAATTGGGCATAGCGCTGTAATGGCCCGCCGCCGCAAGGTGAAGCGGCGAGGGCTCTGCATCACGAGGTGGCAAACCGTAAAGAGCCTCATTCAGAAAGGCAGCCCAGCTCGCACCGGACCTCGCATGAGCCGCTTCCAAGACGATCGTCGGGTCCTGCTTCTCGAGCAACATACGTGCAGCATCGCCGCTGGCGACGAGTCCGCTGCGAACCGCGAGCCTTATGGCAAACTCGTCCCACGTAGGTAGGCCGGACGGCGCAGACGCGCCGGCGCCCAACACGACCGTTAGGTGCGTGTCACCGGTGAGCGCCTCGAAGCTCCTCATGACGTTCCGGTCAAGGTCAGGTGCGCTCATGGCCTCACGCTAGCTGCGACCCCGGACATCGGGTGCAGTGCGCCGTGGTCTCGTTCGTGTTGGTGTCGTTCGTCAAGGCCCAATACAACACCGAACTCGACGCGTAATCACGGCCGACGAGCGTGAGACCTCGCTGCACGATGTAAGTGAGCTGCGCCCTCACGCCCGCCGGTACAACTCCGCCGGCCGGCCGCGCCCCTCGGCGAACAGCTCGCCCGTGGCGGCCAGACCGGACAGCATCGCCCGACGGAAGGTGTCGGGCAGCAGCCGACGCCCGAGCACTGCCTCGTGCAGGCGACGCAGCCCGCGCATCGTGAACGGCTCCTCGAGCAGATGCGACGGGTCCGGCGAACCGCGGTAAGCCCCGCGAACGGCATCCACCGCGAAGGCGACGATCTCGGCATGGTCGTAGACCAGCGGCGGCAGCTCGGCGACCGGCACCAGGCGCACCCGGTCCGACGCGAGGCTCGCGGCCGGCAGCACGTCGTAGTGCGCGACGCTCATCACCCAGCCGCGGTCGTCGCGATCGGGCGCGTCGAACACGTGCAGTTGGCGAGGGTGGATGCTGCTCACGCCGGCCTTCTCGCGCAGCGCGCGGGTCGCGGCATCCACCAATCGTTCACCGGGATGCACGAACGTGCCCGGCAACCGCCACGGATCCTTGCCGGTCTCGCGCAGCAGCATCACGCACAGCGCGCCCTCGGCCACGGTCAGCACGGCGGTGTCGACCGCGACGGAGGGACGCGGGTAATCCTCGAGACCGTGGACGTGCTGAGCCATGGCCACTATTTTACGGACACTTGCGCAATGTCGGAACCCCGGTGCATACTGGCGTCATAAATCACATATGCGCAAATTTGGGGAGGATGCGATGAGCACACACATCATGGGGACGCTCGCCTGCGAACTGACCGACGGACCACTCGACGGCACGCGGTACGGCGATCTGCCCGACAACGGCGAGCCATTCACGAGCGCAACGCTGAGCGTTCCGCTCAGCCAGCCCGCGCATCGCGCCGCGCACGCGGTGTACACCTGCGACGGGTCGTGCACCGACGCCGGGCTGCTGCAGTTCCACTTCGTGCGCGTCGACCCGCCGGCCGCGGTGCCTGCCCCGGCCGGCACGCACCTCTCGCTCGCGCCGGCGGCGACCTGGAACAGCGGCAGCGCGCCGCGACGGGAGGAGCACGCATGAACGCCGTGCAGCTTGATCGGGCCGTCGGCGTCGTGCTCGCCTCGGCGGCCGGGGACGCGCTCGGCTCGCAGTATGAGTTCGGCCCCGCGCTGGCCGAGGACGTCACGCCGCAGTTCGGGCGCGGCGTGTTCGGCCACGAGATCGGCGAGTGGACCGACGACACCAGCATGGCGATGCCGATCCTGCGGGTTCTGGCCGATGGCCGCGCGCTCGAAGACAGCGACGCGCTCGATGAGATCGTGGCCCGCTGGTGCGAGTGGTCGGCGACGGCGAAGGATGTCGGCGTGCAGACCCGCGGCATCCTGTCGTCTCTGGCGAGCACGACGGCGGCCGAGACGACCTCCCGCACCGAGCAGCAGCACCGGGCGACCGGCCGGTCTGCCGGCAACGGATCGCTGATGCGCACCGGCCCGGTGGCACTGGGCTATCTCGACCGCGACCCCGCCGAGCTGATCGCCGCGGCCGGGCGCGTGGCGCAGCTGACGCACTGGGAGCAGGACAACGTCGATGCGTGCGCACTGTGATGCCTGGCGATCCGGCACGCGATCCTCGCCGGCGAGCTCGACATGCACGCCGCCCTCGATACGTACGCCCGGTCGTTGAGCGAGCCCGCGCGAAGCGCGAGCGAGACGAAGCGACAATCTGTACCCAACGCGGCCGACACGAAAGGCCCCTGGCTCCCCCTCATCGACCAGGCGCTTGCCCCCACCGCGCACCCGCGCGATTTCCGTGCGCACAACGGGTGGGTCGTCCGCGCGTTCCAGGGCGCACTGTCGGCCGTCGCCGGCGCCGCGTCGCCGCCCGATGCCTGTCCGACGAGGTGGATGCCGTGGTGTCGCTGTGCCGCGTGGGCACGGCGCAGGTGCCCGCCCGGTGCGAGAGCGTGCAGGTCTGGCTCGTCGACCGGCCGAATCGCAACGCCCGACCCGATATTGTCCTGCGCGAGGCGGCGGATGCCTTGGCCGCCCTCCGTGCAGAAGACAAGATCGCGTTCATCCACTGCTTCGAGGCCCGCAGCCGCACGGCTGCCGTGGCCGCGCTCTACAGCGCGCGGCACCGTGGCGTGCCGCTACCGCAAGCGTGGGAGGACGTGCGCGCGACGCTGCCGGGGTGTGCGCCGCAGCCGTTCCTGCGCGACGCGGTGGAACGCATCACGGGGTGAGGATCGACCTTGACAGCGGCAGCATGCCAGGATGTGGCTATGACGACGTCTGGGGTCGACGCGAACGAGCTGTTCGAGCCGTGGCAAGAGACCATCCACGGATGGGAGTCTTTTCAATACGAGGTGAACCGGGTCACCTCACTTCATCCCGATCAGCGGCTAATCTGGCGAGGCCAAGTCGATGCGAGTTGGGGGTTGCACAGTTCCCTGTACCGCAGACTGGCGGACGCGACCGGCGCGTTACCGACTGAGGACCAACTGATCGCGGCCGAGGCGCGCTTGCTGCGCTTGGCCCGTCTGGAGTGGCGGCTGGACGGAGTTCCGGCGCTGCAGCTGTTCGCACAGATGCAGCACGTCGGCGTGCCGACCCGTCTGCTCGACGTCACCTTCAACCCGCTGATCGCGGCGTGGTTCGCCGTCGCACACGACGACAACGCCGACCGCCGGCCGGGGCGCCTGCTGGCATTTACGATGAAGGAACCGCTGCAGCTGAACTCGAGCTGGAACACCAATACACCCCGCTGGCACCGCCTGCATGAGGACCGCGCCCGACGCGAGGTAAACTGGGGCACCGGGTTCGGGCGCAAGATCTGGCGTCCGCCGGCGTTGCATGGCCGCATCCCCGCTCAGAACGCGGCATTCATCCTCGACGGCGTGCCGATCGACGCGATTGATGCCGGGCGCGGCTCGGAGCGGTCGATGTGGGCTGCGACCGAACTGCGTGAGTTTCTCATCGGTCCCGATGCGACTCACGCACGTGGGCGAGGATCGCCTGCCCCGCAAAGCGCCGGTGTTCACGTACGTGATCACTCCCGAGGCGAAGGCCGAGATCCGCGACCAACTCGAGAACCGCTTCGGCTATCACTTCGCGACGATCTACGCCGACATCGAGGGGCTCGCCGCGTACGTGGGGAAACGGCCAGAGGTGCTGGTCGACAGCTAATCTCCTGCCGGAGCGTTCACCCTGCACGTTAAAGATCGGAGGCCATCACGTGACGACACGTGATGACGAGTCTAAGTTCCTCGCGAAAGACGCATACCCAACGTGGCAGGGGTTAGTGAAGGCCGCGCAGCTGACCGTTCGAGTATATTCGCCGTATCTTGACCGCTTGGCTGTCGACCTGTTCCGGAACACGAACCTACCCTCCTCGGCCCAGTCCGTCGTTACCGACATATCGCCCGCAAGTGGCACTCGGACGTACCGAGCACAGCTCTTGGCAATCAAACGACTGATCAAAAGGGGCGTCGAGGTGCGGTCGCTGCCACGGTTACATGCGAAGGTTCTCCTGGTTGACGAGGCGACAGTGACCGTCGGCTCGCAGAACTTCACGTCTTATGCGCGACACAGCCACGAGACGAGCATCGCTCCGCCCAGGCCCCTCATCTCGGCAACCTTCCTGGAGACGCTGCGGCGATGGTACGCCAACGCGGAAAAAGTCGACCTCGAACTCGTAGAGCTGCTCCTGGACCAGCTCGAGGACACAGTTGACCAAGCAAAGGTTGCCGCCGATGCTCTCATCGCCGCGTACGATTCCATTCACAAGAGATATCGTGGCAAACAGACCTTGCTCATGTCCCATCAGCGATTTGAACGCGACTTGGCGAGCGCCACGAAATCATCCCTACCCGCCGAGATACGTCGGACTGCAGATACGTCTCTATACACCACGGGCCAGTACCCGACGCTCGCAAACTTGAAGTGGCAATATGGCGGATATTGGAGCCTCCAACGCGAGGACAGCGATGTTGATCTGACGCACTGGTCCAATGAGTTCGATTCTGACGTAGTTTCGCTTTCACATCTCGCCTTCTACCCGGCTCTTCTCGCCCCAGAAGGGAAGATGGCATTCGTACGAGTTGGGAGATCGGTTGTCACCTATGTTTGGCGAGGAATTCGATGGGGTGACCCGCGAAATATCGGAGGCTACCTCGTAAACCTGCAAGCATCGTTCCTCGATAACCAAGATGACGACGCCAACCTCCTACTGACAATGAGCTGGAACAAAGATCGTCCAGCAGGGTATCAATTTCGACTTCGCTTTGATGGCCAACGAGCGCTTCCCGTGGCGCGTGGGACGTTGACGGATACCAGCCTGTGGGGCGCCCAACTGGAGGACCTTGCAATAAGCACGTACGGTGACGAAGAACACTGGAATAAGCTGCTCCATGACGTATTCTCTCCAGCATATAATCCTCGCGGATTCATACACGACAAGAATGCGGAGTCCTTCTTCCCGCATGAGCCGGTTCGAATCGATCACGCCAAGTTCCTTGGTGAGTCAGTGCTTCTGATCCAGCCGTGGCACTGACTCCCGAATAGCGACTCTCTGGTCACTTCTCGCGCCCGTTCCGGCCCCAGAAAAGCGGCTCGGGCCAACACCTCCTGGACGAGTCCCCACTGCGGCTTCTCATTAAACAGAGCGGCTCAACGAGAGTCATGTCGAGCCCAAGTTGCCGCCGAAGCGGAGTTCCCGCCGCGGGGTGAGGTGACTCTCGGCGGACCATGACCTTCACCTCTCCGCGCTACCGGCCGTAGGGCACCGGACACTGGCAGACCACACCGGAGGGTTCGGAGTTCTTGCGCCAGGCACCCACCCCATTCCAATCGCGAGCTTAGTCACCCCCCCTCGAATCGAACGACCAATTGCGAATCACGGACCGCGACAGCGCCGTTTTCGTCAACGAGTCGCTCTGCGAGTGTTGCGATCGCCAGCGCCTCCGGCAACGCCGCCGAGAACTTCAGCCCATCCACCGCCTGCGGTGCGACTGTGGGCAGGATGCCCTCGACCTCCACGCCGTCGAACACGCTGTCGCTCACCTCGAGCGCGAATCGGATGGTCTCGTTGTCCGCAGAGGCATTCTCAGAGATCTCGGATGGTAGGGCCGCCAGCAACGTTTCATGGGCCTTCAGACCTCCGAATGCCCACAAGACCGACGACCGTTCACCACGATCGAGTATGAGGGCCTCACGAGCGACCTGATGGCGGCGCACGGCGCGCACCTCGGCAAGTCGAGTGACCGCACGCTGCGACATGGTCACCGGCGGATCCACCCCCAGGAGCACATCCCGACGCGCTCGCACCATCGCGAACGGTTCAGGCATAGCGCGCGACGACCACCGCACACGCCCCTTAGTCAGGTCCTCATATGCGGTCACCGTATGCCGCTGCCAGTCCACGGCTTCGACGGTCCATGCACGCCCCGCGAGCAGCAGCGGCTTTCGCCCGTCGAGCACCGGCGTAGTCAACGAAAGCGGCGAGACCGACCCAATCTCGCGACGTCCCTCGAGTACACGTATCTCAAGGTCAGCGATGAACGTCGACAGCAGTTCAATGAAGTGACGCCGCCCGAACTCACGCTCGGCGCGGGGTCCGACAAAGAGCCACGGGCCGTCCGCCGCAAGAAATTCAGCCGCAACGAGGTAGTCCAGCACCTCAGGCGCACTGTCCATCACCGGTGAGCCTGCCCACCACTCCTGCCACGCTTCTCGTCCGAATTGCCCCTCCTGCAACGCGAGCGCGAGCAACTGCTGGGCGGCGATGTGCCGCGGCGACGGGGGCGGCATGACCGGTTCGACGAACCCTGTCCCCCACAGTTGCAGCAGTCCCGCAGCTCGCAGCAAGCTGTCGTTGTCCGTAGTCAAGAACAGCGCATTGCGCACGGTGCCCACGCGCCGACCGGTGCGCCCCAACCGTTGCAGAAATGACGACACTGATCGCGGCGCATCGAGCTGGATCATCCGGTCCAGGTCTCCGATGTCAATTCCGAGTTCGAGGGTGGACGTCGCCACGATCACACAGTCGCGGCCATCGGCGAACGCCCGCTCACTGCGGCGCCGCTCGTCGACTGAGAGCGACGAGTGAGACACGAACGTCTCAACTCCCTCGCCGCGCAGGCCGTAGGCTAGCTCCTCCGCCTGCGCGCGCGACTCGGTAAAGACGAGACGCTTCTCTCCCCGAAACAGCTGCGACAGGAGGATGGCGGCGTTGTCGATCGACCCCACGTAGTCGAGAGACACGTCTGGTTCGGTGGCATCACGGCCGTCCCCAACGACGACGCGAGCGGATGCCCCCGCCTGGGCATTCGATCCTTGTAGCCAGCGCAGCACCTGCTCGGGGTTGCCCAAGGTTGCGGACAGACCGATCCTCTGAACTCGCTGTCCGCTCAACCGTTGCAGACGTTCGAGCACCGCGACGAGATGCCAGCCACGATCGGACGCGGCGAAGGCGTGCACTTCGTCGGCGATAAGTGCCCGCACCGAGCGGAAGAACAGATGATGTTCGACGCGGCGCGAGACGAGCATCGCCTCGAGGGACTCGGGAGTAGTGAGCAGAATGTCGGGAGGGTCGCTCAGGATGTGTCGGCGCGCCGGATTACCGACATCCCCATGCCAGAGCGCAACGCGACGTCCCAGCCACGCCGTGTACATCTCCAGCCTTGGAAGCAGGTTGTTTAGGAGTGCCCTCAGTGGGGCAACATACAGCACGCTCATTCCGTACCAGCGCTCGTCAACCATGCGCGAGAGCAGAGGAAACACCGCGGCCTCGGTTTTTCCGCCGGCGGTCGGCGCGATCAGCAGGCAGTCCGCTCCGGAGCGCACGGGCTCGATCGCAGCGTGTTGCAGGGGTCGCAGATCCCACCAGCCGAGGGTGTTCGCGATGTGGTGTTCGAGAGCAGGGGTGAACTCGCCGTTGCTAGACATCGAGGTGGATCGCATCCATATCGTGGCCAGCGGCCGCGCGTTCGTCCGCCGTCAGCTCGCCGTCAGCAATCGTCACACCCGCTGCATCCGCTGGTACGTAGTCTGCGAACTGCTCGATCTTGTCGAGGATGTCGACCAGCTTGCGAAGGTAGACCCGTGGGGCGATGCCGACCCGCCCACCGAGTCGGCCTGCGACGCTGTACGCGAGTGTCGCCAGGTAGTTGTCTCCTGCGAGCGCACCGATACGATCTCCCGCAGGGCTGCCGGTGGCATAGATGTCGCGCACGCGCTGCCCGAGCTGGATTAGGCCAGCTCTATCGAACCCAAGAAGCCTGATCTGAGGCGCCCGCGGGTTGTCCCACCGCGGATCTTCACTGAAGTCGACGCTCAGTCGAGCCGCCAGCGGCGCGAGACGCTGCACGCCTTGTGTACCGTCGAAGAACGCCGGGGTGCCAGTGATGAGCACATACAGCCCGGGGAATCGGCCGGCGTCGACCTCATCCAGCAATTGCCGGAGCGCGTTCAGCGATTTCTCGCGCACGTCGCTGCGCACGCGCTGCAGCGTCTCGACTTCATCGAGCACGAGAACGAGACCGCGGTAGTCGGTGTCGCGCAACACCGCGAGCAGCCCCTGCATGAACCCAAACGCACCGAAGTGATCGAGATCGCCACGAATGCCAGCAGCACGGCGCACTCCGGCGGCAACATGTGGCTGGCCGCCCAACCACGCGATCAGGCCGTCAGCCGTCTCGACATCTCCCCGGATGGTAGCCGCGTGGTACGCCCGAAGCGCCGCGGCAAACGCGGGGGCGGTACGAGACACGGCAGAGAGTCGCTGTTCGAGAAGCGCCTGCGTGCGCTCTGCAAGCACTGCGGAGTCGAGGTCACTGGCCCCGGCCGCGACAGCATCCTCTTCCAGTACCCGGAGCCATTCATCGATCACCTCACGAAAGGCGCTGGGTGGTGTGGCCTCAGTCGCGAGGTTCTCAGTCACGCGGCGGTAAATGGTTTCCAGTTTGTGCAGCGGCGTCTCGGTCTCGGAGATCTGCACCTCCGCCGTGGCGAATCCATTCTGTTTGGCGGTCTCCGTCAGCCAGCGCGCGAAGAAGGTCTTGCCCGCGCCATACTCGCCGCGCACGGCCTTGAAGACGGCCCCACCGTCGCCCACCGCAGACAGTTCGTCGCCCAGCGTCGCCCGAAACCGGTCCAGGCCGACCGCCATTACGTCGAGCCCTCGTTGCGGCACTGTACCTCGCCGCAACGCGTCAATGATTTCGCGGCGACGACGAGGGCTGACGGTGGGCATTACTGACTCCTGATTCCAAACTGTTCACGCAGAAGCTTCTCGTTCAGTGTGACAGTCACGTGGTCAGGATCGACCTCGATGATCGCGTACCCCTCAACGTTCAGCAGCCGTCGCAATGACGCAAGCACTCCGCTGAGCGAGCTGGAAGCAACACCCGCAGCCGCAGCAATGGTGTCTCGGTGAGCGCGACCACCCCCATCGACGAGAGCCCTGATCACCGCACGCAGCACTGCATCGCTGAGCGCATGACGACCACCCGCGCTGCGGCGGTCGCGGTACACATCGCTCGCGAGGAGAAGATCAGCAACCGACACAGCTGTGGCCGGCTCGTCCTCCGGCACATGCTCGAACAGCGCCGCTTCCGCTGCCGACTGCGTCGGTCGCTTACGGGTCCGCGTCTTGCGCAACTGCGGCACCGAGTCCTGGATGGCGACCTCGCGCGTCGGTTCGTTCCACCAGACCGGTTCTTGCGGCGGTGCTTCAGCCCAGCCACTTGGGTCCGACGCGCCGCTCGGCTTGGCGACGATGATCGGCACGGTGAGTTCGGCGAGCGCCCCGCCGCCGTGATACCCGGCCTTCTTACCGGCAAATCGCAGACGATCAGATACCGCCAGCACAGCGCTACCTGACGGAGTAAGCACACGCGGCCCACTGACCAAGACTTCGTCATCCTTCGCTGGTCCTGTGGATGGGTCGCGGAACCTTGCGGCCGCGCCGGCGGCCGCGCGCAGTTCGCTGCCGCGCTCGACGATGTGACCGTGGTCGGAGGTCAGAATCACGAGACGTCCAGCATCCTGCGCCGCGTCCAGCAGTCCGGCAAGGTGAGCGATGGTGTCCATCTTCCAGCGAAGGGCGTCGACCTCGGCGGTGGCCAGCGCGTCGTCGATCGTATTCAGCACGACGCCAACGATCTTGCGATCGACCGAGGCGATAGCATGCCGAACCGTCGAAGGCAGCGCATGCCCAGCATCCGCACGAAGGTCGTCTTTGTGAAAGACCACTCCGCCGACGGATGCCGAGAAACGCGACTTCTCGGTCTGCTGGTTGCCGGCAAGCAGGCGACCGGCAAACAGCGACGTCCGCGAATACTCCGTGATAGTCGGAAGCGTTGCGACCGCCGCGATACGTTGGCGCGACTCAGCTGGCACGAGCTCAGTCCAGCCACGCCGAGGCAGGTCCGCTGCGAGCTCAATGGCGGTTGCCGCACTCATCCCGTCGAGGACGATGAGCAACACCCGGTGTTGCGCACTGAGTGGAACGATGACTTGAGTGAGCAGATCTTCGACACGAATAACGCCCTTCGGGGCGTGCGCACCCGCAGCTTGCTGTAGCAGCGAAGATGCCGCCGCGTCACCTGCGGCTTGCGCATCCCGGATACTGTGCGCGAGTTGGCGGAAGGCGGAGGCCAGCTCAGGTGTCGGTGCCCCATCCCACACGTCACCCAATGCCCGCTCGACCCACGCTCCGTCGCGCATGTACGAGGCGATCGCATCTGAGATGTTGGCAGGCACGGGTGTTGCGCCAGACAGCCACCGCACCAATCGCATAGCCATTGCCGCCGCCGGTACGAGACTCGGGACCGTCGATGCGGCCTGATGGCGAGCGATGTCGGCGAACGCACGGTCGACCGTGACTGCGTGCGCCCGAGTCGGCGACGCGACGGCCTCCGTGATCTGCTGCTGCATCCGTCGAATACGGGCGTGCAACCCGGAAAGGAGGATGTCGGACTGCCGTACGCCGGCGGACCATTCCAATTCTGCGCACAGCGCATCAGCCTGCTCGAGCAGCTCACGCCCATGATCGTCGGCGAGCAGCCGTCCGATAACGCGCCGCGAGACTTCACCGAAGCGTAAGGCAGCGGCAGCCGAGACCTGGCTCCCCAGGTAGCGCTCGATGCGGACCCGGGCTGCCGCAGTATCTGCATCCACGTTCCGCGTCGCCCACAGTTCTCCCGCGACCAGGCCGATGGCGATCGTGGAGACATGGCCGGCATGCAGCGTCGCACGGAGCGCGAGAGCAAGGTCCGCGCCGAGATCGTCGGATGCTGCACGCACGAACATCTCCTGAACGTCGGCAGGCAGAGCCCTCAGTCGAGCCCGCACCCCAGGGTCGTCGAGAGGCGTGAGCGCCGTGGCAAGGTCGAGGTCTTCGATTCGTGACAGGCCGAGCAACGCCATCATGAGTGAGCGCATCACGTGTTCGGCCGTGAGAACTCCCCCGGGTGCGGATGGATAGCCCCGCTCGGGTCGCAGCTCAATGAGCATTCCGGGAACCCATCGGCCCAGCCCATGCACGTGCCGTGAAGTATTCGAGTCACGCGCGGCGAACAGCTCAGGGACGACGCTCCACTCGTCCAGGTTCGTGACCCTCTGCGGGTGCGCGTCCAGCACCACCGCGGAGCCCAGCTGCCGCTCGTCGAGCAGCGTAAGCGCCACCACGGCATCGTCGGGCGGGGTCGTGCGCATCGCATCGAGGACCGCCAGCCCCGACACCCCTTCGATGACGTGTACGCGCGTGTTGCCGACAAGGATGACCGGCTCGCCGGTCCATCTCGGCTGCGCACGCACCAGCAAGGTGCGCGCCCGACGACTTGATGCGTCAAGCCAGGCAGAGACATGCTGCCGCAGGGCGGTCTCAGTGACGGTCGCGGCGGCCATAGGTCAGCCGACCTGCCAGCGGATGGTCACGGTATCGCTGGTTTCAGCAGCACGCTCGATCTCGGCCCGTAACTCGTCGAGTGTTGGGCCCAATTCGGCCACGGTAGTTTCACGACGCCCGGATGCCGCGGCTGGCGTTTCGTCGATGACCCCGGTGTTCGATACGGCAGGGTCGCCGGGGCGAGCTTCCACCGGCGGCATGATCACTGGCTGTACGACAAGGTGCCGAGCCCGCGTTGCGATCTCGCGCAACCGTGGTTCCAGCATTGCTACGGATTCGTTGACAGCGGCTGCCTCGCGCATGGCCGCGAGCAATTCCTCAAAAGCAGGGTCCGCCCTCGTCGCGGCCGCGGCAACGATTCCCCAGTCGAGTCCTGCCAGTTGACGCGCGAGTTGATCAGCCGTGGTGAACGTACGGCCGAGCGGCACGGGATCTTCGGGCAGGTCAAAGGTGGCGAGCGTGTCGACAAGCTCCCTATCGGTGTGCGTGCGGGTGAGCGTTGTGATCAGCTGGTTCAGGCGACGCACGGTCGCGAGGCGCCCGGTCTCGGATTCTTCGAAGATGCCGAGTTCAGTCGCCCGCTTCTGAAGCTGTGCCAGCAGGTCGGCTACGCCATTCGAATCGATCTTCATGCGCACCGCGGCAGCAAACCTCACTACCGCTCGCGACGTGAGGTGCGTCTCGGGCGCGACACCAAATATCCCACCCGCATACTGCTGAGCCCGCGACCAGTCGTCGGCCTGTGGCAGGTTAGCCTTGCGCAGTCCCGCAGCTTCGGGCAAGCCCTGCATGCCCGGGTTCGCGACGCCGATTATTTCCCAATCGCCCAAAGCGATCCACGTGAGCAGTATTGCGTTCTGCATCGGAGCCGACATGCCCCAGGGAACGAGCTTGGCACGAAACGCACCAATCGTGAGGCCCTGACCGAGCTCACCCTCCCATCGCGCGAACTGGCTGTTCCAGCGAAAGTGGGCGGCGTCGACGACGAGCACGTTCTCATTGAGCATACCGAGGCCCAGGGGGGTGACGATCTCACGCGCCAGCTTCTGCTCGGGGGCGCTCAGCCCTTGTCGGCGCCCACCCGCTTCAATCGTGCCCGTGGCAAGGTCGACGGCCTCGCTCAGTCGACGCACAGATACTTCTTCGGTGCCGAGATCGGGGTGATCGGGGAACTCGTTCGCCCACGCCGTGTCGAGCGCGTGGTGCAGCCCGACGAGCAGTGTGCCCGTGGGGGGCGGGGAGATCATGAGACCCTCGGCGAGGTTCGAAAAGATCTGGTTAGCTGCGAGGTCGGCACCGACGTTAATCTCATCGGGCGCGTTCACGCCGTACGCCTGCCGAAGAGCAACAGTGAGTACGTCACGCAGTGTGCGGCGCTGCGACTCGAGCGTCTGTCGGGCAGGTCCCCGGTCGGCGAGTGCCAGGTGTGCGGCGTTGGCATCGAATCGGTTGCCGGTGAGCACATACTCCAACAACACGAGCCGGCCGAGGTCGTTCAGCCGCGCATCGGACAGGAAGTTCGGGATCCACGCGATGCTGTTAGACGATCGACCAGCGTCGCGCAGCTCGTATAGGCGGGCCACATCGTCCGCGGGCGAGTACGACCCACTGTCATAGGGAAAGTCGATAATGACGCGCCATTGGTCGTCGCTGTGCACCAGATCGCTGTCGAGCACGCTGTCTTTGTCGCGGACATTTCCGAATTTGACGGTGGCAGCCCGCTTCTGCCCGCGCCACACGTGGGTCAGCTGCTGGCCGACAAGGCTGGTGGATGCCGCGGGAAGGCCCAGTTCGTCATTGACGAGTCGCCGCACAAGTTCGCGGCGCGTCTCTTGGCTGTCTTCGTTGCCTACGCGCTCGAGGATGGAGTCGTAGTCAACGCCGCTGAGGGTGGCGCTGATGATGGGGTCAGGGCCGTCACCAACACTGATCTCGCCGAACTCGGTCGCCCATTGACGGACGATCCCCAGTACTTGGCCGGCCTCGTCTCCGACGATGAACGCACGGATCGTCCCCCAGTTCAGTGCGGCGAGCTTACCGGCCGTGAGGTTCGACAGCGATCGCGCCTCGGGTGCGAGGGCGGCGATGAGCACCGTCTTTGCGAGTCGGTCTTCGGTGACGAAAGGGTGTTCGCGGTCGAGCCCCGCAGCCTGGCTCTCGGTGAGCTGATGCTTACGCAACAAGTACGGCAGCATCTTCTGGCGGTAAAAGTCAGCGGAGATCGTGAAGTGCTTCTTCATCTCGTCGGTTAGCGGTGCAGAACCGCCCAGCACGATCGGCGCATACAGGTCGCCGACCGGAATGACATCATGCACCTGCAGGGTGTCGCGCCCAGCGCTAAGCAACTCCGCCATGAGCTTGAGCGCGGTGCGCTCACGCTGCATAAGGCTCGACAATGCGACCATCGTGTCGACGAGGGCGGGGCTGAACGGGTAGACGTCGGCGAAATCCTGCTCGTCGGAATTGGCGTCGTCGGCGAGCAGGTAGCCCCACGCGGCATTGTCTTGTTTAACCTCGGCGAGCGCAAGCTTCAGCATCTGCGCAGCCTCGTCATCGACCGGCTGCAGCAGGCGCTGCTTGACGATCTTGGGCAGGTCGGCGGCGTGCAGTGTGATCTTGTCGAATCGGTCTTCCCAGTATGAGAAAAGCTGGCCCTGAGCGGTGCGTTGCGCGCCCGTGACATGCGTTCCAAGAAAGTCGCGCAGGTCGCGCTGGCGCGCGAGGAACGAGGTGATCGGGATCGGCAGGTTGGCCGTGGCGTTCTCGGCAAGCTGCACGACCTTCTCGATCTCGCTCGTTACCCATGTCTCGTCGGCGAGGTGCTGGCCGAGCCACAGCACGATCTCATCGATAAGAAGCACGAGGCCCTGATAACCGAGGTCCTTCGCGTGCGCGGTGATGGCCTGCAGTCCGTCTGCCATGGCCAGCCATTCGCCCGCATGCACGGAAGAGGTGAAGTATGTGTCGACGAGATCGCGCACGAGACGGTCACGATCGGGATGCCCTGGTGCGGCGTCCGCAGCCGCACCGAAGGTCGCGGCATCCCACGCGCTGCTGAAGTCTCCCCACCCTGCGTCGCCGCCGCCGAGGCCGTCAAAGAACGCGTCATCACCAATGCGACCGCGCAGAGCACGGGCGTCGGTGAGAATACCGTCGCTGACGTGCAACACAGGGGCAGGAATGGTGGCATCCGGATGCCTCGCCTCGATCGTGCGCAGGTAGCCGCTGAACAGCGCGTCTTCGAATGAGGTCGCCCCGAGCAGGTTGTAATCGACGACGAGCAGCTTGCGCTCGAGCGTGTCTTGCCTGGTGGCGACGACGGAGCCGAGCCCCGGGATCTGCCGCGCTGCAACGTCGCCAGAGAGCAGCAGGTGCAGCACTGCCATATAGTGCGACTTGCCGGATCCGAATGAGCCGTCGAGAAACGCCCCGCGTGAGGACTGACGAGTGAGAGCTCCTGCGACCAGGTCGAGCCCTTCACCGATTGCATCGGCGATCGCATCGGTGACGACGTAGTCGTGAATGGTCTGCTCGCGCCGGGCGACGCCTTCGTCAAGCTTGATGACGAAGTCGGCGGCCTCGACCCGCCTGGGCAGGTGAATGAGCTCCCGCAGCGGTGAGGTCAGCGTGTAAGTCATGCCTTCTTCTTTCTTCCGCGGGCGGCGGGAGCCGGCCGCCAATCGCTGACAGTGTCGGCACCGACACCCAGGCGCGACAGCAGGCTACTCGTAGCGCCCGAGATAGCGGATGCCGGGCTGACACCGGAGCGCGTGTCGACCTCGCGATACCACTGGTCGAGCCAGGGCTGCAGCTCGAGGAGTACGCCGAGCAAGGGGATGATCTGCTCGTCGGGAGCGGCGGAACGCGCGAGATCACCCGCCAGGCGGGCGACTGCCTGGCCTCGCTCTGAATGATCCCATCCGGCCCAGCCGTATAGCGCAGTCATGTCATCGGGCACTACCGAACCAGGAAAGGACATGAACCGCTCCTTGGGAACATCGAGACTGTTTCGAGCCGTCCAATACGACGGCTTGAGGAAGTCTTCTTTCGCGTACCTGGGAGGTACCGGGACGTCTACGTGTTCACCCCGGTCCTCCTCGCGCTGCAGTTCCCATGTGCGCTGCCACACCCGGAACTTCTCGATACCGGTCGGCTTGTACCGCAGCGGCGCAAACCCTGGCACGGCTTGGCCTGCGAGCAGGCGGCCGACCTCAGTCACCAAGTCGTAGTCGGGCGAACCGGTGTGAATCGTGAGCAACTCGCGCACTCGTTCGTCGTGCCGTAGCGCGTCGGCGGTCTGTGCCGCGGAGCGCACGAGCGGACGGCCCGCACCGTCTTGCCACAGTTCCGGCGCCTCGAGACGGTCGAGCAGCTCCGTCGTGACGGCATCTGCGAGCAATTCGTCCCACGAGGCTCCGGCCCAGCGTCGCTTGTACTCGGGCTGTTCAAGGAGCCGCAGCGACGGGTTGGACTCCGTCGCATCGAGGCGTCGCTCGACGAGATCCGTGTACCAGTCGGGCCAAGACGCTGGGAGTTCAATTTGCGGAGTGCGCCTGTGCCGCTCAAACCACGCAGTCTTTGTGCGGCCCGCCACGACATTGCGAGCGAGTTGGATCTCGAAGGCGCGCTGAGTCGGCTCGATCAGGACGGGATCTGTGTCCTCTGGCGTAAGGAGATCGGCATCGCTGAGCCCGTAGGCGACGTACATGCGCCAGTCGAGTTCCTCCTGGAGGCCGACGAGGCGACGGCCCAACTCATCCCATTCAGCATGTGACTGGACCAGGGATGTGCCGCTTGCGAGGGCTGCCGCCGGCGCCACACGCGCTCGCGCCTGAGCGATCTCATCGATCCGGCGAGCGAGAGTGCGTGCCCGATCACTAGGTAGCGGGAACTCCTCGAGCTTCGCTGCAGTGTATTCGTATCGCCACTCCCACGGTTCTCCGCCCCCACCCTTCTCGTAGCTCACCTCCTTCAGCCAGAAGCAAGCGGTGGAGGAATTGAGCACGCCGAGCAGGTCGTAGTGGTCGTCCTCGGTCGCCCCCGCAGGAAGCTTGATGATTGGCGCCGAACGATTGAACACTTTTCCACCGCCGTCCAACACGAAGTGATTGTGGGTTGCCACAAACGCGAACGCGATGCCGAACGGCTCCGCAAAGCGCTTCGCGAAGAACATGCTGTGATCAAACCATCGAAGACCGCGCTGTTCGGGCGTGTGACCATAATCAACCCGTGCACGAAGCGGGGCCCTCAACGGCCACATCTCACGGATGAAGACCGCTCCCGGTGGAATGGGGAGTCCGTTGGAATCGTATGGAAACAAGGTTTCCCAGACAACCTCCAGCGCGAAGTCTCTCACCCCGTCGCCGAGGATAACGGGCACCTCCTCCGCAACGCCGCGACGAGCAGCGTAGCCCTTCGGCCGAAAGAAGGCGCTGTCCAGACCCGTATGCGTCGTCCGTCCGACGACCACGCCCAGTTCCGAGAGCCGACGCGGCGCAGCATCGATCTGTTCGAATACGACACCAGCTCCGCCGCCTGAGAGCGACCATGGAAACGCTGAAAATGTTTCTCTCGATGTGTCTACGACCGAGACGTAGATTCCGTTGTATCCAGCGTCATCCACGTGTTCGACTATTTCACGCCACACAAGACCCTGAGCAGGATCGGCGGGCTCCCCGGGCTCTCGGCGGACGCCGAGCACCGCGCGCACCAGATCGCTCTGGGGCCTGCGAGGTCGTCCGATGAGGATCACCGTCGGCGTCCCGTGCCCAGGAATAGGCACACCAGATGTGTCAATGATCCGAGTCAGATCGACGTAGTCCGGCGTCACGCCAGTGTATCCGCCGTGTAGGAACTCCGTAATGAGCCTGACTCCAAACTCACGCGTCATGAAAGAGTTCGAGGTGATTTGACCCACATAGCCGGCCGTCCCCGTGCCGCGCGCTGGCTTGGCCAATCGAAAGAGAAGTTCCATAAACGGGGCAGATAGCGCATACGCTCGAAAACAGGTCCGATATCGGTCGCGATAACCCTTATTTAGGGACTTGTCTTTTACTGTGATGTACGGCGGATTCGCCACCACCACGTGGTACTGCCCTGCCTTGAGAATGTCGACGTGCTCTTGCAAGTCTTCACTCCTGTAGGAGAAATACTCCTCATCGTCGCTCAAGTCCAGCTTCGCCTCGGGACTGCGGCCGCCGAGCAGTGAATCGCCGATCGCGAGGTGATACTTGAACGCCGGCGCCGCAAGGAGAGTCCGAATGCCGGCGGCCTGGATCGCCGCAACAGTGAGCCGAAAGCGGGCAATCGCGATAGCGAAGGGGTTGAGGTCGACGCCGTGAATCGCGTCGAGTGCACGCTGAGCGCGCTCACCCCTGTCGAGCCCCGGCGCCTGCGCGGCCCACTTCTGGTTGAGGCGCTCGAATGCTCCGAGAAGGAAGTGCCCTGACCCACACGCGGGGTCGATGAGCTTGAGCCCCGTCAACCCGAATTCGGCAACTGCTGGTTCCAGCGTCTGATCGAGGATGAACTGCTCGACGAACTCCGGAGTCTGTAACAGCGCGTACGTCTTCCTCGCGTAGTCGGAGAGTTCCTGGTAAAGGTCGCCGAGAAAGCGGGTATCAAGATGGGCGTCACTGAAGTCGTGCACCAAGTCACCTCTCGGCGTCGTGCGCCGGAAGAATGCCAGGAGCTCGTCGGCCGCGGACGCCGAAATCTCCGCATGCCACACCGCGGAGTGCCGCCGGTCGACAAGCGGACCGCCAGCTGGCAGATCCGCGAGTGCAACGAAGGCCTCCTGCAACCAGTCGCGTGAGGTGCGCAGCGGGTTCTCTCGGTTGAAAGCAGATTCATTCTCAGCCGCACGCTCGAGCCCATCGCCGGGCGCGGCGATCCACGGCTGCGCCCGCAGCCGCCCGTCCGGAGCGGTCGCACCCACAAGCAATCCGTTGTCTTCGCAGAATCGGATGAATACCGTCGCGATGATCCAGGCCACGCCTGCCTGCGCAACCTCGCCGTCACGCCACGCGATCCATGGCAGCCCGGTGCGTTCACGCGCCTGAGCCCGGGCGAACTCGTCGCGTAGGCGTGCACCCCATACCGTGCTCTCATCTTCGGCACGCGCCCGTAGGTCGGCCTCGAGGATCTTCAGCTGGCGCTTCAGGTCGCCGAGCAGGGTCTGGGACTCGATCACGGAGTGGAAGCCTTTCGCAGAAGGGTCGGATGAGTAGCAGGGAGGTCGGGCAGCCCAGCGTCGATCACGCCGGTGGGAAGACCGTCAAGGGCGAGATCGATCCACCCGTCGGCACCGAACGGCACGGGCACACCATCGAGGTCAGGAATTCCGCCAGAACGCGGTCGCGGCAGCAGGAACCACCGGGCGGCTACACGCGCTGTCGCCAGGTTCGTCACCTCGGCGATCAGATCGGTGAGACCCCATCTAGCCAGCACCGCGGCGTTCAAGAAGACCATGGGTTCTGGAGAAGCCAAGATCTCTCTCCACACCGGCGTCACCGCCAAGCGGGCTAGCTGTTGTAGGTTCCGGTGATCTTGGGTTGCGGCATCCTGTCCATCCGCCTTCAATACCACCGGCCATTGCACACGCCGCGCCACGGCCGTCTCGCGCAACGCCGCAAGGGCAACCTCAGCCAGATCAACCACCTGCAGGCCGTGACTTCGTGCGAGCGCAGCCGCGGCGGCCGGCAGCGGGCGCCGCCACGACACGACCAGGACGAGAGCGCCATTCTCGCGCAATGACGCTCGAAGACGAGCAGCGATCGCCGGGTCCCCGGCGGGTCTGCCCCACGTCGTCGACGAGTCAGTCATCGTGCCGGAGGCGGTGCCCGAACTGCGTATGCCGTACTTCTTGATGTCGGGGAGCCACTCCAGGTACGGCATCGCGGCCTGCACCGCAGCATCCAGTGCCGGGCGCGCCGGCACCTCCTGCACTTCAGGAAAGCGCGCTCGAACACGCTGCTCGATCGTCGAGATTGCCAGCTCACGTGTCACCGCTGATCGCAGAGCATGCTCAACGGCGCGCGCCGGAGTCAGTGCAACCCCATATGCCTCGCCCATCGACGAAATGCGACCTGTGCTCGACAGTCCGATCGCGATCTGGTTGATCCGCGCCTCCGACAATCGAACAGTCTCAGCGCGCCGGCCGCGCAGGGTCTCTCGCAGGCGTGGGGCTGAGATCACGTCATCAGTTCGCAGCAACTCATCCACGACTGTTGCTGCGTGCAGGAGTGACTCAAGATGGGTGTGTGCCTCATCGAAGCTCAGTCCCGAGTCGTCGCTAGGAGCGTACGCGACGACCAATCGCTTGTAGTCCTGAGTGCGCTGGAAAACGAAGCGCGGCTCACGGTAGCGAAAGTCGAATTCCAGGGTCTTGCCCACAACGTCAATTGCGATCTCGACACGCTCATGCTCAGCCGTCAGAGTTGAGCCATACTCACGCAGCATCTTGGCCGCGAGTTCGTGAAGGGTCGCGACGTTCTCGAACTCGCTCAGCCATCGGGCGATGTCTGCCGACACGGCTCCCAGCGTGCCCGCCTTGCGCAGACGCTTGAACTGCGCCTCGGGAGTCTCTTCGGGTCTGGGTGCGAGGGAATCACGGACGAGTTCGACTGCGCGACGGCCGCCTTCGGCTGCCACCCCAGTGTGCGTTGTGGTCTGAGTCAGCCGCTGTCGCCACTGGCGTACTCGCGCGCTGATCTCGCGACGCACCTGCTCACCGCTGCCGCGGATCTGGTTGATCGCCATCGGCGGCACGCCGAGCAGCTCGCCGACCGTTGTGACATTTACGCGCGCCACCGCGGAGAGCGCGCGGGCGCTTAAACCCGAATCTGCGAGCGCGGTGTCGAGTGTGGTCGCAGCAGCCTTCGCGTCGTTGGCTTCCACCGCCCCTTCGTCTGCAACAGCGGCCGGGAAGGCGTGTACCCAGGCTGCGCGCATCGACTCCAGCGTTGCGTGTCGTTGTTTCGCGTCCGGCGCGAGGGCCGTACGAAAGAAGGTCACCAGCCCGTCACTGACGCCGGAATCGAACATGCTCGCCTGAACGATCGGCGCATCGGCGGCACTAGCAGGAGCGTCACCCGACTCCCACCACACGGGATCGCCTGTGGCGAGCTCGAAGAGCGTTGCACTGGCGGCGAACCGTTCGGCCGCCGAATCGTATTGGCGGCGATCGCCCGTACCGAGATACGGGTCGAGGTACGGGCGCGAACCGGAACGAATATTCGCAAGCGGTTCTTCGGCGAGCGAGAAGTCGAAAAGTGTGAGGTGTGGCTTGCGCGAACCGGGATCTGGCTTCACAGCAAGGTTCGAAGGCTTGATATCGCGATGGAACACCCCGCGCTCAGCGAGGTGGGCAAGCGCGTCGAAGAGATCGCCGCCGTATCGTTCGAGTTGCTCGATCGTGGCGCGACCTTCGAGGCGTATGCGGTCGGCGAGCGTCTCGATTCCGGCATCCGTCATCAGCAGACCTTGGCGAGTGCCGACGGTCAGCGTGCCATCGAGTCGTTTGACGATGCGAGGGTGGTCAAGGCGGTCGAGAATGGATGCCTCGACCATCAGGCGAGCGGCAGCCGCGTCATCCTTTGCAAGCTTGAGAATGTCGCCGTGACGCTCAGTGTCGTAGTCGACGACCTCGAGTGCGACGCCGGTCGAACCGGAACCGCGGCGGCGCACAATCTCGAAGCGTTCCCCGACGATCTCACCGGTGCTCGCATCGAGAGGATCCGTCAGCGCTGGGACCGATTTCGGTGCCACGTCTGCCCGCGCCTGTTCGAACTGCGACTGGACACTCACGATATCGAGCAATCGGTGAATCTCTTCGAAGGCCGTTGCCGCGATGATGACGCCAGCGACCAAGTCAGAGACCTGCGGTGTGACGGCGCGCGGGTCGAGGCCCTTCGCTCCTGACGCGACCAGTGACTCGAAGGCGGCGAGGTTCACCGCAGGTGGCTGTCCTGTCAACATCGTGAACGCCACAGCGCCAACGCCATAGACGTCCAGCGTCTGTGAGGACGCGGGTGTTGCGCCGCGGAGCGTCTCTGGCGCGAGGTAGAGAAGCGCCCAGGTATCAACGACCCCCACCAAGTCCGTGATCCCGCGAGAGACGACCGTCGAGGAGTCGGTGCCGCTTTCGGTGCGGCGTGCCAGGTCCCAGTCACGGATCCGTATTCGGACAGGTTCGTTCGCTGACGCTTTCACCCGGACGCTCAGCGGCGAGAGGGCGCGATGTGTAAGCCGTTGGGTGTGCGCAAACCGGACCAGTTCGATGAGGTCTTGGACCAGCCGCTCGCGGGCATCGTACGTGAGATCGTCTGTGTGAGCGGCCAGATAATCGGCGAGGCTGAGCTCATCACGGTCATAGGCGAAGACGAGCGCCGAACCCTCTTCTGTAACGAAGAGCTCTTGCGGACCGACGATGCCCGGATGGCTGATCCCATCGGTCAGCCGGAACTCGCGCTGAGCGCGACGATCAATGTCGAGTCGGGTCGCGCGGTCCGCACCCTTCGGGTAGGGAAAGAGTCGGATGCGGCGCCTCGTCTCCGCTGCCGGGTGCGTGACGAGAAAGTCCTGCCAGCCTGGGCCCTCACCCAATACTTCGCTCGTGTCGAGTGCGTACTGTCCGATCATGCGCTGCTTCACGCGAGGCATCAGTCCCGCCGCGTTCATGAGCGCATCGATTGCCTTCGCGCGGGGAAGGTCGATCGGGTTCGTCTCGGGGGCCTTGAGAAAGTCGGAGAACCGCGTGTATGCCCCGAGTCCCTTGATGTGGAAGCCGTCGAGAGCCCAGACGTGTTCTGCTCCGAATTGGTCGAGCGAGACCGTCAAGTCTCGACCGTGGAGCACGATTGCTTCGCTGACGAACGGCACGGTGCGCGCGGGTGCTCCAGCCTTATAGGCGAGGTCCTTGAGCACGCTCGCGAGCCGCTTCGCCTTTGCGTTTGCAAGGATGCGGGGGTTAGCTTGCCTGCGACCGGCGTGGATCCACTCATGCTGGTTACCGCTGATCTGGCCGTTCCAGCCCTTGAGCTCAATGACAAATAGGCCCGCGCGCGTAAGGAGGAGGGCATCGACCTCGTTGAGCCGCCCTGCGTCGTCGGTGAACGTGACGTTCGCCCACGCCCGAGCAACCCCGTCGTCGGGGAGCATCTCATGCACCTTGGCGAGCGCTTCGGCCTCCTGCGCCTGTGCAGGATCGCCCATCACTCGCCACAGCGGCGAATCCGCCCTCATTTACGCCGCACCCCCCCTGGAATCGCATGCCGCTCCAAGGATATCGAGACGATCGGACGGTGGCGCGCACTGGCACCCAGCCGCACCAAATGCCGACCCTAATGAGATATCTGGTCGTCGCCAAGCCATCCCACGCAGCTCGAATGTAGGCAGTATCTCCTACTCTTCTCCATACAGGTACAGGGGTGGACGTCCAGATACAACTCCCAGACCATGCGTCATAACCGCAGTCTGTATGACGCGTGCGATCTTCCGGACACTAGGCACTCGGAGATCGATCAGGTCGCCGGTCCGTGATGATGTCGCAGTGAAACCGAGGAGCTGAGCTTTCTCGAGCCCATGCGGCAGTGGGGTGGCAAGCCCACCCGCCTTCAGAAGGTGGGCGCGCTTCCGAAGCCCCAGCCAGATGTGCGCCGCTATCCACTCGTCCAACTCGCGAAGCTGTGCCTCACCATTCACCAGTGGGAAGAACGACATAACCCCCTCAAACGACATCGGAGGAATTGCACCCCGCTGGAACCTGCGTACATCATTCTCAGTCAATGACCCATAGAGATACCGACGGAGCTGCCAGATAAGAGTCACGTAGTCCCTATCGACGCCCCCCAGACGACTGCCAGCCTGACTTCCATTGAGCGGTTCCTGGATCAGATTCGTATAGATCAGCTCCGCGATACGCTCTCTGATTCGGATCACCGAACGGTCCTTCATCCGCACTTGACGCATACCGATGCGGTGTCCGAGGTAGTCCACGTGCTTCGTCGAAGACATCTCGACGTGCACCGTCTCTTCCTTTGCGAGCACCCGAATCCCGAGGCTCTTCTCTGCGTTGATCGGAGAACCAATATGACTCGAAGCTTCATGCAAAATTGATGCAGCTTCGCTAACGCGTCCGTAATCGGGACTCCAGATGAGAGTGTCGTCGGCGTATCGAACGAATCCGACTCCAAGGCGCTCCAGCGAACGGTCAAGCTCAGACGCTGCGACATTGGCAAGAAAAAGACTGAGCGAGGTCCCTTGCGCCACGCCACGCAGCCGCCGTGCTTTTGGCAAATTCTTCTCCTCCGCTGTGAGGTACGGCTCGGGTGCCTCCAAGAAGCGTTCGATGACGTACTGCTCAAGAGGAGTTCTCGTAATCCCTATGGTGTCTAATGTTTCAAGCAGGAACTGATGCGAGACAGTATCGAAGAACTTGCTGAAGTCGTATTCAGCTACGAATAGGCGATGCTCCCGGCTAAACTCTGTCGCGACATAAGCTATCGCGTCATGTGGGCCCAAGTCGGGCCGATACGCGTAAGCGCGCGCACTCAGCCGAGGTAGATTCTTTCGCGTCAGTGACCGGAGCAGGCGGTTCGAGATGACCTCGTCCGCTATCTGAAACATGCTAACCACGCGGTACCCACCTGAGGGCTTCGATACGCGGAACCCTGCAGGAGGTCGTGGCGAGTAGCTGCGGTCTCTTAGCCCTCCCGTAATTGCGTGTGCAATCCGTTCATGATGGGAGCGTACGACGTATGGATTGAAACCTGAGTCGAGTGCCCACGCCTCAGGGCGGAGGAGCGGCAGCAGCTCTGGCCTCGCAGTGCTCCGCCGACGGCGCCTATTGTTCTCGTCATGCACCGACCTCGCTCGTTTCTCGTGCTCACGTACGAGCCGCGCCGCGGCATCGTAAATCCGCTGATCGAGTTGCCACCACACGAGTTCCTCCTCAGCGAATGGTCGGAACGCTGAGGTCGAGCGAGATGCTCGACCTCAGCGTCAGCTTCGGGTCCAGGCAAAATGTGCTTCACGCAGGCCGCTGATCTCGCGACCACGGCCCCATTGGAGCAAGCGGTGATCAACCGGAGTCCACTCCAAATTGGCCCGATGCTTAGTCCTCCTGAGGACCTACGAGCGAGTCTATCGATCCATGATCCGGTGCCGCTGATCCCTGTCGGCCTGTTGGATGGAGGCTCTTACCTGCTGCTAGGTTCATCGTGTGTCCAGCGAAGACGTGAGACAGCAGCTCCGGCAGTTCGTCGCCGAGCGCGACTGGGCACAGTTTCACTCCCCCGAGAACCTCGCGAAGAGCATCGTGATCGAGGCCGGCGAGCTGCTCGAATGCTTCCAGTGGGGCACCGAAGTCGACTCGGCCCACGTGCGCGATGAGCTGGCTGACGTCATCACCTACTGGCTGCTCCTGGCGGACAAGTTTGGCGCCAACCCCGACCAGATCGTGCTCGACAAGCTTGAACGCACGCGTGCGAAGTACCCCGTTGCCAAGGCCCGCGGCCGGAGCACAAAATATGACTCCCTTTAGCATCGAGCAGGTCGCGTTCGAAGCGGGCGACGTCAGTGCTTGGGGTGGCCGCAGTGTTCGGCACACCAATTGGCCGGTCGTGTACGTGATCGACGGAGATCGCCGCCGCACCACGCCCGCCGTGTACGTCGGTGAGACTGTCAATGCCGTCGCGCGCATGCACCAGCACCTCGGCAACCCGGAGAAGCGCGACGCGGGGCTGCAATCGATCCGGGTCGTGATTGACGACCGCTTCAACAAGTCGGTGTGCCTCGACCTGGAGTCGCACCTCATCCGTTGGCTGGCTGGCGACGGCCGGTTCACGGTGCTCAACGGCAACGAGGGCATCACCGACGCGGATTACTACGACCGTGAGCTGTACCGCGAGTCGTTCCGCGACGTGTTCGAGCAGTTGCGGCGCGAAGGCGTGTTCGAGCGGTCGATCCCCGAGATTGAGAACAGCGATCTTTTCAAACTCTCGCCGTTCAAGTCCCTGTCGCACGACCAGGCGATTGCGGCGGAAGATATCCTCGACGGCCTGTTCGAGGATCTGGATGCCGCAAAGCCGTCGACCACGGTCATCCAGGGTGCGCCCGGCACAGGCAAGACCATCGTCGCGATCTTCTTGATGAAGCTGCTCGCCGACATCCGTGACCATGACGAGGCAGCCGATATCGAGCACGACTCGATCTTCGCCGACCTGTTCGTGCCCGAGAACCGCGGATTGCTGCGGGACTTCACCATGGGCCTCGTTATCCCTCAGCAGTCACTTCGCGACTCGATCCGCAAAGTGTTCAAGAAGACCCCCAAACTCAATCCGAAGATGGTTCTCTCGCCGTTCGACGTTGGCAAGAGCGCTGCTCGGTTCGATCTGCTCATCGTCGACGAAACGCATCGCCTCAACCAGCGAGCGAACCAGTCGTCGGGGGTGCTCAACCGCGACTTCATTCGCATCAATGAACGCCTGTTCGGGGCGGACGACCTCACGAAGACGCAGCTCGATTGGATCACGACGCAGAGCGAACACCAGATCCTGCTGATCGACGGCGAGCAGTCGGTGCGCCCGGCCGATCTGCCGAGTGATCTGCTGCACGAGGTCGTTCAGGGTGCGGCATCCCGCCACCGGCGCTACCTACTCACCACGCAGATGCGCGTGAAGGCGGGCGCGGACTACGTTGATTACGTACGCAGGATGCTGCGGGGCGAGGTTGCGGTGGACGAGGCCGTCGATCTGGGCGAGTATGACCTGCGGTTCTTCGATGATCTCGGCCAGATGCGGCGAGAGGTTATTGCACGCGATGCTGATGCGGGGTTGGCGCGACTGGTGGCCGGCTATGCGTGGGACTGGGTGAGCCGGCATGCCCCTGCCGCGTTCGACATCGAGCTTGACGGCGTCCGGCTGCGATGGAACAGCACCGACAAGGACTGGATCAATGCAAAGAACTCGATCAACGAGGTCGGCTCGATCCACACCGTGCAAGGCTACGACCTCAACTATGCCGGGGTCATCATCGGGCCTGAGTTCGGATACGACCCGGTGGCAGGGCGCTTCTTCATCGACCGCGATGCGTATCGCGACAAGAAGGGCAAAGAGAACAGCAAGAAACTCAGGCGACGCTACACGGACGATGACCTGCTGCAGTACATCCGCAACATCTACGGGGTGCTGCTGACACGCGGGATGCTCGGGACGTACGTGTACGTGTGCGATCCGGGGCTGCGGGAGTACGTGCGGGAGAGGCTGATGCGGATGGTGCAACGGTAGGCACCTGATGCTTCCGGCTCCGCAATGACAGTCAATTGCCGCCTCACGGGTGTCACCCCACTACGGTCAAACCATGTCTTCTTTCGGCTGGCTTGACGCCGACGCCGGCGCGCGGCGGCGCATGCTCGAGGTCATCGACCTGTTCCGCGAGCCAGGCACGGTCGACGAGCTCGGCATCGGAGCCGTGCGCGATGCCCTTTCTGACATGCTCTTCCCTGGCACGTCGGTGCTGCACACGCGCCTGCGCTACGTACTGTTCCTCCCATGGCTGCTGCAGCGTGCCGCCGATGGCGGCGGCACGCACGACGAAATGCGCGAACACTTCCGCACGCACGAATACCAACTCATCCCAAGCCTCGAAGCTGGAGGTGAGTCCACGGGCGTGTTCGGCCGCGTCGCAGGCGGCGAGCTAAAGCGGCTGCCCAGCATCGCGTATTGGAGCGCCCTGACCACCTGGGGAATTGTGCGCGCCGACTCGACCAACGCGTTCTTCCGCTCCGCCGCCGATCTACGAGCGCTGCAGCGCCGCACCCCGACGAGCGATGACCCCGAGTCCCGCGGGTGGATGCCGCAGCCGGCCCTCGATCCCGCACTGCCGCCTGCTCCGCACCACCTGCTGAAAGCGACCTCGTTTGCGCTCACCGCAGACGAAGCCGGCTATCTCTCCGATCGCATCGCCGAGTCCACCGCAGGCACCGCCCTCGCCTGGCTCTGCGAGCATCCGCCAGGCGAACTGCCCGACGCCGCCTGGGATATCGATCTCACACAGGCACCCACGACGATTCGCAACCAGCTCGACCACGCACACCGCTTTAGCCTCGCGATCAATGGCGCCAGCATCCTCTACAACCTGCTGCTCGCCGAACAGATCGACAACCCCGACCGCATCGACAGGTATCGTGCGCTGCTCGACTCGTGGGCGACCGAGATACGCGTGACCCGCGTTCTCGACGACTGGGATCGTGCGGACTGGTGGAACACGATCCTGCACCAGAACGCGCGCGTCGCTGCCGGCGCACAACGGTTCATCAACCGCTGGCTCGACCACGTCACGGCCAGCGCCGACATCGCCGACGACCCAGCTGCGCGCGAGCTGGTGCGTGACCGCGAGATCCAGATCAAGCGGGGCCGCGCACGCTTGGCGAACCGCGCCGCGCTGGACTCCTGGAACGGCGACAGCGGCATGGGCCGGCTCATGTTCCGCTGGCACATCGTGCGCAACCATCTGGCAGACCTCGCGGACGGCAGGGCAGCGGCATGAGCCTCGCCCCCGAATCGCGCGTCATGCTCACCGACGCATTGCGCCCGCCGGCGGAGTTCCGCGTCGACGCCGCCGTCGGCACGACCTACACGCTGGACCTGACCGCGCTGCTGCTGGCACCCCTCGCGTTCGCCGTTGCCGACCGCGCACACACGACCGGGGGCGACGACTCGGGCATCGACCCGATTCGCCTGCTCGAGGCGGTGCGCCGGCACGCCGACCGCACCACCATCTTCGTGCAGGCCGGCGGTATTGCCGTGCCTTCGAACTACCGGTCGATGCTGACGTTCATCGAAGACAGCGTGCGCGAGGTTGCACCCCCCGCGCACGCACGCATCTTCCACCCGAAGATCTGGGCGCTGCGCTTCATCGATGCGGCCGGCGGCTACCAGCATCGGGTCGTGATCCTCAGCCGCAATCTCACGTTCGATCGATCGTGGGACACCGCTCTCGTGCTCGACGAATCACCGGATGGCACGATCGATGCCGAACCGGCGGCATCCTTCATCCGAGAACTCCCCTCTCTCGGCCTACGCGCGCTCGATTCCGACCGGCAAGCGCTCATCGATGACCTCAGCACCACCCTCGCCGCAGTGCGGCTGCAACCTCCCACACCCTTCACCGAAGGACGCCTGTTACCGATAGGGCTCACTGACCAACCCGTGTGGCCCTTCCCCGCGCGCGCTGACCGGCTGCTCGCGATCAGCCCGTTCCTCACCCCTCCCGCCGTCGCGGGGATGGCGCGCATCAGCGGCGAGCGCACCCTCGTCTCGCGCGCCGAGTCGTTCGACCTGATCGGCTCGACTGCGCTCGACGGGTGGAGCATCCGCACCCTGCAGCGCCTGGCCGAAGGAGCCAGTGACGCCGACACCGCGATCGAGGCCACGCGCGCGCCGCACGACGGACTGCACGCCAAGACATTCGTGCTCGACCTCGACGGCGGCACGTCGACGACCGTCACCGGCAGCGCGAACATGACCTCTGCGCAGTGGGGCAAGAGCGTCGAGTTCGACGCCGTGCTGACTGGCCCCACCCACGACTGCGGAGTCGAACGCGTGCTCGACGACGACGGCCTCGCAGCTGTCCTTGGCGCGTACACGCCACAGTCTGAGTCCGGCGCCGAAGCGCCCACGATCGCGACCGAGAAGCTCATCGAACAGTTTCAGCTCGCTCTGGCCGCATCGCACCCCGTATTGCAGGTGGATGCCGCAACCGACGGCCTGGTCACTCTCACGCTCGTGATCGACCCGCCGCCCGACCCTGGCATGTCGAGAGTCTGGCCAGCATCGGTGTCGGCGACGCAGGCGCGGCCCTCGAGCGATCCTTTGGTCTGGACGATCGCAGCGAAGAACGTGACCCCGTTCCTCGCCGTCGAGACCACGGCCGGGCAGGGAGAGTCGCGGGTGACCACGCGCTGCGTGATCATGGCCGAACTGACGGGCGACGTCGGCGACCGGCGTGCCGCGGCACTTCACGACGTGCTGTCCAGCCCCCTCGATGTGCTGCGCTACCTCGTGTTCCTGCTCGGTGATCCGTCGTACGACGACCTGGTCGCGGCATCGGCGACCGCGGCCGTCGGATACGGCGAGTTCGGGCCTGCGGCATCCACCTCCGTCACTCTCTTCGAGCCACTCGTGCGCGCCCTCGGCCGCGACACCGACGCGCTGGCCCGGGTCGCAAACCTCGTCGACGAGCTGCGGGCGATGCCCAACGGTGCGGCACTCATTCCCGAATCGTTCGACGAACTCTGGGACGCCGTCTGGCGCGTGCACCAGGAGGTGTCGGCATGAGCGATGCGATATCGACAGAGGCGGTGCTCGACAGTCTCAAAGACTTTCAACTCGACACCGTCGAGCACGTCTTCCGCCGGCTGTGGACGGATGCCGATGCCACCCGCCGCTTTCTTGTCGCCGACGAGGTGGGCCTGGGCAAGACAATGGTCGCGAAGGGCGTCATCGCCAAAACCGTCGAGTACCTGCGCGGCAAGGTCGGACGCATCGACGTCGTCTACATCTGCTCGAACGCGCAGATCGCCCGGCAGAACCTCAGCCGGCTGAACGCCGTTGGCGGCAACGAGCTGAGGCATGCCGATCGGCTGACGATGCTGCCGGCGGTGATCGGCTCGCTGCGCAAACACGATGTGAACTTCGTCTCGTTCACACCAGGGACGTCATTCCAAGTCGGGCAGCGATCGGGCCGCGCCGAAGAGCGCGTGATGCTCTATTGGATGCTCGTACGCGCCTGGGGCGCAGAGGTACGCCACCACACCCGATGGAAGCGGTTCTTCGAGGGCTGGGTGAGCCGTGACAATTTCGAGCGACACCTGAAAGCGTTCGACGAGAAACAGCTCGACGCGAAGCTGTGCGACACGTTTGCACTCGAAGTAGAGAAAGCGACGGGACCGAACGGCGGGCGTCTGGCCGACGAGCTACGCGAATGCGTGCTCGAGTTCAATTATCTGCGCGGCAAGCCGTCGTTGCCGGTGCGGATGCGGCGGGACGCACTTGTCGGACGATTGCGGCACCTCGTCGCGCGGGCGTCGGTCACCCATCTGGAACCTGATCTGATCATCCTCGACGAGTTTCAGCGGTTCAAAGACCTGCTGCGCACCGACGACGACACCGCACCGCTCGGCGAAAGCGCCGAACTCGCAAACGCGCTCATGGATTATCCCGACGCGCGGGTGCTCATGCTGTCGGCCACTCCCTACAAGATGTACACACTGCCCGACGAGCCCGAGGGCGACGACCATTATCGAGACTTCACCCGCACGGTGTCGGTGCTGGGCGGTCGGGAGCGGGCGGCACGCGTCGAGGCCGGCCTCCGTGAGATGCGTGAGACGATCCTCGGCGGGGGCGATGTCGAGCAGGCGCGGGCAGCGCGCGACGCCGTCGAGCGCGAGCTCCGCAAGATCATGTCGCGCACCGAGCGGCTCGCGTCGACGCCCGATCGCGACGGGATGCTCGCGGAGCGACCACTCGCGGCAGCCCGCGTCACAGCATCCGATCTTCGCACCTGGCTATTCGTCGACAACGTGGCCCGCCTCGTCGACCGGCACGATGTGTTCGAGTACTGGCGGTCGACGCCGTACCCGCTGAGCATCATGGAACGCGGCAGCTACCAGCTGCGGCGCCGATTCGAGGCGGCGATCGAACGCGGCGACGCGGGTGTGGCCGACGCGCTGCGGGGTGCGCCGCTGCTCTCGCGCGAGACGCTTGCCGAGTACGGCGCGGTCGAGCCGGGCAACGCGAAGATGCGCGGACTCCTGCACGACGTGCTCGATCGGGGTGCGTGGCAGCTCGCATGGATTCCACCATCCTTGCCCTATTACCCGCTCGGCGGCGCATACGTGGCACCCGAGCTGCAGTCGTTCACAAAACGTCTCGTGTTCTCGGCATGGACCGTCGTGCCGAAGGCCATCGCGTCGCTCATGAGCTACGAGGCCGAGCGGCGGGGCGTTGCGCTGTTGGGAACGAAGCGTGGATACGCCGATCGCGTCTCTCGGCCGCTGCAGTTCCGGCTCTCTGGGGATGAACGCGAGTCCGGCATGACCGTGCTCGCGTTGATGTATCCCAGCCTGGTGTTGGCGCGGGTCGGCGACCCGTTGGCCGTGGCGCGGGGTGAAGGAGTCGACGTCGTCGAGACCGTCGCTTCGCGCGTGCGGGAGCTACTGGCCGCATTGCCTTCTGCCGAGGGGCCAGTCGACCAACGGTGGTACTGGGCCGCGCCGCTCTTGCTGGACCGCGCTCACGCCGCTGCCGAGAGCGCACCGTTCGATGCGGTGTTGAGGTCGTTGGGCGACGCGTCTGCGGGTGCTGACGCCGATGACGATGCCGACGCCGATGAAGCAGCTGACGCTGAGGCTGAGGCTGAGGCAGGCGATGCGGGTGGTGGTCGCGCCGCTGAGGGGCGGCGGGCGCTGGATGCACACCTCCTTCGCGCCGCGCAGCTGGACGTCGAGCTCGCCGAGCGCCCGCTCGGAGCGCAGCCCGACGATCTCGCCGAGGTGCTCGCGCAACTGGCGGTCGCCGGTCCCGGTGTGACGGCACTGCGTGCGCTGTCGAGAGTGTCTGGCGGCCCGGCGGTTCTTGCCGACGTCGAGCGCCGGCGGCGGGCGTTCGATATCGCGGGCGGGTTGCGGTCGCTGTTCAACCGGCCCGAGATCATCACTCTGCTGCGCGCAAGCGACGACAACTATTGGCGCGTGGTGCTGCAGCACTGCATCGACGGATGCTTGCAGGCCGTGCTCGACGAATACGCCCACGTGCTGGTCGAGTCGTGCGGGTTGCAGGACGCCGATGGGACGCGTCGGGCCGCGGTGCTCGCGGCCAACATGGTCGAGGCGCTGACAACCCGCACGGCGAGCGCACGGATCGAGCACTTCACCGTGGATGGTGGGCGCATCGACACTGCGGAAACGCGGGTGCGCACGCACTTCGCGTCACGCATGGGGGATGCCGTCACCAAGAGCGCGATCGACCGCGGCAGCAGCATCCGGACTGCCTTCAACTCACCGTTCCGTCCTTTCGTTCTCGCAACGACATCGGCCGGGCAAGAGGGCCTCGACTTTCACACCTACAGTCACGCGGTCGTGCACTGGAACCTGCCGAGCAATCCCGTCGACCTTGAGCAGCGCGAGGGACGCGTGCACCGCTACAAGGGGCACGCCGTGCGTAAGAACGTGGCCGCACAATACGGCCTGGCGGCGCTGGCGGACCCCCGGGACGATCCGTGGGCCGCGATGTTCGATGCGGCCGTCGATGATCGGCCGGCCGAGGCATCCGACATCACTCCGTTCTGGGTGTTCACGCGCCCCGGCGGCGCGGTCATCGAGCGGTACGTGCCGGCGCAGCCGCTGAGTCGCGAGTCGGCGCAGCTCGAGCGGCTGCAGCGCACCGTGGGCGCGTATCGACTGGTGATGGGCCAGCCGCGGCAAGAGGACCTGCTGCGTTACATCGGCGAGCGCGACGGGGACGTCGATTGGATGCGGATCGATCTGAGCCCGCCGGAAGAGTGAAGGCGCTCTTCGAAAGTGGCCCCGTCGACGAAGCAGCCGGCACAGAAACCGGCCGTCAAGAGCCCGGCCATCCCCGGGGGCACGGACACCGGCTGCCGCGCATACGGCGATAAGGGCACTTCGATCGACTCGAAGGGCCGCCGCTACACCAAGATCGACTGCACGACGAAGCTACCCATCGGGTAGCAGCGGCGCGGGACGGGCCGGCTCCAAAGCCGCTGATTCCACCGCCGCTCGGGTCAAGTTCCCCGTCCTACGTCGCCGAGTCCCGGTAGTCTCTCGTGAGAGCCTTCTCATCACACAGGGGAGTCGAGGGATGCGTCGACGCGCCGTAAGAATCCGCGTGACGGGTGTTGCTGCGGACTTCCGCATGCCGCGAGGGTGGCCGCCGCCGAGCAAGCGATGGGTCCGCGAGAACGTGTTCTGGTGCCCGCCTCCAGATTGGACGCCGCGACCCGGACTCACGGCAGCACCCGCCGATTGGCGATTCTGGGTCGCCAACGAAGAGTGGCGCACAACGAGCGCAAACGTGTACGCCAAGATCTCCTGGTGTCGCGGCCTCGCGATGTGGCTATTCATCGTGGTGTTGATACTGCGCGCGGTGGGCAGCTTCGCCCACGTCCCGGCGCTGGGTACGGTGACCGCGGTGGCCGGCGTGGTCGCGATCACCCTCCTCGCGACATACACCATATTGCGCAGCCGAGTGACTCGGCGGGTCTTCGAGACGCTCGCAGCCACCGCAGAACACCGCCGATCCGAGCGACTCGTTCGCGAATACCAGCGCTATCTGCAGGTAGTCGAATGACCCTGGATGAAGCGCGTGCGCATCTCGGCGTGGAGCGGAATGCCAGCATCGATGACGTTCATGCAGCCTTCCGTCGGCACGCGCGACGCGTGCACCCCGATCGCCATCCCGACGTGGACGAGCGCTCAAGAACGCAGTTCGCGCGCGAGTTCGACGCCGTACGGGAAGCCCACGACATCCTCGTTCGGCATATACGCAGGGTCTCGAGCGATTCCCCACCCGTAGCGGAGGCCGGTCCACGGCGCTCAGCAGACCGACCGGGACCATTCCGCGCACAGCCAACTCAGACTTCCCCGATGTCAGATCCGCTGACCACTGACCCCGGGCAGGCGCCCGGCACCAAGCCGGCGGCAAATGAGACACGACGAGAGCGTGCCCAAGCACCGCGCGTCACCATGCGATTCGATGAGTTCGTGGCGTGGTCCGACGCCGCAAGTTTCGGCAACACCTCGCCCGCCCGACGCTGGGTGGACTGGCCTCGTGTCGTAGCCTGGTCGGTGGTCGGCGCGGCCTTCGCGAGCATCGTCGTGGCAGGCACGTGGATGGCGATTGCGACCTAGTCGACAGCCTGGTGCCGCGCGCGTGTTTCGATGATGCGAGTGCATCTCGTCACGGTCGCAGCGTTCGCGGAGTTCAATCTCGACCTGCGGGCCGCCGGCGAAGCCGTACTCGAGGAAGCGCGTGTCGGCGGCGCTCGACTTATCGGCGTTTTCGGCGTTCGAAAAGTGAGCAGTTGTGGGCAGAAGCTACCCATCGGGTAACGATTGCTCATCGACAGAGAGGCCAGGGTATGGGAGCCCCCGGCTGAAGACCATCAGTCGGCGGGCGCCCGGCCGACGACACCGATCCCAGTAGGTTGACGCCTGGGCCGACGCGGCCGACGACGGTCAGTCGGCCGGCTCAGAGCGCGCCCTCACCCCTCGAAGACGATGGCCTGGTCCTTCACCCGCAGGCGCTCACCCACGATTCCGCCTACCGCGGTGATCAGCGAGATGACCACCAGGATCACGACGGCGGGCCACGATGCGGTCGTGCCGCTGGCGTTGATCAACCAGGTGGCGAGGAATGGCAGGAACCCGGAGAGCGCCCCCGCGATGTTGTAGCCGAGCGAGACACCGGAGTAACGCTGCTCGGGTGGAAAGAGCTCAGTCAGCAGTGCGCCGGTGACGGCGTAGGTGATGGTCAACAGCCCAATGCCCAGCGCGACGGCGACCGTGATTGCCACCGGCGAGTTCGTGTCGATCAGCGCGAACAGCGGCCACGCGGCCACCGCAGTGGCGAGGCCGCCCCAGAACGTGACGCGTCCGGGGCCGATCTTCTCGGCGACCCGGCCGAACAGCAGGATCACGCCGATCTGCACTACGGCCGCGATCAGCGTCGCGTTGACGACGATCTGCCGGTCGCCGCTGAGGGTGTTGGTCACGTAGCTGACCACGAACGTGTTCATCACATAGAAGCCGCCGACACCGAGGAACGCCGCCGCGACCGCGACGATCAGCCGGCGCCAGGACTTCGTGAACACATCGAGCGCCGGGACCTTCGCGCGCTTGTCCAGCCGCACAAGTTCCTTGAACACCGGCGACTCCTCGACCTTGAGCCGAATCCAGAGCGCTACCAGCAGCATCGGGAACGCGGCGAGGAACGCCAGCCGCCATCCCCACGCGTCGAAGACCTCCGGCGGGAGCAGCAGCACCAGCGCGAACACACCCGACGACAGCAGCGTTCCTGCGGGCGAACCGACCTGGACGAGCGCGGCATAACGGGCCCGACGCTTCGCCGGCGCGTGCTCGATCGCGATCGTGGTCGCACCGCCCCACTCACCGCCGACGGCGATGCCCTGGAACAACCGCAACAGCACCAGCAGACTGGGCGCGAGGATCCCGACATCCGTGTAGGTGGGAAGGACACCGATCAGGCCAGTAGCGGTGCCGATGAAGATGATCGTCATGATCAGCGTCGGCCGGCGTCCGACTCGGTCGCCGATGATGCCGAACAGGAATGCCCCGACGGGCCGCGCGGCGAAGCCGACCCCGAACGTCGCCAACGCGGCCAGCACCGCGGCCGTCGGATTCAGCGCCGAGAAGAACAGTCTGTTGAAGACGATCGCAGCTGCTGTACCGAACAGGAAGTAGTCGTACCACTCAAGAGCAGTACCCACGAACGCCGCGGCCGCGATGTGCCGCAATTCCTTGGGCGTGATGTGGACGACCGTGCCGGTTTCGGTCGTCACCTGGCCGATCGCGTCGTCGCGTTCAGCGGGCATGGGGGCTCCTTCGTCCAGATCCGACGCAACGAGACTGTCGCGCCGGATCAATCGTGACGCAACATTCGCCCACCTTCAATGGCGATTAAACGCGCTATCTGGCATCTAGAATCGACAATTGCACAATACCTACGACTGTGACGTCAGACGTGGACCGTCTGCAGCGCCACCACAGCCAGCGCCGCCTGCTCTGGCACGGTGACATCGAGCCCCGTGAGCCGTGTGAACGTGCTCAGCCGGTTCACCACTGTGTTCCGATGACAGAAGACCGCTTCTGCCGTCTCTTTGATCGACCCGGTCTGCATGTACGAGCGCACTGTCGTCACCAGCCGTTCCCGTTCATACACTCCGGTGCCGTCGAGACCCGCGAGGGCTGAGGGAATGAACGAGGGCATGATCGTCATGATGTGGTCCGCGACGACGGCAGGCCAGGCCGATGTGAACGGGGTGAGCACCTCGACGGGGCCGAGGGCATGCAGCGCATCACGCAGCGTACGCGCCACGAGGGGCAGCTGCGCGAGCCCGTCCAACTCCTTCACGAGCAGGCCGCCGACAGGATGGATCGACGCCGCGTCGAACGACGGTGCGCCGTGGCGCCAGAATGCGCACAGCGCTCCGTCATATGTGTAGGTGCACACCGCGCCGGCAGTGATGGCATGTTCGAGTCGCTGCAGGGCCTCCCCGGACTTCTGCTCGTCGAAAACGGCCAGATCGAGCCGCTGTGTTGCGTCGATCCCCGTGGCCAACGCGGCGCGCTCCACGACAGATGCCGCCGGAGGGATGCTGCTGAACAACCGCGACAGATCTCGCTCCGTCGCCCGGCGTGAATCGCGCTCCAACGCTGCCTGCTCACGCAAGAACGACGTCTGCACTTCCAGCACATACCGATCGAGCACTTCGAAGATGACCTCGAACCGATCCGCGACCAGCACCGTGTACTTGTCGCCGGCGAGCTCCCGCAGCCATCGCCAGATCACCAGCAGGTCCAGCCGCACGGCTTCGGTCAGCGTATCGAGCGGGACGCCTTGACGTGCGCGGCGCTCTCCCAGGGAATGCACCAGGTCGGTCGCGGCCGGGCTCGAGCCCCGGTCGTCGAGCCGGTGCACGAGCATCCGCAGCGTCTGTTCGGCGGTGGCCCGGAGGTCCTCCCCGGAGACGGCGCCAGCTGGGTAGAGGCTGCGTGCGGCGAACTCTGTGAGGAAGTCCTCGGCCACCCGCGGGATCGCCTCGTCGAGCCGGTCGATCAGGCGGGTCCATTCTGCGGCATCCGTGCCCATGGCGGCGTCCTCTTCGGCCCTCGGATTGGACAATTCCACAATCGCGCCGCCGTGTTGCGCGGCGAAAGTCCATTGTACGTGTGAACCAGCACAGATGTAATGGATGTGCGGTGCCGATAAGGGCACTACACGAAGCCAGGCGGTCCCATGCACATCGATCTGATCTTCTCCCACGCGCGCATCCGTACCGGGTGGTCGCAGCGGCCGGTCGCGAGCGCCGTCGGCGTGTGGCAGGGAGTGGTCGTGGGCTTCGACGAGCAGCTCGACGGTATGACCGCCGACACCGAGGTGAATGGGCGCGGCGCCTTCCTGATGGCCGGCTTCAACGACGCCCACGCGCACAGCGTCTGGTACGGACAGACTCTGTCCGAAACCGATCTCACCGGTGCAACCGACCGCTCACAGGTGTACGAGAAGGTCACACAGGCGTCCGGTGACGACTCGGATGCCTCGGCCTGGCTCATCGCAGCCGGCTTCGATCCACTGGCCCTCGACGCCCCGCTCGAACTGGACGCCCTCGACCGTGCGGCGCACGGCCGGCCGCTGCTGATCAAGCACGCCTCCGGCCACGCCTACACGGTGAACGGCGTGGGGTTGGAGGCCGTCGGCATCGGGCGCTACCCGCATGCACGCATCGACGGCGGTGTCATCGCCACCGATGACGAGGGGCGCGCGACCGGGCTCCTGGAGGAGAACGCGATGCGGCCCGTGCAAGACGTACTGCAGCCCGACCCCCTGCTCGAGATATCGCGGGCGCTCGACCGCGCGACCACCGCGTATGCGCGTCAGGGTCTGACGTCGGTGACGGATGCCGGGGTCGGCGGGGGCTGGATCGGCCACAGCCCTCGCGAGTTCGCCGCCTATCAGGACGCCCACGAACATGGAATGCTCTCCACACGCATCCAGGCGATGATCACCTCGGACGTGCTCCACCCGGTCCATGGGCACCGCACCGAAGGGCCGTTCACCGGACTCGACGCCGGCATCCGCTGCGGCCTCGGCGATGACCGGCTGCAGATCGGGCCCATGAAGCTGTTCGTCGACGGGTCACTGCTGGGCGGCACCGCGGCCGTGACCGAGCCGTATTGCGGGCATGACACGGGTCATGGCTACCTTCAGGGCGACCCCGACGCCATGACCGCGACGATCACCGGGGCGGTGCACGCCGGGTGGGCCATCGCCACGCACGCGATCGGCGACCGCGGTCTCGATCTCGCGCTCGACATGCTGGAGCGCGCCACGGCGGAATCACATCGCACACCGCCGATGCCGCACCGCATCGAGCACGGGGGCGTCGTCCGGCCCGAGCAGCTGCCGCGCATCAAGAGTCTCGGGGCGGCGCTGGTCCCACAGCCGATGTTCATCGCGGCGTACGGCGACGGCATGGCCGAGAAGCTCGGAGACAGACGGACGCTCTTGTCCTACCCCGCGGCGTCCGTCCTGCGCGCCGGAATCACCCTCCCCGGCAGCAGCGACCGTCCGGTCGCCGAAGGCGCGCCATTGCGCGTCATCCAGGCGTTCGTCGAACGCACGACGCAGACCGGCCGGGCCTACGGGCCTGACGAACGCATCAGCGTCGATCAGGCGCTCTCCGCGTACACAACCGGCTCGGCACGTGCGACGGGGTGGGCTGCCCGCAAGGGCCACCTTGCCCCTGGGATGCTCGCGGACTTCGTGGTGTTGTCCGATGACCCACGCGAGGTGCCGACCAACACCATCGGCCAAATCGGGGTGCTGAGCACCTGGGTCGGCGGCGAATGCACCTTCACGGCCGAGCAGCCGGTGAGGCGATGAAGCCGCCGGCAGGCGCCGCGCACGACCATGAGAGGAAAACAATGAACACCGACGGTGACCCCACGGGGGCCCAGTCAACAGCCGACGTGGACGGCGCGAGATTCCTCCGGGACTTCGCCGCGCTCTCGCTGATCGGCAGAAGCGCCGGCGGCGGGGTCGACCGCGAAGCGGCGACGGTCGCCGACCACGAATCCCGCGCCTGGTGGTCGGGATGGCTCGAGGCCAACGGTTTCGACGTGCGCATAGACCAGATCGGGAACGTCTTCGGCCTGCACTGCTTCGTGCCCGGGGCGCCCTACGTGCTACTCGGGTCCCACCTCGACTCCCAGCCGCTCGCAGGGCGATTCGACGGCGCGTATGGTGTGCTCGCAGCGGGGCATGCCGCCCGTGCCGTGGCCGACCGAGTCGCGATGGATGAGATCGTCCCGACCGTGAACGTCGCGGTCGTGGATTGGTTCAACGAAGAAGGCAGCCGATTCTCGCCAAGCATGATGGGCAGCTCGGTGGCAACCGGAAAGTTGGCGCTCGCAGACGCGCTGACCATCACTGATGCGGCGGGGATCACGGTCGCCGAAGCCCTGACACCCGACGCCACATTCGAGTCCCCGCTCGAGGTCGGGAACTACGCGGAGATCCACATCGAGCAAGGGCGCATCCTCGAAGACTCCGGCGCGACCATCGGTCTCGTCGACGGCACCTGGGCGGCCAGCAAGTATGTCGTACGCGTGCACGGCGACCAGGCGCACACTGGCGCCACCATCATGGCCGATCGGCACGACGCCCTGTACGGTGCGGCGCTGACTGTCGTCGCGGCCCGTGAATTAACCAACCGTGTCGCGGCCGGAAAGCTGCATACGGCCGTGTCGACGATGCGCGTACTGCCCAACTCTCCCGTCACGATCGCGCGGTTCGCGGAGTTCAACCTTGACCTGCGATCCGCGGACGAAGCCGTGCTGGAGGAAGCCAACCGCTTGCTTGAGGAGGAGTTCGCGCGCATCGAGACGACAGCCCGAGTGACGATCGAGCGGACCCTCACTCACGAGTGGGGCCTGCGCTCGTACACGCCTGCGGGGGTAGCACTTGCGACTTCCGCTGCCGAAGCGGCCGGGCTGCCGGCATCCCGCATCCTCACCGTTGCCGGGCACGACTCGACGAACATGAAGGATGTCGTCCCCACCGTCATGCTGTTCATACCCAGCATCGAAGGCATCTCACACAACGAGAAGGAAGACAGCACCGACGCCGATTCGGTGGCCGGCATGACGATGCTCGCCGAGGTCGCGTCGCGACTCGTGCAGGGCGAGCTCTGGCACGGCGAGCGCTACGTTCTGCCGACGACTGTGGTGTGAGCGTATCGCCCGGCGCGCTCGCCGGGCGCGCGCACCGTCCCAGCGGCGAACGGGATGACGACGGTGTCACCGATGAGGACGGTGTCACCACCGGCGCGCATCGCCCGTGCGCCGCCATCCCACACGAGTTCACCTCGGCCCTCGGTAATCACGAACACGACGAACTGCGTCGCGAACTCGACGTCGCGGGCGGGTTGCGGTTGCTGTTCAACCGGCCCGAGATGATCACTCTGCCGCGCGCAAGCGACGACGACTGTTGGCGTGTGGTGCTGCAGCACCGCATCGACGGATGTCTACCGAGCCGCGAGTCGGCGCAGCTTGAGCGGCTGCAGCGCACCGTCGGCGCGTATCGGCTGGTCGTGGGCCAGCCGCGGCAGGAGGACCTGCTGCGCTACATCGGCGAGCGCGACGACGACATCGACTGGATGCGGATCGATTTGACCCCGCGGGCAGAGTGAAGAAGGCACTTCCGTCTGCGCACGCTGTTCGCCCGTGACGAGGCGATCGAAGCCTGGCTGCGAACCGAGGTCGTGCGCTCCTGTTCGTCGATTTGTTGGCCAGAGCTCCGACTAATCGTTAGATGGGCGCCCGTCCATTTGTTAGCTAGGCCATGATCGAACCGTGGCACGAATGCGCAGTGCAGCAGAACAAGCGGCGATCCGGAAGGACGTCTTCCGCTGGCTCGATGACGTCTTCATCGGCCACGGTGGGTACGAGATCCATCACACGGTTCTTCGCTCATACGCCTATCACGGCGAGCGCATTCCGTTGCTCGACCGAGGCAAAGGCATCCGGAATCCAGCCGACTTCTCGTCGACGCTGTCGATCATGTCGGGCTGGAAGAAGAACCAGTACGAGGACTACGAGAGCGACGACGGCTGGGTCAAATATCACTATCGCGCCGGCGAGGGCGGCGACAACGTCAAGTTGATTCGCGCGTTCGAGGCTCAGGATCCGATCGTCTATTTCAGCGCGGTACGCGAGGGCTACTACCTGCCGTACTACCCGATCTACATCGCGGAGAACGACCCTGTCGAGCGCGTGGTGCGCTTTCCCCTTGATGAGGGGCTCGCTGTGCTCGGTGACCCCGCCAGCTACACGATCGCGCAGAAGCGCTATGCCGACCGGCTCGTGCAGACGCGCCTGCATCAGCCGATCTTCCGTGCCCGCGTGCTGCACGCGTACGACGGGTCGTGCACGGTGTGCGCGCTTCGCCATTCAGAACTGTTGGATGCTGCGCACATCATCCCCGATGCGTCAGAGCAGGGCGTTGCCCACGTGACCAACGGCTTGGCGATGTGCAAGATCCACCACGCGGCGTACGACCGGAACCTCATGGGCATCACGCCGGACTTCGAAGTGCGCATCAACTCGGCGCTGCTGCACGAGGTCGACGGACCGATGCTGCGGCACGGGCTGCAAGACATGCATGGGCGACAGATCCAGCTGCCGGAGCGGCGTAACGAGCGGCCCGCGCAGGACCGGCTCGCAGAGCGGTTTGCGGAATTCGCTGCGCGGTGACGTCGAGGCTCCTGCTGTTGGAACACGGATGCCAATCTGGACCACCACCTGATTGCGGCCTACCGCTGCTCATCCGTCCACGATCCAGGGCTGCGGAAAGTCTGTCCCCACTCGCAACCGGAGAGCGTCGGTATACTAGGAGTATGACAACGACGATCAAGGTCAGTGACGAACTCCGTGACCGGTTGAAGGCTCAGGCATCCCGTGCCGGCCTTACGCTCGGCGCACACCTTGCGATCCTGGCCGATCTCGCCGACCGGGATGATCGCCTTGCAGCAGCCAAGCAGGCGATGGGTGCCGCGCCGGCAGATGTGGTCGACGACTACCTCGCAGAGACCCGCCAGTGGGAATCGGTGGAGCTGACCGACGCGACGCATGCTTGACTTGGCGCTGGCGCCGGGAACGATCGCGTGGGCGAGCCTGGATCCGATCCGCGGGCGAGAGCAGGGCGGTCACCGTCCGGTACTGGTGATCTCGTCAGCGGGACACCTCGACGCCGCGACGACACTGGCCATCGTGCTCCCGATCACCACCGTCGATCGGAACTGGCCCAACCACGTCGCAGTGACGGGTCACTCGGGCCTCGAGCGGGCGTCCTGGATCATGACGGAACAACCACGAACGCTCAGCCGGCACCGTCTCACCGGCATCGCGGGGCATGTCGACGCCGGATGCCTCGCCCAAGTGCGCACCTGGCTCGGCGACTTCCTCGACCTGTGGCCGATGCCCGGTCGGGCGGCCGGTTCTTGATCGTGGCGGTCACCCGTTCCGCTGCGCGCGCACCGAGACGCTGCGCGGCAGGACCTCACCGATGCCGACGACGACGCCGACCACACGGCTCGATCGGGCCCGTCTTCATCGACGCTCACTGCGCAATCCTCGAATACAGAGTGGGGCGGCGGTCAGCGAGGACGTCGTTCTCTTCGCTGATGGACTTGTTGCGGGCCTTACTCAGATCAAGGTCCGCGGTCAGGACCGCGGGTCCGCCCAGAGCGAGGCGCGTCACCGGATAACCATCGGGGTCGACGATCACGCTGCCGCCGACCCAGTCCTGCCCTCGCTCCAGCCCCGTTCGGTCAGCGACCGCGACGAACATCCGATTCACCGCCGCGTCGGCCTGCACCCTGACGACCTCGCCCGGTCGCTCACCGTCCGGCCGCGGGTACTGCGGCCAGTTCGCCGGGGCACACAGCAGATCGGCGCCGTCCAGCGCGACCAGACGCACCCACTCGGGAAACTCGAGGTCGTAGCAGATCATCATGCCGATGCGGCCGAACGGTGTGTCAATGACGGGCGGCTGCTCAGATCCCGCGTGAAACCCGACCGTCTTCTCGTGATTCCACAGATGCGCCTTGCGGTAGACGGCACGCACTCCGGCCTCATCCACCATCAGGGCCGAGTTGTACACGACGTCACCCGCCCGCTCCGCCATGCCGCCGATGATCATCACCTGATGCTCGGTCGCCAGCCTGCACCAGTCGTGGGCCGTAGGGCCGTCGGACGGTTCTGCCGCGGCCATCAACTCATCTCGATCACGGAACATATAGCCGGGTGCGATCAGTTCTGGCAGCACGATGATCGACGCGCCACCTGCGACGGCCTCACGCACCGCTCCGTGGATGCGGCCCCGGGTTGCGATCTTGTCCCCAAGGACGGGAGCGATCTGGCAGACGGCGACGGTGGTCATTGCAGCTCCGCCTCTGTTCCCTCCAGTTCCAAGTTGCTGGCGGCACGCGCCGCCGCCTCGGCCTTCGCATCCATGCTTCGCGAGAACAGCAGGTACAAGCCACCCGAGACGACCAGGCCGATGGCGAACGAGAAGTCCGCACCGCCCAGCAGTTGCGCCATGGGCCCTACGAAGAAGCTCAGCGAGAAGAACGGAATCATCACCAGGAAGCCAACGGAGTATGCAACCACGCCTCGCCATGCCCAGTGGCCGTAGTAGCCGCCAGGTTTGAGGATCTCGGCGATCGCATATTTTCCGTGCCGGACGAAGTAGAAGTCCACAAGGTTGACTGCCGTCCACGGAACCAGGAAGTACAGCATCAGGAGCACGAAGCTGTTGAAGCTGTTCAGATAGTTGTCGGGGATCAGCAGCGCCACGATCAGAGCGACGAGGCCGACCACAATCAAACCGATCACGCGCAGCCGAACGGTCGGACGGACCTTGCGGAACGCATCGACGGCTGTCGAACCGGTGAGCATCGCACCGTATGCGTTGACTCCCATGATCGACACGAGTGCCAAGACAGCCACGATGACCGCGATAGTACCGAACCCCGGGAAGAAGATGTCCCCGACGCTTCGCAGGGAGTTGATCGGATCGGCATCAGGGATATAGCTGGCCAGCAGCGCACCCAATGACATGAGCCACACGGCGGAGAACGCCGCGCCGATGTACACCGACGTGATCAGCTTCGGAGCCGAGGCGTTCGCTGGAAGATACCGCGTGTAGTCGGAGACATAGACGGCATAGCTGATGTTGTAGCCCGCCGCCAGGGAGAACTGCACGAGAAAAGCCACCAGGCTCCAGCCGGCCGTCGCCACCGCGGCCCCCTGCGCGACAGGCGCAGTGGAGAAGTGGACGATCGCGACGATCGTCACGATTGCGAACACGACGACCAGCGCATATGTCAGCCACCGCTGAATGAAGTGGAGCAGATCGTGCCCGACCACAGCGATCACGATCGACACGATGATGAGCAAGGGATACCAGAACGCCTTGGCCTCGGGGAACACGTTGATGCCCTGTGTTGCCAGGATCGTGTCGAAGACGATGAAGCCCACGTAGACGAACACCGTCGCGGCGAACGGCACGATCGCACCCCGGCTGCCGAACTGCGCCCGCGACTGGATCATCTGCGGCAGCCCCATTCGAGGGCCCTGATTCGCGTGAAAGGCCATGAAGAACGTGCCGAAACACGCACCCAACACGACGGCCAGGACGCTGAACCATACGCTGAGACCCATAGCCGGGCCGACGAACCCCGTCACCATGGTGACGACGACGAAGTTGCCGGTGAACCAGAACGGCCCTTGGTGCCAGACCTTTCCGTGACGCTCGGCATGCGGGATGTAGTCGATCGAGTGCTGCTCGATCACCGGCTCGCCTCGCCGGCTCTGCTTAGTGGAAGGCATCCTTGACTTCTCCTCATTCTTCGTATGTCGGTACTGAGGCTTACTCAGGTTTGGGTGTCATGGCGGACAGGATCTCGTAGCCCACGTGGGCCGCGGCAATGCCGGTGATCTGGGCGTGGTCATACGCCGGCGCGACCTCGACGATGTCGGCGCCGACCAGGTTCACGGCGCGCAGCGCGCGGATCATCGAGAGCAGCTCACGACTGGTCATGCCGCCGGCTTCAGGCGTACCCGTGCCGGGCGCATGGGCGGGGTCCATGACGTCGACGTCGACAGACAGGTAGACGGGGCGGTCGCCCAGGCGCGTGAGCATCCGCCGGATGGCGGAAGGCAACCCCTCGTCCTGAATCTCGACGCTCGAGATGATGGCGAAACCGAGCCGTTCGTCGTCGCGCAGATCCTCCGTCGTATACAAGGGGCCGCGAGTGCCGACATGAGTGCTGGCTGTCAGATCGATGAGCCCCTCTTCCGACGCGCGCCGGAACGGTGTGCCGTGCGTGATGGGGGCTCCGAAGTAGGTATCCCAGGTATCCAGATGCGCATCGAAGTGAAGGACGGCGACAGGCTGCTGAGCCCGCTGCGCAGCCGCCCGCAGCAGGGGGAGCGCAATCGTGTGGTCGCCTCCGAGCGTGATGAGCCGCGTGCCCTGCTCGGTGAGAGCCAGTGCTGCGTGCTCAATCTGGTCGACCGCTTCGAGGATGTTGAACGGGTTCGCAATGACGTCTCCGGCATCCACGACTTGCTGGCCGGCGAACGGCGATACATCTTGAGCGGGATTGTACGGACGCAGCAGTCGAGACGACTCGCGGATGTGCGACGGACCGAAGCGGGCGCCCGGCCGAAAGCTCACGCCGCTGTCGAACGGAACGCCCACGAACGCGATATCGGCGCGCGAAACCTCGTCCAACCGCGGCAGGCGTGCAAACGTGGCGAATCCCGCGTAACGCGGGTTCAGGCTCGCATCCGGCGGCCCCAACGGCACGTGGTCGACCATGACTGCTCTCTCTCCGTAGAGGATATTATTGCTTGTGAAACATGAATTGATGTCTCTCAGACAACTTGTGATCGATAGTCTCGTCTTATCTCGCACGACTGTCAAGAGTCATTGCTTCAGGTCAATACTGATCAGGGAGGACAGGATGAGGCCGCTACCGCCAGCTCCGTCGACGACGCCGATTCGACTCGGCGCACGCTTGCGCGCCAGCCGACAGGCGCAGAGCCTGACCATCGCACAGGTCGCGCAGGCTACCGGGCTGAACAGCGGATTCCTCAGCCGCATCGAACGCGATGAGACCTCACCGAGCGTCGCCACCCTGGTCTCACTTTGCGAGGTGCTCTCCCTGTCGATCGGCTCGTTGTTCGAGGAGATCGACACTGACGTCGTACACCTCGCCGATGCGCCTCGCATCAACCTGGGTGGACGCGGAGCGAGCGAGCGGCTCATCACACCCCGTACTCAGTCGAGAGTGCAGTGCGTTCGGTCGAGCCTCGCCGAGGGGGCCGACGGCGGCACCGAGCTTTACACGATCAACTGCGACGTCGAGGTGCTGCATGTCATCACGGGCCAGATCACCCTGGTCTTCTCGACCCACGATGTCACCCTCGACACCGGCGACACACTGACCTTCAACGGGCACGAACCGCACACGTGGCGCAACACGGCTGCCGACGTCACCGAGGTGGTGTGGACGATCGTGCCGGCCGCATGGAGTGGCTCGAGCTGACGCGGGGCCCGACACCGGCCGGCAGAACGCCGATCAGCCGGCCACCAGTGGCATCCGAATGACCAACGGCCGCCGCGCTCCGCGGGAGACAATCAAGTAGATCGTTTCTGACGACGGAGGACTGCTGTGGTGGGCGGTCCAGTCCCGGGGCAAGCGCCTGGTCACGCTGGACCTCAAGAATCCGTCGGATCTGGCGACCGCGCACAGCCTGATCGACGATGCGGATGTGCTCGTGGAGAACTTCCGGCCCGGCACGCTCGAGCATCTCGGCCTCGCACCCGAGACGCTCTGGCAGACGAATCCGGGCCTGGTCATCGCGCGCGTCGACCACATCGCCCGGGGCGAGCACCAGGACGAACTCGACGCGCTCATCTCGCATTGGGCGGGGGCGCACTCACCCCGCTGGAGGTCCCGCCGCAGCGGCGCTGATCCCCGAGCCCGACGTGCGCGGCTACCGCCGCGCGGCCGGCGGGTCCCATCAGCAGCATCAGTGTGTCGCACAGCTGGTCGATCGCTCGGGCGCGGGTGCGCACAGCCAGCGGCGTGCACCAGACCGGGGCCTGGGTCATGGCCGCGTGCATGCACTGCAGAGCGATGTCGACCGAGATCACACTGAACTCGCCCGTCGCGACCCCCTGCTCGATCACGGAGCGGAAGATGGCATCGTGGCGCCGGCGCAGCCGGTGGATGCGCTCGGCCTGCGGCTGCGGCCACGCGCGCGGCGCGACGAACATGCGCAGCGCATGCGGATGCTCGGTGACGGCGATCGTGATGTTCTCGTGCACGAGCGCGCGCAGGCGCGCGGAGGCGGGCCCGTCATGCGCGGCGCCCAGGCGCTCCAGCCGGGTCATCCACTCGTCACCGAGCGCTTCGATCGCGGCGGTGGCCAGTTCGTCCTTGCCGCTGAAGTAGTAGTACAGCGACGCCTTCGTGACATCGAGGCGGGCGGCCACGTCATCGAGCGCGACGGCGTCGTATCCGCGCTCGGCGAACAGTTCGGCGGCGACCGCGAGGATCTCGGCGCGCCGCCGGCTGCGCTTGCGGGCGATGCGGGGGGATGCCGGAGCCTGTGCCTGTCGGGCGGTAGTCATCGGTCCTCCTCGCACAGCACGGCGCATTCTGCGGGTCACCCGTGCGTCACGTGATGTCGCGTGCGGGATGCGGCGGCTGCGGCATCCCATGATGGATTCTACAACTCCGTCAAACTTTTACTTACCAGTCAATATTCGTCGTAGACTGTGAGAAGACAGCGGCGCCGCGGGGCGCCGGAGGCGCGAGATGGACTTCGGATTCAGTGCCGATGAAGAGGAGTACCGCGCCGCTCTGCGCGACTTCGCCACGCGCACGCTCGCACCCCGCTACCGTGCCGACGACGTCGCCGGCGCGCTGCGGCCGGAGCTCGTGCGCGACATGGCCGACATGGGGCTTACCGGCCTGCGAATCCCCGTCGCACTCGGCGGTCAGCAGGCGGGCGCCGTGGCCACCGGCATCGCCGCCGAAGAGGTCGGCCGGGCCGACGTCAATGCGGCGTACATCATCGTGAACACGGCGCTGATCAGTGACATCCTGCTGCGCAACGCGACCGCCCCGCAGCAGCAGGCGTGGCTGCCGCCGATCGCACACGGCGACGCGCTGCCGGCGCTGTGCGTCACCGAGCCCGAGCACGGCACCGATGCCGCCCACCTGGGGCTGCGGGCCGAGCGCAGCGACGACGGCTGGTCGCTCACCGGTGAGAAGACGTCGATCACGCTGGGCATGTCGGCCACGACCGCCCTCGTGCTCGCGCGCACCGGAGGCGAGGGCGCCCGCGGCGTGAGCGCGTTCTACATCGATCTCGACGACGCCCACGTGCACCGCGACGGCTTCGACGACCTCGGAGGCCGCTCGATCGGGCGCGCGTCGCTGTACTTCGACCACGCACCCGCGCCCGCCGACCGGCTCGTCGGCGCGCCCGGCGACGGGTTCGTCTCGGTCATGCAGGGCTTCGACTATTCGCGCGCCGTGATCGGCCTGGCCTGCCTGGGGGCGGCGGCCCAGTCGCTGGACGAGGCGTGCCAGTGGGCGCGGGAGCGCGAGGCGTTCGGGCAGCCGATCGGGCGGTTCGAGGGCGTCGCGTTCCCGCTCGCCGACGGGGCCACCCGCGTGCGCGGGGCGCGGCTGCTGTGCTACGAGGCGCTGTGGCGCAAGGACGCCGGGCTCGCGCACACCACCGAGGCGGCGATGGCGAAACTGTGGGCGCCGAAGCTGGCCGTCGAGGTGATCCACCAGTGCCTGCTGACGTTCGGACACACCGGGTACTCGTCCGAGAACGCGGTCGGCCAGCGGCTGCGCGACGTGATCGGACTCGAGATCGGTGACGGCACGGCACAGGCGTCGAAGCTCGTGATCAGCCGCGGGCTGCTCGGCCGCGCGTCGGCGCCGTGAGCCGACGCCGCGCTGATCTCACGAAAGGAGAAGGACATGTCAAGATTCCAGGATGCCGTGGCCGTCGTCACCGGCGCGGGGCAGGGCATCGGTCGTGCCATCGCACTGCGCCTGGCCGACGACGGCGCGCAGGTCGTCGCCGCCGACCTCAACCTCGACACCGCGCGCGACACCGCGTCGCACCTGGGTGCGGGCGGACTCGGCGTGCGCATGGACGTCACCGACCCGACATCCGTCGACGAGGTCGTCGCGCACGTCGCCGGCCGATACGGCCGCATCGACGTCCTCGTCAACGACGCCGGGTGGGACCGGGCCGGGCCGTTCGTCGACTCCGACCGCGCCGACTGGCGGCGGGTCGTCGACATCGACCTGTTCGGCGTGCTGAACACGTGCCGGGCGGTGCTGCCCCTCATGCACGAGGCCGGGGGCGGTCGCATCGTGAACATCGCCTCCGATGCCGGGCGGGTGGGCTCGTCGGGCGAGGCGGTGTACGCCGCGGCCAAGGGCGGGGTCATCGCCTTCACCAAGACGATCGCCCGCGAGAGCGCCCGCTACGGCGTGACCGCCAACTGCGTGTCGCCGGGGCCCACCGACACCGCGCTGTTCGCGGGCGTCACCGCCGGCAACGAGCACCTGCGCGACGCGCTGATCAAGGCCATCCCGCTGCGCCGGCTCGCACAGCCCGAAGACATCGCGGCGGCGGTCGCGTTTCTGGCATCGTCGGATGCCGCCTACATCACGGGTCAGACGCTGTCGGTCAGCGGCGGCCTGAGCATGAGCTGACCCGACCGCGAATCGATGAAATGAGGAATGCCATGGACTTCTCGTCGTATCAGCAGCTGCTGTTCGAGCGCCGTGGTCACGGCGTGCTGCTGGTGACACTCAACAACCCCGACAAGTACAACGCCGCCGACGAGGGCATGCACGGCGAGCTCGCGCGGGTGTGGGACGACATCGCGCGCGATGAGTCGGTGCGTGCGGTCGTGGTCACCGGCGCCGGCAAGGCGTTCTCGGCCGGCGGCGACCTGGCGATGGTGCGGCGTCTGGCCGGCTCGTCCGAGCGGGTCGGGAATATGCTCTCTGAGATGACGCGTCTCGTGCAGGGGATGGCCGACTGCCCGGTGCCGATCGTGTCGGCCATCAACGGCGTCGCCGTGGGCGCCGGCGCCGTCGTCGCGCTGCTGGCCGACATCTCGGTGTGCGCCGACGATGCCCGCATCGGCGACGGACACGTGCGGCTGGGGGTGGCCGCCGGCGATCACGCCGCGCTGGTCTGGCCGCTGATGGCGGGGCTGGCGAAGGCGCGCTACTACCTGCTCACCGGTGAGATGATCACCGGAGCCGAGGCCGAGCGCATCGGGCTGGTCAGTCGCTGCCTGCCCCGTGCCCAGGTGCTGGGCGAGGCGCTGCGCATCGCCGACGGCCTGGCGACGGGCCCCCAGCAGGCGATCCGGCTCACGAAGCGCGTGCTCAACGGCTGGCTGCGCCAGTCGATGCCGCTGTTCGACCAGGCTGCCGCCTATGAGATGCTCGGGTTCCTCGGCCCGGATGTCGTGGAGGGCGAAGCCGCACTGCGCGAGAAGCGGCCGGCATCGTTCGGTCCGCACTGAGCCCCACGAGGAGGAACACCGATGAGTCACACCGATCCCATGTCCTTGCCCGCGCCGGACCCGGCCGACCCCGCGGCCCTCGACGACCTTCTGAGCGACGAGGAGCGAGAAGTCCGCGCCGCGGTGCGCGCGATGCTGGATGCGCGGGTCGAACCGCATATCGCGGAGTGGTTCGAGGCCGGCGGCATCCCTGACATCCGTGGCTTGACCCGCGAGCTCGGTGCGCTGGGCGTGCTGGGCATGCACCTGGACGGCTATGGCTGCGCCGGCATGACCGCCACGCAGTACGGCCTCGCCTGCCTGGAGCTCGAGGCGACCGACTCCGGCCTGCGTTCCCTCGTATCGGTGCAGGGATCGCTCGCGATGTTCGCGATCTGGCTCTGGGGGTCCGAGCAGCAGAAACAGGAGTGGCTTGCGCGCATGGCCGCGGGCGAGGTGATCGGATGCTTCGGGCTGACCGAACCGGACGCCGGCTCCGACCCCGCCAGCATGACCACCCGCGCCCGTCGGGACGGTGGCGACTGGGTGATCGACGGCCGCAAGATGTGGATCTCCAACGCCCCGTACGCCGACATCGCGATCGTGTGGGCCGGCACCGACGACGGCATCCGCGGTTTCATCGTGCCCGCCGACAGCCCCGGATTCAGTGCACCGGAGATCAGGCACAAGCTCTCGCTGCGCGCCTCCGCCACCGGCGAACTCGTCCTGGACGGGGTGCGGGTGCCGGCATCGGCGATGCTGCCCGAGGCCCGCGGCATGAAAGGCCCGCTGTCGTGCCTGAACGAAGCCCGGTACGGCATCGTGTGGGGTGCGCTGGGCGCCGCGCGCTCGAGTCTGGAGGCCGCCCGCCGGTACGCGCGCGAGCGCGTGCAGTTCGGCAGGCCCATCGGCGCCTTCCAGCTGACCCAGCAGAAGCTCGCCGACATGTCGCTGGAGTACATCAAGGGGTACCTGCTGGCCGTGCATCTCGGGCGCCGCAAGGACGCCGGCCTGCTGCGCCCGGAGCAGGTCTCGATCGGCAAGCTCAACAATGTGCGCGAGGCGCTCGAGATCTGCCGCACCGCCCGCACGATCCTCGGCGCCAACGGCATCTCACTCGAATACCCGGTCATCCGCCACGCCGCCAACCTCGAATCCGTGCTGACCTATGAAGGCACCGTCGAGATGCACACCCTGGTGCTCGGGCAGCTCCTCACCGGCGAGCAGGCGTTCCGGTAGCCCGCGCGCCCACGCCGCGTGGTGGTGAGCTCACGACGCGGCTCTAGCCGACGGTGTGCAGCATGCCTGGGCGATGAATTGCAGCGCCCGGTGATCAGCCGGCCGCCGGCGGCATCCCGCGAACGGCCGTGAGGTCGCCCGAGACCCGCACCGTTCCTGCGCCGAACGGGATGAGCACGGTGTCACCGGCGCGCACCGCCAGCACCCCGCCGTCCCACGCGAGTTCGCCCGCGCCCTCGGTCACCACGAGCACGGCGAACTGCGCAGCGAGCTCGACGTCGTGGCCCGCCGTGACGACGACGCCCTCGGCGCGGAAGAACGCGGCGGCGGCCGCGGGCAGGAACGATCCCGGTGACACGCGGCCGAGCCATCCGTCGATCTGAGCCGCGCTCACGGCGGCGCGCGTCACGGCGCGCAGCGCGGTGGCCTCGTCGAGGCCGAGCAGCGAATCCGCCTTCGTCAGCCGCTCGTATGGCGCGTACTCGAGGATGATCGACAGGTCGGCGGGCTCCTGCAGCTCGAGGATCAGCATGCCCGCGCCGATGGAGTGCGGGATGCCGGCCGGCACGAACAGCACGTCCCCGGGCCGCAGCGTGATCTCGTTCATGGCGCCGAGCATCGTCGCGGCATCCTGCGTCTGAAACCACGTCGCCAGCGTCGCCTCGTCGACATCGTCGCGAAAACCCACCCAGGCACTGCCCTGGCCGCCGTCGACGTCGAGGATGATCCACGCCTCGGTCTTGCCGTTGGCGAGGTGCAGCTCGCGCTGCGCGTAGGCGCCGTCGGGGTGCGCGTGCACGAAGATGCGGTCGCCGGTGTGCAGGAGTTTGCTGAGCAGCTTCGTGTCGGCGCCGAAGGCCGCCAGATGCGCCTCGCCGAGATACTCGGCCGGGTCGGCGGCGATGCGGTCGCGCAGCGTGATGCCGTCGATGACGGTCAGGCCCTGCTCGGCGGATCCGAACGTGGTGACGGTGGATGCCACGAAGTCTTCGGGCAGCCACTCCTGGCCACTGTCGGCCAGGCGCCGGAAGCGCTCGATCGCCGCGCCGCCGCGGTAGGGGCGCGGGGTGGGACGGTTCTCACCGAGAACGACGGGGGCGATCATGCGGCAATCCTCCTCGCTGCGGCGACGGGCGTCGCCAGGGCTTCGCCCAGCATCCTCTCACGCGTCGTGGCGGTCGCCCCCATGCCTGGTCGAGTCGCGCGCAGGCATCAAAGTCGTGTCCACATGCCGGCCCACGATCGGGCCGCACGCGCTGCTGGTCACCGCGGAGACCCGCGACCAGCCAGAGCGGTACAGCGCCGCCCTCGCCCAGTTCGCGCCCCGCGACGTGCCGCGCTGATGCACCGTGCAGCGCTGCCGGCCGAGAATCCGCGCCCACACCCTCGCCGACGGTGGCAGGCTGAAAGCATCCGCAACATCCCCGGATCCATTCCCCACGGAGGCACCCATGACGACCGATGAGGCACGCGAGACCGCAGCCACCCCCGCAGACATCCCGCGTCTGTTCGTGCAGTTCGTGCAGGCCGGCGACTATGCGGGGCTGGCGTCGCTCTATGAGCCCGACGCCGTGCTGGCGCTGCCGCCGGGCGAGCAGACCCGCGGCAACACGGCGATCGCCGAGGTGTTCCGCCAGGTGTTCACCGAACGCACACCGGGCGGGGAAGGCTCGCAGCTGCAGCCGGTGCTGCTGTCGGGCGACCTGGCGCTGACCTCGACGCGGATGTCGGACGGCCGGGTCACCGCCGAGATCGCGCGGCGCCAGCCCGACGGATCGTGGCGCTGGGCGATCGACAACCCCAGCATGTGACGGATGCCGCGGACGGGCGGTGACCCTGGCATGCCGCCCCGGCGCTCACGCGCCGTTCTGCTGCAGATGCGCCTCGGCGATGCTCGGCTCGAACAGCTCGACCGGGTTGCCCGCGGGGTCTTCGGCGAGGATCTGCCGCCCGCCCACCCCGGTCACGATGTCATTGCGAAAGCGCACTCCAGCCGCCTGCAGTTCGTGCACGAGCGCGTCGAGGTCGTCGACCTCGAGTGCGAACCGGTTCCACCCGCCGGGGTGCGGCACCGTGCCGTCGGGCATCGCCTGCCCGCCGCCGCCCTGCCCGCTCGGCGCGCTCAGCGTCAGGCGCAGGTCACCGCGGGTGAGCATCGCGAACGACGGGGCCGGATGCATCACCTCGGCGAATCCGAGCCGGCCGACATAGAACGCGATCGCCGCGTCGACGTCGTCGACGATGTACCGCACGCTCACCGTGGCCATGGGCAACCTCCTCCACGCTGGCGCAAGCGCCGCTTTCGCTCAGGGTACGCCGGATGGCGGCGGGAGGGCGAGGGCACCGGGATGCGGCAGAGCGGCTGCACAGCTCATCCGCAAGCAGCAGCCCGACTTCGACTCGCGCAACGGGGGCGACGCATGAGGTTCGTCCGAAGCTGGACCCTCCTACTCACGATGGACGGGCAGGCGACGCTCCTCCCCGAGCTGGTGCGAGTAAGCCAGCATCCCGTGTGTGATCGCCAGTCTGATCACGAGGTAAATAAGCAGCAGGCTGACCACGAGCGTCAGCAGACCGCCCGCGATCGCCAGAATCAAGTACACCGGGTCAGCCGGAGGAAGGATCATGCACTCAAGCTATCGAAGTGCGTAGGCCGAGCGCCCCTGAGCGATGCCGCGCTATTCGTACATCCGGTTGACGACCCGCTCGACCTGCTTGATGACTTCGGGATTGTAGGCGGCCCGCTCCCCCGGCGTGTAGGTGACCTCCAATTCACTGCCGGTGAAGGGGAACGACCGGAATCGCTCGTGCAGGTTCCAGTCAACCGGTGACCCGCGGTCGACACCGACGCTGATGCCGGTGAACGGGGCCATGCCGAGCATCTGCAGCAGGTCGTCGAGCCGCGCGCGCTGCTGGCCGTCCACGATCAGCGCGACGTCCCAGGCGAGCTCGGGCCGGCAGGTGAACCGGACGACCACCTCATGCGTTCCCGGCCCGATGGGTGCCGCGATCCGCTGCATCTCGCCGAACTGGTTGTAGCTGACGCACACCTGCCCGTCCTCGATGAAGAGCACGTAGCCGCCGCCCTGATCCCCGTGCGCGACCAGGACACCGGCATCCTCACCGGCCATCGAGAAGCGTGCCGCGATCTCGACGTCACGCAGACGGATGAGCTTGCTGGACCGGTACCGCTCCAGTGTCGGGGTATCGGGGTACAGCGTCACCGGCTGCTCGTACACGAGGTCGGTCGACGGCCGGAACGAGCGCGTCGTGCCGTCGTCGTCGAGCGGGAACACGGTGTTGTGCCATGCCTCGCGGTTCCACTGCGCGGCCATCTGCTGCACGATCTCTGGATTCTGCGCCGCGAGGTCGTGCCTCTCGGTCGGGTCGGCGGCGATGTCGTAGAGCTCCCACTCGGTATCGGTGAACGCCGTGCCCGGCAGGTGGCGGGTGACGATCTTCCACCGCCCGTCGTACAGCGAGCGGTTGCCGACCATCTCGGAGTACTGGGTGGTCCGCGGCGACGGCTCGCTGCGGTCGCGCAGCAGCCGAGCGAACGGGACGCCGTCGACCTCCTTCGCTGCGACCCCGTTCCGCCGGCTCAGACGCGGTACGCCGGCCAGATCCAGCAGCGTCAGCCCCAGGTCGGTGACATACGCGAACTGGTCGCGCAGCCCATCATCGGAGGCGCGACGCGGAAGGCCCCGAGGCCAGCTCAACAGCAGCGGCGCGTGGACGCCGCCCTCGAACGTGTCGCGCTTGTAATAGCGGAACGGCGTGTTCGAGGCATACGCCCACCCGCGTGGATAGTGGACGAAGGCGCGCGGTCCGCCGATCAGGTCCGGGTCGCGCGGCACGTCGCGCTGCCACCGCTCGGGCAGGTCGGCGTGGAAACCGAACTGGCTGAAATAGCTTCTGGTGCCGGCGGCGCCGCCCTCGCCGGTCGCTCCGTTGTCCGAGGTGAACGCGATGATCGTGTTCTCGTACTCGCCGATGCGCTTGAGGTGCGAGATGAGCCTGCCCAGGTTCTGATCGAGGTTGTCGATCATCGCGGCATACGTCTCCATGTACCGGGCGAACAGGTCCTGCCGCTCGGGAGTGAGCTCGTCCCAGACGGCGACCTCGGCCCCCGGCGCGGTGTTGCGCGGACCGGGTTCCGTCCCCTCCGGGAACAGCCCCTGCTCAATCTGACGGCGGAACCGGATGTCGCGGATGTGATCCCATCCGCTCTGATAGGCGCCACGGTATTTGTCGAGGTCGCCGGGCTTGGCCTGCAGCGGGGCGTGCACGGCCTGGTGCGCGAAATAGAGGAAGAACGGCTTGTGGCCCTCGCTCGCCCGCAGCGCCTTGATCATGCCGAGCGCGCGATCGGTCAGGTCGTCGGTGAGGTAGTAGTCGTCCGGAAAGTCATCGACCGTCAGCGGACTGTTGTCCGACACGAGTCGGTGCGGCTGATGCAGGGTCGTGAACCCGTCCATCGATCCGAAATACCGGTCGAACCCGCGCTGCAACGGCCAGGAGGACTTGTCGGCCGCATCATTGAGCAGCGACTCCTTGGTCAGGTGCCACTTGCCGACCAGGAACGTGGCGTACCCGCCGGCGCGGAACGACTCCGCGATGGTGGGCACATCGTCGGCGATCTGCAGTGTTGCGCCGGGATAGCCGGCATCCCCATGAGCCACCGTCGCGAACCCGGCCCGATGCGGATTCAGACCGGTCAGCAGCGCCGCCCGCGCGGGTGAGCACATCGGCGCCGTGCGGTAGTTCGTCAGCCGGTACCCGTCGTCGCTGACGGCGTCCAGGTGCGGGGTGTCGATCTCACCGCCGAACGGCGCGATGTCGCTGAAGCCCATGTCGTCGACGAGCATCAGGATCACATTCGGCGCGTCCTCGCCCGCGGTCGGCGGCACCGTCCACGCCGGCGTCGACTGCGACGACAGCTCGGCCGCCGTGCCGGCGAACCTCTCGTAGCCGCGCGCGTACTCCTGCGCGCTTTCGGGGATGATCGGCACGTTTGCCTCCTTCAGGGAATCTGCACGGTGCAGGACCAGGCCGCCCCCGGCGTGACGCCGGGGCGGCCGGTCCCTCATCGCTTCGCGTTCGCGCCCGCCTGCCAGAACAGCAGCGGCCGTTCGACGAACCACGCGAACAGCAGGTTGGCCAGCACGCCGATGACCGCCAGCAGCACCATGCCGCTCCACATGTCGGTGAAGTTGAAGTTCTGCTGCGCTTGCAAGGTGAAGAAGCCGATGCCCTGCGTCGCGGCGGTCATCTCGCTGACGACCATCAGGATCACCGCGAGGGAGATGCCGGTGCGCAGCCCCGCGACGATCTGCGGCGACGCGGCGGGCAGCAGCATCTCGGTCAGCCGATACCGGCGCGGTATCTGGTAGACCGTGGCCACGTCATCGAGGGTCGGCTCAACGCCGCGCGTGCCGTCGATCGTGTTCAGCAGCACGACGAAGACCACACCGAAGACGATGATCCCGACCTGCATCTCGGGCCCGATGCCCAGGAGCAGGATCGCGAAGGGAAGCAGTGCGGGCGGCGGCAGGGCACGCGCATATTCGACGATCGGCGTCATCAGCCAGCGCAACCAGCCGACGCGGCCGATGGCGACGCCGAGCACGATCCCGATCACAGAGCCGATCATGTAGCCGATGATGAGGTTGCGCAGACTGGGCACGACGTGCTGAAGGAACCCGTCGCCGAACCACGTCCGCCCGAAGGAGTCGAGGATGTCTCCCAAAGGCGGGAAGTACATGTTCGTGGAGGCAGCCGACCAGAACCACCAGATCACGACCAGCGCGACCGGCAGGATCAACTCCCAGACGACGCGCCAGGTCTTGGTCGTGACGCCGTTCACAGCGAGACCTCCCGGTGCGAGGGGTGCCAGAACAGGACGATCCGCTCAAGTCCGCTGAACACTGCGGTGATGATGACGCCGAGGACGCCGGTGAGCAGGATGAGGGCGTACATCGTCTCGTTGTCGCCGGTGCTCATCGCCTTCAGGATCTCGTTGCCCAGTCCCGGCGCGCCACCGACCAGCTCGGCGACGATCGAGACGATCAGCGCGAAGATCGCGGCGATGCGGATGCCGGTGACGATCAGCGGCAGCGAGCCGGGCAGCTGGATGGTGAGGAACCGCCGGACCTTCGAGATGCCGTACACCTGCGCGGTGTCGAGGGTGATCGCGTCCACCGAGCGGACCCCGTACACCGCCTGCAGGAGCACCACCCAGAACGTGCCCTGCACGATCAGCAGCAGCTTCATCTGCAGGGTCACGCCCAGCAGCAGCAGCGCGAGCGGCAGGATGACGATCGGCGGAATCGGACGCAGCACCTCGATGATCACCCGGAAGAACCGGTACGCCCGATCGCTCGAGCCCAACAGAATCCCGAACACCGTGCCAGAAACCCCTGCAATGATGAGACCGAGCCCCCACGACTGCAGGGTCTGACCGAGGACCGCCCAGAACGCCGGCAACGCCAGCAGCTGGCCGAGACGGTGGATGACGGAGTTCGCGTCGGGGAAGAACCGCTGGGGCAGCACCCCGGTGGTGGACAGCACCTCCCACACGACGTAGACGAGGATGAGGTCGATGACCACCGCGGCGGCGAACTGCACGCGACGGCGGCGCCACAGCGGTTCCCTGCTCTTCCGAAGGGCGGTAGCGGCGAACGTCGCCGTGTCGGTGCTCATGAGCGCTCGGAAGAGATCTGGCGGTCCAGCAGCGACATGAGCTCGCGTCGGTACTCGCCGAACTGAGGCTCCGTCTTGGTGTCGACCTGGTTGCGATTCTCCGGCAGGTCGATCGTCACCTCTCGTCGGATGCGCGTCGGCGCGGGTCCCAGGACCGCAACACGGTCACCGAGGTAGATGGACTCCTCGATGTCGTGCGTGACGAACAGGATCGTGATCCCGAACTCTTCGCGGATCTTGAGGACGAGGTCTTCCAGGTCCATCCGCGTCTGTGCGTCGACGGCGGCGAACGGCTCGTCCATGAGCAGGACGTGCGGGCGGTATGCCAGGGCCCGCGCGATCGCCACGCGCTGCTGCATACCGCCCGACAACTGCCACGGATACTTGTGCGCGGACGCTTCCAGCCCGACGGCGCGCAGTGAGTCGTCGACGCGGAGACGCATCTCGTCCTTGCTCAGACGCTTGCCCTTCAGCGGCAGTCGCACATTGCGCTCGACGTTCAGCCACGGCATCAACGATCGGCCGTAGTCCTGGAAGACCAGCGCCAGTCGATCCGGCGTGCCGCTGATCTGCTTGCCTTCGAACTCGATGGCCCCCGATGTCGCCTGCAGCAGCCCGCACATGCACTTGAGGAAGGTCGTCTTTCCGGCACCGGACGGACCGATGATGCACACGATCTCACCGGGATAGACCTCGAAGCTGATGTCGGCGATCGCCTGGAACGCCGCCGGACCCTTTCCGTAGGTCTTGGACAGACCCATCACTCTGACGGCCGGCACCGTCGGGACCTGCGTCGTCGGATTCACACTGGATTGCGTCATCGTGCTTCTCTCACTTCCTCGTGATGCCACCACGTGCCGGAGCACGCTGTGCGTCTGTGCAGGAGTCCTGCTCAGGGGGTGATGACGTACTTCGACACGTCGAGCTTCGACGCGATGAAACCATACTGCTGGGCCGCGTCAGCGAGCGCCTGCAGCTTCGCCACGTCCACCGGCTTGCTCGACAGGTCGGGAAGGTCCATCTTCTCGGCGTCGTTCTTGCTGACGCCGATCGACTCGGTCTGCGCAAGCGAGCGGATCATGTCGGGGTCGGCCACGAGCTTGTCGACGGCCTTGTCACTCGCCTGGTTGAACCCCTTGATGGCCGCGGCCTTGTTCTGCGCGGTCTTGCCGGAGGTGATCACGACGTTGTACGAGGTGCCCTCCTGCAGCGCATCGGCGGTCGGGTCGCCGATATTGCGGAGCCCGGCTTCTTCGCCCTGGGTGATGAACGGCGTGATCACCACGGCCGCGTCGACCTGCCCCTGTGCCACCGCCTGCAGCGAGGACTTGAACGGAAGCGCGACGAACTTGATGCCGCTCGGGTCACCACCGGCCGCCTTGACCGCCATCTTCGTGACGAGCACGTTCAGCGAGGTCAGCGCGTTGGTGGCCACGGTCTTGCCCACCAGATCCTTGTAGGACGTGATCGACGATTTGGCGGCGACCAGCACGCCGGACGTGCCGTGACGGGGCGCCACCTCGCTCGTCGCATTGAAGATGCGCAGGTCGGCGCCCTTTGAGATCGCCACGAGGGCCGGCAATGCGGCCAGGGTCGACACGTCGTAGGTTCCGTTGATCACTCCAGTGACCAGAGCGGGGCCGGAGTCCGCGGTCGCGATCTTCAGGTCGAGTCCCTGATCGGAGTAGTACCCCTGGCCCTTCGCGTACTCCCAGACCAGGTTGCTGATCGAGCTCACGGCCCCCAGGGTGAACGGCTGCTCACCGGGCGACTGACTCTGTGCGGACAGTCCGCCCGAGAGCGACCCGGGGTTGCCTCCGCTGCACGCCGAGAGCAGCACCGCGACGAGGCCGACGACCCCGATAAGCGCTGAACGGCCTTTCCACTTCGCCCTGCGACGGCCGGCTCGTGCGTTGATGTGACCCATCTGGTGCTCCCTTGCATCCAATCAAACAGTTCAAACTGTAAATTATTTAGAATCAGAACACAAGGATGTGTTCTGCCGTATCGCGGAGAACGATCGATACGGTCGGAAGCAGCGACCACAAGGAGCATCAACCATGGGACAGAGCGCAAAGAGGCGCCGGCGCACGAGCGCACTCACCGAGACGATCGTCGGCCACGACGTCCCATTCCTGCTGGCGCGGACCAACACGCTGTCGCTGGCCGCGGTCAACACCGAGATGACGAAGCATCGCCTGACCGCGCGCTCCTATGCCGTACTGGCGCTCGCCGTGTCCGACACGCGGCCGACGCAGCGACAGCTCGGCGAGTTCCTCATGCTGCACCCCAGTCAGGTCGTCGCCGTGGTCGACCAGCTCGAGGAGCGAGGATGGGTGCGCCGCGAGCTCGACAGCGTCGACCGCCGTTCCAACGTCATCGTCGCCACGGATGAGGGTCGAGCGGGCCACGAGGTCGTCCGCGTCGCGGTCGAGTCCGCCAGTGCGCACATCTTCGGCGACCTGAGCGAGCAGGAGTTCGGAACGCTCAGCCACCTCTTGCGCCGGCTCGCATTCCCCGTCCAGACGCGCGAGGTCGGCTGAACGGCCACCCCGCCCGCCTACAGCTGCCGGCGCTGGTACAACCCGGAAGAGGCCAGCGCCGAATCGACCAGCTGCACCGCGAAGCCGCCGGGGCGGGTTCACGCGCCGCGAGAGACCGCCCCGCCGCGCGCCCAACAGGTGCACCATGAAGGTATGACAGGTCACGAAGGAACCCCTCTGCCGGGCAGCTCGCGTCCTACCGGTCTCGACGCGCAGCTTCTCGGACCGCTCCCCGACGACGAACAGGTCACCGCCACGCTCGTGCTGCGCCGGCGGGCCGAGCCCGACGCCGCCGCGGGTGCGCCGGCCACCGCCGCGCAGCTGCTGACGGCAGGGCAGCTCGCCGACCGGTACGGCGCCGATCCGGCTGACATCGAGACGGTGCAGAGCACGTTGCGCGCCGCCGGCATCGATATCGTGCAGGTGGATGCCGCGACCCGCCGCATCCGCGTCTCCGGCACCGCCGCGACGATGAATTCCGTTTTCGGAATACATCTGCTGCGCTCGAACCAGGGCGCGGATTCGTTCCGCCACCACGCTGACGACATCGCCCTGCCGCCGGCACTCGCCGGCATCGTCACGGCCGTGCTCGGGCTCGACGACCGGCCGCAGGCGCGGGCGCACAGCCGCCGGGTCGATGCGGCGGCCATCAGCTACACGCCGATCCAGGTCGGCGAGGCCTACAGCTTTCCGCCCGGCACCGACGGCACCGGGCAGCACCTGGCCATCATCGAGCTCGGCGGCGGGTATGCGACCGACGACCTGCACGCCTACTTCGACGGCCTCGGCGTGCCGCTGCCGGCCGTGTCGGCGGTCGGCGTGGACGGCGCCGCGAACTCACCTGGCACGGATCCGAACAGCGACGGCGAGGTGATGCTCGACATCGAGGTCGCCGGCGCGCTCGCCCCCGCCGCCGAATTCCTCGTGTACTTCGCCCCCAACACAGACGCCGGTTTTCTCGACGCGATCGCGGAGGCGTACCGGGCCGACACCGCCCCGACGGCGATGAGCATCAGCTGGGGGCAGAGCGAAGACCAGTGGACGCCGCAGGCGCGCACCGCGATGGATCAGGCCCTCGCCGACGCTGCGCTGCGCGGAGTCACGGTGACCGTCGCCGCCGGCGACAACGGCAGCGGCGACCGCGGCGCCGACGGGTCGCCGCACGTCGACTTTCCGGCATCCAGCCCGCACGCCCTCGGCTGCGGCGGCACGAGCCTGCCGAACCCGGCGGGCGAGGCGGTGTGGAACGACGGGTCCAGCGGCGGAGCCACCGGCGGCGGGGTCAGCGACGCGTTCGCGCTGCCGGCGTGGCAGAGCGCGGTCGGGGTGCCGGTGCGGGCGACCAGCGGCGGCGGCGCCGGCCGCGGTGTGCCCGACGTCGCGGGCGACGCCGACCCGCAGACCGGATACCAGGTGCGGGTGGACGGGCAGTCCGCGGTCTACGGCGGCACGAGTGCCGTCGCCCCGCTGTGGGCAGCGCTCATCTGCCGACTCGCGCAGGCGGCGGGCCGGCCGTTCGGGCTGCTGCAGCCGACGGTCTATGCGGGGGTGAGCGCCGGCCAGGCACCCGCCGGGTTTCGCGACATCACCGCCGGCGACAACGGGGCGTATTCGGCCGGGCCGGGGTGGGATGCCTGCACCGGCCTCGGCGTCCCGGTCGGCACCGCACTGCTGACCGCGCTGACAGCCTGACTCGGCGGCACGCCGAACGGTGTCAAGGCGGGCACCCGCACGATCGGCGCACGACCAGCTCGGTCGGAAGCACCACGTCGACATCGTCATCGTCCGCGACCAGGGCTGCGACGGCCGCGGCCGTGATCTCGGCCACCGGCTGGCGCACTGTCGTCAGCGGGGGCCACAGGTACGCGGATTCGGTGACACCGTCGAATGAGGCCAGGGCCAGGTCCTCGGGCACTCGCAGCCCCGCGGCATGCACCGCCGCCAGCAGCCCCATCGACATCTGATCGGACGAGACGAACACGGCATCGGGTCGATGCTCCAACTGCAGCAGCTGCAGCCCGGCGTCGTACCCGCCGTCCAGCGAGTACTCGGTCAACACGCGCGGTCCGAGCGGCAGTCCGGCCGCGCTCACCGCGTCGGCCCACCCGTGCTCGCGCGCGCTGCGGTACTCCGCCGCCCCGACGAACCCGATCCGGCGATACCCATGCCCGATCAGATGCTCGACCGCGGTGCGCGCGCCTGCGGGCAGGTCGACGCGCACGGACGGGATGCCGGGCGTCGCCGCCGGTTGGTTGATGACCACGACATGGATGCCCTGACCACGCAGCCGCTCGATCTGCCGCGGCGTGAACGCATGCACGCTGATCAGCCCGCGCACCCGCCGCGCCACGAGTTCGTCCACCTGCTCGTCCAGACTGAGCGGGCTGCCGCCGGTCGATACCGTCATCAACGAGTGCCCGTGCGCACTGCTCTCGCGATTGGCGGCATAGACCAGCTGCGCGAAGAACGGGTTGCGGGCGTCGACCACGAGCATGCCGAACACATCCGACATCCCCCGACTCAGCGCCCGCGCCGTCGCATTCGGGCGATAGTTCAGGGCGTGGATCGCATCGAGCACCCGCGCGCGGGTGGCCGCGGCCACCGGCCGCGGACCACTGTTGACGACATAGCTGACGACGGCGTCACTGACCCCGGCGAGCCGGGCCACGTCGGTCCGCGTCGCGGGTCGCGGTGTGTTCACGCTTCGCACCCTGGCCCCCTCACGCGTCGACGGGCGGAGCGACGGGCGCGTCGCCGAGATCCGGGATCGCCAGCCGCTCCCCATCACGACGTGCGGATTCGTGCGCGATGATTCCCGGGAGTGTGCACCGCGCAGCCATCCAGGCGTTCATCGGCGGTGTGGTCCCAGTCTGCACTGCGGTGGCGAAGTCGTCCACCAGAAAGTGATGGCTGCCCTCGTGGCCGGTGGGCAGCGCCCGCAGTTCCGGCGGTATGCGCGAAGTATCGTGCACACGCGCATAGCCGGAGACGAACGCCGCCCGCAGTGCCGGCGAGATCTGCGCCAGCGCGGGATCGTCCACGCTCATCGTCGCGTGCGTGGCGACCAGGTCCGAGACATCCTCCACCCCGTCCCTGGTCTGCCAGAACGCCGTCGTGGCGCCCTCTTCGAACGACCCCTCGGTGCCGAAGTAGCGATAGCGGGATTCGCGCAGGTACGACGGGTACCCGACGCGGCGGAACTCGTTCGTGCGCATCGACCCGCCCCCGGCCATCTCGAACAAGGCCGTGGCGTTCGAGAGGTCGTTGTCGAACTGGCTGACCGTCCGGTCGAAGACGCCGTCGCCTCGATCATCCACGACGCCGTTGCAGCTGACCGCGACCGCATGCGTGCGCCACGCGCCCAGCACGCCGCCGATCGAGTGCGTCGGATACAGCATCGGCGGGTAGCTCGCCGTCGCCTTCCAGTTCTCGCCCCCGCTGTACTTGTACGCGTCATAGAAGCCCAGGTCCATGTCGTGCACGTAGTCGCCCTCGGCATAGAAGATGCGACCGAACTCACCGGCGGCGACCTTGGCGCGCGCGAACACCGTCGCCGGGTTGTAATAGCTGGTCTCGCCCATCATGTAGGTCAAGCCGCTGGCCATCACCGTGGCGATCACATCGGCAAGCTCGTCGGTGGCGATCCCCATCGGCACCGTACAGTAGACGTGCTTGCCGGCTCGCAGCGCGGCGATGGCCAGCGGAGCATGTGTCCACCGCTGGGTGAAGATGGCGATCGCATCCACGTCCGACGCCAGCATGGCCTCGGTCGATGCGAACGTTCCGGTCAAGCCGTGCGCCGCGACGAGCGCGTCGGCACGGGCCGGGATGACGTCGGTGACGTAGACGTCAGCGATGCTCGGATGGTGCCGGAACAGCGGCGCGAACTGCTGGGCGAACTGCCCGGCGCCGATGATTCCCAGTGAAAAGCCCATCCAGATCCTCCGTCGACACTGACCGCACGCATCCGACGCCGTGCTGCGCGGATGCGACTGCACGGGAGTCTACGCGCATCACATGCATAATTTCACCTCCGGATCACAAAAATAACAAGCAGGTATCGGCTGCTTGTCAACACTTATGCAATGCGCGTAGACTTTTCCGCACAACCAGAGGACCCGTCGCTGGGTCTGTTCCTTGTCACGCGTCCTGCGTGCATTCGATCGGCTCGAAAGCAAGGGAATGACAATGAAGTCCTGTATCAAAGGCATCGGCGTGCTCGCCATCGCCACACTCGCCCTGGCCGGCTGCGCTGCCGGCGGCGGCGGCGGAGACAACGATCAGACCAGCAACACCGGCAAGAAGATCAGTCTCGAATTCGAGACCGGCCTGGCCACCGGCGACCCGGCGATGAAGGAGCTCACGACCCTCGCCGACAAGTACCACGCCGATCACGCGAACGTCACGATCAACCTCGTGCCGCTCTCGGGCGACTACGAGGCCAACATGAAGGTGCGGATGGCTTCGGGCAATCTTCCCGACCTCTGGTCCACGCACGGCTGGTCGCTGCTGCGGTACTCGCCGTTCCTGCAGGAGCTGAACGACCAGCCGTGGGCGAAGAACTTCAACGACGCGCTCGCTCCGGCGATGAAGAGCAAGGACGGCAAGTTCTATGCGCTGCCGATCACCACCGACATCTCCGGCATCGTCTACAACAAGACCGTGCTGAAAGACAACGGGATCGACCCGACGACGCTGAAGACCTGGGCAGACTTCGACGCCGCGCTGGCGACGCTGAAGAAGGCAGGCATCATCCCGTTGTCCTCGTCGGGCAAGGACAACTGGTTCGCCGGCGACGTGGCCGACTTCATGGCATCGGGGGCATTCGACGACGCGACGCTCAAGCAGTTCACCGACGGCACGTTCGTCTCGGACCAGTACGTGAAGGTGCTCGACGAGGTGCAGAAGTGGAGCAAGGCGAAGTACTTCAACCCCGACTACTCGAGCATCGCGACCGACGGCATCGCCCGATCGCTCGCCGAAGGCAAGACGGCGTTCGTGTTCATCCAGAACACGCTGGTCGCCAACGCGCTCACGTTCAACCCCAATGCCACACTCGGCTTCATGCCCATCCCGAACTTCACCGGCACGCCGTTCCTGGTCGGCGGCGAGGGCACGGCCTATGGGGTGTGGAAGAACTCCCCCAACAAGCAGGCCGCACTGGACTTCCTGGCCTTCATCGCCGAGCCGGCCCACCTGGGCGAGTTCGCCACGGCACTCAACAGCGAGCCGGGACTGACCGACGCCACCTCCGACCTCGGGCCATTGCAGGACAGCTTCGACCAGTTCGCGAAGGGCGGCACGTATCCGCTGTGGCCGTATTTCGATCGCGTGTACCTGCCGAACGGCTCGTGGGACACGATGGTCTCGACGACCGACAGTGTGATCACCGGGCAGTCCCACGCGCAGGATGCCACGAAGAAGCTGGCCGACACCTTCAAGAGCCTGTTCGGCCAGAAGTGAGCCGGCCCGCGCGGCCGTGAGCGACTCCGCGAGAGGCGAGCCATGACGCACACCACCCAGGTGCCGACGACCACACCGTCGGCACCTGGCGTGCGTGCACCGCGGCGGCGACGAGGGGGGCATACGCACGGCGCGGCGTTCGCCTCTCGCGGCATCAACCTGCTGTACCTGCCGGCCCTGGCCGTCGTCATCGTCTTCACGGTGTACCCGTTCATCCAGGGCATCTCGCTGTCGTTCACGAATTGGAACGGATACAGTCCGCAGAAGTCGTGGGTCGGCGCCGTGAACTACCTGCGCCTGTTCACCGATGCGAACTTCGGCCAGGCCCTGGGCAACACGCTCATCTACGGATTCGGCAGCACGATCATCCAGCAGGTGCTCGGGCTCGCCCTGGCGCTCGCGCTGGATCGCGCCATCCGCGGTCGTGGGCTGGCCCGCGCGATCATCTACCTGCCGGTCCTGGTCTCGCCGGTGGTGATGGGGACGATGTACTACCTGTTCTTCGCCTACGGCACCGGCGGGTTCAACGACATCGTGGTCGCGTTCGGCGGCGAGCGCATTCCGGTCTTCGCCGACGCGGCGGCAGCGACGGCGATCATCACGATCGTCAACTCGGTGCAGTTCGTCGGCATCTCGATGGTGATCTATCTGGCCGGGCTGCAGGCGATCCCGGTGATGTACTACGAAGCCGCGCGCGTGGACGGAGCCGGCACCTGGACGCAGTTCACGAACGTGACGATGCCGATGCTGCAGCCCGCGTTCGTGACCAGCATCGTGATCAACCTGATCGGCGGTCTGAAGCTGTTCGACGTGATCCGGGTGCTCACCGGGGGCGGACCGGGCTACGCCACGAACTCGGTGTCGACGCTGATCAGCAAGACCTACTTCGGCAACCAGAACGCCGGCTACGCGTCGGCGATGGGCGTGGCGCTGTTCCTGCTGATCGCCGCGTTCACACTGGTGGTCAACACGCTGCTGAACAAGCGCCGACTGGAGCTGTCATGAGCCGGCACGGCAGCAGAAGCAGGCATCCGATCACCGCGGACAGCCGCACCCCGCAAGAGCTGCGCGAGGCGGCCGAACAGCGCATCGCGCGGGTGCTCATCGGCCTGGGGCTGGGTGTGATGATCGTCATCCAGCTGGTCCCCTTCTACATCACACTCACGACGGCCCTCAAGCACAAGACCGACCTCAGTTCGCAATGGGTGCCACCGACGCAGGGCTTCGCCTGGGACAACTTCACCGCGGCCATCGCGCAGGGGCACATTCTGGTCGCGATCGGCAACAGTGCGATCGTGACCGTCGTGGGCACGGTGCTGGTCTGCGTGCTCAGCGCGCTGGCCGCCTACCCGCTGGCACGGCGGCTCTCGAAGGCCAATGCCGCGATCAGCTTCGGCTTCATCGGCCTCATGATGGTGCCGCCGCTGAGCATTCTGGTGCCGCTGTACTCGATGATGGCCTCATTCCATGGCCTGAACACATACTGGGGCATCATTCTGGTCATGGTCGCCGGAAACATTCCGATTTCGGTATTTCTCTACACGGCCTTCATCCGCAGCCTGCCGACCTCGATCGAAGAGGTCGCCACCGTGGACGGCGCGCGGATGTGGCAGGTGCTGCTGCACATCGTGGTGCCGATGCTCAAGCCGGTCACCGCGACCGTCGTGATCCTGACCAGCGTCAACATCTGGAACGAATTCGCGCTGAGCGGATTCTTCCTCACCTCGCCCGACCGCCGCACCATCGCGCCGGCGATCGCCAGCTTCTTCGGCGGCCAATCCGACCTGGGCGCCGCGGCCGCGGCATCCCTGCTCTCGGTGATCCCGGTGCTGCTGGTCTACCTCCTGCTGCAGAAGTACTTCATCAAGGGGATGGTCGCCGGGGCGGTGAAGTAGCCGCTGACCCGGCGCCGGTGCCACATAATCGGAGCATGGCCCCTGCCCGCAGCGCGCACCAACCGCCGAGCATCCGAGATGTCGCGGCGCGGGCCGGCGTCTCGCACATGACCGTCTCGCGGGTGCTGAACAAGCCCGCCGACGTCAGCGCGGCCACGCGCGACCGGGTGCTGAGGGCGATCGCCGAGATGGACTTCCGGCCCAGCCGCACCGCGCGCGCGCTCGCCCGCGGGCACGCCCAGCTGCTGGGCGTGCTCGATGCCGCGGGCGGACTGCTGTACGGGCCCAGCAGCACCATCAACGCGATCGAACTGGCCGGCCGCGCGGTGGGCTACTCCGTGACGATCGCCGGTGTCGACCCCGGCGATGCCGACAGCGTGCGCGAGGCGCTCAGTCACCTGCTGAGCCAGGATGCCGCAGGCCTGATCATCATCGGACCCAGCGCGCAGACCCACGCCGCCGTCGCCGCGGCGCGCCCCGGGATGCCGATCGTGACGATGCACGGGTCGGGTGAGGCCGCCGCGTTCACCGAGCAGTCCGCCGCCGCCGAGACGGCCGCGCAGCACCTGCTCGGCCTCGGCCACACCCGCATCGCCGTCATCGCCGGACCGACGAACTGGCCGGAGGCTGCCGCGCGGACAGCCGGGTTGCGGGCCGCCTTGAGCGCGGCAGGTCTGCACCCGGTCAGCGTGCTGCCCAGCGACTGGAGCGCGCAATCCGGCTATGCCGTGGGCCGGCAGCTGCTGGCACAATCCCAGTTCACCGCGGTGTTCTGCGCCAACGACCAGATCGCGCTGGGATTCATGCACGCCGCGCACGAGCACGGCGCCGACATCCCCCGCGACATCAGCGTCGTGGGCTTCGATGACACGCCCGAGAGCGCGCACTACCTGCCGCCGCTGACCACGCTCCGGCAGGATTTCGCCGAGGGCGGCCGCCGCGCGGTGGCACTCGCGCTGGCACAGATCTCGGGAACCGACATACCCGACGAGCCGCCGCCGCTGGTGCCGCAGCTCGTCGTCCGCGCGTCCACTGCCCCACCCGCCGCTGGCGCCGGCGCCTGACCCGGCCGCCGGCGCCCGGCCGCCGGCGCCCGATCCGCAATCTTCGCAATCGGGGTATTGACATCACCGCTCATGAGTCGTAACGTCGTCCGCGGCCTTTGTTACCGGTAACTTTTTCGCAGCACAACCGATGCTCGGCCCGTGAGTCAGGACGAAGCGGTTCTCGCGACCGGCACCCAGTGCCCGTCGGATGACCCGGCCGACAGGACGTTCCGCCCCTTCATCACGTGATCTGTCGAAGATTCCACCCCTGTCCGAAGTTCATCGAAGGAGGCAGAACCATGTTGTTCCGCACCAAGAAGCTGGCCGCCGTCATCGCCGTCGGCGCAGCCCTCGCCCTCAGCATCAGCGCGTGCAGCGCCGGCCGTGGCGGCACCGCAGACCCGGGCTCCAGCGCCGGCGCAGGTGTCAACAAGGGTGCCTTGGTGGGCATCGCGATGCCCACCAAGGTCGACCAGCGCTGGATCCAAGACGGCGACAACGTCAAGAAGTACCTGCAGGATGCCGGCTACAAGACCGACCTCGAGTACGCCAACAACGACATCCCCACCCAGGGTCAGCAGATCGAGGCGATGATCACCAAGGGCGCCAAGGTGCTCATCATCGCATCGATCGACGGCGGTTCGCTCAGCCAGCAGCTGGACGACGCGAAGGCCGCCGGAATCAAGGTCATCTCGTATGACCGCCTGCTCACCGGAGACGCCAACGTCGACTACTACGCGACGTTCGACAACTTCAAGGTCGGCGTGCTGCAGGCCAACTCGCTGCTGACCGGTCTCGGCTACCTCGACGACAGCGGCGCCAAGACAGGCAAGACCGGCCCGTGGCACATCGAGATCTTCGCCGGCAGCCCCACCGACAACAACGCGACGTTCTTCTACAACGGCGCGATGAGCATCCTGAAGCCGCTGATCGCCGACGGCACGCTCGTGGTCACCAGCGGCCAGACCGCGTTCAACCAGACCGCGATCCAGGGGTGGGACCCGGCGACGGCCAAGAAGCGCATGGACGACCTGCTCGCCAAGAGCTACTCGACCGGCAGCACCAAGCTGGACGGCATCCTCTCGCCGTACGACGGGCTCTCGGACGGCATCATCGCGGCGCTGGAGAGCGGCGGGTACAAGGTCGGCGCCAGCACCTGGCCGGTCATCACGGGTCAGGACGCCGAGGTCGCCAGCGTGAAGCAGATCATCGCGGGCTCGCAGTACTCCACGATCTTCAAGGACACCCGCAACCTCGCCAAGCAGGCGGTCGCCATGACCGAGGCACTGCTGCAGGACAAGAAGCCCGAGGTCAACGACACCAAGAGCTACGACAACGGCAAGAAGATCGTGCCGACCTACCTGCTGCCTCCGCTGGTGGTCACGGTCGCGAACTACCAGAAGGCGCTGATCGACAGCGGCTACTACACCGCAGCCGACCTCAAGTAACACCACCGTCGGGATGCCGCACACGCACCGCTGCGGCATCCCGGCTCTTCATCGCAAGGAGGCGACATGGATCAGGCACCGATCCTCGAGATGCGTTCCATCACCAAGGAATTCCCCGGGGTGAAGGCGCTGTCCGAGGTCACCCTCGCCGTGCAGCGCGGCGAGGTCCACGCGATCTGCGGCGAGAACGGTGCGGGCAAGTCCACCCTGATGAACATCCTCTCGGGTGTCTACCCGCACGGCACCTACTCGGGTGACATCGTCTACGACGGCCGGGTCTGCCAGTTCGGCAGCATCTCCGACTCGGAGAAGGCCGGAATCGTGATCATCCATCAGGAGCTCGCGCTGAGCCCCTACCTGAGCATCGCCGAGAACATCTTCATCGGCAACGAGCGGGCCACGGGCGGGTGGATCGACTGGGGCACCACCGAGAAGCTCGCCCGGGAGTACCTGCAGCGGGTCGGCATGCTCGACAACCCGGCGACGAAGGTCGCCGAACTCGGCGTGGGCAAGCAGCAGCTCGTCGAGATCGCCAAGGCGCTGTCGAAGAAGGTCGAACTGCTCATCCTCGATGAGCCGACCGCGGCCCTCAACGACGGCGACTCGGCCCGGCTGCTGGATCTCATCCTGGAGCTGAAGGCACAGGGGGTCACCAGCATCCTGATCTCGCACAAGCTCAACGAGATCAAGAAGGTCGCCGACACCGTCACGATCATCCGCGACGGGCACACCATCGAGACCCTCGACGCGTCCAGCGCCGAGGTGAACGAGGACCGCATCATCAAGGGGATGGTCGGCCGCGACCTCACGAACCGGTTCCCCGAGCACACCCCGACGATCGGCGAGGAGCTGCTGCGCATCGAGGACTGGACCGTGCACCACCCCTCCGACCGCGGCCGCAAGGTCGTCGACGGGGCGCGGCTGTCGGTGCGCGCCGGCGAGATCGTCGGCATCGCCGGGCTGATGGGCGCCGGCCGCACCGAGCTCGCGATGAGCGTGTTCGGGCACAGCTGGGGCGTGGACATCTCGGGGACGGTCTACAAGCGGGGCAAGCCCGTGAACACGCGCACGGTCCCGGCTGCCATCCGCGCGGGGCTGGCCTATGCCACCGAGGACCGCAAGACGTACGGGCTGAACCTGATCGAGGACATCGCGCGCAACGTGTCGGCGGCCGGGTTGGGCAAGCTGAGCCGGTTCGGCTGGGTCGACCGCAACCACGAGCATGTCGTCGCCGAGCAGTACCGGGACGACATGAACATCAAAGCGCCGTCGGTGGCCACGCTCACCGGCAAGCTGTCCGGCGGCAATCAGCAGAAGGTCGTGCTATCGAAGTGGATGTTCGCCGACCCCGACGTGCTGATCCTCGACGAACCCACCCGCGGCATCGACGTCGGCGCGAAGTACGAGATCTACACGATCATCAACCGCCTCGCCGATCAGAACAAGGGCATCATCGTCATCTCGTCCGAACTGCCCGAGCTGATCGGCCTGTGCGATCGCATCTACACCCTGTCGGAAGGGGTCATCACCGCCGAGATCCCCCGCGCCGACGCCACTCCGGAACGCCTCATGCGCAGCATGACCAAGATCAAAGAAGAGGACCACCTATGAGCATGACCCAGACGGCCGCCCGCCGCACGGGAGGTGGGCTGGTCAGCAGCACCGTCGCCTATATGAGCGGTCAGCTGCGCCAGATCGGACTGTTCATCGCGCTGATCGTGATCGTGCTGTTCTTCCAGATCGTCACGCAGGGCATCACGCTCAGCCCCCGCAACGTGTCGAACCTGATCGTGCAGAACAGCTACATCCTGATCCTGGCGATCGGCATGGTGATGGTCATCATCGCCGGCCACATCGACCTGTCGGTCGGATCGGTCGTGGCCGTCATCGGCGCGCTGGCCGGTGTGCTCAACAACAAGCTGGGCATGTCGTGGTGGATGACGGTGCTGCTGTGCCTGATCGCCGGAGCCGTCATCGGGGCCTGGCAGGGGTTCTGGATCGCGTACTTCCACATCGAATCGTTCATCGTCACGCTCGGCGGCATGCTGCTGTTCCGCGGACTCGCGCAGATCCTGCTGCAGAACACGCAGATCTCGCCCTTCGACGACGGCTTCCGTGCGATCGGCTCGGGGTTCCTGCCGGACCTCGGCGGCGGCACATCGTTCCTGGAACCCTTGACGATGATCATCGGCATCGGCTCGGTGATCGCACTGATCGGCATGAGCCTGCGGTCGCGGCGCGCGCGGGCCACAGAGGGCCTGACCCTCGAACCGCTGGGCTGGTTCGTCCTGAAGACGGCGTTCATGTCGGTGCTGATCCTGGGCATCGCGTGGCTGCTGGCCAGCTATCGCGGCACGCCGGTCGTGCTCATCATCCTCGGCGTGCTGGTGGTCGCCTACTCGGCCGCGATGGCCAACAGCGTATTCGGCCGCCACGTGTATGCGATCGGCGGCAACAAGCGGGCGGCCGGACTCAGCGGCGTGAACACCGACCGGGTCAGCTTCTTGCTGTTCGTGAACATCGGCGTGCTGTCGGCCCTGGCCGGGCTCGTCTTCACGGCCCAGCTGAACCTGGCGGGCCCCAGCGCCGGGAACGGATTCGAACTCGACGCGATCGCCGCCGTCTTCATCGGCGGCCCCGCCGTCAGCGGCGGCATCGGCACGATCGGCGGCGCCATCATCGGCGGCCTGATCATCGGCGTGCTCAACAACGGCATGACGATCATGGGCGTGGGCACCGAGTGGCAGGAGTTCATCAAGGGCCTCGTGCTGCTCGCCGCTGTCGCGTTCGACGTCATCAACAAGCGCCGCGGCTCCCGGGCGCAGTGACGAAGCGGGCGGGCGAGATCGTACTATCTCGCCCGCCCGCCCGGGTCATGCCTTGGTGACAGTCACCTCGACCGGGGTCTGGTTGGTGAACAGGTCGAGCACCGGGCAGTTCGCGTCCACGGCTGCCCGCAGCTGCTGGTAGCGTTCCTGCGTCTCGGGCCCGGTCAGCTCGATCTGCAGCCGGATGGCGCTGAACCCCGCGCGCACGTCGGGGTCGGCACCGAGCAGCCGGGCAGCATCCAGGTCGCCGTCGGCGCGCACGTGGATGTCGTCGACCTGGATGCCGAGCACCTGCCCGTACAGCCGGTAGACGACGACCTGACAGCCGATCAGCGCAGCGAGCGCGTACTCGACGGGGCTCGCGGCGGCGTCGTCGCCGGCGAGCGCGGCCGGCTCGTCGATCGTGAACTCGTGTCGCCCGGCCGTGATGCGCGTGGCGACCGAACCGACCGCGGCGCCCTCGACGCGATAGGTCAGGTGCGCGCTGGTGCGGTCGGCGGCGATGCGCCCGCTCCACGTCGCAGCGGCTGCGTTCAGCCGCTCGGCGCGCTCGTCGTCGGTGACCTCGGGGGCCTCGGGTGTTTCGGAAAAGGTGCTCAGAAGTGTCATGCCCCGAACTGTATGCGCGGCTCCGGGCGGCATGCGAGGCCGCCGACACACGCCGTCAGATTGCGACATCTGGCGTCATCTGCCGGCATCGGGCGTCATCTGCCGGCATCCCGCCGCGACTCGCGGCCGGCACCTAGCCGCCCTCCACGTGCATCAGATCGGGGATCGCCGGCGGCACGCCGACGCCGGATGGCGGGGGACGGCCGGGCGGCCAGGATCCCCGATTCCGCGCGCGGCATCCACCTTCGCTCGGCACACGCGAGGCGAATGTTCATTAGCCCTACTGATGGACGACCTAAGTAATCGTCATTCGACTTATGCGACACGGGTTGCCAAGCTCGACAACAGCGCAACGAAGCGGAGGGCAACAGCATGGTTCGTCAGGTCACGGTCGCCGAAGCGGTGGGCCGCACACTCGCCCACCTCGGTGTGAGCCGCGTTTTCGGAGTCGTCGGCAGCGGCAACTTCCATATGACAAACGCTCTGCTCACCGGGGGGATGCCGTTCGTGGCCGCCCGGCATGAGATGGGCGCGACCTGCATGGCCGATGCCTACACCCGCACCACAGGCGAGGTCGCCGTGGTCAGCCTGCACCAGGGCTGCGGCCTGACCAACGCCATGACCGGCATCACCGAGGCCGCCAAGGCGCGCACGCCCATCATCATCCTGACCGGCGACACCCCCGGCTTCGCGAAGACATCCAACTTCTACATCGACCAAGACGACGCGGTCGCCGCCCTGGGCGCCGCTGCGATGCGCGTGCACCGACCCGAGACCGCCGTGGCCGACACGTACCGCGCTTACTTGCACGCCGTGAAGGACCGCCGCACGGTCGTGCTCTCAGTGCCCATCGACCTGCAGACGGCGATGGTCGACTGGGATGAGGGTGCCGTCCCCACCGTGCCGCCCGTGCAGCGCGCCGGTGCCGGCGGTGCGACGATCGAAGCCCTTGCCGACCTGCTCGCCGGTGCTGAGCGCCCGGTGCTGGTGGCCGGCCGCGGCGGCTGGCACGCCAAAGAGCAGATCGTACGCATCGGCAGCCGGATCGGCGCACTGCTGACCACCTCGGCGGCGGCGCGCGGGCTGTTCCACGACGACCCGTGGCACATCGACGTGATGGGCGGCTTCGCCACCGACGGCGGCGCTGAGCTCATCGCCGCAGCCGACGTCCTGGTGGCGTTCGGCGCCGGCCTGAACCGCTGGACCAGCCGAAACGGCTCGCTCCTGAAGAACAAGACGATCGTCCAGGTCGACGACACTCCCGATGCCCTGGGCAGCCACCACCGCATCGACCTCGGGGTGCTCGGTGACACCGCTGCGGTCGCCGAGGCCGTCGCCGATCTGCTGGCCGCACGCGCGGTCGCGCGCAATGGATACCGCACCGACGATGTGCAGCGCAAGCTCGCCGAGACTCTGCTCTGGCGAGAGCAGCCGTTCGACGATCGCAGCGACGCGGAGCGGATCGATCCGCGCGCGTTCACCAATGCGGTCGACGCGATGATCCCCCTCGCGCGTGTCGTCGTTCCCGACGGCGGCAACTTCAACGGCTACCCCGGCGCATACCTGCAGGTGCCCGACGTGCACGGCTACAGCGTTCCGCTCGCGTTCCAGTCGATCGGACTCGGGCTGGCCAGTGCCATCGGGGCGGGACTCGCCCACCCCGACCGCATGCCGGTCGCCGGCGTCGGCGACGGCGGCTTCATGATGAGCCACGTCGAGCTTGACACCGCCGTCCGGCTGCGGCTGGGCCTGCTCGTGCTCGTCTACAACGACAGCGCCTACGGCGCCGAGGTTCAGCACTTCAAGCACGTCACCGACCAACTCGACACGGTGAGCTTCCCCGAGACCGATATCGCCGCCATCGCCCGAGGGTACGGGTGCGAGGCGATCACGGTGCGCTCGGCGGACGACATCACGCCGCTGCAGGACTGGCTGAACGGCCCGCGCGACCGGCCGTTCGTGATCGACGCCAAAACGGTCGCATTTCCCTCGTGGCTGCTCGGCCACTCCATGGATGAGAACTGATTCCCCCACCCCCTAGGAGAACGACGATGTCCTCACGCACTACCCGCTTGACCACCGCAGCCGCGCTGCTGGCGGCATCCCTGCTCGCCGTCACGGCATGCTCGTCCGGCTCTCCCGGCGGCGGCGGCGACAACCAGACACCCGGCGAGCCGGTGGCCATCACGGTCGCCTCGCTCCCCACAGCCAACCTCGCCTCGGTGCAGCTGGGCGCGCAGCAGGGCTTCTTCACCGACGAGGGGCTGAAGGTCACGATTCAGAACGTGCAGTCCGGCAGCGCGATGATCACCGGGCTGCTCGGCGGCTCGTTCGACTTCATCGCCTCGGGCTACGTGCCCGCCTTCACCGCCCAATCGCAGGGCCTGCCTCTGAAGTTCCTCGCCGGCAACGACACCGGTGCTGACACCCCCGACAAGGACTGGCAGATCGTCGTGGCCGGCAAGGGCAGTTCGGTGAAGACCCCGCAGGACCTGGCCACCGCCACCGTCGCAGTGAACGCGCTGAAGGGCGTCGCCGAGGTGCAGGTACGGGCATCCCTGGAGAAGCAGGGCATCGACGACTCGAAGATGAAGCTCACCGAGATCCCGTTCCCCGAGATGCCGGTGGCCCTGGCCCAGGGACGAGTGGATGCCGCGCTGGTGCCGGAGCCGTTCGTCACGGCCGTACTGCAGGCCGGCGGGCACGTCGTCGACACGCCGTACGTCGTGATGGGCAAGCATTTCCCCAACGGCGCGTGGGAGACATCGCAGCAGATGATCGACCAGCATCCCGCCACCGTGGCCGCCTTCACACGCGCGATCACGAAGGCCGTGGAATACGCACGCGACAACCCGGACGCGGTCCGCGCGATCATTCCCAAGTACACGTCCGTGGCTGCCGAGATGGCCAACGCAATCCGGCTGCCGGTGTTCAGCCCAGACCTGAACGTCGACCTGATGCAGGAGCTGATCGGCTTCACGAAGAAGTACGGCACGCTGGAGAAGGACCTGAACGCGGCGGACCTCGTCTACACGCCGAAGTCGTAGGCCGCACCCGATGATGACGGTCATCGCCAAGCCCGCCTCCCGCGAGTCGATCCGCCCACTGCACCGCGCACCTGACCGTGCGCGCCGGTGGATCGGCTCGCTGGGCGGCGTCGCGCTCGTGCTGGTACTGCTCGAGGTGATCATCCGGCTCGAGGTCCTGCCCAGCCGGTTTCTGCCGCCCCCGACCGTGGTCGTGGCGACCCTGTTCACCGAACTCGGCACCGCGAATGCGTGGTGGGCGATGTTGGACACCTTGCGCGGCTGGGCGATCGGGCTCGGGCTGGCCGCACTGATCGCGGTGCCGCTCGGTCTGCTGCTGGGCTCGAGCGAATTCGCCTACCGGGCGACCCGCCCGATCGTCGAGTTCCTTCGCCCGGTGCCCTCGGTCGCGCTCATCCCGCTGGTGTTCCTGCTGTTCGGGCGCAACCTCGGCGACGGCAAGATCTTCCTGGCCGTGTTCGCCGCGGTCTGGCCGCTGCTTATCCAGACCATCTACGGCGTACGCAACGTGCTGCCCACTCAGCTGGACACGGCCCGATCCTTCCAGATCCGGCGCCGCGACGTCGCGCTGCGCGTCGTGCTGCCCAGCGCCCTGCCGTACCTGGCCACCGGAGTCCGGATCGCGTCGACCGTGTCATTGATCCTCGTGCTCACCGGCGAGATCGTGATCAACGCAGGTGGCATCGGCGAGCAGATCAACCTGGCGCGCGAAGGCGGTGCGGTGGCGGTGATGTATGCGTTCGTCGTGCTCTCGGGCATCCTCGGCCTGCTGCTGAACACGATCTTCGCGCGGCTGGAGCGCCGCGTGCTGCGCTGGCACCCGTCGCAGCGGAAGGCCCAGCCATGAGGCGCCGCGAGGGACTGTACATCACCGCCGAGGTGCTGGTCCCCGTGCTGGTCATCCTCGGCGTGCTGATCTTCACCAACACGGCCGGCGGCTTCTACTTCCCCCCGCTGCAAGAGGTGCTGGTCGCCTTCCAGAAGAACTGGCTGTTCACGCGGATTCCGCTGGACCTGGTGCCGTCACTGGTGCGGCTGCTCAGCGGTTTTCTCATCGCGGTGCTGATCGGAGTGCTGCTGGGCGTGCTGCTGGGCCGGGTCGCCTGGCTGCGCCGGCAGACGTCGCCGATCATCGAGTTCCTGCGCGCCATCCCGCCGCCGGCTCTGCTGCCGTTCACGATCCTGGCGATCGGGGTCGACTCGTCGGCGAAAGTGGCGCTGATCGCGTTCGTGTGCGTCTGGCCCATCCTGCTGAACACGATGGACGGCGTGGCCGGCATCGAGCCGACGATGGCCGAGACGGCGCAGGTCTACCACATCCCCACCGTCGATGCGCTGCTGCACGTGCAGTTGCGGGCTGCATCGCCGCAGATCTTCGCCGGCATGCGCACGGCGCTGCCGCTGGCGATCATCATGATGGTCATCAGCGAGATGGTCGCCTCGACCGACGGGCTCGGCTATTTCGTGCTGCAGGCCCAGCGCACCTTCGCGCTGGCCGACATGTGGTCGGGCATCCTGCTGCTGGGCATTCTCGGCTACCTGCTGAACCTGGTCTTCACCCTCATCGAACGCGGTGTGCTCGCCTGGCACCGCGGTGCCCGCGCTACGGCGCAGTGAAAGGAATCATATGCTGACACTCAACGGCGTGAGCAAACGCTACGGCGATGCCAGCACCGGCACGCCGGCCGTCAAAGACCTCTCATTCACGATCGGCGGCGGTCAGATCGTCACGATCGTGGGCCCGTCCGGGTGCGGCAAGACCACCGTGCTCAAGCTGATGGCGGGGCTGCTGACACCCACCTCCGGAACCGTTGAGGTCGACGGGCGCGCCATCTCGGGGCCCCCCGAGCAGATCGCACTGGTCTTCCAGGACTACGCTAACTCGCTGTATCCGTGGATGACGGTGGCCGACAACGTCGCCTTCCCGCTGCGCCGACTGAAACTGTCGCGCTCGGCCCGACGGGACCGGGTGGCGCGCGCACTGCAATCAGTGGGCTTGGCCGGATTCACCGACAAGTACCCGTGGCAGCTGTCCGGTGGCATGCAGCAGCGCGTCGCGATCGCGCGCGGATTGGCATACCAGCCCGAGATCCTGCTGATGGACGAGCCGTTCGGGGCGCTGGATGCCCAGACCCGTGCCGACCTGGAAGACCTCGTGATGAAGATCCGGGACGACTTCGACGTGACGATCGTATTCGTCACGCACGACATCGACGAGTCGATCTACCTCGCCGACCGAGTTCTGGTGATGGGGCCGCGCCCGACGTTCATCGACGAGGACCTCCCGGTGACGCTGCCCAAGCCGCGTGATCAGCTGCTGACCAAGCAGCATGCCGAATTCGGCGAGCTGCGCGCGCACCTGTACCGCAACATCAAGGCATCCAGCCAGCTGATGGCGCAGACCGGGACAGTTCCCACGACGTGAGGGTGCGGGACGGCCAGTATGGGGTGATGGACCTCAATCTGCTGCGGACCTTCATGGCGGTGTACGAGGCGCGCAGCCTGACCGGAGCCGCATCAGCACTACACGTGACGCAGTCCGCAGTCAGTCAGGCGATGAACCGGCTGCGGCGGGATGTCGCCGATGAGCTGTTCTACCGGTCGGGGCGGGTGATGCTGCCGACCCCGTATGCGCGGGAGCTGTTCCCGGTGGTCCGCGATGCGCTCGGCCGCATCGAGAACGCCGTTTCGGCGCAGACGTTCGATCCAGCCGCCTCGGGCCGCCGGTTTCGGATCGCACTATCGGAGCTCGGCGAGATGCACTGGCTGGCCGGCATCGTTGAGCGGGTCAGTGCGGCGGGCCCCGGACTGAGCGTGGATGTCCTGCAGCTCGATCCGACCAGCATGGCCGACACGCTCGCGCGCGGGGTCGTAGACGTCGCGATCAACTCGGCGAACGTGCCCGGCGGATTCCAGACCTGGACGCTCAAACACGAGCGATATGTCGTCTTGATGGCGGCCGACAACCCCCTGGCGACGGGCGACCTCGACATGGATACGTATCGAGCGGCACCGCACGCGGTCGTGACCGGCGAGTCTGGACACGTGAACATCGAACGCGCGGTAGAGGCGTACGGCGGTGCCGGCGATCCGGTCGCGGTGCTCAACCACTTCGCCGCGCTGCCGGCGATGCTGTCGGCGACGAACCTGATCGCGACGATGCCGCAGAGCCTGTCCGCGCGATGGGTCCGGGAGTGGCCGCTCGTGATGCGCGATCTGCCGTTCGCGCTGGACCCGGTGCAGGTGCGACTGTACATGCGCTCGGCGCATCAAGAGGCCAGTTCGCTGCTCTGGTTCCGCGACATCGTGCTGGCCGCGACCGAGGCCGAGTCGGGCTTCACTCCGGTGCGGTCGGAGCCCGCCGCGCCGGGCCAGCCGTAGCCGGCCCTGCCCCCGAATGCGCCGAGGCGAGATCGTACGATGTCGCTCTGGCATCCACCCGATGCACCGCGCCACCCGCCGCACGGTGCGGCGGACTACAGCCCGCTGAACCCGCGCATCCGGTGGCCGACGGCGATCGCCTCGCCCGAGACGCCCGAGCTGCGCGGCGACGCGAGGAAGGTGATCACATCGGCCACCTCGAACGGCGTGGACTGCCCGCTCTTGCCGATCGCGACCTGCGGGTCGGGCGCAGGGGTGACGATCCCCGGGTTGACGGTGTTGACGGTCACGCCGGAGCCGGCGACCTCGTCGGCGAGGTTCTTCGCGATGATCACGAGCGCCGCGTTGCGCACCGACCCGGTGATGTTGCCGGTCGAGAACGCGTTCTGGCCGCTCACCCCGACGATCCGCCCGAACCCCGCCGCGCGCATGCCCGGCAGCACGGCGCCCGCCACCCGCAGGAACGCGAGCGCCTTGGCGTCGAAGGCATCCCGCACCTGCGCGGGATCCGAATTGCGCTCCGGATCCAGGGTGCGCGCACTCGGCGCTGCGGCGACCACGACCGCGTCCAGCCGGCCGTGCTCGGCGAGCACGCGCGCGACGCCGCCGTGCACCGACGCGTCGTCACGGGCATCCATCACGATCCCCTCACTCACGTGGCGGGATGCCGGCACCACCGTCGCTCCCTCCGCGCGCAGCCGCTCGACCGTCGCCGAGCCGATCAAACCGGTGCCGCCGACGACCAGCACCACGCGTCCATCCAATCCAAGGTCCATGGTCCGAGCGTATCCGCGGTCGCACCGGGTGCCCAGTGATCGCACCGGAGACCGCTTGTAGGGTGAGATGGCGCGTTCCGCATCGAACTCAAGGAGCACAGTGCGTCTCGTCCTCATCAGACACGGCCAGACCCCGTCCAACGTCCGAGGGCTGCTCGACACCCGACTGCCCGGCCCGGGGCTGACCCGGCTCGGCCTGCAGCAAGCCGCTGCCCTGCCGGATGCGCTGGCCGGTGAGGACATCTCGGCGATCTACGTCTCGAACATGGTGCGCACCCAGCTGACCGCCGCATACCTCGCCGCCGACCTGGACCTGGAGACCGTCGAACGCGCCGGCGTGCGCGAGATCACCTCGGGCGACCTCGAGATGCGCAGCGACCGCGCCTCGGTCGAGCGCTACCTGGCCACGGTCTATGACTGGACCCTCGGCGACCTCGACCGCCGGATGCCGGGCGGCGAGAGCGGCGCCGAGTTCTTCGACCGCTATGACGAGGTCATCGCCGAAGCCGCGCAGAGCGGTCACTCCACGGTCGCGATCGTCAGCCACGGCGCCGCGATCCGCGCGTGGTCGTCGCTGCGCGGCAGCAACCTGCCGAGCGACTTCATCATGCACAACCCGCTGCACAACACCGGCATCGTCATCGCCGAGGGCGAGCCCGGCGGCAGCTGGGACATCCTGAGCTTCATGGGCGACGCGATCGGCGGCGAACGCGTCGACTCGGCCGTCGCCGGCCCGGCCGGGCAAGGCATGCCGGGCGCGTGATGCGGGCCGTGTAGACCTGCCCTGGGCCGGCACGGCGCCGTCCGCACCTGAGCGGAGGGCGCCCGCGGCATACGATCGGAGGACCCGCTCTCCACCGGAAGGCCGCACCGTGACCACCCTCACCGCACCGGGCCGCGCCGCCGCCCGCGCCCACGCCGACGACCTGGCCGACTTCGTCGCCGCGTCGCCGTCGAGCTTCCACGCGGCGGCCGAGGTCGCGCGGCGGCTGGCCGGCGCCGGATTCACGGCGCTGGACGAGGCGGCCGGATGGCCCGCCCAGCCGGGCGGTCGCTTCTTCGTCGTCCGCGACGGTGCCGTCATCGCGTGGGTCGTGCCCGAGGCGGCGGGCGCGCAGACCGGGGTGCACGTGTTCGGCGCGCACAGCGACTCCCCCGCGCTGGCGCTCAAACCGCAGCCGACCACCGGGCGGGCCGGCTGGCTGCAGGTCGGCGTGGAGATCTACGGCGGCCCGCTGCTGAACTCGTGGCTGGACCGCGAGCTGCGCCTGGCCGGCCGGCTGGTGCTCGACGACGGCACGACGGTGCTCGCCGACACCGGCCCGCTGCTGCGGCTGCCGCAGCTGGCCATCCACCTCGACCGCGAGGCGAACGACCACCTCGCCCTGCACAAGCAGACCCAGACCCAGCCGGTGTGGGGACTCGGCCGACCCGAGTCCGCCGACATCCTGGCCGAACTGGCGGCATCGGCCGGCACGGCGGCATCCCGCATCCGCGGGTACGACATCGTCACCGCCGACAGCGCGCGCGGGGCGGTGTTCGGCAAGGACGACGCGTTCTTCGCGGCGGGCCGGCTCGATGACCTCGCCTCGGTGCACGCCGGCGTCGTCGCCCTCGCCGCGGTGGAGCCCACCGAGCACATCGCGATGCTGGCGGTGTTCGACCACGAAGAGGTCGGCTCGGCCACCCGCTCCGGCGCCGCCGGGCCGTTCCTGCAGGACGTGCTCGAGCGCATCCGGCTCGCCCTCGGCGCCGACCGCGAGCAGCAGCTGCGCGCACTGAGCTCGTCCTGGTGCATCTCGAGCGACGTCGGCCACTCGGTGCACCCGAACTACACCGACAAGCACGACCCCCTCGTGCAGCCGCTGCTGGGTTCGGGCCCGATCCTGAAGATCAACGCCAATCAGCGCTATGCCACGGATGCCCCGGGGACCGCCGCCTGGAACGCGCTGTGCGCGGCGGCCGGCGTGCACAGCCAGGAGTTCGTCTCGAACAACGCCGTCCCGTGCGGCTCGACGATCGGGCCGATCACCGCCACCCGGCTGGGCATCCGCACGACCGATGTCGGCATCCCGATCCTGTCGATGCATTCCGCCCGCGAACTGGCCGGCGTCAGCGACCTGCACGACCTGAGCCGGGCGGCCGCGACGTTCTTCGGCGGCTGACCGATCACCGGCCCACACACAGCGCATCGTGCGTACCATGGCGAGACGGGCAAGGAGGAATCATGGTCGAGGTTCGGGTGACCGGCATCGCGCTGGATCCCTCCGGCGCCCACGTGATCCTGCTGGAGCCGGTCGAGCCACAGCCGGGCGGCCGCCGCATGCTGCCGATCTGGATCGGGCAGCTCGAGGCGACCTCGATCATGACCGCTATCGAGGGCGCCGAGATGCCGCGCCCGCTCACGCACGACCTGCTGGCCACGATCGTGCACATCCTCGGGGCGAGCGTAGAGATGGTCGAGATCACGCGCATCGACGACGGCACCTTCTATGCCGAGATCACCCTGAACGCGGCCGGCGGCATCCAGCGCATCGATTCCAGACCCTCGGATGCCGTGGCCATCGCCACGCGCTGCTCGGCCCCGATCTTCGTGGCCGACGAGGTGCTCGCCGCGGCCGGCGTCGACAACATCATCACGGCGGGTGAAGGAGGCGAGGCGGATGCCGACGCCGACGTCGAGGAGTTCTCGAAGTTCCTCGACCAGGTCGACCCCGACGACTTCAAAGAGTGACGTAGGTCTATTCCGCAGCCACCGCCCGGCACGGGATAATTCCCACGTCGCACTTTCTGGGGGTGCGATGCCGATCGCCGGTCGGCTCGCCGGCGAGCGCTCGGAGTGTCGGGAAATTTCTGGGGAAATGAGGATTCGACGATGACCACTGTGGTGCCGCTCGCGGAGGCAGCCGCTCGGCTGCGCACCGACCTGGGAGACCACGTGCTGCTGGCCGGCGAGCCCGGCTACGACGATGCCAGCAGACCGTGGAACGTCCTGCACGAGCAGCGCCCGCTGGCCGTCGCCGTCCCCTCATCCGACGACGAGGTGGCGGCCCTCGTGCGCGCGGCGTCTGCCGCCGGCATCCGGGTCGCCGCCCAGTCCACCGGACACGGATCGGGCGCGCTGAGCGGCACCGACCTGTCGGACGTGCTGCTGGTCTCGCTGCGCAACATGCGCGGCGTCACCGTCGACCCCGATGCCCGTGTGGCCACGGTGCGCGGCGGCAGCCTCTGGCACGATGTGCTCGAGGCCGCGGCCCCGCACGGGCTGACCGGACTGCATGGCAGTGCCGGCGGCATCTCGGTGGCCGGCTATGCGCTCTCGGGCGGCATCTCGTTCTACGGCCGCCGCCACGGCATGGGCGTCAACGCCGTGCGCGGTGTGCGCATGGTCACCGCCGACGGCGAGCTGGTCACCGCCACTGCCGACGAGAACCCCGACCTGTTCTGGGCCGTGCGCGGCGGATCGGGCGCCTTCGGCGTCGTCGTCTCGCTCGACATCGACCTGCTGCCCTACCCCGACGTGTTCGCCGGCATGATGCTGTGGGATGCCGCCCGAGCCGCCGAGGTCGGCACCGCCTGGCTGGAGTGGACGGCCACAGTGCCCGAGAGCGTGACCACCGCGCTGCGGGTGATGCACTTCCCACCGATGCCCGAGCTGCCGCCGTTCCTGCGCGGTCGTTCCGTCGTGCTCGTCGACGGCGCGCTGCTGGAGGCGGATGCTGACGCCGACGCGCTGCTGGCTCGGCTGCGCGCGCTGCAGCCCGAGATGGACACCTTCGCGCGCATCCCGGCCGCGCGCATGGTCGACGTGCACATGGACCCGCCCGAACCGTCGCCGGCCGTCTCGGCCACGGCCATGCTGCAGAGCCTGGATGCCGAGGCGATCGCCGCGTTCGTGGCGGCGGCGCAGCGGGCCCGGCCCATGATGAGCGAGATCCGGCATGTCGGTGGCGCGATCGCGCGGCGCCCCGAGCACGCCGGGGCGGTCGGCGCCGTCGCCGGCCGGTACCTGCTCGACAGCATCGCGATCGTGCCGGCGCCGGGGCTTCGGGCGCCGGCGACGGAGGCGGTGCGGGCCGTCGTGGCCGCACTGGCGCCGTGGCACGGCGACGAGATCGCGCTGACGTTCATCGACGACGGCGTGCAGGACCGGCGGCCCGGATTCCGGGCTTCGGCGCGGCGTCTGGCACAGCTGAAGGAGCGCTTCGACCCCGAGAACATGTTCGCCGCGGGGCATCCCGTCGCATAGTCGCAGGTGCAGCACGAAACACACCCATGTAATGTGTGCTCGTGGCAACCCAACGGCGGACTCCGGGCTCGCAGGCTTCACTTCGTGAAGCCAACCGAGCCCGAATCGTCGCCGCCATCAAGAAGCACGGCGGCCTGACGCAGGTCGAGCTCGCCGGTGTGACCGGGCTCTCGCCCGCCTCGGTCTCGAACATCGTGCGCGAGCTGGTCGCGGCCGGCGTGCTGCGCACCACGCCCAGCACCCGCAGCGGCCGGCGCGCCACCCTGGTCAGCTTCGCCCGAACAGTCGGGCTGGTGGCCGGCATCCATGTCTCGACCCGGCATCTGCGGGTCATCGTGGCCGACGTCAACGGCACCGTGGTCACCGACCGGCACATGCCGCTGGCCCGCGATCACCGCGCCGACAACGAGCTCGACCGGGCCAGCCTGCTGCTGGCCGACATGCTCGGCGGGCTCGAGTCCGGCATCGATGAGCTGCTCGGCGTGGGGCTGGCGATCCAGGCGCCGCTGGACCGCAGGACCGGGCGCGTGGCCGCACGCGGCATCCTGCGCGGCTGGACCGGCGTGGACATCGCCGGCGTCATGGCGCGGCGACTGCGGCGCCCCGTGTTCGTCGACAACGGCTCGAACCTGGGCGCCCTCGCCGAATCTCGGCTGGGCGCCGCGCGCGGCAAGCAGAACGTCATCTACATCGACCTCGGCGACGGCATCGGCTCGGGCCTGCTGCTGGGCGGCGAGGTGCTGCGCGGGCACAACGGGACCGCCGGCGAGCTCGGCCACACCATCATCATGGAGGGTGGGCCGCTGTGCCGCTGCGGCAACCGCGGCTGCCTCGAAGCCATCGCCGGCGGGCCCGCCATCCTGGAGCGGCTCGAGCCGGGCGGCACCATGAAGCTGTCCGACATCGTCGTGCGCGCGATGGCGAACGACTCGGCGAGCATGCGCGCGCTGTCCGAGGCCGGCACGCACATCGGGCTGGCCGCCGGCAACCTGTGCAACCTGCTCGACCCCGAGCGGATCGTCGTCGGCGGGGAGCTGGCCCGCGCCGGCGAGCTGCTGCTGGGGCCGATCCGGATGGCGATGGAGAACACCATCCTGGTCGATCGCGCCGACGCCCCGGACCTGGTGCAGGGGCAGCTCGGACTGACCGCCGCCGCAATGGGCGCGGTCGTGCTGGCCATCGACCAGACCAATGTGCGGGCGGCGGTCTGACCAACCGTTGCAGAACTGTTGCGTTCAAGTCTTGACGCCAACCTCCCGCACCTGCGAAACTCAACACGTCGCCATCGTGGACGGCACAGCAACGGAGGTTTTTTCGATGAAGATCACCACTAAGAGGGCGCTCGTCGCGACGACGACGTTGCTCTTGTCGATGGGCATGCTCTCGGCATGTTCGAACGCGGCGCAGAATCCGGGGGCCGCATCCAACGGCCCCGCGAACTCGGCGGCCGCGGCCAACGCCAAGATCGGTCTGCTTCTGCCCGACAACGTGACCGAGCGCTATGCCAGCGCCGACAAGCCCTACTTCGAAGAGAAGGTCAAGGACCTGTGCGCCGACTGCGAGGTGCTGTACGCGAACGCCGACGGCGACGCCGCCAAGCAGCAGCAGCAGGCCGAGTCGATGCTGACCCAGGGGGTGAGCGTGCTGGTGCTCGACCCGTTCGACGGCAAGGCCGCCGCCGCCATCGTCAACCAGGCCAAGGCCAAGAACATCCCGGTCGTCTCCTACGACCGCCTCATCGACAGCGGCGACGTCTCGTACTACGTGTCGTTCGACAACGAGAAGGTCGGCCAGCTGCAGGCACAGGCGCTCGTGGACCGGATGAAGGAGCTCGGCCTGCCCGCTGACGCCGGCATCCTGATGGTCAACGGCTCGCCCACCGACCCGAACGCCGCACAGTTCAAGAAGGGCGCGCACAGCGTGATCGACGGCTCCGGCCTGAAGATCCTCGCCGAGTACGACACACCCGGATGGGAGCCGCCGAAGGCTCAGGACTGGGTCTCCGGCCAGGTGACCAAGTTCGGCAACCAGATCAAGGGCGTGTACGACGCGAACGACGACACCGCCGGTGGCGCGATCGCAGCCCTCAAGGCCGGCGGCATCAAGCCGCTGCCGCCGGTGACCGGCCAGGACGCCGCACTGTCGGGCATCCAGCGCATCCTCACGGGTGACCAGTACATGACCGTCTACAAGGCGTTCAAGCCCGAGGCCTACCAGGCCGCCGAGCTGGCCGTCGCGCTGACCAAGGGCGAGGGCCCGAAGGCGCCCACGACCGCCGACACCGCCAGCGGCGTCGCGATCCCGTCGTTCCTGCTGACGCCGGTGGCCGTCACGGTCAAGAACATCAAGGACACGGTGATCAAGGACGGGCTCTACACGGTGGACCAGATCTGCACGAGCGCTTACAAGGAAGCGTGCGTCAAGAACGGTCTCGAGTAAGATTCCGATCCCGCATGCCGGCCGAGGCGACCCGGCCGGCATGCGCACACCCCAATGAAGGAGACGCCGTGACCATGGCATCCGAACTCGACGAAAGCCCCGCCACCGCCCGCGAACCCGTCCTGTCGATCCGCAACATCTCGAAGGGGTTCGGCGCCGTGCGCGCCCTCACCGACGTCGAGATGGATGTCTATGCGGGTGAGGTCGTCGCCCTCGTCGGCGACAACGGCGCCGGCAAGTCCACCCTCGTCAAGATCCTGGCCGGCGTGCATCCGGCCGATCAGGGCACGATCACGTTCAACGGCGTGCCGGTGTCGATCCCGTCGCCCACCGCGTCGCGCGAACTGGGCATCGCCACCGTCTTCCAGGACCTCGCCCTGTGCGACAACCTCGACGTCGTCGCGAACCTGTTCCTGGGCCGCGAGCGCGGCGGCTTCACCCTCAACGAAGAGGACATGGAGCATCAGGCGTGGGATCTGCTGCGCCAGCTCTCGGCGAAGATCCCCTCGGTGCGCATCGCCGTCGCGTCGCTCTCGGGCGGCCAGCGGCAGACCGTCGCCATCGCCCGCTCGCTGATCGGCGAGCCGCAGGTCGTGATCCTCGACGAGCCGACCGCGGCACTGGGCGTCGCCCAGACCGCCGAGGTGCTCAACCTGATCGAGCGCCTGCGCGAGCGCGGGCACGGCGTCATCCTGATCAGCCACAACATGGCCGATGTGCAGGCCGTGGCCGACCGGGTCGTGGTGCTGCGCCTGGGCCGCAACAACGGCGTCTTCCGCGTCGCCGATGTCAGCTACGAAGACATCGTCGCCGCCATCACCGGGGCCACCGACAACCCCGTCAGCAACCGCAGCGCCGCACACTCGAGTAAGAAGGACGCAGAATGAGCCAGCAGACGAAGGACAATTCCGCGCCCACGACCGTCGCCGCCGACCTGCAGGACGAGCGCGTCATGCGCGGCGAGGGGCTGCGGGGCGTGTTCAGCGCGTTCGGCACCCGGGTGCGCACCGGTGACCTCGGGTCGCTGCCGGTGTTCCTGGGGCTGATCGTGATCTGGATCGTGTTCCAGATCCTCAACCCGCGCTTCCTGTCGGCGACCAACCTCGTGGACCTGACGCTGCAGTGCGCGGCGCTGGGCGTGATCGCGTTGGGCGTCGTGGTGGTGCTGCTGGTCGCCCAGATCGACCTGTCGATCGGTTCGCTCGCCGGCCTGGCCTCGGCGATCCTCGGGGTCACCTTCATCAGCTGGCAGTGGCCGATCTGGCTGTCGATCGTCGCGGCGCTGGTGGTGGGAGCGGCGATCGGGTACCTGTACGGGTTCCTGTTCACGCGGTTCGGGGTGCCCACGTTCGTGGTGACCCTGGCTGGCCTGATGGGTTTCCTGGGCCTGCAGCTGTGGGTGCTCGGCCCGACCGGAACCATCAACCTGCCGTACAACTCCTGGATCGTGCAGTTCGCGACCACGTGGTTCCTGCCGCCGTGGCTGGCCTACACCGTCGCCGGGCTGGTCGTGCTCGGGATCGTCGTGAACGACGTGACCAGGGCCCGCCGGCGCACGAAGGCAGGCCTGTCGATTGGACCGAGCTCGCTCATCGTGATCAAGGCCGTCGTCATCGCCGTGGTCGCGGGCGCAGCGATCACGTGGCTTGCCACCAACCGCGGCGTGGCCGTATCGTTCCTACTGTTCATCGTGCTCGTGGCCGTCATGGCGACGCTGCTGACGCGCACCCGCTGGGGGCGCTGGATCTACGCGGTCGGCGGCAACGAAGAGGCCGCGCGCCGCGCCGGCATCAACGTGAAGGCGATCTATGTCTCGGCGCTGATGGTCGGCACGGTGCTGGCCACGCTCGGCGGCCTGATGCTGGCGGCGCGCCTGACCGCGGCGAGCATCTCGACCGGCGGGGGCACGACGAACCTGGTCGCGATCGCGGCGGCGGTCATCGGCGGCACGAGCCTGTTCGGCGGGCGCGGCTCGGCGTGGTCGGCGCTGCTGGGCATCTTCGTGATCCAGTCGATCTTCAACGGGCTGACGCTGCTGAGCCTGGACTCGGACGTGCAGTTCATGGTCACCGGCGCGGTGCTGCTGCTGGCGGTGATCATCGACTCGCTGTCGCGGCGCTCGCGCGCCAGTCACGGTCAAGCCTGAGGAAGCGTGGATGCCGCGGCCTTCGGGTCGCGGCATCCGGGTCGCGGCATTCGGGTCGCGGCATCCTCGCCCCGGCCGAGGAGGTTGGACGACGCGAGGACGATCCCGACCGAATCGCTCCTCGCTTCGTCCTATCTCCTCGCTTCGTCCTATCTCCTCGCTTCGGCCACGACTCCCCGAAGCCTGGTCACCCCGAGGAAGAATCAGCCCGCGGCCAGCGCCCGGCCAGCGGATCAGGCGGAATCTCAGCGTGAGGCCAGCGGCGGGGCCACAGCGCGAGGCCAGCGGCGGGGCCACAGCGCGGAGCCGGCGCGGGTCTCGGCGCGGTCTCAGCGCGGGATGACGGCGAGCGGGTCGCGCAGCAGCGCGCCGAAGGCGGCCTCGGCGGCGCCTATCAGCAGCCGGTCATCGGCCAGGGTGGCGGGGCGGATCTCCAGCCCCTCCCACGCGCTGGGCACCGACTGGGCGCGTACGTCGGCGACCAGCTCGGGCAGGTTCTGCGCGGCAAGGGTCGCCAGAAAGCCGCCCAGCACGACCACGGTCGGGTTCAGCGCGTTCACCACGTTGGCCAGAGCGGTGGCGAGGATGCGGCGCTGCCGCGCGATCTCCTCAGCCAGGGCGGGCGCGTCGGATGCGGCCATCGCGCTCGCGAGCCCGGCCTCGTCGCCGGAGTGCAGGCCGACCGCTGCCAGCAGCCGGCGGCGGCTGACCTCGTCTTCGAGCGTGGCGCCGGTGCTGAGCCGATCCGCCGGATCCGACACGGCGGGGCGGCTCTGGCCGAATTCGCCCGCGTAGCCGCCGGCGCCGGAGACCAGCATCCCGTCGATGATGATGCCGCCGCCGATGCCGCTCGCGCCGCCGTTGAGATAGATGACGTCGTCGGCGCCGCGCGCCGCGCCGAAGAGGTGCTCGGCGACCGCGCCCATGTTCGCGTCGTTGCCGACGATGGTCGGCAGGCCGGTGGCCTGTTCCACCAGGCGCCCGACGGCCGCGTCCTTCCACTGCAGGTGCGGCGCGATGCGCACCAGCCCGTCGGCGGCGCGCACCGTGCCGGGCACGGCGAGCCCGGCGGCGATGATGCGGATGCCGGTCAGCTCGCCCTCGCGCCACTGCGCGACCTGTGCGGCGACCAGGTCGGCGGTCTCGTCGGGGCTGAGCAGCTCGTCGCGGTCGATCCGCACTCGGGCGCGGATGCGCCGGTCGAAACCGACGGCGGCGACCGTGAGCGCATCGACCTCGGGGTTGGCGGCGACGACGGCCACCGCGGGGTCGGCGGCGACCAGCGGCGAGGGCCGACCGACGCTGCCGCTGGGGTCCGGGTCCTGCTCGAGCACGAGGCCCGCCCCGGCGAGCTCCGCGACCAGGTCGCCGATCGTCGACCGGTTCAGGCCGGTGCGCGCAGTGAGCACGGCCCGCGAGAGCGGCCCCTCCAGATGCACCAGGCGCAGCAGCCGGGCAAGGTTGGCCACCCGGACTCCTGGTTGCTTGGCACGGCTCACGCATCCACTGTACGAGATTTGTTGGAGATCACCACTAAACCCTGGACACGGCATCCGTTTCGAGATACGTTGTCAATAGCAACATTTACGTTTCGCAGAGGAGCGACCCCATGACATCCCCCACCCCGGCCGACAAGTTCACATTCGGGCTGTGGACCATCGGCTACAACGGCACCGACCCCTTCGGCGGACCGACCCGCCCGCCGATGGACATCGTGCACGTGGTCACCAAGCTCGCCGAGCTCGGTGCGTACGGCTTGACCTTCCACGACGACGACCTGTTCGCGTTCGGCTCGACCGCCGCACAGCGGCAGAGCCAGATCGACCGGCTCAAGGGCGCCCTGGGCGACACCGGACTGAAGGTGCCGATGGTCACGACCAACCTGTTCAGCGCGCCGGTGTTCAAGGACGGCGGCTTCACGTCGAACGACCGCGACGTGCGCCGCTACGCGCTGCGCAAGGTGCTGCGCCAGATCGATCTGGGCGCCGAGTTGGGCGCCCACACCCTGGTGATGTGGGGCGGGCGCGAGGGCGCCGAGTACGACGCCGCCAAGGACATCCGCGCCGCGCTGTCCCGCTACCGCGAAGGCGTGAACATGCTGTCGCAGTACGTGATCGACAAGGGCTACGACATCCGGTTCGCGATCGAGCCGAAGCCGAACGAGCCGCGCGGCGACATCCTGCTGCCGACGCTCGGGCACGCCCTCGCGTTCATCGAGACCCTCGAGCACCCCGAGATGGTGGGCCTGAACCCCGAGGTCGGCCACGAGCAGATGGCCGGCCTGAACTTCGCCGCCGGCATCGCCCAGGCGCTGTATCACGGCAAGCTGTTCCACATCGACCTGAACGGCCAGCGCGGCATCAAGTACGACCAGGACCTGGTGTTCGGCCACGGCGACCTGCACAATGCGTTCGCCCTCGTCGATCTGCTCGAGAACGGCGGCCCGGACGGCACGCCGGCCTACGACGGACCCCGGCACTTCGACTACAAGCCCTCGCGCACCGAGGACGAGAGCGGCGTCTGGGACTCCGCTGCGGCGAACATGCGCACCTACCTGCTGCTCAAGGAGCGCGCGGCCGCCTTCCGTGCCGACCCCGAGGTGCAGGAGGCTCTGAAGAACGCGCGCGTCGCCGAGCTGTCGCAGCCCACCCTCGCCGACGGCGAGGGCTACGCCGAGCTGCTGGCCGACCGGTCGGCGTTCGAGGACTTCGACCCGGAGCCCTACTTCGGCGGCCGCGGCTTCGGCTTCGTGCGGCTGCAGCAGCTCGCCCTCGAGCACCTGCTGGGCGCACGCTGACACCCGGGCCGCGCGGCCTGCACGGCCGGCCCGGCCCGCCCGGCCGAACCCACCCGCTGTCCGCCGCTTCGGCGCGGACGACGGGTGGGTTCGCCGCAGGACGGGCGCAACTATCCAATGATTCGCGAGGAGTGACATGGCGCTGGTGATGGGAGTCGACTCGTCGACGCAGTCCTGCAAGGTCGTCGTGATGGATGCCGGCACCGGCGCCATCGTGCGGGAAGGACGCGCATCGCACCCGGCGGGCACCGAGGTCGATCCGCAGGCGTGGTGGCAGGCGCTGCAGGACGCGATCGCCGACGCCGGCGGGATGGCCGATGTCGAGGCGTGGGCGATCGGCGGGCAGCAGCACGGCATGGTGGCGATGGATGCCGCTGGGGAAGTCATCCGGCCCGCCCTGCTGTGGAACGACACCCGCTCGGGCGGGGCGGCGGCCGACCTGATCGCCGAGTTCGGCGCCGCACAGCTGGCCGAGCGCACCGGCCTGGTGCCGGTGGCGTCGTTCACGATCACCAAGCTGCGCTGGCTGCGCGACGCCGAGCCCGACAACGCCGCGCGGGTGGCGGCGGTCGCGCTGCCGCACGACTGGCTGACCTGGCGGCTGCGGGGGTTCGGTCCCGACAACGTCGACTTCGACGAGCTGATCACGGACCGGTCGGATGCCTCGGGCACGGGGTACTGGGGGGCCGGGCCGTCTGGAGCCGGCGCTGCGGGCGCTGCCGCCTCGGGCGACGGCACGGGCACCGGGGGTGTGGCTGCTGCCGCGGGCGGTGCGGCATCCGGCACCGACGCCGACGCCGACGCCGCAGGCTACGACCGCGCGCTGCTGATCGCCGCGCTCGGGCACGACGCCGCGCTGCCGCGCGTGCTCGGGCCGGCCGAATACGTGACGGATGCCGCCGGTCGGCGCGTCGGGCCGGGCGCCGGCGACAACGCGGCGGCAGCACTGGGCCTGCGCGCCGGCGCCGGTGACGCCGTCGTCTCGATCGGCACCAGCGGCACCGTCTTCGCCGTCAGCGCGGAACGGGTCACCGACACCAGCGGCACCGTCGCCGGCTTCGCCGCCGCGGACGGCAACTGGCTGCCCCTCGTGGCGACGATCAACGCGGCCCGTGTGCTCGAGACGTTCGGCCGCGTGCTCGACGTCGACCATGCCGCATTCAGCGCCCTGGCCCTGGCCGCGCCCGCGGGTGCCGGCGGGCTGCGGCTGGAGCCGTACCTGGAGGGCGAGCGCACCCCCAACCTGCCCGACGCCACCGGAACCCTCACCGGCATGACGCCGGCCTCGATGACCCGGCAGAACCTCGCGCGGGTCGCCGTCGAGGGGATGCTGGGCGGCCTGCAGTTCGGGCTGCACACGCTGCAGTCGCTGGGCGTGCCGGTGCAGCGGGTGCTGCTGATCGGCGGCGGCGCGCAGTCCGAAGCCGTGCGGCAGATCGCTCCGGACGTCTTCGGCCTGCCGGTCGAGGTTCCCGAGCCGGCCGAGTATGTCGCCCTCGGTGTCGCCCGTCAGGCCGCGGCGGTGCTCGCCGCCTGAGCCGCCGAGCTCGCCTCGCCGAGCCCACCGTTGAATGCCGTGCCCACGTTGGTGAGCCCACGTTGGTGAGCCCACCCTTGAATGCCCCACCCGCACGCTACCGCGCGTGGGGTCGGTGATGGCGGGTGGGTTCGGCAAGGAACTCCACTGTGGGTCGGCCGGCTCGGATGCCGGTGGGGTCGGGGATCGAGGGGTCGGGCTCGCGGGTCGGGTGCCGGTGTGGTCCGGGCGTCATGACGCTCACCGACACGGCGGTACGGAGCTACGGGCATGGCTATCGCGCCGATGGCCGTCTCGGGAGCGCCCGATAGGGGCTGGCATCCGGATGCGATACCTCCGACCTCGGTGATGGAGCAGGTCCCGGGCTGGGCGACGGCGCAAGCCCGGTCGGCGTAGCGGACGACGGCCCCGGCCCCAGCACCGGGGCAGATCCTGGACTCGGCACCGAGGCAGATCCTGGACTCGGCACCGGGGCCGGTCTCGGCGCCGCGGCGGGTCCCGGGCTGGGCGCCGGAGTCGGCGGCCTCGGGCCCGAGGGGGCGACCCGCGTGCCGTCGTACTGCACCGCAGTGACCGCGGTGGCGGCGGCCAGCTCGCCGAGCACGTCGTGCAGTCTTCCGGCGCGTGGGTCGGCCGAGGCATCCACCTGGCGCGCCGTCTCGACGTAGTCGCTGATCCAGTGGGCTTCGAGGGCGATGTCGCGCAGCCACGGCACCGGATCGGCGGTGCGCTGCACGACCATGCTGCCGGGCGCGCCGACCGGGCCGGCCGACCCGCCGCCGGTCAGGCTCTGCACCAGGTCGTCGGTGTGCCGCAGCTGCACGCTGAGGGTGCCCTCCCCTACGGCCGCCTCGGTCGGCGACCCGGCCGTGACGAGCAGCCTGGTGTCGTAGCCGCCGTCGATCGCGATCCGGCCGGCGATCATGCCGCCTTGGGAGTGGCCGAACAGATACAGCTGGGCGCCGGACGGCACGCCAGCGGCGGCGAGCGCGCGGCGCACCACCTCGTCGGCGGCGGCATGCTCGCCCAGGTACAGCTCGAGGTCGGACTGCATGTCAGCCGGGTCGGGGCCGTCGCCCCGCCAGTGCGTGAAGGCGCGGGTGCCGGCGATGTAGACCGCGTAGCGGTGCGCGCCATCCGGCATCGTGTAAGTCTCGATGCGCACCCGGGCATCATCGTCGGGGACACGGCCCAACCCGTCGGCGAGATCGGACGGCGGTACGGTGCACATCGGTTGGCCCACGCGCAGGTGCACCGGCGGCCGCGGCCCGGTCAGCACCTCGCCCGGCTCGATCACGCCCGTGCCGAGCCGGTGCACACCGACCTGCATCGCGTTCGCGCCCAGGCCCATCGCCACGACCCACGGTGCGGGCAGCAGCCCGGTGTTGGCGAACCCGGCGACCCCTTGGGCGACCCGCCAGCCCTGCACCGCGCGCCACTCGACGTCCTCGTACTCACCCGCGAGCGCGTCCAGGTCGGCCTGGATCGCCCGCGCGTCATCCGCGCACCGCGACACCGCGTGCGCCGTCTGGGTCAGCTCCCACCCCAGCGTGCTCACGTACCCGACCACCGACCCGGACTGCCGCAGACGCTGCGCCTGCGCGAACAGGTCGGCCACGGCATCCCGAATCGCGTTGTGCTGCACGCCGTACCGATCGGCGGCCGCGCGCAGGCTGGCGGTGTCGACGGCCACGACGCCGCCGGCGCGGATGTCGAGATCGTCACTCATCCCCGGCGCTCCCACCCACCCATCGCCCGCCTCATCCGGTGCCCGCCTGGGCGAGCAGGCTCGCCCGCAGCGTGCGCAGCCGCTGCTGGTCGCGCCCGACCTGTGCCGCCGCCTGCCGCAGCCGGGCCTGCCAGTCGGCGACCATGCGGTGGTAGGCGGCGACGGCGGCGGACTGCCACGCCGTGTCGGCGACGATTCGGTCGGCGGCCGCCTGCACGCCCTGAAGTGCGGCCTCGGCATCGGCCAGACGCCGGATGGCGGCATCCAGCACGTCGAGAACCTGGAGCGCATCAGGCGTCATCCCTCCACGGTGCCAGGCCGCGCGACGCCGGATCGGCCGGGTCTCCCGATCCGTGGACAACGAACCCGGCCACCCGCACTGTGCAGAAGTCGCCGTTACCAGCAAAATAGAGCCATGAGCCCTCCCGCCGACGCGCCGTTCCGCGTCGTGTTCGTCTGCACCGGCAACATCTGCCGTTCGCCGATGGCCGAGGTCGTCTTCCGCTGGTTCGCCGAGTCGGTCGGGATGGGCGGCCGGGTGGTCTCCACCAGCGCAGGCACCGGCGACTGGCACGTCGGCGAGCGCGCCGACCGGCGCACGATCGCGGCCCTTCAGCGCCACGACTACGACGGCGGCGCGCACCGCGCCCGCCAGTTCAGCTACCGCGACTTCGACGAGAATGACCTGGTGATCGCGCTGGACACCGGGCATGAGCGGGTGCTGCACGAATGGGCGCGCAACGAGGACGACGAGGGCAAGGTCGCGCTGCTGCTCTCGTTCGACGCCAACGCGAACGGCGCGCGGGATGTCCCGGACCCCTACTACGCTGACCCGGAGATGTTCGATGAAGTGCTCGGTATGATCGAGAGCGCGTGCCGGGCGCTCTTCCGGCAGCTCGAACCCGCGATCCGCGCCGCCGGCTGACCGGCCGCGCGCGGGTCTGTCATGAACGGGAGCCCCGTGACCGCCCTGCCGCCCCAGCCCCTCAGCCCCCTCGACGGGCGCTACCGTGATGCCGTCGCGCCGTTGGGCGAGTTCCTCTCCGAGGCCGGCCTGAACCGTGCCCGCGTCGAGGTCGAGGTGGAGTGGCTGATCGCCCTCACCGACCGTTCGCTGTTCGGCTCATCGCCGCTGCCGGATGCCGACAGGCAGCGTCTGCGCGCACTGTATGCCTACTTCGGCCCGGCCGAGATCGCCTGGCTCGCCGCGAAGGAGGCGGTCACCCGCCACGACGTCAAGGCCGTCGAGTACCTGGTGCGCGACCGGCTGGCCGCGCTCGGCCTGGACCGCATCGCCGAGCTCACCCATTTCGCCTGCACCAGCGAAGACATCAACTCGGCCGCTTACGCCCTGACCGTCCAGCGCGCCGTGCGCGGCGTGTGGCTGCCGAAGCTGCGCGAGGTGATCGCGGTGCTCGAGGGCCTCGCGAACGAGCACGCCGACGCGGCGATGCTCGCACGCACGCATGGGCAGCCGGCGACGCCGACCACGATGGGCAAGGAGCTCGCCGTGTTCGCGTGGCGCCTGTCGCGGGTGGCCCACCAGATCGAGGCATCCGAGTTCCTGGCGAAGTTCTCGGGCGCGACCGGCACGTTCTCGGCGCACATCGCCGCCGACCCCGACGTGGACTGGCCGCAGCTGTCGCGCGAGTTCATCGCGGGCCTGGGCATCGGCCTCAACCCGCTGACCACCCAGATCGAGTCGCACGACTGGCAGGTCGAGCTCTACGATCGCGCGCGGCATGCCGGCGGCATCCTGCACAATCTGGCGACGGATGCCTGGACCTACATCTCGCTCGGCTACTTCGCGCAGATCCCCGTGGCCGGGGCCACCGGCTCGTCGACGATGCCGCACAAGATCAACCCGATCCGGTTCGAGAACGCCGAGGCCAACCTCGAGATCGCCGGTGGCCTGTTCGCGACCCTCGCGTCGACGCTGGTCACCTCGCGGATGCAGCGCGACCTGACCGATTCGACCACGCAGCGCAACATCGGCGTCGCGTTCGGTCACTCGCTGCTCGCGCTGGACAATCTGCTGCGCGGGCTGGACTCGATCTCGCTGTCCCGCGACGTGCTGCTGGCCGACCTCGACGCGAACTGGGAGGTGCTGGCCGAGGCGATCCAGACCGTCGTGCGCGCCGAGATCGCCGCCGGGCGCTCGTCGATCAGCGACCCCTACGCGCTGCTGAAGGACCTCACCCGCGGGCACCGCGTGGGCCGCGCCGACCTGGCCGCGTTCGTGCAGGGCCTGGACATCTCGGATGCCGCCAAGGCGCGCCTGCTCGCCCTGACCCCGGCGACCTATGTCGGGGTGGCCGAACGGCTCGCCCGGCGCTGAGCGCTCGGGGCCCGGGCGGTTCAACCGGCGCCGACGGCTCGCCGGCAGGGCCGGCGGCGCGGTCGGCGCGGCTCGCGCTATAGAAATCCGCATCCGCGCCCGTTGTTTTCGTGCGCGGATGTCAGAAAGGGCAGCGCGAGCCGGTCCAGGGCGGTCTGGCTATGCCTCGTCGGGACGGGCTGCCTACGCCTTGTCGGGCGCCGTTCCGTCTGTCGCGGCGCCGGAGGCGGAGTCCGCCGCGCCGGGCGCTGTCACTGCGCCCGGCGCAGTCTCGCCGGTGGCAGGCGCCTCGGCCGCGCCGGCACCGGGGTCGGTCGAAGCCGCGCCGACACCCGCGGCGCCGTCAGCACCGGCGGCACGAGCCGCGGCGGCACCGGTCGCAGCACCGGCAGCGCCAGCCCCGGCAGCCCCCGCCTTCGCGGCGGCGTCCTTCGCGGCCATCTCGAGGGCGTAGCGCTGGTCGCGGCCGATGAGCACCGGGCCGTCGACGCGGTGCGTGATCTCGCCCGGCTGCACGGCCAGCAGCAGCAGCGCGATGACCACCGCGGTCACGATGAAGGTGACGCCGGCGACGATCGCGGCGACGGACAACGCGTGCAGGCCCTCGCCCGGGAACGTGCGCTGGAAGAAGCCCATCGACACCAGCGTGACGATCCCCGCGAACAGGGCGCCGATCAGTGCCAGGGTGAGCAGCTGCGCCGGCTTCATCAGGTCTTTGCGGGTCGTGGGGCGCTTGTCGCTCATGCGGCACCTCCGGAGTGCTCGTCGGATGCGGCCGAGTCGGCCGCCGGGTCGGGACTCGGCTCGGCGTCCTTGCGCGGCGAGAACGCGGCGATGGCCAGATAGACCGCGACGATCGCGGCGTAGGCGCCGAAGATGCCGACGCCGATCGTGATGCCGGTCAGGGTGAAGGTCTGGTGAGCTTCGGCGACCGTGTACCGCAGCACATACTGCACGGGGACGACGGCCAGCCCGATCGCCAGCAGCACGCCCAGGATGCCGATGGTCAGCGCATCGCGCGCGTCGGAGCGCTGCCGGACCGAGGCGGCATCCGCGCCCACGTGGGCATCGCGCAGGGCGCGCCGCGCGCGCAGGCCGAGGATCGCCTCGACGACGCCGGTGGACAGAGCCCAGACCAGCACCACCGCGAAGAAGGTGAACTCGCTGCGCAGCGGCTGGGCGCTGGCGACCATGCCGGCGAGGATGCTCAGCGCACCCAGCACGATCGCGCCGCCGCGAGCGCCGGCCGGGTATACCAGCGCGGCCGCGATGAAGAAGACTAGGGCGACCGCGATCGCGAACCCGCTGAACACGGACAGGCCCAGCGGCGCCGAGTGGTCCGGCGAGAACGTGATCATCGCCGCGGCGATCGCCGCGAGGACGGCACGCGCAAGCTGAAGGTGCCGCACCTCTAGGCGGTGCGCAGCGGGGGCAGACGACAAGGCAGAATCCTCGGCAGTAGGAGACTCGCAGACGGCGAGAAATGTGCCTCCAGTCTAAGTCGTGCCGCGGGACGTCGCTCGCCCCCTTGCACAGACGCGCTCAGCCCAGCGCCTGCGCCAAGTCGGCGACCAGATCGTCGACGTTCTCGATGCCGATCGACAGCCGTACGACCTCCGCCGACGGCCGGACCTCGGGCGGCACCGGACGGTGTGTGAGGGCGGCAGGATGCTGGATCAGCGAGTCCACTCCGCCCAGCGACACGGCGTGCTCGAACAGGCGCACCTTCGAGGTCAGCTCGCTGGCCGCGGCGTAGCCGCCGTGCAGGCCGATCGCCAGCATCGCCCCGGTGCCACGCATCTGCCGGCCGATGATGCCGCGCGGGTCGCCGTCCACGCCCGGGTAGTAGACCTGCCGCACGGCCGACTGGGTGCCCAGCCACTCGGCGATCCGGCGGGCATTCTCCTGCTGCGCCCGGATCCGCAGCGGCAGCGTGGCCAGCCCGCGGTGCAGCAGGTAGGCGCCCAGCGGGTGCAGGATCGCCCCGGTGATCGCCCGCACGCTGCGCAGCCGGGTCGCGGTGGCCTCGTCGCACGCGATCACGCCGGCGATGACATCCCCGTGCCCGCCGATGTACTTCGTGGCACTGTGCAGCGACATCGTCGCGCCCAGCGCGATCGGGTTCTGCAGCACCGGCGTCGCGAAGGTGTTGTCGACGACGACCGGCACGTCGCCTGCCTGTGCGACGACGGCGGCGATGTCGACCAGGTCGAGGGTGGGGTTCGCCGGCGTCTCGATGACCACCAGTGCGGTGTCGTCGCGGATGCTCGCACCGACCTCGTCCTGCTCGCAGTAGGTGGTCGCAGTGCCCAGCAGGTTCGACTCGAGCAGGTGGTCGGTGCCACCGTACAGCGGCCGCACCGCGACGATGTGCCGCGTGCCGGTGGTGCCGGTGTGCGCGAGGATCATCGCGGTCGTGGCGGCCATGCCCGACGCGAAGGCGACGGCCGTCTCGGCGCCCTCGAGCTCGGCGAGCGCCTTCTCGAACCGGGCGACGGTCGGGTTCCACAGCCGCGCATAGACCATGCCGCCGTCCGGCAGCGGCCGCCCGCCAGTGGCCATCGACTCGTACGAGTCGCCGCCGTGCTCGATGTCGGGCAGTGGATTGGTCGTGGACAGATCGATCGGCAGGGCATGCACGCCCAGGGCGGCAAGATCGTCGCGGCCGGTGTGCACGGCGATCGTGTCGATGTGCAGATCATCAGGTCTCATACCGACAACATTAGGACGGGTGGATGCCGCCGCCGCGCCGTGCGAGACCACGGTCCCTCCCGCCCGGGCGTGCGCCCGCATACGATCGGAGCATGCGCGTGTTCCTGGCCGGGGCGTCCGGCGTCATCGGCACCCACCTTCTTCCGCTGCTGAAATTCGCCGGCCACGACGTGGCCGGGATGACCCGCACCGAGGCCCACGCGGCCCGGCTCGAAGAGCTCGGCGCCGTGCCGGTGGTGTGCGACGTCTACGACCTGGCCGCCGTGACCGACGCCATGGTCTCTTTCGAGCCCGACCTGGTGCTGCACGAGCTGACCGATCTGCCCGACGATCCGGCGCAGCTGGACGAGTTCCGGCAGCGGCATGCGCGCATCCGGATCGAAGGCACCCGCAACCTGATCAGAGCGGCGCGCGCAGCCGGTGCGCGCAGATTCCTCGCGCAGAGCGTCGCCTGGCCGATGGCGCCGGGCCTCGGCCGCGACGCCGTGGATTCCCTGGAACGATCAGTGCTCGAGATCGGCGGCGTGGTGCTGCGGTACGGGCAGTTCTACGGCCCGGACACCTTCCACACCCAGGCACAGCCGACGCCGCCGCGGGTGCGCGTGGACCGGGCGGCGGAGGCCACCGTGGCCGCGCTGCGCGAGCCGACCGGCATCCTGGTGATCACCGACGACGGCACCACCCGGCTGGACGCCCCCGCCGGCGGGAAGGAGGACTGAGCATGTACGGAGCCGTGATCCACGCGCCGGGTGACGTGCGCTTCGAGCAGCGCCCCGATCCGCAGATCGAGCAGCCGACGGATGCCGTCATCCGCATGCTCGCGACCTGCGTGTGCGGGTCGGACCTGTGGTCGTATCGCGGGGCGAACCCGATCCGGCGCCCGACGCCGATGGGGCACGAGTATCTCGGCGTCGTCGAAGAGGTCGGCGCCGACGTGCGCGCCGTGCGCCCCGGCGATGTCGTGATCGGATCGTTCTTCGCCTCGGACGGCACCTGCGAGATCTGCCGCTCCGGCTATCCGTCGCGGTGCGTGCAGGCGATCGGCATGGGCTCGCTCGGCGCGCAGGCCGAGCGGCTGCGCGTGCCGCTGGCCGACGGCACGCTGGTGGCGACGCCGGGGACGCCCGACGCCGACCTGATCCCATCGCTGCTGGCGGCATCCGACGTGCTCGGCACCGGGTGGTTCGGCGCCGAGGCCGCCGCGGTCCGGCCGGGCAAGACCGTCGTCGTCGTCGGCGACGGGGCGGTCGGACTGCTGGGCGTGCTGGCGGCGCGCGTGCAGGGTGCCGAGCGCATCATCGCGATGAGCCGGCACGCCGACCGGCAGCGACTCGCGCGCACCTTCGGGGCGACCGACATCGTCGAGGAGCGCGGCGACGAGGGCGTCGCGCGCGTCAAGGACCTCACCGACGGGCTCGGCGCGCACTCGACGATCGAGGCGGTGGGCACGCAGGAGTCGATGCTGCAGGCGATCCGGTCCACCCGCGCGGGCGGACACGTCGGATTCGTCGGCGTCTCGCACGGCGTCGAGCTGTCCGGGCAGCTGCTGTTCTACAGCGAGGTGCATCTGTTCGGCGGCCCGGCGCCGGTGCGCCGATTCCTGCCCGACCTCATCGGCCGGATCTGGCGCCGCGAGATCGACCCCGGCCTGGTGTTCGACCTGACCCTGCCGCTGTCCGAGGTGGCCGAGGGCTATCGCGCGATGGACGAGCGCCGCGCCATCAAGGTGCTGCTGCAGCCGTAGCCGGCTCGACCAGGCGCCGCCCGCGGATGAGGCTGCGCACCGCGATGCCACCGATCCACACCGTCACTGCGGCCAGGATCAGCCACGACCAGACCGCCCAGCCGGCCGGCTGGGCCAGCCCCAGCCAGTGCATGCCGTAGCTGGCCGGCGCCGCCGCAGTGAACGTGAACGACCAGGTGCCGATGCCGAACGGCAGCCGCGCATAGCGCGGCACCAGCACCGCCTGGCTGGCCAGCAGCAGCAGCATCAGCCCCAGCAGCACCTGGTGCACGATGTCGAGGTGCTCGCCCGCGATGCCGAACCAGGCCAGCCCGGCGACGCTGGGCGGCACCGAGAAGATCGCCAGCGTGGGCAGCACCCCCGCCGGCAGGGCCGGCAGTGCGGACAGCCGCGCGATCACGACGGCCGACAGCACGATCCAGAAGAACACGCCCACGCCGAACGCGATCAGGGCCACCTCGTGCGCGCCCACCTCGGCGAGCCCGATCGCGCCGATCAGGCCGCCGGCAAGGGTGTAGAGGAAGTAGCCGGGGTGGAAGATGCGGGCGTCCACGGCGCCGGTCAGCACGGCCGCCAGCGACCACGCGCTGAGGATGCCGATGACCACGACGCCGACCGTGACCAGCACGACCGCCCCCGGCATCCACCACTGCGCGAGCGCGCCGCCGAGCAGGATCGCCACGACGGGAACCAGCGCGCCGAACGGGCCGCGCATCGGATCGCGCAGGTCCCGCATGACGGTGGACGCCACCGGTGCGGCCCGGCGCAGGTAGGCGACCAGCAGCACGACCCACGCACCGGCCGCGATCGCCCACAGCACCGCGCCGACCACCGGGGGCACGCCCAGGACCGGAGTCGCGACGGTCCAGGCGCCGGCCAGCCCGCTCAGGCCGAACGGGATGGCGAACACGGTCAGCGGCAGCCTGGCTCGCGGATCGGTCATGCCGGCCTTCGCTGCAGGTGCATGACTCGATTATCCCGCCCGGCGGTGCGCGCTCGTGCGGTCAGCGCACCCGGCGCCCGTGTGCGAGGTCGAACAGGTGCGGCAGCACGTCGCCTTCGCGCAGTCCGCTGTGCTCGTGCTCACTGGTGATCCACGGGGTCACCCCGGGCAGCAGCGCGGCCGTGTCCAGCGAGAACTCCAGCGGCACATAGAGGTCGTTGACATAGACGGCGGCGGCGCCGCGCACATCGGATGCCTGCAGCGCGGCCGCGTCGTAGAGCTTCGGCCACTCGAACCCGGCGAGCGCGAGCACGACGTCGCGCCAGGGCCGCAGGCCGGGCACGGTGTCGATCCACTCGCGCCGCACGTGCTCACCGGTCAGCAACGTGACGTCGGCGGCGAAGTCATCCGGCAGCATCCGGTCGGCCGACCAGTTGGTGGCGACACCGTCGGCGTAGCTGGACTCGTGGAACGCGTAGTACAGCGGATTGCGCGCCGAGAACGGCAGTGCCTCGGCGAGGTCGTGGCGGAACGCGTTGGTGGCGGGCTCCTGTTCGAGCAAGGCGTACAAGTGCTGCCAGCCGTCGCCAGAGCCCAGCAGCATGCCGAGCGAGCGCAGCCGCGACACCGAGAGCACTTCGCCGCCGGGCAGCACGATGGCCCCGTCCGCGGCGAGGTCGGCCAGCCGGGCCACCGCGTCGCGGTGGTGCGGGAAGCGCCGGTAGTACCGCTCCGAGCCGCTGCGCAGCTTGTCGTAGGTGAGCGCATAGACCTCGTCGGGGTGGCGCCCGACGGCCGAGAGCCCGCCGGTGAAGTAGGCCTCGCGGAGGGACGCGGCATCCGTGGACAGGTACGCCAGCGTCGTGAATCCCCCGAACGACTGGCCCAGCGTGCTCCAGGTCTGCGCCCCCAGGTGCTCGCGCAGGGCCTCGCAGTCGCGCACGATCGAATCGGCGCGCAGGTGCGTGATGTATTCGGCGAGGTCGGCGGCCCCGTGCGCCGCGAGATCCTCGTCCCCGACCGGGGTGGACCGCCCGGTGCCGCGCTGGTCGAGCATCACGACGCGGTAGTGCTCGAGGGCGGCATCCAGCCACGAGGGCGCACTGGGCGAATGGAACGGCCGAGGCGCCTCGTGCCCGGGCCCACCCTGCAGGAACAGCAGATACGGCAGGTCCTCCCCGCCGGAGCGGGCGACCACGGCGGCATAGACCTCGATCGTGCGGGTGTCGGAGGCCGCACCCCAGACCAGCGGCACGGTGATGGTGTGATCTTCGACGGTCAGATCCTGCACGCGACGAGTGGTGACGGTCATGGGGCGATTCTAGGCGGGCCGTTCCCGCCCCGACGGACGGCACCGCGCCGGGCCACGGCGGCGCAACATGGACGCCGTCCAGGAATGCCGAACTAGACTTGTCGAGTCGATGCGCAGGGGGGTGGCGGGTGCCGATCACGGGGATGATCCTGGATGTCGCGGCGCAGCATCCCGATCGACCCGCGATCGTCTCCGCCGACACCCGGCTGAGCTATCGGCAGCTGGTCGAGGACTCCCGCCGCGTGTTCGCCGCCGCCGACAGCCTGCACCGGGCCCAGCCTGCGCCGCCGGCACCGGCCGCCGAGACCGGCGGCATCCCGATCACGGCGATCAGCGTCACCTCGGCCTTCGACACCGCGCGGATCCTGGCGGGACTGGCCGGCTATCGCGCCGTGTCGGCGACGATCGACCCGCGCTGGCCGCTCGAGCACCGGGCCCGCATCGTGCAGGCCTGCGGCATCGGCGTGGTGATCAGCGACTCCCCCGACCTGGCCGCCGCGCTCGCGCAGCGCGGCTGGACCGGCACGCTCGTCTCGCCCGACGAGTTCCGCCACCGTGAAGCAGCGGCCGAACCGGCCGCGATGCCCACGGTCCGCCCCGGCTCCGAGCCGTTCCTGCTGCTGTTCTCGTCGGGCACCACGAGCGACCCGAAGGCGTTCTTGAAGACCCGGCAGCAGTATCGGACCAACTTCGCGGTCTCGAGCGCGCACCTCGAGCCGCTGCCCGGCGTCGCGACCCTCGCACCCGGCCCGGTCTCGTACAGCCTCACCCTCTATGCCCTGATCGAGTGCCTGGCCTCGGGGGGCAGTGCGCACCTGGCCGACGCGTTCGATCCGATCCGGATGGGCCGGCGCATCCACGACGAGCGGATCACCCGCGTCGTCGCCGTGCCGGCGGTCGTGGCCGCGCTGACCGATGCCGCGCGCCGCGACCCGAGCCGGTTCGCGGGCCTAGACCTGGTCGTCACCGGCGGCGCGAACCTGCCCGCCGTGCTGCGCACCGGCCTTGCCGAAGCGCTGCCCGACGTGCGGCTGATCAGCTACTACGGCGCCGCCGAGATCGGGTTCATCGGCGACAGCCGCGGCGGCGACGGCACCCGCATCGCGGTGTACGACGGCATCGGCGCGAGCATCCGGGACGATGACGGCGCGCCGCTGCCGAGCGGCGAGCTCGGCACGCTGTGGATCCGCGCGGACGCATGCTCCGACGGGTATGTCTCCGCGACGACGGATGCCGTGCTGCGCGGTCCGGACGGCTGGGCGACCGTGCACGACCAAGGCCGGATCGCAGACGGCGCGCTCGTGCTGGCGGGACGGGCCGGTGACATCGCGATCACCGGCGGACACAAGGTGTCGCTGGCCGACGTCGAGCGCGCGTTCGGCGGCATGCCCGGGCTCGGCGCCGTCTGCGCCGTCGCGCTGCCGCACGACCGGCTCGGCAGCGTGGTCGCCCTCGTGATCGAGGACGGCGCCGTCGAGGACGGGCACCCGGCGCCGACCAAGGCCGACCTGCGCGAGTGGGCCGCGGCCCGCCTGGCACCGCAGTTCGTGCCGCGCCGCTGGTATCGCGTCGCGGCGCTGCCGCGCACGGTCGGCGGCAAGATCCGTCGCCCGGCCACCGCCGACCTCGTCGCGCACCGACAGGCGGTGCGGCTGTGAGTGGGCAGCACCGCGTCGTCATCACCGGGATGGGCGCCATCACGCCGAGCGGGCTGGATGTCGCTTCGATGTGGGATGCCGTGGTGCACGGCCGCAGTGCCGTCACGACGCTCGACGATCCGGAGTTCGCCGGCCTCGCGGTGCGCATCGGCGGGCAGGTGCGCGGGTTCGACGCAGCCACCGTGCTGGCGCCGCAGCTGGCGCGGCGCCTGAGCCGCAGCCAGCACTGGGCCGTCGCCGCCGGTGACCAGGCGCTGGCGCAGGCGGTGGCGGGTTGGGCGCCCGGCACCGGCGACCTGCCGTGGGACCCGCACCGGTTCGAGATCATCGCGGCCTCCGGCTCAGGCCCGGTCGACGCGATGCAGCACGCGACGCGCGATCTCGACCAGCGCGGCGCGCGGGCGGTGCCCCTGACGCTGTCGATCTATGGCGCCACCGACGCGGCGGCGGCCGTGCTGAGCCAGCGCTACCAGGTGTTCGGGCCCTCGCAGGGCATGTCGGCGACCTGCGCCAGCGGAGCGGTCGGGCTCGGCGCGGCGCTGCGCAGCATCCGCCACGGCTACGCCGACGCCGTGCTGGTGGTCGGCGTCGAGGACTGCCTGAACCCGGTGAACCTGGCGTCGAACGCGAATATGCGCGCGCTGGCATATGGTCGCGAGGGCGACCCCGCCGCCGCATCGCGACCGTTCGATCGGGCTCGCAACGGATTCGTGATGTCGGCCGGTGCGGCGGCCATCCTGCTCGAGTCCGAAGACGCCGCCCGCGCGCGCGGCGGCGCGGCACTGGCCGAGTTGGCCGGCTTCGGCGCGTCCTCCGACGCGTACCATCCGACCGCACCGCACCCGCAGGGGCGGGGCGCCGCGCAGGCCGTGCGCGACTGCCTGGTCGACGCGCAGGCGTCGCCCGATGACGTCGATCACATCAACGCGCACGGCACCGGCACTCCGGCCGGCGACGCGGCCGAGCTGAACGGCCTGCACGCCGCGCTCGGCGACCGCGCCCACGGCATCCCGATCAGCGCGACGAAGTCGAGCATGGGGCACCTGCTGGGCGCCTCCGGCGTCGCCGAGGCGATCGTCGTCGTGCAGTCGCTGCGCGAGGGGCTGCTGCCGCCGACGATCAACCTCGACGACCCCGAGTTCACACAGTGGGACTTCGTGACCGCAGCGCCCCGCCGGCTGCCGGTGGCCACGGTGCTGTCGAACTCGTTCGGGTTCGGCGGGCACAACGCCGCCGTGCTGATCCGCGCCGCAGCGCAGCCGGACCGATGACACCGACCGGATCGATGAAGGAGCACTGATGACCGACCGCGAGATCCGCCATGCCGAACTGGCCGCACGGTATCTGCCCGACGAGCTGCTGGAGCGCTTCCGAGAGCGCGCGGCCGGCTACGACCGTGCGAACGGCTTCTTCGACGAAGACCTCGCCGAGCTGGTCGCGCAGGGGTACCTGACGCTCTTCGTGCCGACCGAGTTCGGCGGGCCGGGCCTGAGCCTGAACGAGGTGTCGCGGCTGCAGCAGCGGCTGGCCGGCGCGGCGCCGGCCACGGCGCTGGCGGTCAACATGCATCTGATGTGCACCGGCGTCGTCACGGCCATGGTCGACCGCGGCGACCGGTCGCTGACCTGGTTGTTCGGCGAGGTGATGGCCGGCGAGATCTTCGCGTTCGGCATCAGCGAGCCGGCCAACGACTGGGTGCTGCAGGGCTCGAACACGGTCGCCGAACCGCAGGCCGACGGCGGCTACCTGCTCACCGGTGTGAAGATCTTCACGTCGCTGTCGCCGGTGTGGACCCGGCTGATCGTGCACGGGCTTGACTCCAGCGGCACCGAGCCCGAGCTCGTCTACGGGTTCGTCGAGCGGGATGCCCCCGGCATCACGGTCTCGGACGACTGGGACGTGCTGGGGATGCGTGCCTCGCAGAGCCGCGCGACGATCCTGCGGCAGGTGCCGATGCGCGCGGAGCGGGTCGCCCGTACGATGCCGCCGGGACGGCATCCCGACCTGCTCACGTTCGCGATCACGAGCAACTTCCAGCTGTTGGTGGGAGCGGTCTACGCCGGCGTCGCCCGCCGTGCGCTCGAACTGGGCGCGGCGGGGCTCAAGCACCGCATGTCGGCCAAGAGCGGCACCACCTACGCCGAGATCCCCGAGTACCGCACCCGCATCGCCGACGCCTACCGGGACTATCTGGCCGTGCCGGCGCAGCTGGACGCGTACAGTCGCGACTTCGACGACCTCGTCGATCACGGTTCGCGCTGGCCGCAGCTGCTGGTCTCGGCCCGCATCAACGCATCCGCAGCCGCCCGCCGCGCGACTGAGACGGCGCTGCTGTGCGCCGGCGGCGGCGGCTTCGCCAACGGCAGCGAGCTGAGCCGGCTGTTCCGGGATGCCGCGGCCGGCCTGTTCCATCCGCCGAGTGCGGATGCAGCCCGGCCGATGTTCGCCGCCGCGCTGCTGGATGACTGAGTGGGGCCGGCGGGTCGACGATGCGTGCGCTCTCGACCCTGTCCAAGCGCTCTCGACCCTGTCGAAGCGCGCCGACCCTGTCGAAGCGCGCCGACCCTGTCGAAGCGCGCCGACCTTGTCGAAGCGCGCGCCGAACCGGGCGCGCGGGCGCTGATCGGCCGCGGTTAGAGTGGCGCTATGAGCGGATACGACGTCACACAACTGGGCGCACTGAACACCTGGCAGGACTTCGCCGGCGAGCGGTCGACGGGCAAGCACTTCGTCGACAAGGAGCTGTCGACGCAGTACCTCGGCATGTCGGCCAACGGCATCCAGCCTGGTGAGCAGGCCTTCGGGTGGCACACCCATTCCCAGCACGAAGAGGTCTATGTGTTCCTGACCGGTCGCGGCCAGATGGGCCTGGACGACGACGTCATCGACGTGCAGCCGGGCACCGTGGTGCGCGTCGGTCAGGACGTCTGGCGCATCTGGCGCGCGCTGCCGGACAGCCCCGAGCCGCTGCGCTGGCTGTGCATCCGCTCGGGCGGCGACACCCTGGCCGGCATCGGCCACGACGGCGGCCGCGACAGCGAGCGCCCGCTGCCCTGGTGACCGGCGACAGCGCCCGCGACAGGCACTGACCTGCGTCGCGCGGCGTCAGCTCGGCGGTACGCTCACCGCGCCGGCGGCACCTCGACGAGCAGGAACCAGCGGCCGGACGGGGCGAGCTTGGCCCAGTTGGGCAGCAGGTGCGGGTCGGTCACGTGGCCGTCGAACTCGACCTCGGCCAGCCCGCGCTCGGCGAGGGCATCCAGCGCCGCCCGCAGGCACCCTTCGACCAGGCGCTCGCCGTCCGGCTCGTCCGGGCGCACCGTCTCGGCGCACACGACCGGCGGGTCGGTGTCGCCGTAGACCAGGGCGACCGCCCGTGGCCGGCCCTGCCCGTCGACGGCGACGGCAGTGGATGCCAGGTCCAGATCGTCCTTCAGCCCCGCGTTCACGGCCGCCACGAACTCGGGGCTGACCGGGCTCCACGACGCGTGGATCCACTGGTAGAACGAGGCGTTCGCGTCCTCGATCGCCGACATCGGCACCTCGGTGCCCGGGGCGATCCCGGGCAGCGGCCGCAGCGCCGTGCGGCGCACCAGCTCGATCCGCGCCGGCGGCACGACCTGGATCGTGCGCGCGCCGAGCGCGAAGGCGAACGCGAGCCGCGGGTCGTCGACGTACCCGCGGGTCATGAACGGCAGATCGCGCGCGCGCAGGCCCGACAGGTGCCGGAACATCGCGGTTCCGATCCGCGCACGTCGACGCGCCGGGTCCACCACGACATCGGCCCAGTACCGGTCGTCGTGCGCATGCGAGGTCCACACGATGCCGGCGGCCAGGATCGCCCCGTCCTCGCCTTGGGCGACCACTGAGCGGGTGCTCTCGTCACGCCAACGGTCCGCGCGCAGGTCGATCTCGCCCAGCCAGCCGGGGGCGTCCGCCAGATCGCGCTCGGTCAGCGGGCGGAAGCGCAGGGCGATGTCGTCCCGCTCCGCGCGCCACCGGCCCGGCCCCGGCATGTCAGGCCAGCGCACCCATCGGATCCCACGCGTCCAGCACGAGGGGCTCTGCCTCCAGCGCCGTCCGCAGCTCGGCGGGCAGCCGGTCCTTGCGCACCACGACCTCGAACATGTACTCGTCGAACCACGAGTCATCCATCGTGTAGAAGCCCTTGTCGGCCTTGTCGGTGCCCCAGCTGTTCTCCACCCGCCAGCGGCGCGGCGCCCCGTCGGCGTCGAGGTCGACGCCGGTGAACAGCATCGCGTGGGTCATCGCCGATTCGCCGTAGCGCACGCGCTGCTCCTTGGTGGTGGCCAGGTCCACCCCGTACACGCCGGCGTAGTCGAACAGGTCGGCCGACCACAGGCCGTCGGCGCGCGCCATCTGCGGCCCGACGTCGCAGCCGAACCAGACCGGCTCGCCGGCGACGATCGTCTGCGCGGCGATCTGCTTCATCAGGTCGATGTCGACGTTCAGGTACCGCACCGGGTCGCCGCCGACGACGTTGCCCAGGTGCGCGACCGTCAGGGTCGCGCCCTTCGGGTGCTCGGGGCGCGGGTCATCGACCAGGCACACGTAGTCGGCCAAGTCGATCTCGGTGTACTCGGCGAGGAAGGACTGCGGCGTGAAGGTGCCGGCACGGTGGAAGGCGTTGTCGTCGTCGTTCCACTGCCACTCGAACTCGGTCGGCGGCACGCCCAGGTGGATCGTGAGGATGCGGTGCGTGTCGGCGAGGATCCGATCCTTCAGCTGGGCCAGTTCGGCCGCGTCGTGCCCATCGGCGACGGCGTCGCGCAGCGTCCGGCCGCCGCGGCGCAGCAGCGTGCGCAATGCCGCGTTCATCCGTGCCGTGTTCGAGGAGGACTCGGTCTCGGGCATCAGCTCCTTGGGCACGGCGCCGTGCCGCGCGAAGATCGAGACCTCCATGTTCCACTGGCCGCCGTCGCCCATCAGCTGATCGAGCAGGAATGCGACGAGCCGGTCGTCGGGGGCCAGGCCGGCGAGGTCGATCATGTCGCCCAGAAAGTAGTTGGCCCGCTCGATCTTGTCCCAGTACATCGCGTGGTTCTGGCTGAACTCGAAGTTCTTCACGTGCAGGATGCGGCGGGCATCGCTGCGCAGCAGGTTCAGCGCCGCGAACAGCCAGCACCGGCCCGACTTCTGCTGATTCGTGGCCTCCCAGTCGTCGAGCCGGTGCGACATGCTGCGACGCACCTCGACCACGCGCTGCCGGTTCAGGGCGACCTCGTCGATCGTGGTGCGGGTGACGGCGTTCATGGCGCGCACGGCGGCCGGGTCGGCCAGGAACTGCGCGCGCCACCGGGCCACCTGCTCCGCATCGAGCTGAGTGCGTTCGGGCGTGGCGGGGTCGGTTGCCGGGGCGTGCGGGATGTCGGTCACAACTGTCATGACTCAAGCCTGCCACTGCCCGCGGGCAGTCTCGCCAGGTAGTGCATCGTGCCGTTCACGCGCTCGGCGGCCCGGGGATCGGTCTTCTGCAGACCCCACCAGGCCTGCGCGGCGAGCATGCTGGCCTCTTCGACCTCACCGGCTTCGCCGAGCTTGCGCAGGGCCTTGGTGAACAGCGTCACCAGATCGCGGTCGGGTGCCTGCGCCATGTCTGCCGCCTCTCGTTGAGTCACCCTCGACGCTACCGCGGCCGGCGGCACCGGGACCGATCAGGGTGCGGTCGGCACGAACCGGGCCACGACGTGCGCCTGCACCGCGATGCCCAGCAGATAGATCGCGGTGCCGACGAACCCGACCAGCAGCCAGGCCAGGTGCACCGCCGGGATGAGCGCCGTGGCGGCGCACGCCAGCGTCGCGACGGCGAGCGTCGTGATGTTGCCGCAGGCGACCAGATAGGGGTGCGCGATGGCCCGTCGCCGCACCGCCGCCGAGGCGCCGTGCCGCCGATGCGCGATGCGGCCGATCCCGATGTAGCCCGCACACGCCCCGAAGAGCATGCAGAACACGGCCAGCAGGTCGGGCAGGCCGTGCCGTTCGATCGTGACCATCGTGGTCGCCCAGATCAGCAGCGTGTAGGTGTGCGGCAGGGCGACCGTTTCGGCCACTTCGTGCACGAGCCGCCGATAGGGGGTGCGCGGGCGCTCGGCCGGTTCCGCACCGGTCATGCGGTGGTCTCATCGGTCATAGGCCATCCTTCGTAGAGATCTGCTGATCCCACGCTAGCCCCGGTGCCGCTGCAGCTTCGCGAATGCGCGCGGGCAGGTGCGCGCAGTATCGTCGAGGCACATGCGGCCGCCGGCTGCGCCGGATGCGAGATGAGGATGCCTGATGAGTCCGATGCCCCTGGTGATCGTCATGGGCGTCTCGGGGTCGGGCAAGACCACGGTCGGGTCGGGTCTTGCAGTCCGCCTGGGCGTGCCGTTCATCGATGGCGACGACCTGCACCCGCAGTCGAACATCGACAAGATGGCGGCCGGGCACGCCCTGACCGACGACGACCGCTGGCCCTGGCTGGCCCGGATCGGGCAGGCGCTGACGGATGCCGAGGCGACCGGGATGGTGATCGCCTGCTCGGCGCTGAAGAGGGCGTACCGTGACGCCATCGGGGCGCAGGAGCCCCGAGCGGTGTTCATCCATCTGAGCGCATCGCGTGATCTGATCGCGCAGCGGCTGGCCGAGCGCAGCGGCCACTTCATGCCGGCATCCCTGCTCGACTCGCAATTCGCGGCACTCGAGCCGCTGGCGCGGGAAGAGCCTGGGGCGGTCGTGGATGTCAGCGGCGACATCGATGACGCCCTCGGCGTCGCGGTCGCCGACGTCCGCCGGCTCGCGGCATCCTGACCTCGCAGCCGCAGCAGCCTGATCGGCAGAATCAGGTTGCCTCTTGCCGTGCGGCCGAATCGGTGATATTTCTATGAGTAGTAATCACGTTTTTAGAACGGGATGCTGCGAACAGGAGAATCATCATGGCTACCGCAACCCTTCCATCCGCCGACGCTGAGACGTTCTGGGGGCGGGTCAAAGCGGATCCGGCCTTCGGGGCGTTCTGGATCCTGCGCGTCGGGTTCATCATCCTGCCGCTGCTGATGGGGCTGGACAAGTTCTTCAACGTCATGGTGGATTGGACCAGCTACCTGGCGCCGTGGATCGCGAACCTGTCGCCGCTGGGCGCCCAGAACACGATGTACGTGGTCGGCGTGATCGAGATCATCGCCGCGATCGGCATCGCCGTCAAGCCGCGCTGGGCCAGCTGGGTCGTGGCCGCCTGGCTCGTCGGTATCATCATCAACCTGGTCACCGGCGGCACCGGCACCCTCGACATCGCCCTGCGCGACCTGGGCCTGGTCGTGGCGGCATTGGCTCTTGCCGCACTCGCGGCCAAGTACAACCGCGGCCGCGCCTGACGCCCCGGCCCGGGCGGATGCCGCGCTCGCCGAGCTCGTCGACGACCCGGATCTCACCGGTGGTGCCACGCTCATCGAGGCGGTCGGCGACACGGCCCATCGGCTTGTGCAGGTGCAGGTGGCGATGCGACTGCGCTGACCGCCGACGCGGCCAGCTCAGGGGATCAGCACGATCTTGCCGCGGGTGCGGCGCCGCTCCAGCTCGGTGTAGGCGGCGCGCACCTCGGCGAGCGGGTAGCGCGCCGCGATCGGCACCTGCAGCCGCCCCGCGACGATGTCGTCGGCCAGCTCGCGCAGCACCTCCGGCTTCGCCGCCACGGCGTGCCCGACGGCCGTCGCGCCCTTCTCGCCGGCCCGGAAGTCGGCGAGGGAGGCCACCCGGCGCGGCTCGATACCCAGGTCCAGTCCGAGCTGCACGTAGCCGCCGCCGTGCGTGTCCAGCATCGCCGCGATCGGCGCCCCGCCCGCGGCGGCGCGGATGCGGTCGGCGAGCCCGTCGCCGTGGTAGTCGACCGGGATCGCCCCGACCTCGCGCAGCCACTCGTGGTTGTCCGGGCCCGCCAGACCGATCACGCGGGCGCCGGCGCCTCGCGCCAGCTGGGTCGTGAACGCGCCGGTGCCGCCGGCGGCCGAGACGACCACCACGGTCTCGCCGGGCACGATGTGCACGGCGTCGACGATGGCCCGGCCCGACGTGCCCGCGACGAACAGGGCGCCCGCGACATCCCACGCGAGGGATTCGGGCTTGTGCGTCAGCTCGTCGTCGCCTACTGCGACGAGCTCGGCGTGGCTGGCCCGGTTGTTGGTGAAGCCGATGACCTCGTCGCCGACGGCGAAGCCGGCGACATCCGCCCCGACCGCGGTGACCACCCCGGCCAGGTCGCTGCCCTCGCCCTCGGGGAAGTGCGCGGGCCAGCGCGCGTCGAGGTCGCCGCGGCGGATCGACGCCTCGCCGGGATTGATGCCCGCCGCCCGCACCCGCACGATCACCTGATGCGCGCCGGGGGGCGGATCGTCGACCTCGCGCACCTGGAGAACATCGACATCGCCGTACTGATCGAATCGCACTGCCTGCATATCGCTGGCAACCCGGATGCGGGTGCGACAATTCCCAGCCGATCCTCAGCGATATATCGTTCACTATCGGTAAGGGGGCCGCCAGGCGCCCATCACCGGTCGGAGGATCACATGAACGATTCATTCACCAGCGGTCGGCAGGACGACCACGCGAGCCACCGCGGATCGGGTCCGGACCGGTTCGGTTTCGGGCTCTGGGATGCCGTCGGCAACCTGCGCGAGGCGTTCGAGCAGCGCGTCGGCCCGCGGATGGGGCGCGGCGATGTGCGGGCGGCCATCCTCGCGCTGCTGCGGGAGAAGCCGATGCACGGCTACCAGCTCATCCACGAGATCGAAGAGCGCTCCTCCGGGGCGTGGAAGCCGAGCCCGGGCTCGGTGTATCCGACGCTGCAGCTGCTGGCCGACGAAGACCTCGTCAGCGTCACCGAGGCCGACGGCAAGAAGACCTATGCGCTGACCGACGCCGGCCGCGAGCAGGCCGAGTCCGCCGGCGACACGGCGCCCTGGGAATCGCCCACGGCACGCACCGCCCAGCGCGCGACGGCGCTGCCCAAGGCGGGCGCGAAGCTCGCGCAGGTCGCCATGGCCGTCACCCGCGACGGCAGCGCGGCGCAGATCGATCAGGCCGTCGCCGTGATCGACGACGCCCGGCGTAAGCTCTATTCGATCCTCGCGCAGGATTGATCGGGTGCCGCCGGCACGCCGGCAGCAGGGAGCGCCGATGACCGATGTCCGGGGCCGTGGCGCCCGCTACCGCCGGATCATGTTCTTTGCCGCGCGCAACATCGCCCAGGAGTGGTGGTTCGGCCTGATCCTGCCGCGGATGGGGCTGGGCGCATTCGCACGCCGCGGGCAGGCCGCCCGCTTCGCGCGCATCGCACAGCGCTTCCACGTGCTGGCCGTCGAGCTGGGCGGGCTGATGATCAAGGTCGGCCAGTTCCTCTCCTCACGGCTGGACGTGCTGCCGCCGGAGATCACCGGCGAGCTCGAGTCGCTGCAGGACGAGGTGCCGCCGGTGCCGATCGAGCCGATCACCCGGCTGGCCGAGGCCGAGCTGGGTGTGCCGCTGGAGCGCGCCTACGCGTTCTTCGACCCGGAGCCGGTGGCCGCGGCATCCCTCGGTCAGGTGCATCGGGCGCGCCTGGTGCCGGCCGACGCCGCACAGGTGGGGTTCACCGACGTCGTCGTGAAGATCCAGCGGCCCGGCATCGACGAGATCATCGAGACCGACCTGTCGGCGCTGCGGCGCATCGCCCGATGGCTGAACCGCGTGAAGTTCATCGCGGCGCGGGTGGACCTGCCCGAACTGGTCGAGGAGTTCGCCACGACCAGCCGGCAGGAGGTCGACTATCTCAACGAGGCCCGCAACGCCGAGCGGTTCCGGCAGAACTTCGCCGACGACTCGCGGGTGGACGCCCCCGAGGCGGTGTGGGAGCGCACCACCCGGCGGGTGCTGACCCTGTCGGATGTCACCGCGATCAAGATCAACGACACGACGGCGCTGGAGGCCGCCGGCGTCAGCCCCGCCGATGTCGCCGACGCGTTCGCGGCGGTCATGTTCGAGCAGCTGTTCATCGACGGGTTCTTCCACGCCGACCCGCACCCGGGCAACATCTTCGTGACACCACGGCCGGCCACCGCGCGCGGGTGGACGCTCACGTTCGTCGACTTCGGCATGATGGGCGAGATCCCCGACACGCTGCGCCGCGGCCTGCAGCGGGTGCTGCTGGCGGTGGCCGCACGCAACGGCAAGAGCATGGTCACGGCGATCCGCCAGATGGGCGTACTGCTGCCCTCGGCCGATTCGGTGCAGCTCGAGAAGGCGATGAGCGAGCTGTTCTCCCGGTTCGGCGGCATGGGCGTCGCCGACCTGCAGAAGGTCGACCCGCGCGAGTTCGAGGACTTCGCGCACCGGTTCGGCGAGGTCATGCGCACGATGCCGTTCCAGCTGCCGGAGAACTTCCTGCTCATCATCCGCGCCGTCTCGGTGATGAGCGGCGTGTGCAGCGGGCTGAACCCGCGCTTCAACATCTGGCATGCCGTCGAGCCCTATGCGCAGCGGCTGCTGCGCGATCAGGGCGGCAGCGCCGTGCGCACGTTCGCGCAGCAGGCCCTGACGGCACTGACCGTGACGGCGCGGCTGCCGGAGCGGCTGGACGGGCTCGTCTCGCTGCTGGACGAGGGCCGCCTGAACGCGCAGGTGCCGAGCATGGACCGGCGGCTGCGCCGCCTCGAGCGGTCGGCGCGCCGGGTCGTCTCGGCGGTGCTGTTCGCGGGCCTGCTCATCGGCGGCATCGTGCTGCGTCCCGCCGACCCCGTCTTCGGCACGGTCCTGATGACCGTCTCGGCGCTGCCGCTGCTGCACGCGCTGCTGGCCGGGTTCGCCGACCGGTCCGGCTGATCGGGCCCGGGGCGCCACCGGCCGTGCAGCGGACACCACCGCCGGCGCGGGGTGAGGCCCGCTCAGTCGGCCTGCGGGCGGCCGGCTTCCAGGAACGCGCGCGCGGCGGCATCGCCGGCGGCGAACGCGGTGAACGCGATGCGGCCGCCGACCGAGATCCGGGCCACGCCGAGTGCGGCCAGCTCCGCCACACTCGGGCCCGTGGGCCGCAGCAGCACGTTGACCGGCCGATCCACCGAGGTCACGACGGCGCGGATGTCGGCCGGCCGCGTCAGGGCGGGGGCGTACAGCACGTCGGCGCCGGCCTCCTGATACGCCTGCAGCCGCGCGATCGTGTCGGCCAGGTCGGTGCGACCGTGGAAGAAGTTGTCGGCGCGGCCGGTGACCACGAATCCCGGGTCCACCGCGTGGGCGGCGGCGACGGCGGCACGGACCCGGTCGGCGGCGGCATCCCGATCGCGGATCGGCTCGGCCTCATCCCCCGTGGTGTCTTCGATGGATGCCCCGGCCAGCCCGGCTCGGGCGGCCCGCGCGTAGGTGTCGGCCACCTCCTCGAGGGTCTCGCCGAACCCGCTCTCGAGGTCGGCACTGACCGGGATCTCGACGGCGCCCACCAGGGCGGCGCAGTGCGCCAGCACGACCTCACGGGACGGCTCGCCGTCGTGCAGTCCGAGGGTCGCCGCGAACCCGCTGCTGGTGGTGGCCAGCGCCGTGAATCCCAGCGCGGCGAAGCGCCGCGCTGAGCCGACGTCCCACGGGTTGGGGATCAGCAGCGGCGCACCGGGTCGATGCAGGGCGCGGAACCGGTCGGTCACAGCAGACATAGTGCTCTCCTCGTGCAGTGGATCAGCCGGCCGCGCTACCAGGGCATCGGCGAGGTCGCGTCGACGGCGCCGTCATTCGGGACGTGCGGCAGCGGGTCGGCCCCGCCGCGGATGCAGATCCAGCGCAGCTGACCTTCGCTGTCGGGGCGGGCCCGCCAGGTGCGCGCCACGCCCTGGCCGACGCGCACGACCGTGCCGGGGCCGACGTCGATCACGTCGTCGCCCAGCCCCATCTGGCCGTGGCCCTCGAGGAAGATGTAGAGCTCTTCGATGCGGTTGTGCGTGTGCCAGTAGCCGGCCTCTTCGCCGGGTTCGAGGGCGTTGGCCGACATGCCGATGTGCTGCATCGGCAGCTCGTGGTCGACCATGCGCCGGCCGTTGCGGGAACTGGCCTCACTGAATCCGCCGAAGTGGTCGCGCCACTGGTCCAGGGCGCCGATCTGTGTCACCTGATACTCACTCATGGTGCCAGGGTAGAGCCGTTCGCACACGCCGCGGGCCGTTCGCGGCCCGCCCGGGCGCTGATACCGCCGGCGGCCTCGACGAGGGGATCCGGTATTGGTGCCCCGCACGTCGAGGGTGCGGGGCACCGTCCGCGACGACAGTCATCCTGCTCCTTCCCGGCGGCGGCGATCCGGCGTGGCCGGTGGTGAAGAACCTCGGTCTCCCGCGCGCGGGCGTTCCCGCCGTCTTCCTCGACAGGTACCGGCACCGCGGACGCGATACCGGTACGACAAACACGATGGCTACGCCTCGGGGGCTTACCCCGGCGCCTGGGGCGGGTCGGGGTCGCCGAGCGGGTAGTCGTCGTCTTCGTCGCCGGGTAGGTCGGCCGCCTGGTCGAGCAGGTCCGCCTCGCCGGCCGCGTCGGCATGGTTGGTCGTGTCGGACTCGTCTGGGGTCATGGCAGCTCCTCTCATCGCGCGCAGTCGGGTGTTCTGTTCGGTCAGGTCGTGGTTTTGCCGTTCGAGGTCGAAGACCATGCCGATCCCGGCCAGGTTCACACCCGCGTCCAGCAGGCCGGCGATACGGCGTAGCCGGTCGAGGTCGTTCGGACTGTAGCGGCGGGTGCCGCCGGCGGTGCGGTCGGGTTCAAGCAGGCCCCGTGCCTCGTACTGGCGCAGTGTCTGCGCACCCATCTCGACCAGTTCGGCGGCAACGGAGATGCCATACACGCCCTGGTCCGGGTCGACCTGCGTCACGTCACCGCACCGGCGCCGGCCAAGACGCGTTCTTGCTCGGGGGTGGTCACGGCCGTCACCTGCACCCGGTGGCGACCGCACGTGGGACACAGCACAGCGTCGGGTGCGGTCGGGTCCGGGCATGACCAGCCGTGTGTGAAGTAATAGTCGCGGGTGTGGCCGTAGCCGTCCTCGACGTGGGCGACGTCGTAGCCGGCCTCCCATGCCGCGCCGCATCTCGTGCAGGCGAAGCGGAACCGCTCTGCGAGGGTCTGCCTGGATACCAGGGCGATCACACTCCTTCGTTCGCTCGCGTTCGTTCGCTCGCGGGTCTCCTCCGTCTCGCTCCGACGGGGAGTGCTCATACCCGCTTGCACTGACCTGAATGGTATGTTACAACAGAATCTAAATCGGGTGCCATAGATCCGAGGGGATTTTCTGGCACCGTATGACGCAGCATCATCACGAGAACAATGTGGAGGTGGTAGCGATGGCGATGCTGATGCGCACTGACCCGTTCCGCGAACTGGACCGGCTGACCCAACAGTTCTTCGGCAGCGACGGGACGGCTGCCCGCCCGTCGGCCATGCCGATGGACGCCTGGCGTGAGGGTGACACGTTCGTCGTCGAGTTCGACCTGCCCGGTATCGCCCCGGACTCGATCGAACTGGACGTGGAACGCAACGTGGTCACCGTCAAGGCCGAACGGCCCGCCCGTGACGAGCAGGCCGAGATGATCGCCGCAGAAAGGCCCCGCGGGATCTTCAGCCGGCAGCTCGTCCTGGGCGACAACCTCGACACTGACAACATCACTGCCGGCTACGAGAACGGTGTCCTCCGGCTGAGGATCCCCGTGGCCGAACAGGCCAAGCCACGCAAGATCAGCATCAACGCGGGGTCGGACCGGCAGGCCATCAACGTCTGAACATCCGCACAGGGTGACCGGGCATGAGCACTTCAACAGCCCCGCGCACAGACCACGGTCGGGTGGACGACGCCTTCGCCGATCTTATCTACGCCGACCCGGATCTGCTGCGCGCGGAGTTCGATGAGCTGGTGGCAGCAGTCGGCCTCCTTGGCCCGCCCCGGCCGGCCGGCCCTACGGGCAGCGCGGTGGCGCCGTGGTGTCCGTGGTGGTGCAGGGATGGGCGGCACGGCTCAGGCCGTGCCGCGCCCGCTACGGCCAGCGTCACACATGCCGTCGTATGGCGCTGGCCCCGCTCACCGCCGGCGACACGCACGCACACAGGCGAACCCGCGTCCAGAACAGCGGAGACGAAAGGAGCGTGACCCCCGAACACGACCGACGCGAAGAGCAGTCGTCGCCCCGCCCGAGTCCTCAACACTCGACCGCGCGCCGCCCCGCCTCGCCGGTGGGCCGCGCACCCGCCCTGTGGCGGAACCACACCAATCGGGCCGGATGGCGACACACTCCGGGCGGCCCCGGGACGCACCGTCCCGGGGCCGCCCGCACGCACCCGCACCCGCACCCGCACCCGCACCCGCACCCGCACACTGGACCGGCATCATGAGCACGACCGAACATCCCGACCCCTACATGGTCCTCGGCGTCCCCCGCACCGCGACCAGCGCCGACATCACCCGCGCCTACCGCGCGCTCCTACGCGCCACCCACCCCGACACGCGCGACCCTACAGCCAGCGCAGACCCCGGCCCGGCCCTGGCACAAGCACTCGACGCATACGCGCTCCTACACGACCCCGACCGCCGCACCGCCTACGACCACCAACACCCCACACGACCACCAGCCACCACCGGGGCCACGTTCCGGCCGAGACGACAACCTCCGATCCAGGCCGGACCCGTGCACTGGACCCCCAACCCCCGCCCGTAACCACGCCGCATCCAGTCCGTCAACGACCTCCACGACCTCACGCTCGAAACCGTCGGCGATACGCCCATCAGCAGACTCAACAACCTCCCCGGACATCACGGCTCGCCGCGGCCCGTCGGCCGGATGGTGAGGGCCTGCGCGACGCTGCCGATCGGCCCGATCTCGTCGTGCAGGATGGTGTGGGTCAGCCCCACTCCGTGCGGGCCGAACGTCACCGACGTGTCGAATCCGATCCACTCGGTCGCCGGCGGCCGCGTCAGATGCGCGGTCAGGTCGACGTTGGGGAAGACCGCGACGTCGGGCATCACGCGCGTGGTCATCCCGTTGGCGATGTCGGCCAGCCCCAGCATCCGCGCGGTCGAACTGATCGGCTCGCCCTCCAGCAGCGGCAGCCGCGGGCGCAACCAGACCCGGGCACGCCCGGGCTCCTGCTCGTCGCGGCGGATCTCGACGGTGTGCACGAAGCCGCCCGGCCAGAGCGCACCGGCATCGAACGGCTCGAGCTCGGCGGGGCCGGGCATCGTCGTGAACCCGCTGCCGGCGATGGCCGCGGTGTCGGCGGGCTGCAGCATCCAGGCCCGGGTGATCACCGCGGGCCGGCCGGCATGCGCGAGAGTGGCCTCGACGAGCTCGATCGTGCGGCCCGGGCGCACCACCCGCACCGTGATCTCGACGGTGTCGATGGGCATCGTGCCGAGGATGTCGAACGAGATCCGCGCCAGCTGCAATCCGTCGTCGCGGCGCGCGGCGTGCGCGCGCTCGATGACGTGGGTGATCAGGCCCAGGGCCGGCGCGATGTGCTGCTCCTGCGTGTTCCACACCCCCGCGACGGCGGGCGTCGGCCGGAAGGCGGCCTCGTCGATGCGCTCAAAGTATGCCGACACCCTCGTAAGCGTACCGATGCCGGCGGGTCGCGCCGGCCGTGGCGGGCCGCCTTGGCCAGCCGTTACGGCAGCTGCTCGCCCGCCTCGATCGCGACGTCGAGCCGGTTCTCGGTCGGCGGCAGCGGGCACATCGCGGCCGTCGTGTAGGCGCAGGGCAGGTTGACGGCGCGGGTGAAGTCGACCTGCACCCGGCCGGCGGCGTCGGGAGCGCCGATGTGCAGGTCGCGGCTGGCCGGGTACGTCGTCACGCCGCTGGTGCGGTCGGTGAACAGCAGCCGCAGACCTGCACCGTCACGGAACGCGGTCAGCTGCTGCGGCCCGTCCAGCTCGAACCGCACCACTCCGGGCGCCTCGAAGACCGTCTCGAGGCCGTCGACGACGGTGTCGACGGTGACCGTGCGCGGGGCCGGGAACGGCACGAACGTCCCTTCGACCACGAACTGTTCATCCGGCGCATACGCGGGCGTGCCGGCATAGTCCACCAGAGTGGGGTGATCGGGATGCCGCGGCCGGAGCACCGCCGCTCCGCCGAAGTTCGCGACCTCGGCGACGGCGGTTCCGGCATCCGTCTGCCAAGACACCCATTGCGGCCGCCCCGACTCGATCGCACCGAAATCGTGCCTGCCGGTGACTTCGCGTCCGTCGATGTGCAGCGTCTCGCCGTCGACGAGCGTCACGACGGGTGCGGCATCCGTCGTCGACCAGGCCCCGGGCGCGTCGTCGAAGCGCTGCGGGTCGGCGCCCAGCCAGTGCGCGGCGGTGATCGCCAGGAAGCCGTGCGGATCGGCGCGCACCCGCTCGTGCTCGGCATGCCAGGCCGCCCAGTCCGCGGCGAAAGCGGCCCCGGCATCGACGGTGTGGTGCACCGAGGCGGGTGGGCGCGCGGTGAAGTCGCGCAGGCCGGCGTGCGCGATCTGCTCGTGCCAGCGCAGGAAGTCGGCCACCGCCTGCTCCGATTCCCAGCGCGAGATCACCAGGATCCGGTCGGCGTCGCCGGGGTCCGCAGCCACCTCGGCGCTCAGGCATCCGTCCTGCCGGCCGGCCGCCGCGGCGTTCTCCCATGCGGCTGCGACCAGTTCGGCGCGGACGTCGGGGCGGGCCTGCAGGGTGGTGATGCGGATGACGGTGGCGTGCGGTGCGGGCATGACTCCAGTCTGACGCCTCGCACCGATGTCCGGCGCCGGAAGATCGGGCGCGCCCGCGGCGGGATACTGAGAGAAGGGGCCGTGACGGGCGCGGACCCATGGGAGGGGTATTCCGTGGCTGGACAGAAGGACTGGACGCAGCAGATCATCGACGAGTTCCGGGAGCACGACGGCACCGTGACCCTGGCTCCGTTCGGTCGCCACCTGGTGCTGCTGCACCATGTCGGCGCCAAGAGCGGAACCGCCCGGGTCACGCCGGTGCGGTCCATCCGGACTGATGACGACACCTGGCTGATCGCCGCCTCGAAAGCGGGTGCGCCGGTGAACCCGGGCTGGTACCACAACCTGCTCGCCCACCCCGACATCACGATCGAGGTGCCCGGCGAGGGCGAGGTCGCCGTTCACGTCGACGAGCTGACCGGCGCGGCACGGGATGCCGGCTGGGCGCAGTTCACCAGCCAGGCCCCGGGATTTCAGGAGTACGAGAAGAAGACGACGCGCGTCATCCCCGTGCTCGCGCTGCACCGGCGCGGATAGGGGCAGCCGGCGCAGTCACTGCGGCCGGCGCGTGCGATCAGTGCCGCGCGTACGTTCACTGCGGCGGCGCGTGCGTGGCCGCTCCCTCCGCACCGCGACGGATCAGCTCGGCGCGGGCCCGGTCCAGGCCCCCGTGCTCGAGCCCGGCGAGCGCCGATTCGCCCGAGAACACGACCCGTCCGCGCCGGCGCACGGTCAGCTGCAGCGTGCCGGCCAGGTGCTCGAGCGCGCCGGCGATGTTGCGCTCCTGCGACGGCAGCGGCACCGGCAGCACGTGCGCGGCGCCGCGCGGGGCGTGCGCATCCACGTCGATCTGCCAGCCGAATCCGCGACCGCGCAGCCGCCACGTCTCATCGGCGATCTCGGCGCGCACCGGGCTGAGGATCGGGTCGCCCAGGCGCACGACCCGGCCGCCGGGCAGGCGTACGACCAGCCCGGTGACCTCGGTGCGGATCGGGCCGGAGTGCACCTGCCCGCCGGCGAACGCCACGCACACGTCGCGCTGGTCGAACCCCTGGGCCTGGCCCCACCACCAGGAGTCCGGGAATCCCTCCCGCCCCCAGTTCTTCTCGGCGTAGATCTGCGCGCCGTGCAGCTGCCAGGTGTGCCCGCCCAGGGTCGCGGTGCCGTCGGCGCGGCCGCCGAGCAGCCACGGGTGCCAGTACTGGTTCAGCGCCGGCACCATCTGGAAGACGCTGGATCCGCCGAGCGCGCGGTGCGGCCAGGGCAGCGGGTCGGTGATGACCACGTCCAGCCGCGCATCGGGGCCGAGGTCGATCCGCAGCCGCCGGTCGTCGCCGGCGAAGGCCGTTCCGGCGCTCGCTCCGATGCGCCGCGGGTCGGCGGCGGCATCCGAAGCCTGCGCGACGCGCAGGAATCCGCCCGGGTGTGCGGCGAAGCCGAGCGTCGCCCACGGGCCGTGCGGGCCGCGGTTCACACCGTTCAGCGCGATCAGCACGCGGCCGGCGGCGGCATCCGTGATGCGCCAGAAGTAGCCCTCCATCGCGACCCCGGGGTGCGCGGGCAGCGGACTCTGGAACGGCAGATCCGCCCCTGTCGACCGGTACCACCTGCGAATGCCCACGGCCCAGGTCTACCAGCAATGCGCCGCGGTACGCGGGGGGTCGGATCTGACCCCGCACGGCGCCGCGGAACGTCGCTCGGCATCGCAGCGGTTACCACGAGCTCGCCGGTACCCGCCGACCGCGACGACTTCTTCTCGGGAACCGGCAGCGCAATCTCGCTCGCGGTGACCACTGGGATGACCGGGGTCGACGGCGCCCTCATGCGTGCCGCGCCGCGCCTGCGTGCCGTCGCCAGCCTCGGGGTCGGGTTCGACAGCACCGATGTCGTCACCGCACGCGAGCTGGGCGTCGCGGTCTCGACCACCCCCGACGTGCTCACCGACTGCGTGGCGGACCTGGGTGCCGGAATGGTCATCGACATCGTGCGGGGGATCAGCGCCGCCGACAGGTTCGTCCGTCGCGGGAAGTGGGCGCAGTCCGCGATGCCGCTGGCGCACGACATGCGCGGCCGGCGCGTGGGCATCGTCGGGCTCGGCCGGATCGGCCGGGCCGTCGCACAGCGCCTCGTCGCCTTCTCGGTCGAGGTCGCGTACCACAACCGCCACGAGGTGCCCGGGGCCGGCCATGGGACAGCAGGCGAGCGGCTGCGGCAGGTGAGCTGACAGGTTGATCACTCCAGATCTTTCGCGCACGTCGCGGCATCGGGCAGCACCTGCATGATCAGCGCGGTATCGACGGCCTGATAGACACCGAACCCGAAGCCGGCCAGGCACACCGCCCGCCCAAGCGTCAGCGGCAGCCAGGCGGTCACCAGGGCCGCGCTCATGAGCACGGATACCGCGAAGACGAGGGGCTTGCGTCGCCCGACCCTGTCCGGCAGCGGGCCGCAGGTCAGCGTCAGCTGGAACCCCATGACGCAGAAGTATCCGCTGAACAGCAGCATCCGACTGATGAACGCCCAGAGGAAGTCTGGATGCCGCACGGGGCAGACCCAGAACCTGCCCAGCACCGCCCGCACATCCAGCCACCGACGAGGCAGGTGGATGCTGGGCGCATCGGGGTTGGCCATGGCAACCAGCACCAGCGTCGTCGTCATGATGACGGCGAAGACGGCGTACCCGCGGTGATGGGCGCGCTGCGCGCTCGTGCCGACCGCGACGCGGCACGACCAGCGCTCGCTCGTGCTGACGCGCCGCGGAGAATCAGCATCCTGGCTCAAAATCAGGGCGTCGCCGCGATTGCGGGTCGGGATGCCGATTCTCGCGGTGACGGTGGGGTGTGGCGCCGCGCGGGTGCGATGCCGCGGGTCAGCGATGCCGCGGGTCAGCGGCACCACGCAACAGCGGCGCCCGCGGGCCGTTGGTCCGCGGGCGCCGCCACCGGGTCAGGCGCGGACGGCGAAGCCGCCGGTCCAGGCGACCTGCTCGCGCACGGCGAGCACCATCTGCAGGAAGCCTACGGCCTCGAGCTCGCGTGCACGCTTGAGCGAGCCCGCGTCGGCGATCGTCACGCCGCCCGCCGAGACGACCTCGGTCAGCAGCGCCTTGGCCACGTCGTCGTCACCGGCGATGACCACGGTCGTGGGCACGCCGCCGACCTCACCCGACTGCAGGGTCGCGGCGAAGTTCGTGTTGAACGCCTTGATGACCTTCGCGGCCGGGATCGCGGCCTGCAGCTCGGCGGCGGCCGAGGAGTCGGCCGGAACGGTCAGGTCGTCGAAGGTGGCGAAGTCCACCGGGTTGGTCACGTCGACCACGATCCTGCCGTCCAGCTGGGCGCCGTACGTCGAGATCACGTCGGCCAGAGCCGGGTAGGGCAGAGCCAGCACGACGATCTCGCCGCTCAGCGACTCGCCGAACGCGACCGCGGTGCCGCCGACCTGCTCAGCCAGGGCCTGCGCCTTGACCGCGTCGCGCGCGACGACCTGGACGGTCGCGCCGCCCTTGGCCATGATGGCCGCGATCGCAGAGCCCATGTTGCCGGTGCCGATGACCGAGATGCTTGTCATTGTTCATTCCTCCAGAGGTAAGAAGTTGTATTGACAACTACTGGGTCCAACGAAGTTGTAGGTACAGCTATTCCCGCATCCGGCAATAGACTCGGGATGCCATGAGCTACCAGGTTCCGCGGATGAACGAGCTCGAGTCCCGAGCGTGGCTGTCGCTCGTGTGGACGGCCGAGCTGCTGCCGGCCGCACTCGACGCGCAGCTGCAGGCCGAGTCGGGGATGACCCACTTCGAGTTCATCGTGCTCAGCACTCTGCGGCAGGCCGACGACGGCGCGCTGCAGACGAAGGACCTCGCCGCCGCCGTCAACTCCACGATGCCGCGGCTCTCGCGCGTGGTGGGCAAGCTCGCCACCCGCGGACTGGTCGAACGCATCGGCGGCCAGGACGACGCGCGGGTGATCAACGTGCATCTGACCGGCGCGGGGCGCCGGGCGCTGGTGCGCGCCGTCCCCGGCCACATCGCCCTGGTCAAGCGACTCGTGATCGATCGGCTCGACGCGCAGCAGCTCGAGGTGCTCGCAGGCGCCCTCGAACCGCTCGTGGGTCGGCTCGACCCGCACAACCGCGTCGGCTTCGCGGCCGTGCAGCACATGGCTGAATAGCCGCGATCGAGGGCGCTCAGCGCGTCGGGACCACCGCGTGCTCGGCGAGGAACGTCCGCACGTCGGCGAGCTCAGTGCCGTCGATGCCGTGCGCGAGACCCGGATAGGTGCGGGCGGTCGGCGTCGTGTGGCCCGGCAGCCAGGCGTCTGTGCGGGCCACGGCCGCCGCCGAGATCACGCGGTCCTGGTCGCCCCGACCGGAGAACACTGCTGGACGCGCCCCCTGCAGCTCGGCGTCGGCGGGCTGCTCGCCCGCCTGCACGAAGCCGCCGAGGATGACCGGAGCGAGCACCCGCGCGGGCTTGGTGCGCAGCAGCTGCGAGGCCATCAGCCCGCCTTGTGAGAATCCGATCGGCACGATCCGGGCCCGCGCCGCCAGCGCGGCACCCACCCACGACCAGATCGCGTCGGTGCCGGCCGCGACGGCGGACGCGTCGGGGTTGCCCGGTTCGGCGATCGGGAACCAGGCGTAGCCGCCAGGCGCGACCACGATGGGCGCGCGCAGCGACGCCCAGGGCATTCCCTCCGGCAGGGCGGATGCCAGTGCGGTGAGGTCGTGCTCGTTCGAGCCGTACCCGTGCAGGAACACGGCGACGACCGCCGCGGCATCCAGCTGCTGCGTGGAAGAGGTGACAGCGCGCAGCGTCATCGTGCCAGCAGCTCCTCGGCGTCGGCACCCGGCAGCGCCAGGGTGACCTGTGTGCCCCACGGGTCGGTGACGACGATCGCGTGCCCGTCGTCGGCGAACGGCAGGTTGCGGTGGGCAAGGCGCGCGGCGAGCGCATCGAGGTCGTCACGCCCCGGGACGGTGACCGCCACGTCGCCGAGCCCCAGGCGCGCGCCACGGGGTCCGGCGCCGGCGCTGTTCCAGGTGTTCATCGCGATGTGGTGGTGGTAGCCGCCGGCCGAGGCGAAGAGGGCGCCGGGGTAGCTGCTGACCGTCGTCTCGAAGCCGAGCGCGTCGACGTAGAACGCGCGGGCGGTCGGGATGTCGCCCACCTGCAGGTGGACGTGGCCGACCTTTCCGGCCGCCTGCGAGACGGTCTGGAACGTGTTCTGGTCGAGGTTGCTCTGCAGGTAGGCGTTGGGGTCGAGGTACAGCGTCGACATCTGCAGCTCGCCGTTCACGTACTGCCACTCCGACCGGTCGCGGTCGACATACAGCTCGACGCCGTTGCCCTCGGGGTCGGTGAAGTAGAACGCCTCGCTGACCAGGTGGTCGCTCGATCCGGTGAAGCGGCTGCGCGGCTCCTGGGCGGCGCGCAGGACGGTGGCCGCGAGCGTCGGCGCGTCGTCGAAGAGGAAGGCCGTGTGGAACAGCCCCGCCTGGCGCGGATCGACCGCGGGCAGGTGTGGCGTGCTGATCAGGCGCACCATCGGGGTCTGGCCGCGACCGAGCACGCGGTGCACCTCCGCGCCGCGGGCGCGCTCTTCGATCGGCTCGAGGGCCAGCGCGTTCGCGTAGTAGGACGACATCAGCTCGAGATCGCCCACGCGCAGACTGACGGCATCCATCCCGGTCTGCGGGTTCAGGGTGCTGTCGGTGGTCTGAGTGGTGCGGGTTTCGGTGTCGGTCATGGTTCTCCGGGTGGAAGGTCAACTCTTTGGTTGTATCTACAACAGGTGCGCCGTGCGATTCATTCCCGGTGCCCTGCGTGCCCGAAGATTCACGGATCAGGCGGCCTGATAGCAGAAGCGCGCTCTGCCGCCCAGGCGCGGCGTTCGTCCCGGATCGACGGTGGGTGGTGGGATGAACCAGACCCTGGCCTCGACGCCACGGCCTTCGATGCGGATGTCCCATCCGTTGTCGTGGATGCGGTGGTGACAGGACTCGCAGAGCAGGACGCCTTCATCGAGGTTGGTGCTGCCGTGATCTCGCAACCACCAGTTCAGATGGTGGGCCTTGGTCATCCCCGGCGGCAGGTTGCACATCGCGCAGCCGCCGTCGCGTTCGACCAGAGCCAGTCGCTGTGCGAGGGTGAACAGGCGCTTCTTCCGACCCCAGTCGACGATCTCACTGTCCCCGCCCAACACGGCCGGGATGATCCCCGCCGCCGCGGCGTACCGGCGGGCCGAAGCCGGCGAGATCGGCTGGGTGATCCCGTCGATCTCGGCAAGTCCCACCCCGTCGGTGAGAGCGTCCAGGCTCATCCGGACCACGACGGTGGCGCCCGACAGTGGCAGGTCACTGTGCTGGCAGCCCAGTGCGTGCTCAGCCAGCTGGATCAGAGCGTCGGCCTGCAGCTGCGCGACGGAGGGGCGGAGTGCATCGTCATCCCCACAGGTGACGTCGTTCCGCGACTGCCGGAACCCGGCGGTCACCAGCGCATCGATCGCCGTCTTCAGCGATGCACCGCTGACGGCGTCGAGCTTGCCGTCGACGTACACGAATCCGTCGCGTTCGAACAAGCGCAGCGAGCGCTCCCCGCGCCGGTCGCGTTCGGCCGGTTCCACACCGTCGGGATCGAGCCACGCCTCGGCATGCGTGATGAGCTTGCGCAGTTGATCGAGGCTGAGCCCGGGAGCCCGCTCGACGAGGGTCTGCTCGACCTGGTCACGGTCGCCGGGGCTGCTGCGCAGCGCCACCTTGTCGAGCATGCCCACGATCAGGGCCGCCGCGAGCTGGCCGAGCCGGCCGGCGGCCATCCCGGCCGCGACGTGCGGATGCTTGGGCGGCAGCGGCTCCCCCGTCAAAGTGGAGCGCGGTGCGACGGCCTTGCCGACGCAGACCAGGCGCTTGGCGTCACCGGCGCCGATTCCGCCGGTCGCGGCGATCAGAGCCGTGCAATTGCGGAAGCCTTGCTGCTTGGCCAGCGAGTCCGGCCCCAGCTCGGGGCGGCTCTCGTGCTCGATCTCGGCCGAGACCTGCGCGCGCACGGTGTCGAGTCGTCGGCCCACCGCGGCGAGCGCATGGTTGACGGCCACAAGCCCGGCCCGGTCGAGCTCGGATGCCGGCCCGGCGGCATCCGCCTTCCCCGTTCCACCGGACCACGCACGGCGCAGTGCGGCGACCGCGTCTTCGAGTCCAATGAGGGAGTCTTCCATACCTTTAATAGTACGCAGATTCTATACTCTGTCAATATCTACACCTTATTCTCTCGAATCTGTGCATAACCACTTTGAGGCTACGCCTGGGGAGGAACCAATATAGCCCGCTGCTATGTTCTAATCTTCGTGCACATCGATGTTCGATTCCGCGCACCTCATCCGACGCTCGCTCCCTCCGATTCGACCCATAAGGAACCGCCGGCGCCCGCACGCATCGCCGTGAATGCACGCGGTGCGCTGGATTGCACCCGGCGGCGAGTACGGTGGCGTCGTGGACACCTTCGACGAGCTGCCCGACCATCCGGCCCCCGACAATCCGGCGGGCAAGCTCGTGCTGCTGCGACACGGCGAGACGGAGTGGTCGAAGGCCGGCAAGCACACCGGGCTGACCGACATCCCGCTCACGGCGCGCGGTGAGCAGCTCGCGCATGCGGCCGGCGCGCTCGTGAGCGGCTACGACTTCCGGCTCGTGCTGGCCTCACCGCTGCAGCGCGCGCGGCGCACCGCCGAGCTGGCGGGGCTGCATCCGCAGATCGATCCCCTGCTGGTGGAGTGGGACTACGGCGGGTACGAGGGGCGCACGACGCGGGAGATCCGCGCCGAGCTCGGCTACAACTGGACCGCGTTCACGCACGGCGTGATCCGCGGCAAGACGCCGGGCGAGACGGTCGAAGAGGTCGCCGCCCGCGCCTCCCGCCTGCTCACGCGGGTGCTGCCGGCGATGGCCGAGGGGGATGTCGCTCTCGTCGCGCACGGGCACTACCTGCGCATCCTGACGGCCGTGTTCCTGCGCCAGGCGCCGCGGTTCGGCGCGATGATCACGCTCGACGCCGGATCGGTCTCGGTGCTCGGCTTCTATCGCGAGCAACCGGCGATCCTCGCCTGGAACCACGGCCCGGAACTGCCCCGGGTGCCGTCCGAGACGTGAGCGGCGGCTCCTACTGGGATGTCGACCGCTCGATCGACATCACGAGGATCACGCGGTCGGCCTTGTCGCGCGGCGGCGTGGTCCCGGCATCCCCGTATCGGTTCTGCAGCCGCACATAGAAGGCGCCCTCGGGGTCGGGCACCGCCTCGATCAGCCGCCCGGCGACTTCGAGGTAGTGCGACGGATTGTCCGGATCGAGGATCGACAGCGCCATCGACGGGTTGAGCTGCAGATTGCGATACTTCTGGCGCTTCGAGGTGTGCGTGAACCGCACGTGCTCGCCGTCGAACTCGAACCACATCGGAGTGACCTGCACGGTGCCGTCGGGACGGACCGTGCCGAGGTGCCCGAACAGCGGCAGGTCGAGCAGGTGACGACGGTTCGCGGGAAGGATGCTGTCGAGATCAGTCATGACTCCAGCATGCCCACCTCGCGTGCCGCTGTGTCGGATCGCCGCGATACCCTTCGGCTATGACGTCGTTCGGCACCCTGGCCACACCCGTGGGCACGCTCGGTGTCGTCAGCAGCGGCGACGCGATCACGCACGTCGGGTGGCGGATGCTGCGGCCGGCGGATGCGGCCGCACGGGCGGACCCGCTGCTGGATCAGGCGATCGCGCAGCTCGCGGAGTACTTCGCCGGCACGCGGCGCAGCTTCGACCTGCCGGTCGACCTCGGCGCACCGGCAGAGGGCACCCGCGCCGTGCTCACCTGCCTGCATGAGACCGTCGGGTATGGCGAGTCGATCACCTACGGCGACCTCGCCGCCCGCAGCGGGTCGGGCATCCCGGCGCGCGGCATCGGTGCGATCATGGGCGCCAACCCGATTCCGATCATCGTGCCCTGCCATCGCGTTCTGGCCAGCGACGGTCTGGGCGGCTACTCCGGGGGCGAACCCGGCAAGGGCCCGGCCACGAAGCGCTGGCTGCTCGAGTTCGAAGGGGCGCTGCCGGCGCCGCTGTTCTGACCCAGGAAACCCGGCGCCGCGGTTCCGACGCGGCAGGCGCCGCGGCGACCCAGTCCAGGAGGCATCCATGTCATTCACCGATCCGAGCGCCCCCATCCCCGCCGGGTTGCGGACGGCGGAGTTCGTCCTGCGCCCGATCACGGCCGAGGATGCCGCGCAGGACCACGCCGCCGTGATGGAGACGCGCGCGGACCTGCGGTTGTGGGAGCAGTCGACGTGGCCGGCCGACGACTTCACGGTGGACGACAATCGCGAAGACCTCATCGGCCTCGAACGCCGCCATGCCGCCGGTCGCGCGTTCACATACACGGTGCTCGACCCCGACGGCGCCGACAGTCTGGGGTGCGTGTACGTCTTCGCGACGGATGCTGCATTCCTCGCGCGATCGCTTGTCACGCCGGTCACCGACCACGCATGGGCCGACGTCGACGCGGTGATCTACTTCTGGGTCCGCGCGTCCCGTGTCAAGACCGGCATGGACGGGCGGCTGCTCGCCGCGCTGCGCACATGGTTCCGCGACGAGTGGCAGGTCCGGTGCGGTGTGTACGTCACGAACGAGCAGTTCATACAGCAGCTCGAACTGCTCCGCAGCACCGATCTGAGCCTGAGGTTCGAGCTGCGCGAGCCCGGCAAACCCGGCACATACCTCGCCTTCGGCTGACCGCCGCGGCCTCCCGTCCGCTGCTACCACCAGGATCGGCCGCGCAGCATCGCCGCGAAGTCTTCGGGGGCGCCCGCTCGTCCCGGCCGCGATCCCAGGTAGCTGTCGACCACGGCACGGCCGAGGTCGGCCAGTTCCGGGGCGACCACCCGGCCATCGGCGCGGTACGCGAGCGCATCGATGAACCGCGCGAGAGACGGATCATCGCCCAGGCGGAAGAACGTCGTCTGCGCGCCCATCCGCTGCACTGTGTCGAGTTCGCGCACCGTGACGGCCACCGTGTAGGGATCGGGCGGGTATGCGAAATACACCTCACCGCTGGGCCCAAGGTGGGCGGTCGGCTCGCCGTCGGTCACGATCAGCAGCACCGGCTGCGCCGTCGGATGGCGCCGGAAGTGCCGCTGGGCCAGCAGCAGCGCGTGATGCAGGTTCGTGCCCTTGTCCCACACGGCGTCCTTCGCCGTGAGCTGCTCGATGTCGAGCACTTCGGCATACCGCGAGAACGCGATCAGCTGCAGATCGTCGCCGCGAAACCGTGTCGAGATCAGGTGGTGCAGCGCCAGCGCCGTGCGCTTCATCGGCACCCACCGGTCGTCCATCGCCATCGAGAACGACGTGTCCACCAGCAGCGCCACGGCGGCCGTCGTGCGCTGCTCGGTCTCGACGACCTCGACGTCGCGGGTGTCCAGCCGCACCCCGTGCGCGGCGTCGCCGCCGGCGACGATCGTGCGCAGCACGGCGTTGGAGACCGTGCGCGGGATGTCCCACGGCTCGGTGTCGCCGTATGCCCACTCGCGCGTCGCGCCGGTGCGGTCGCCGGCCGCGCCGGCGCGGCGCGTCTCGCGGCGCCCCACCCTGCCGGACTGGCGGGTCGCGACATCCCGCATCAGCGCCCGCCCCAGCTGCCGCATCGCCCGCGGAGTCAGCCGCAGCGCGCCATCCGAGGCCCGCTGCAGCATGCCGGTCTCGCGCAGCTGCTGCTCGAGATCGCGCAGGGCGCGTGCGTTCACGGCGGCCTCGTCGCCGACCAGGCGGGCGAGCGCATCGAGGTCGATGTCGTCCATCCGCGCACCGGGGTACATCTGCCCCAGCTGTTCGGTCAGCGCGTCGAGGTCTGACAGATCCTGCATCACGCCCGTCGCCTCGCCGAGCCCCATCGGCTCGTCGCCGGAGAAGGATGCCGAACCCGTCCAGTCCTCGCCGGGCCGCAGTGCGCGCAGGTTGTCGTCCAGGAGGGAGAGCGACTGCATGAGCTCGGGTGAGCCGAACGCCTGCGCCGCCAGCGTCATCAGCTCGTCGCGTTGCTCGGGACTCATCGAGTTCAGCATTCTCTGCGCCGCGGCCGAGCGCTGGGCGAGAGCATCCATCAGCTCGTCGAGGTTCTGCGGATTCTCGGGGAACTGCGCGCCATGCGCGCGCATGAACTCGTCGAAGTCGGCCTGCGTGTCCTCACCGAGCCGGCGCTTCTGAAGCAGGGCGTTCAGATCGTCGAGCATGTCGCGGATGGCTTGGCGATCGGCGTCCGTCGCGTTCTCGAGCGCCTGCTTCATGCCCGCGAAGCGCTGATCCAACAGCTCGCGACCGAGCAGCTCGCGGATCTTGTCGTAGTCGGCCCGCGCGGCAGGGCTGTGCCAGTCGTAGTCGGCGAGGTCGTTCACCGCTGCGGCGGTGCTCGGCGGCAGGTTCTCGAGGCGCATCTCGGCGAAGGCCCGCGCGTCGTCGTCGAGCTGCACGTCGGTGGCGAGGCGCTTGCGCTCTGCGAGCACGGCTCGGTCGAGCAACTTCCGTACTTCTTGCAGCGTGCCGTCCAGACGATGCCGGCTCACCAGCTCGGCCCGGCGTTCGCGCACGCGGCGCGCCAGCTCGTCGAGCCCCTGCCGGCCGGAACCGCCGCGACGCAGGTATTCGCGCATCGCGCGCTCGGCCGAGACGCCGGCCATCACGTCGGCGCCGATGGCCTCGAGCGCCTGCTGCACGGGCACCGGCGGCGCGAGCGGGTCGCCGCCGGAATACCTGCCGTACCGTGCCGTGTGCGCGGGCACGCGGTGAAAGCTGCGGACCATCAGCCGCTCCTTCTCAGACTGCCGGGTGGATGCCGCAGGTCGAGACTCCGCTCAGCCATAGACGGTCTCTCCTCCGGCGCTCTCTTTGCCGATCAGCCGTTCCAGGTACAGCGATTCGAGCAGCAGCTCGACGGCGCCGGCGCGTTCGCCCGGCGTGTGCGCGTCGAGCCGGTCGGCGACCCGGTCGTACAGGTCGGATTCGCCGAGCACGGGCAGGGCGGCCAGCACCTCTGCGGCGGCAACCTGCTCACCGGTCATCACCGTCGCCCCGCCGGCGGCCGCGTCGGCGCCGTGCGCGCCGTGCAGCGCCTCGACGAGCACGATGGCGTCGATGCCGCTCAGGTGCGCGCGGGCGGTCTCGGCCACGGCGGTGCGCAGCAGGTGCTCGAGGATGGCGCGCTCACGCCCCTCTTCACCCGTCTCGAACTCGATCTTGCCGCCGAGCACATCCACGGCCGTCTCGAGGTCGACGGGGCGTGCGACGGCCTCGGGTTCATGCTGCCGCGTCGCGCGATGCAGCGCGGCCGCCGCGATCGTCTCGGCGCCCGCGATCGCGAAACGCGCCGAGACGCCGGCGCGCTGGTCCACGACATCCGACTCCCGCAGATTGCGGGTGAACCGCGCGAGGATCTCGAGCAGGTGCGCGGGCACGTCGGCGACCAGCTCGGCCTCTTGCCGGATCACCGCGACCTCTTCGTCGATCGTGGGCGGGTAGTGCGTGCGGATCTCGGCGCCGAAGCGGTCTTGCAGCGGCGTGATGATGCGGCCGCGGTTCGTGTAGTCCTCGGGGTTGGCGGTGGCGACGATGAGCACGTCGAGGTCGAGACGCAGCACGTAGCCGCGGATCTGGATGTCGCGCTCTTCCATCACGTTCAGCAGCGACACCTGGATGCGCTCGGCCAGGTCGGGCAGCTCGTTGATCGCGACGATGCCGCGATGGCTGCGCGGCACGAGCCCGTAGTGGATCGTCTCGGGGTCGCCCAGCGACCGCCCTTCGGCGACGCGGATCGGGTCGACGTCGCCGATCAGGTCGGCCACCGACGTGTCGGGCGTCGCGAGCTTCTCGGCATAGCGCTCGGAGCGGTGGCGCCACGCGACGGGCAGGTCGTCGCCGAGTTCGGCGGCGCGGCGAAGGGATGCCGGTGTCACCGGCTGGTACGGGTGCTCGCCGAGCTCAGACCCCGCGATGACCGGCGACCACTCGTCGAGCAGCCCCACCAGGCTGCGCAGCAGGCGCGTCTTGCCCTGCCCGCGCTCACCCAGGAGCACGATGTCGTGGCCGGCGATCAGGGCCCGCTCCAGCTGCGGGATGACGGTCGTGTCGAATCCGTGGATGCCGGGCCACGGGTCGATCCCGTCGGCGAGCATTGCCAGCAGGTTCTCGCGCAGCTCGGCGCGCAGCGGTCGGTGCACGTGGCCCGACGCACGCAGCTGACCGGCCGTGGTGATCTCGGGAGGTGATGAGGTCATGGGGAGAGGTTAAGCCGCACAGCACGCGCGCGGGCCGGTTTCGCGGGATCCTCATCCGCCGGCGGGCGCTGCGCCGGGCCGAGCACGATCATGCTCGCCGGGATCGAACCCCGAGGCGACGTCGTCTCGAACGCGGTGTCGGTGACTCCGAGAAGCCGCCAGCCGGCCCCGAATGAGGCCACGACCTCGGCCGGGCTCACCCCGGGAGGGCCCCAGGAACGCGCGGGGTCGGGCCGCGCGCACAGCAGCAGGCACCGGCCGTCGGGAGTGAGCACCCGCTCGGCCGATGCCGCGTACCGCCGCCGGTCACGCACATCGAACATGTGGAATACGCCGGAATCGATCACCACGTCGGCAACGCCCTCGAGATCGTCGGGCAGGGAGGCGGCATCCAGTATGTCGGCGACTTCGAAACGCGCTGTCTGCCGCCCGGCAGCCACCTTGGCACGCGCCGAGGCGATCGCCCGCGACGAGATATCGAGGCCGATGGCGTCTGCACCGCGCTGCGCCGCCAGCAGCGTCTGCTCGCCGGTGCCGCACCCGAACTCGACGACGGTGCCGGTCAGCTGGTCCGCGGCGGCGAGGAACGCCGGCTGCGGGCGGCCGATGTCCCAGGGCGGGGTGCCCAGGTAGGTGCGATCCCACTCCGCACCGCGTGCCTTGTCGTCGACCATGTTCTGACCGTAGTCCGACCGGGGCCGGGCGGGGCGGCGAGGACGCCGCGGTCGCACCGCTGCGCGCATCGGGCACGTGGCTACGATGAACGTCGTGACCCATCCCATCGAGCGCGTCGCGGTGATCGGCGCGGGAGCCATGGGCGGCATGTACGCGGCGCACTTCGCGCGCGCCGGGTTCGATGTGCGCTTCATCGCCCGCGCCGATCGCGCCCGCATCTTGCGGGACTCGGCGGTGACCGTCAACGGCGAGCCGCTGCGTGTGCCCGTGGTCGATGCCGACACCGCACGGTCATGGACGGCCGACCTGGTGATCTTCGCGGTGAAGGACCGCCATCTGCGTGCCGCGATCGACGAGGCGGCGATGGTGGTCGCGCCGTCGACGATCGTGCTGTCGGTGCTGAACGGGCTCGATTCGGAAGAGCGGATCGCGACCGGGCTGGGGTCTGCTCCGTCGGTGCTGCTGTGCGTCGCGATGGCGATGGATGCCGAGCGGGCCGGCGACGACATCCACTTCCGCCAGGCCGGCAGGCTGGTGTTCGGACACGAGCACAACGACGAGGTCAGCCCGGTGGTGCGGGCGGTGCAGGATGCCTTGACGCGTGCCGGGCTGGAGTGGGAGACGCCGCCGGACATGCGGCACCGGCTGTGGTGGAAATTCATGGTGAACGTCGGCATCAATCAGGCATCCGCAGTCCTCGATGCGCCCTACGGTGCGTTCCAGCACGACGGGGACGCGCGGTCGCTGATGGCGGCGCTGGTCGACGAGGTGATCGACGTCGCGCACGCCGAGGGCGTGGATCTCGGACCCGACGACGTCGACGCCTGGCACCGCGTGCTGGCCGGCCAGCCGGCCGAGGGCCGGACGTCCATGCATCAGGACGTCGTGGCCGGCCGCCCCACCGAGGTCGAGTCGTTCGGCGGTCGGGTCGTCGAACTCGGGCGCCGGTACGGCATCCCGACGCCGTTCAATCAGGCGATCGTGTGGGTGCTGCGAGCGCGCACCGGGCGGGCGTGACGGCGGCACCCCGAGCCGTTCAAGAGCGTTGCCGTCACGGGATTCTGCACAGCGTCACCGCACCATCCGCGCGTCGGTGATGATCGGCGTATACGGGTCGATCTGCTCGACCCCATCGAGCCGAAAGCCGTTGCGCCGGTAGAACGCCGTCGCCCGCGGATTCTCCTTCGCGACCCAGAGCATCGCGGCCCCGCCACCCAGAGTCTGATCGAAGAGCGCCTGGCCTACTCCCGTTCCGTAATGCGCCGCGAAAACATAGATCGCATACAGCTGATTCCTCCGAGAAGAAGTCAAGGATAGGAGATGCGCATAGGCCTCACGCCACGTAGCGACGTGGACATCGGCGATCACCTCGGCGTCACTAGGCGTCGGCACTCGGATCCTGAAGCTCACCTGCTCATCGTGCCAGAGTGTGCCGCCACGAAGTCAGCGGACGCGCATCCCCGATCTCCTACTGGAAGTCCCCCACCGGGGCCATGTCGGCGAAGCGCGAGAAGTGGCCCTGGAAGGCGATCTCCAGCGTTGCGGTGGGGCCGTTGCGGTGCTTGGCGACGATCAGGTCGGCCTCGCCCGGGCGGCTGTCCTTGTCATAGACCGACTCGCGGTGCAGCAGGATCACCATGTCGGCATCCTGCTCGATCGAGCCCGACTCACGCAGGTCCGACACCTGCGGCTTCTTGTCCTGCCGCTGCTCCGACCCGCGGTTCAGCTGCGATAGCGCCACCACCGGCACCTGCAGCTCCTTGGCCAGCAGCTTCAGCGCACGCGAGAACTCGCTGACCTCCTGCTGGCGCGACTCGACCCGCTTGCCGCTGGTCATCAGCTGCAGGTAGTCGATGATCACCATCTTCAGCCCGACGCGCTGCTTGAGCCGGCGGCACTTCGCCCGGATCTCGACCAGCGTCATGTTCGGACTGTCATCGATGTACAGCGGCTTCTCGTTGATGTGGCCGCGCGTCCTTGCCACCGTGGTCCAATCGCGCTGGTCCAGCGTGCCCTTGCGCATGTTCTGCAGCGGGATGGCGCCCTCGGCGGACAGCAGGCGCATCGCGATCTCGCTGCGCCCCATCTCGAGCGAGAAGAAGATCGTCGGCATGTCGTGCTTGATCGCCGCCGAACGGGCGAAGTCCAGCGCGAGGGTCGACTTGCCCATCGCCGGCCGGGCCGCGACGACGATCATCTGCCCGCCGTGCAGGCCGTTGGTCAGCTCGTCCAGCTCACGGAATCCGGTCGGGATGCCGGTCATCTGACCGTCGCGCCCCTTGGCCGCCTCGATCTCCTCCACCGCGGCATCCACCGCCATCGTCAGCGGCACATAGTCTTCGGACGCCTCGAGCCCGGTCACCGAATAGATCTCGGCCTGGGCGTTGTTGACCAGATCGAGCGCCTCGCCCTGCCCGGAGTACCCCATCTGCACGATGCGCGTGCCCGCCTCGACCAGCCGGCGCAGCAGCGCGCGCTCGGACACGATCGACGCGTAGTAGCCGGCGTTGGCGGCGGTCGGCACGATCGAGGTCAGGGTGTGCAGGTAGTCCGCGCCCCCGGCCCGCTGCAGGTCGCCGGTCTTGATCAGCTCGTCGGTGACGGTGATCACGTCGGTCGGCTCGCCGTGCGAGTACAGCGTGAGGATCGCCTCGAAGATCAGCTCATGCTTCGGCATGTAGAAGTCGGCCCCGCGCAGCGTCTCGATGACGTCGGCGACGGCATCCTTCGACAGCAGCATGCCGCCCAGCGTGCTCTGCTCGGCGAGGATGTCGTGCGGTGGAGTGCGCTCATGCTCGCGGGGTGCACCCAAGCGCTCTTCGGAGATGTCCGCGATCGACACGTCGTCCGTCCTCCTTCACGTTCGGGTACGCATGCACAGGCCGATGGAGAAGTCAGCCTCAGCTGATGCGGTACCCCGTGATCTCAGCAGACCACACACCCCCGACATCCCTCATCGCTGACGGATGCTTCCCCCGGTTCGACCAGTTCCCCACGCTAGGCACCCCCCTGATCCGCCGCAAATCGCCCTGTGGATAACTCTGTGGAGAGATTGCGAAAAACGCCGTTGAGCCTGTGCACAAGCCCTGTGGACAACATCGCTGTCATTCGTGCGAAGTCACATTTTTATAGCATCTGACCTGGGATTGCTAATTGCACAGCCTGTGGATGGAAGCACACTTGAAGTAGCGGTTTAAGGTTCCCCCGCGCGAGGGAGTTATGCACAGGATGCGCGTGAATGCAAGTCGGCCCTGACGCCCGCAGTACGAACGGCCGAACACGGCGGCAACGCCACAACCGCCGACGGAACCAGCGACGTCCTCGGCTCCCAGAGCCCGCCGGCAGGTGCTGTGCCGGCGCTCGGCGGCATTCAGGGTGCACTCCGGGGCGGGGGGGCGATCTACGGCGTCCAGGGCGCCAGGGGTCCAGCAGGCGCTGAGCGGGTGCTGGGCACGCGAAAGGCCGTCGACCGGGGGCCGACGGCCTTTCGGCGTGCCGCCTTACTTGGCGGCGACCACCTGCAGGCTGATCACGGCGACCAGCTCTTCACGCAGGCGAATCGTCGCCTCGTGCTGGCCGGTCGACTTGATCGGTGCGGTGATGTGGATCTTGCGCTTGTCGAGCTCGCCCAGACCCGCGGCCTTGACCGCGTCGGCGATGTCGCCGGTCTTGACGGCGCCGAACAGGCGGCCTTCCGAGCCGGCCTTGACGGTCAGGGTGACCCGGTTCGACTCGAGCGCGTCCTTGAGCGCCACGGCTTCTTCGAGGTCGTGGATCGCGCGGGAGTCACGGGCGGCGCGAATCGACGCCACCTGCTTCTCGCCACCGCGGGTCCAGGAGACCGCGAAGCCCTGCGGGATGAGGTAGTTGCGGGCGTACCCGTTCTTGACCTCGACCACGTCGCCGGCGCTACCGAGCCCGGCGACCTCGTTCGTGAGAATCAGCTTTGCCATTCGGGTGCCCCTTACCGGCCAGCGCCGGCGTAGGGCAGAAGAGCCATCTCGCGCGCGTTCTTGATCGCGCGGGCGATGAGGCGCTGCTCCTGCACGGAGACACCGGTGATACGACGGGCGCGGATCTTCCCGCGCTCCGAGATGAACTTGCGAAGCGTGGCGACGTCCTTGTAATCAATGACGCCGACCCGGATCGACTTCGCGGGAGCGGCGTTCTTCGCGCCCTTCCGCGGCTTGCGGCGGTCGCCGCTCGACTTTCCAGCCATGTTGTTCCTTAGATCAGATGAGAGTCGGATGCCTCAGCCCGGGCAGTGCGCCCGGGACCGGCATCAGAACGGGGTGTCGTCGCCGTAGGCGCCGGGAGCACTCCAGGCGTCGGCACCGGAGGCGCCGCCGGACGAGGAGCCGGGGGTCGACCACGGCTCTTCCGAGACCTGCTGGCGTGCCTGCTGGCCGCCGCCGGACGAGGCGGCGCGCGTGACCTGCGCGGTCGCGTAACGCAGCGAGGGGCCGATCTCGTCGACCTCCAGCTCGATCGACGTGCGCTGGTTGCCTTCGCGGTCCTGGTAGGAGCGCTGCTTCAACCGACCGCTCGCGATGACCCGGGAGCCCTTCGTGAGCGAGCCCGCCACGTGCTCGGCGAAGTCGCGCCACACGCTCGCGCGCAGGAACAGCGCTTCGCCGTCCTTCCACTCGTTCGCCTGGCGGTCGAAGGTGCGCGGCGTCGATGCGATCGTGAAGTTCGCGACGGGCAGTCCGGACTGCGTGTAGCGCAGCTCGGGGTCTGCCGTGAGGTTGCCCACAACGGTGATGATCGTTTCGCCGGCCATTTCGCTACGCCTTCGCTCCGGCGGTGGCCTTCACGGCGGTCGCCTTGCGGGCGGCCTTGGCCTCGGAACGGACCTTCTCGGCCGCGACCTGGGCGATCGCGTCCTCGGCGCGCAGGATCTTGGTGCGCATGATCTGCTCGTTCAGGCCGAGCTGACGGTCGAGCTCCTGGGTGGCCTCGCTGGTGGCGGTGAAGTCGACCACGGCATAGATGCCCTCGGTCTTCTTCTGGATCTCGTATGCGAGCCGGCGGCGGCCCCAGATGTCGATCTTTTCGATCGTCCCGCTGGCGTCGGTGAGGACCTTGAGGAACTTGTCCAGCTGCGCAGGCACCTGGCGCTCGTCGATCTCAGGATTGAAGATGACCATGAGTTCGTACTGGTGCGTCACTAACCCACCTCCTTCGGACTAGAACGGCTGACGGGTATCTCCCGTCAGCAGGAGGGTGTGAACTTGTCGCCCGCGCACGCACAGTCGCGTCGCCAGGCAACCTTCACAGTGTAGCGGATGCCGCGCCCGGCCACCGACCGCGATGAAGGACCGTCGCCATGCCGCACGCCCCGGCCCGGTAGCGTGGTCGGATGGAATGGACAGCGGATGCCTCGGCCGGCGACTGGCTGCGGGGGCGCATCGACGACCCCTGGTGGGGCACGATGCACGATGTCGTGCCGCGGGGCTTCCCCGCCTATGCGCGCATCTTCCATCCCGCCACCCGCGAGCGGCCGGTCGGCCGCTCGTGGCCGGCCGACGGCGACCCGGACGGCTGGGAGGCCTTCGCGGCGGCCCGGCCCGAGGTCGACACCGAGTGGGTGCGATGGGCGCAGGCGGCCGCCGCGTTCGGCACCGTGATGCATCCGCTCGCGCAGTGGCAGCGACTGCTCGGCCGCCACGACCCGCACCCCGACGGCACCGCCGCCCGCGACGGCGCCGGGTGGCGCTACCTCGACCCGCCGGAAGGGCAGGTCGAGGCGGCATCCCTCGCCGCGGCCGCACAGATCCTGTCCGCGCACACGACGACACCGGATGCCGGGTTCATCGCGCTGTGGGAGGGCTGGGGCGGGGTCACCGGCGGCATGGGCTTCGGGCCGAGTCGCACCCTGGTCGCGGTCGAGCCCGACGCACCGCCGCGGCACGCGGAGTTTCTGGCGCATACCGGAGGCGACGTGTTCAACAATCCGCTCCGCAAAGACACCTGGCAGCCGGGCATCCTGCCCGACGACGTCTCGCGCGGGCCCCGGCTGCACCTGCCGGGCCGGGATCACGTGCTGTTCCGCGGCGGGGTGGCCGAGCTCGCCGATCCGGGGTGGCTGCGCACGGCGCCGTGGACCGACCACGCCGCCGAGCAGTTCGGCGGCGAGCCGAGCGCCGAATCGCCGAGCCTGGTCTGGCCGGATGACCGCGCGTGGGTGCTGGTCAGTGAGGTCGACTTCGATTCGACCGTCGTGGGCGGCAGCATCCCGGCCATCGCCGCACTGCTGGCAGATCCGCGGCTGGAGGCCGCCGCGATCGGTGTCGATGCCGACCTGGGCTGGGACGCCGACGAGGAGAACCGGTGAGCCAGGCCACCACCGAGTTCGACGATCGCTGACCGAGCCCGTCGACCGGGCGGCGGCACGCTCGAGCTGGACGCGCCGCTGCCGAACATCGTGCTGGACTCGGCGGCGGGCAACGGCGTGTTCGGCTCGAATCTGCCGGTCAGCCTCGCGCGCTCCCAGCGGCTGGGCCTGGAGGGCGACTTCGACAAGCACTTCGCGCTGTACCGCCCGCAGGCGCCCGCATCAGCCCCCGGATAGGCTCGCGGGGGAGGGAGACGCCGATGTCACACACGCAGACCGAACCCGGGGCCACACGGGCATGGGTGAGCGAGGCGGTGCGCAAGGTCGAGGCCGACGCGAACCGGTCCTCGGACACGCACCTGCTGACCGTGCCGCTGCCGGCCGACTGGGGGATCGAACTGTACCTGAAGGACGAGTCGACCCATCCCACCGGCAGCCTCAAGCACCGGCTCGCGCGCTCGCTGTTCCTGTACGGCCTGTGCAACGGGTGGATCCACGAGGGGTCGACGATCGTCGAGGCATCCAGCGGGTCGACGGCCGTGTCCGAGGCGTACTTCGCGCGGATGCTGGGGCTGCCGTTCGTCGCGGTGATCCCGAAGACCACGACCGACGAGAAGATCGCCCTGATCGAGTTCTACGGCGGCAGCTGTCATTTCGTCGACGACGGCGCCGGCGTGTACGCCGAGGCGGCGCGGGTGGCCGAGGAGTCCGGCGGGCACTACATGGACCAGTTCACGTTCGCCGAGCGGGCCACCGACTGGCGGGGCAACAACAACATCGCCGAGTCGATCTTCCAGCAGCTCGCGCAGGAGCGGCATCCCGTGCCGCGCTGGATCGTGGTCGGCGCCGGCACCGGCGGCACCAGCGCGACCATCGGGCGGTACGTGCGCTACCAGCGGCATCCCACCCTGCTGTGCGTGGCCGACCCCGAGAACTCGGCGTTCTTCCAGGCCTGGCGCACCGGCGACCGGTCGGTGACGACGGCGCACGGCAGCCGCATCGAGGGCATCGGGCGCAGCCGGGTCGAGCCGAGCTTCTTGCCGCAGATCGTCGACGAGATGGTGCAGGTGCCGGATGCGGCATCCATCGCCGCGATGCGGTTCCTCGCCGCACGCACGGGCTTCCGCGCCGGCGCATCGACCGGCACGAACCTGTGGGCGGCGTTCGGCCTGATCGCCGGGATGCTGCACCGCGGGCAGACCGGCAGCGTCGTCAGCCTGCTGTGCGACGCCGGCGACCGCTACCGGCACACCTATTACAGCGACCAGTGGCTGGCCGAGCGCGGCCTGGACCTGGCCGGCCCGACCGCGACGCTGGAGGCCTTCATCACGACCGGCGCCTGGCCCGCGTAGCCCGGCGCGCGACGGGCAGCGTAGCCCGGCCCACGAGACGGGCAGCGTAGCCCGGCCCACGTGCGGCCGTGCGTTGACCAGAGGCGCACGCGCGCCCGTTCCTTGCAGCCACGCCCGTTTTCGCCGACGGGAATCGCTCGCGCTATAGAAAGTTGCATCCGCGCCCGAAACAAACAGGCGCGGATGCAAGAAACGACAGCGCGAACGCTCGACCCCGCCGGGCGTGCCACGCCGGGCGAGACCCCGCCGAGCGTGCCACGCCGGGCCCGCTACCGATCCGGGTCGGGGTCGGACAGCTCCGCCTCGTGCCACGCGGCGCGGCGCAGCGCCTGCGCCTCGGGGTCGGGCACCGGGATGGATGCCAGCAGCCGGCGGGTGTAGTCGTCCTGCGGGTCGCGCAGCATCTGCACCGTCGTGCCCTGCTCGCGGATGGTGCCGCGGCGCAGCACCACGATGCGGTCGGCGACCTCGTCGATGACGGCCAGGTCGTGGCTGATGAACAGGCAGGCGAAGCCCATCTGCTCCTGCAGCTCGGCGAACAGCTCGAGCACGCGCGCCTGCACCGACACGTCCAGCGCGCTGGTCGGCTCGTCGGCGATCAGCAGCTTGGGGCGCAGCGCGATGGCCCGCGCCAGCGACGCGCGCTGGCGCTGTCCGCCGCTGAGCTCATGCGGGTACCGGTCGCCGAACGATTGCGGCAGGTGCACGGCATCCAGCAGCTCGTTCACCTGCGTGCGCGCAGCACGGGCGTTCGCGGCGCGTCCGTGCACCACGAGCGGCTCGGCGACGCACTCGGCGATCGTCAGCAGCGGGTTGAAGCTCGTCGCAGGATCCTGGAAGACGAACCCGACATCGGGGCGCAGCTTCTTCAGATGGCGCGGCTTCGCGCCGCGCATCTCGGTGCCCAGCACCTGCAGCGACCCGGCGACGACCGGGGTCAGGCCCACGATGGCGCGACCGATCGTGGTCTTGCCCGATCCGGACTCGCCGACCAGGCCGAGCACCTCGCCGGGCGCGATCCAGAAGTCGACACCGTCGACGGCGACCACACCGATGCGGCCGAACCGGCCCGGGTAGGCGATCCGCAGATCCCGCGCCACGACCGGCGACCCGGCCGGCGGCTCGGTCGGCGCAAGGGTGGCGGCATCCTGCCGGGCGCTCTTGCCGTGGCCGACATGCGGCACCGCCGCCAGCAGGGTCTTGGTGTAGTCCTGCTGCGGATGCGCGAACAGCTCGCGCGCGGGCGCCTGCTCGACGATCTCGCCCTGATACATCACGACGACCCGGTCGGCCAGGTCGGCGACCACGCCCATGTTGTGCGTGATCAGCACGACCGTCGCGCCGAACTCGTCGCGCGCCGTGCGCAGCAGATCGAGGATCTCGGCCTGCACCGTGACATCCAGCGCCGTGGTCGGCTCGTCGGCGATGATCAGCCCGGCATCGAGCACGAGGGCCATCGCGATCACGATGCGCTGCTTCTGCCCGCCCGAGAACTGGTGCGGGTACTCGTCGACGCGCCGCTGCGGGTCGGGGATGCCGACCCGGCGCATGATGTCGATGGCACGGCGGCGCGCCTCGCGCCGCGAGATGCGGTGGTGCGCGCGCAGTCCCTCGGCGATCTGGAACCCGACCGTGAACACCGGGTTCAGCGCCGTCGACGGCTCCTGGAACACCATCGCCGCGTCGCGGCCGCGCATCGCACGCAGCTGCGCGCGGGTGGCGTGCACGACGTCGGTCTCGGTACCGCTGCGGCCGCGGATCACGAGTGCGCCCGACAGCGTCGCCGTCTCGGGCAGCAGGCCCAGCAGCGAGTTGGCCGTGACGGTCTTGCCCGATCCGGATTCGCCGACGATCGCCAGCACCTCGCCGGCGTGGGCCTGCAGCGAGATGCCGTCGACGGCGACGACGGGGTCGCCGTCGGTGGCGAAGGTCACCTTCAGGTTGCGGATGGATGCGGCATCCGGCGTCTGCGCATCGATCATCGTGTCGCTCATTCGTCGTCACCTCCCGTGGCGGCCACGCGGCGCCGACGGCGCAGCCGCGGGTCGCTCAGGTCGCTCAGGCTCTCGCCGACCAGGGTGATGCCCAGCACCACCAGCACGATCGCGACCCCCGGGGGGATCGCCGTCCACCAGATGTGGCTGGTCACGTCCGACACCGACCGCGACAGGTCGTAGCCCCACTCGCTGGCGGCGGTGGCCTCGATGCCGAAGCCGAGGAAGCCCAGGCCCGCCAGGGTCAGCACGGCTTCGGAGGCGTTCAGGGTCAGCACCACCGGCACCGATCGGGTGGAGTTGCGCAGCACGTGCCGCACCAGGATGCGCAGCGTCGGCACCCCGATCACCCGCGCCGATTCGACGAACGGCTCGGCCTTCACGCGCACCACCTCGGAGCGCACGACACGGAAGTACTGCGGCACGAACACGACCGTGATCGAGATGGCCGCCGCCAGGATGCCGCCCCACAGCTTGGACTGGCCGTGGCTGATCACGATCGCCATCACGATCGCCAGCAGCAGCGACGGGAACGCATAGATCGCGTCGGCGATGACCACCAGCACGCGGTCGAGCCAGCCGCCGAAGTAGCCCGAGATCAGGCCGATGAAGATGCCGATGAAGATCGAGAACAAGATCGCGCAGACGATCACCAGCAGCGCGGTCTGCGCCCCCCAGATCGTGCGCGAGAGCACATCGAAGCCGCTGACCGTCGTGCCCAGCAGGTTGCGCGCGCTCGGCGGCTGCAGCGTGCCGAAGTCCTGCCCGTCCGCGCCGGTGCGCTGCGCGTAGCCGTAGGGGGCGATCCACGGTGCGAACGCCGCGACGATCACGAACAGCACGGTCAGCACGAGGCCCACCACCAGCATGGTGCGCTGCCAGCCCACGCTGTGCTTGAGGTGCGAGACGATCGGCAGGCGGTCGGACAGCGGACGCCGGGCCAGGGTGGCGGCGGCCGGAAGCACGCCGGTGGGCATCGGGTCGAGCATGCCGGTCGGGGTCGGGTCGGTCGCACGGTCGACGCCGGCCTCGAGCTCGGTGCTCGAGCCGCCGGCGGCGGTCTGCTCGTCGCTCATCAGTACCTCACTCGCGGGTCGATCGTGACGGCTATCACGTCGACGATGAAGTTGGCCACCGCCACCACGACGGCGATCATGATCACGATGCCCTGCACGGCGACGAAGTCGCGTGCCTTCAGATAGTCGGCGAGCATGAAGCCCAGGCCCTTCCATTCGAAGGACGTCTCGGTCAGCACCGCGCCCGACAGCAGCGCGGCGATCTGCAGCCCCATCAGCGTCACGACCGGGATCAGCGCCGGCCGGTAGGCGTGCTTGGTGACCAGCCGCCGCTCGCCGACGCCGCGCGAGCGCGCCGACGTCACGTACTGCGCCTCGAGCGTGCCGATGACGTTGATGCGCACCAGCCGCAGGAAGATGCCGGCGGTCAGGATGCCCAGCGCCAGCCCCGGCAGCACAGCATGCCAGAGCACATCCAGCACGGCGTCGGCGCTGCCCAGCTGAAAGGCGTCGATGAGATAGATGCCGGTCGGATGCGGCAGGCTCTGCAGCGCGAGTTCGACGCGGGTGGATGCTCGGCCCGACACCGGCAGGATGTTGATCTGCACCGCGAAGACGAGCTTGAGCAGGATGGCGATGAAGAAGATCGGCGTCGCATAGCCGAGGATCGCGCCCACCCGCAGCAGCGCGTCCTGCCACCGGTCGCGCTTGTAGGCGGCGATGAGCCCGAACGGGATGCCGAGCAGGAACGCGACGATCAGGGCGTAGAAGGCGAGCTCGAGAGTGGCCGAGCCGTACTGCAGCAGGATCTGGCTGACCGGCCGGTTGTCGGTCAGCGTCGTGCCGAAGTCGCCGCGGAACACGCCGCTGAGGTAGTCCAGGTACTGCACGATCAGCGGGCGGTCGTAGCCGGCCTCGTGGATCCGCTCGGCCAGCTGCGCGGGCGGCAGCTTGCCGCCCAGGGCCGCCGTGATCGGGTCGCCGGTCATCCGCATCAGGAAGAACACGGTGGTGACCAGGATGAACACGGTCGGGATGATCAGCACCAGGCGAACGAGGATGTATCGCCACAGCCCGCCGCTTCGGGCGCGGACCGGTGCGGATGCGACGTCGGCTTCTTCGACGGCTATGGCCATGCCTGCACCTTACTCAGAGAATGGGTGCGGGCCGGGTCCCGCAGGTGGCTGCGATGACCCGGCCCGCGAATTCGTGCGTGTTACTTGTGGAGCGGCGCGTAGCGGAACTTGAACGAGCCGTCCAGGGTGGTGCCCTGCACGTCGGTGCCGACCACGGCGACCTGGGCGCCCTGCAGGTACGGCAGGGTGGACAGGTCCTTGGCGACCAGGTCCTGGACCTGACCGATCTCGGCGGTGCGCGCAGACGCGTCGGTCTCGGTGCCCTCCTTGGAGATCAGCGCCTGCACATCGGCGTTGTCGTAGTGGTTGCCCAGGAAGTTGTCCTTCGCGAAGAACGGCGACAGGTAGTTGTCGGCGTCCGAGAAGTCCGGGAACCAGCCCAGCTGATACATCGGGTAGACATCCGCGGTGCGGTCCTTCGAGTACTGCACCCACTCGGTCTGGGCCAGGTTGACCTTGAACAGGCCGCCCTTCTCGAACTGCGTCTTCAGGGCCGCGTACTCGTCACCCGACGACGGACCGTAGTGGTCGCCGTTGTACTGCAGGTTCAGGGTGACCGGGGTCTTCACACCGGCCGCCTCGAGGGTCTGCTTGGCCTTGTCGCCGTCGGGGCCGCCCTGGCCGTCGCCGTAGAGGCTCTTCAGCGACTCGTTCGCGCCGGTCATGCCCTGTGCGACGTACGAGTACAGCGGGGTGTAGGTGCCCTTGTAGATGTCCTTCGACAGCTCATTGCGGTCGACCAGGTCGGCCATCGCCTGGCGCACGGCCAGCGCCTTGGCCGGGTCGGCGTCGGCGGTCTTGGCGCCGAACGGCATCGTGTCGAAGTTGAACACGATGTAGCGGATCTCGCCGCCGGGACCCTGCACGACCTTGACCTTGTTGTTCGTGCCCAGGTCCGCGATGTCGGTGGGCGAGAGGCTGCGGAAGGCCACGTCGATATCGCCGTTGGCCACAGCGAGCTTCAGGTTCGAGGCATCCGCGTAGTACTTCACGGTCACGCCCGAGTTCTCGGCCGCACCCAGTTCGCCGGCGTAGTCCTTGTTGGGCTCGTAGTTGACCAGTTCGTTGACTTTGTAGGACGTGATCACGTACTGGCCGCCGAAGGCCTTGGCCTTGACGATGTCGGCGTCGGGGGTGACCTTGTCGGGCGAGAACACCTGCTCGTCGACGATGGGGGCCGCCGGGCTGGAGAGGATCTGCGGCCAGGTCTGGTCGTTGGGGTTCTTCAGGTGGAACACGACCGTGGTGTCGTCGGGGGTGTCGATGCTGACCAGGTTGCCCAGCAGCGATGCCGGCCCCTGCGGGTCGTTGATCTTGGTCTGGCGCTCGAACGAGAACTTGACGTCCGACGAGGTGAGCTCGTCGCCGTTGGCGAACTTCAGCCCCGGCTTGAGCTTGACCGTGTATTCGGTCGGCGCCGTGAAGTCGGCCGAGACGGCGATGTCGGGGGTGACATCGGCCGTGCCGTACTTGCTGTTGAGCAGGAACGGGTAGATCTGGTTCATCACGGCGAACGACCCGTTGTCATAGGAGCCGGCCGGGTCGATCGACACGATCTTGTCGGTCGTGCCGATCAGCAGCGAGGCCGCCGAGCCGCCGTTGTTCGTCTTGTTGGTGTTGTCGGTGTTCGCGCCGCCGGCACAGCCGGAGAGCACGATGGCCGAGGCGCTGAGCGCGCCGAGCGCGAACAGGACGCGCCCGCGGGTGGATGACTGCAGTGACATGGATTTACCTCTGCTGTGGACGGGAAGCGGCAGCGCAGTCCGGCGCGGCCTCGTGCTCCCCATCATGTCTGCGAATTGCCGCATCTGGCAATGACAACGCCGCTTCGTGATCAGAACGCAATGCACATGGCCGCCTCGTTGAGCAGGCCGCACGCCCGGCACCACTGCGCCCCGGGCGGTCGAAGGGTCGCCGGGGGCACAGCGGGATGCCGGATCAGAGCACCTTGGACAGGAAGGCCTTGGTGCGCTCGTGCTGCGGGTTGGCCAGCACGTCGTGCGGATCGCCGGACTCGACGATCACCCCGCCGTCCATGAACACGAGCTGGTCGCCCACCTCGCGGGCGAAGCCCATCTCGTGCGTGACCACGACCATCGTCATGCCGGTCCCGGCCAGGCCCCGCATCACGTCCAGCACCTCGCCGACCAGCTCCGGGTCCAGCGCGCTGGTGGGCTCGTCGAACAGCATCAGCTTCGGATCCATCGCCAGCGCCCGCGCGATCGCGACGCGCTGCTGCTGTCCGCCCGACAGCTGCGCCGGGTAGTGGGATGCCTGCGCGCCCAGGCCGACCCGGGCCAGCAGATCGTGCGCGCGGGCCGAGGCATCCGCCTTCGAGACGCCCTTGACCTGCATCGGCGCCTCGCAGATGTTCTCCAGCGCCGTCATGTGCGGGAACAGGTTGAAGTGCTGGAACACCATGCCGATGTCGCGCCGCTGCCGGGCCGCCTCGGCGGGCTTGAGCTCATAGAGCTTGTCGCTCTTCTCGCGATAGCCGACCAGCTCGCCGTCGACGTACAGCCGGCCGGCGTTGACCACCTCGAGGTGGTTGATGCAGCGCAGGAACGTGGACTTGCCCGAGCCGGACGGCCCGACCACGCACATCACCTGGCCGCGCTCCACACGCAGACTGATGGACTTGAGCACTTCGTTGCTGCCGAAGCTCTTCGAGACCTTGACGGCCTCGACCATGGGCCGCGCTGCGGCTCCGGGCTCTGCCGCGGTCATCCCTTCCCCCCGACGTCGATTCCCACCGCTTCGACGGTGACGCTCTCCAGACCCAGGACCGGCCGCGACCGATCGGTGCCGCGCGCGAAGCGCTTCTCGACGAAGTACTGCCCGATCATCAGCACCGAGGTGAAGAACAGGTACCACAGCGACGCGACGATCAGCAGCGGGATCGGCGCGAATAGCCGCGCCGAGATGTCGCTGGTGCGCCCGAACAGGTCGAGCGAGTAGGGCACCGCGACCACCAGCGAGGTGGTCTTCAGCATCGAGATGACCTCGTTGCCGGTGGGCGGGATGATCACCCGCATCGCCTGCGGGATCACGATGCGCCGCATCGTCTTGCCCCACGGCATGCCCAGTGCCGTCGCCGCCTCTTCCTGGCCGGGGTTGACCGACAGCAGCCCGGCGCGCACGATCTCTGCCATGTACGCCGACTCGTTCAGCGCGAGGCCGACCATCGCCACCAGGAACAGCGGCGGCGTCCAGTCGATGTTGATGACCGCCCAGTCGTGCACGAACGGGATGCCCACGTTGATCGTCTTGTAGATCAGCGTGATGAGCCCCCAGAACACCAGCTGCACGTATACAGGCGTGCCGCGGAAGACCCAGAGGTAAGCCCACGCGATCCACTTCACGATCGGGTTCGGCGACAGCCGCATCACCGCCAGCAGGAGCCCCAGCAGGATGCCGATGATCATGGCCGTCACCGTCAGCGCCAGCGTGATCAGGGCGCCCTGGGTGACCCGGGTGTCGAAGAGGTACTTGCCGACGATGTCCCACTGGAACGTCTGCCGCTCGGCGGCATCCAGCACGAACAGCAGCAGCGCGAAGATCAGCACGACCGCGATCGTGACCCGCCACGGATGGCGCTGCCGCACCGCGCGGATGGTCTCACCCCGATCGATCTGGATGCTCGCCGTCGACGGCGGGGGGACCGGGGTCGCCCCCGCCGGCCGCTGCGTGTCACTCATGGGTCACTGCTTCGACGCCGCGTTGACCTGAGCCTCGGTGACCGCGCCGGAGGCGACGCCCCACTTGTCGAGGACCTTCTTGTAGGTGCCGTCGTCGATCAGCGCCTGCAGCGTCTTCTGGATGACCTGGGTCATCTCGCCGCCCTTGGGCAGTGCGAAGCCGTACGGTGCGACCTCGAACGTGGTGCCCGCGGCCTGGATCTTGTCGGACTGCTGGTGGATCGCGTACTCGGTGATCGGCGAGTCGGCGCTCATGGCCTGCACCTGCCCGAGCACCAGAGCGTTGGTGACCTGGTCCTGACCGTCGAACTTGAAGACCTGGATGGCCGGCTTGCCGGCATCCGTGCACGCCTTGGACTTGGGGGGCAGCTCGTCGAGGTCTTCCGTCGTGCCCGCCTGCACGCCGACCTTCAGGCCGCACGCGTTGTTCGGGTCGACGGTCGTGCCCTTCGCCGAGGCCCACATGATGCCGGCGTTGTAGTAGTTGACGAAGTCGACCTGCTTCTCGCGCTCAAGCGTGTCGGTGAACGAGGAGATCCCCATGTCGTAGCGGCCGCCGGTGATCGACGGGATGATGTTGTCGAACTTCGACTCGACATACACTGCCTGCAGCCCCAGCTTGGCCGCCAGCGCATCGCCCAGGTCGATGTCCCAGCCGACGATCTTGCCGCTCTCGTCCTTGGACTCGTTGGGGGCGTACGTCGGGTCGGTGCCGATCTGCAGCTTGCCGGAGTCGGCGATCTTGCTCGGCAGGAGCTTTGCCAGAGCCGCATCCTTGGTCACGCCGTAGGCGTTGGCGGCAGCACCGCCCGATGACCCCGTGTCGGTGGGTGCGTTGTTCACGCAGCCGGTGAGCATCATGGCCGCCGCGACGACGACCACGGGTAGTGCGAGGATTCTTCGCATTTCTTACCTTTCCTCTTCTCTGAGGGACAACGTCCGCACGTCTCGGGCGACGCCGACTCCCAAAGTCTATGCACAGTGAATGCGAACCCGTGATGACGATCTGATTGCGCATGCCCGGGCGCCGACCGTGACGGATGTCACCGGCACATCGTGACGATCGTGTCCGGGCGGATGCCGGCGCCGAGACGCTGCTGTCCCGCCGCCCCGCCGAGAAGGTGCCTCCCGCGCCGAGAAGGCGCGATCTCCGCCGAGGAGGCGCGATCTCCGCCGAGAAGGTGCGATCTCCGCCGAGGAGGCGCCCACCCCCTCGCGCGCAAACGCACCACCTCGGCGTAGGAAGCACCACCTCGCGGTGGGAAGCACCTTCTCGGCGAAATAGGCACCACCTCGCGGCAGAAGACACCTTCTCGGCGGACTGGGCGCGGTGGGGGTGGGGCCGGAGAATCTCGGGTGAAGAGATGCACCACGAGCTGGGGCTCGAGCACGACGTCGACGTCGTCGCCGAGGTCGGCCGCGGCGACGAGGTGTCCGCCGCCGCCCTCGCCGCCAGGCCCGACGTCGCACTGCTGGACATCGAGATGCCGGGCCTGGACGGCATCGCCGCCGCGCAGCTGCGGTCGGCACTGCCGGGTGCCGGGTGCCGGGTGCCGGCTGTTGGGGCCGCGGCCGCGCGGCCCCAGCGACCCGACCGTTCAGTCCACCGGCGGGCGGCGCAACCGCTTGATGTCGGTGCGCTGCTTCTTGGCCGTCAAGCGCCGCTGCGTCGCACCCCGAGTCGGCTTGGTCGCCCGCCGGGCCGGCGCCGGCGGGCGCAGCGCCTCGGCCACGACGGCCGCCAAGCGGGCACGCGCCGCCTCGCGGTTGCGCAGCTGCGCACGGTGCTCGGACGCGGCGACCGTCAGCACGCCATCCACCAGCCGGCCGCTCAGTCGCTCGAGCAGACGCACGCGCTGGCGCGGCGACAGGGTCGATGAGCCGGCCGCGTCCCAGACGAGTTCGACGCGCGAATCGGTGGTGTTCACACCCTGCCCACCCGGGCCGGACGACCGCGAGAACCGCCACGACAACTCGGTCTCGGGGATGGTCAGACCCGCCGTGACCGGCAGACCCCGGCGGTGGACAGCAGGCATGGATCCATCATCGCCGAACTAGGGTGGGGCATGTGAAGCGAACCTGGCTGTGGTGGCTGCCCGGCGTGATCCTGGTCGCCGTGGGGCTGGTCTGGACGCTGCAGGGTCTGAACGTGCTGCGCGGATCGGTGATGAGCGGGTCGTCGCTGTGGGGCACGATCGGTCCGATCGTGCTGCTGATCGGCGCCGTGCTGATCGGGGTCGCGTTCTCCCGCCGCCGCCGGCCGCACTGAGGTCAGTCGCGGGCGGACCACCACGTGCGCAGCCGGCGCTCGGCCTCGTCCGGCCCGAGGATGCCCTCGTCCAGACGCAGGTCCAGCAGAAAACGGTACGCCTGACCGACCTCGCGCCCCGGGGGGATGCCGAGCACCTCCTGGATGCGGTTGCCGTCCAGCTCGGGGCGCATCGCGTCCAGCTCCTCCTGCGCGGCGAGCTCGGCGATCCGGTTCTCGATGTCGTCATATGCCGACGCGAGCATGTGCGCCTTGCGCTTGTTGCGCGTCGTGACATCGGCGCGGGTGATGATGTGCAGCCGCTCCAGCTCGGCACCGGCGTCGCGCACATAGCGCCGCACCGCGGCATCGGTCCAGGCGCCCTCGGCATAGCCGAAGAAGCGCAGGTGCAGTTCGATGAGCCCCGTCACGGTATCGATCGTCGCTGAATCGAACCGCAGCTCGCGCATGCGCTTGCGCGCCAGCCGGGCACCCCGCAGGTCGTGGTGATGGAACGTCACGGTGCCCCCCGGTTCGAGCTTGCGGGTGGCCGGCTTGCCGATGTCGTGCAGCAGCGCCGCCAGCCGCAGCGGCAGGTCGGGCGCCTGCCCGGGATGCCGCGCGTGCTCGAGATCGATGGCCTGGCGCAGCACGGTCAGCGAGTGCTCGTAGACGTCCTTGTGATGGTGGTGCTCGTCGACTTCGAGCCGCAACGCCGGGATCTCGGGCAGGAACTGCGCCATCAGCCCGGTGTCCACGAGCAGCCGGATGCCCGGGGTCGGGTCGTCGGTCTCGAGCAGTCGCATCAGCTCACCGCGGATGCGCTCGGGCGAGACGATCTGGATGCTCTCGCGGAGCCGTTCGATCGCCTCGACCGTGTCGGGGTCGACCTCGAACTGCAGCTGCGCGCGGAAGCGGGCGGCCCGCAGCATCCGCAGCGGGTCGTCGCCGAAGCTGATCTGCGGATCGACGGGCGTGCGCAGCACGCCGCGCACCAGGTCCTCGACCCCGCCGGTCGGGTCGACCAGGGTCTTGGCGGGCAGCTGCAGGGCCATCGCATTGACGGTGAAGTCGCGGCGGGTCAGGTCGCCGGCGATGTCGTCGCCGAACGCCACGACCGGCTTGCGGGTGGCACCGTCGTAGCTGTCGGCGCGATACGTGGTGATCTCGACCTGCTCGCCCGCGATCCGCGCGCCGATCGTGCCGAACTCGCGGCCGATGTCCCAGTGCGCCGTCGCGATCGGCCGCACGATCTGCAGGATCTGGTCGGGCCGCGCATCCGTCGTGAAGTCGAGATCGTGGGTGGTCCACCCCAGCAGCGCGTCGCGCACCGGGCCGCCGACGATGGCCAGCTCCCGGCCGGCGTCCGCGAACGCGCGGGCGAGCACGGCCACCGGGGTCGACGCGGCCAGCGCGTCCAGGCGTGCGACACCCTCGGCCATGTTCAGCATGGATTCCAGCCTAATCGCGCCGCCACCGGCGGCCGACCCGGCACCGACCGGGTGACCGCATCCGGCGCGCGTTCGGGCAGCGCGCAGTCGCCCGCCGTAGACTCGCACCTGGTCGCGGGCCCAGTCCCGTGCCCACAGCCAGCATGACCGTGACTCCTTCTGATCCCGTCACGCGCGCGTCACGGCCGGCCCGCCCCCCGCGGCCCGCGGACGACCCGCGCGCCTCGACCGACCCACGCGGGCGGCGCACCCGGCACCGGCGCGGCGGCATCCGCACTCGAGCGGCGGCGATCGCCGCGATCGGCGCGCTGCTGCTGGGCCCGCTGCTGGCCAGCGCGGCGCTGGCCGAGGATGCCACTCCGACACCGACACCGACACCGACACCGACTCTCTCGGGCACCGTGGACGCCGTGCTCTCACCCACTTCCTATGGCGTGCTGCACGAGGGGCGGCCGCTGAGCGTCTGGGCGGTGCTGCGAAACGGCACCGGCTATGCGCTGTCGGCGTCGACGGTGGCGCTCAGGCTCGGGACGACCCCGATCACCGACCGCACCCGGCTGACGGCGTGGCTCGCCGGAACGGCCGCGCGCCCGCACCTGGTCGCGGTCTCGACAGCGACGCTCGACCCGGTCGGCCCCGGTCAGACCGAGCAGACGCTCGTGACGGTGCCGGCTGCCAATCCTGCCCTGCACGCCTTGAAGCCGGGGGTATACCCGCTGTCGGCGACCATCACCCACGCCGCGCAGGCGACGACGGTCACGAGTGTCGTGGTGGTCGGCGACCCCAAGGCCACCGCGCACACTCCGGTGGGGCTGGTCGTGCCGATCACGGCGGGACCGCTGACGGCCGGCCTGCTCACCGCCGACGAGCTCACGACACTGACGGCACCCGACGGCGAGCTGACGGCGGCACTGAACGCCGTCGCCGGCACCTCGGCGATCCTCGCCATCGACCCCGCGATCCCGGCGGCCATCCGAGTGCTGGGCACATCGGCACCGCAGTCCGCGACGGACTGGCTGAGCCGACTGGACACCCTGCCCAACGACCGATTCGCGCTGCAGTTCGGTGACGCCGACGTCGCGACCCAGATCGCCGGCACCGCCGGGACGCTGCTGGCCCCGACATCCCTGCAGTCCTACATGGCACCCGCCGACTTCAACCCCACACGGCAGGCCGACCAGCAGACCGACCAGAACGGGCCCGACACGCCGGCCACCGCGTCGCCGACGCCCACCGGCACTCCGACGACCGCACCGGACCAGCCCGTCTATCCGACGCTCGCACGGCTGCAGAGCCTCGGCCCGAACACGCGGGATGCCGTCGCCTGGCCGTTCACTGGCACGGCCGATCCCCAGACCGTGGCTGCCGTGGCCGCGCTGCCGGCGACTGCCCCGGCCACAGCCCCGGGCAGTGCGGCGAGCGTGCCGGCGCTCACCCTGGTCTCGTCGACGAGCACCGCCGCCGGAGCCCGCGGAGCGGCGGTGCCCGCGCACGGGATCGCCGGAAAGGCCGGCGTGCTGGTGTACGACGCCGCAGTCTCGAAGGCGCTGCGCGCGGCATCCCTGATCGACGACCCCGCCGTGCGCGGGGCGTCGCTGGCCGCGGTGACCGCCTACCTCGATCTCGCCCCCCACACCGCCCCGCTGCTGGTGGCCGTCGACCGCGGCACCGCGCGCTCGAGCCTGGGCCTGTCCTCGGCCGTCGAGGCCGTCACCGGCGCGCCGAACACCACCTCGGCGAGCCTGACGACCCTCACCGACGCCCGCGCCGTGCCGGTGACGGTGCGCAGCGCCCGCGTCGACCCGACGCGGTCGACGGCGCTGGACACGCTGCTGCGCGGTCAGGCCCGGCTCGGCGAGTTCTCGGCGATCCTGGCCGACCCCACGCTCATCACCGGGCCGGAGCGGGCGAGCATCCTGCAGCTGCTGGGCGGGGCTTGGATCGGCGATCCGACCGGATGGCAGGCGGCGGTCACGGCACACGAGAAGGCCACGTCGACGACGCTGGCGGCCGTCTCGATCGCCCCGAGCAGCCCGATCAACCTGGCCGGCACCGCCGCTCCGCTGCGGTTCGGGGTGCGCAACGACCTGCCCTGGCCCGTGAACGTCGAGCTCATCGCGCGGCCCGACGACCTGCGCATCGAGGTGCAGCCGAACACGCCCGTGGTCGCGCACGCCAGCAGCACGACACGCGTGGCCGTCCCGGTGCGGGCGCGCATCGGCAACGGCCAGAGCACCATCAGTCTGACCCTGCTCAGTCCCACCGGCATGCGGATCGGCCAGATGCAGACCGTGCGCGTGACCGTGCACGCCGACTGGGAGGTCATCGGCCTGACCGTGCTCGGCGTCGGCATCGCCGGGTTCCTGGTGCTGGGCCTGGTGCGCACGATCGGCGCGCGCCGACGCCGGCAGGCCGCGGATGCCGCCGACGAGGCATCCGACGCACCCGATTCTCCCGCCGGGGGTGACCGATGACCAGCATCGGACGCGCCAGCGTGCTGATCGGCAGCGGCACGATCGTCTCGCGCCTGACCGGCTTCCTGCGCACCGTCGTGCTGGTCTCGGCCATCGGCGCCACGACCGCCGCGGGCAACGCGTTCTCGATCGCCAACTCGCTGCCCAACGCGATCTACGCCATCATCTCGACGGGGCTGCTGACCGCGGTCGTGGTGCCGCAGATCGTCGCGGCCGCCCGGCACGCCGACGGCGGCACCGCGTTCATCTCGAAGCTGTTCACGCTGGGCACCGTGGTGCTGGTGGTCGTCACCGCCGCGGCCGTCGCCGTCGCGCCCTGGCTCGTGCAGCTGTACGCACCCGGGTTCTCGCCCCACCAGCAGGCGGTCGCGACCGCATTCGCCTACTGGTGCCTGCCGCAGATCCTGTTCTACGGGCTCTACGCGCTGGTCGGCGAATCGCTGAACGCGCGCAACATCTTCGGCCCGTACACGTGGACGCCGATCGTCAACAACCTCATCTCGATCGCCGGATTCGGGGCGTTCATCCTGCTGTTCGGCCGCTCCGAGTCGATCACCGGCTGGACGCCGGGCATGATCGCGCTGATCGGCGGCACCGCGACCGGCGGCATCGCCGTGCAGGCACTGCTGCTGTTCGTGTTCTGGCGCCGCACCAGGCTGAGCCTGCGCCCCGACTTCCGCTGGCGCGGGGTGGGCCTGAACCAGATCGGTCGGCTGGCCGGCTGGACGTTCCTGATGGTCGTGCTCGGCCAGATCGCCGGAATCGTGCAGAGCCGGGTGATCTCGGCCGCGGCCGAGAACGACCCGGGCGTGTTCGTCTCGCAGAACGCGTGGCTGCTGTACATGCTGCCGTACTCGATCATCGTGCTGTCGATCGGAACCCCCTACTTCACCCGGCTCAGCGAGCACGCCGCCGCCGGCCGGCACGATGAGGTGCGCGCCGACGTCGGGCGCAGCATCCGCACCCTCGGCGTGTTCATCGTGATCGCCGCCTTCGCCCTCGCCGCCGCGTCGGTTCCTGCCTCGCGGATCTTCACCGACTCGCCCGCCGAGGCGTCCGCCGCCGCGGTCGTGCTGGTGCTCTTCCTGGTCAGCCTGATCCCCAATGCGCTGCAGTTCACGATCCAGCGCACCTTCTATGCCTATAACGACACCCGCACGCCGTTCCTGTTCACGATCGTGCAGGTGGCCGTCGTGATCGGCACCGCCTACCTGGCGAAGGCGACGCTGCCGATCGGATGGCTCGCCGCCGGCATCGCGCTGGGCCAGTCCATCGCCGCGATCGTGCAGCTGGTGGTGGCCACGTGGCTGCTGCACCGGCGGATCGGCCGGCTGGACGTGGCCGGCTGGATGCTGGCGACCGGGCGGTTCGTCGTGGCGGCCATTCCGGCCGGGGCGGTCGGCTGGGGCGTGTTCTGGCTGCTGGGCGGCGTGGACGGGTGGACCGCCTCGGGCAAGATCCTCGGCGCGGTCGGTGCCGCCGTCATCGGCACGGTCGCACTGGCGGTGTACCTCGGCATGCTGGCACTGATGCGCGCCCCCGAACTGAGCCCGGCGCTGCAGCTGGTGCGGCGCCTGATCCGGCGCTGACCTCCCGCGTCCGACCCGCACCGGGTGCGGCCTTCCGCGCCGGGGCGGGGCGTTCGGCGGTAGCCTGCAGGGGCGAGAGCAGGGAGGACCGACATGACGGCACGAGTGCTCGTTCTGGGCGCGGGGTTCGGCGGGCTGGAGGTCGCCGCGCGCCTGTCCGAACGCTTCGGCACCGACATCGAGGTCACCCTGATCGATGCCGCCGAGCATTTCGTCTTCGGTTTCGCCAAGCTCGACGTCATGTTCGGCAAGCGCACGGCCGCCTCGGTCAGCCACCCGTATCGCCGCATCGACAAGCCGGGCGTGCGCTTCGTGCAGACCATGATCCGCTCCATCGACGCGGCGGAACGGCGCACGGTCACCGATGCCGGGTCCTTCGACGCCGACTACCTGGTGATCGCCCTCGGCGCCGACCTCGACCCCGGCGCGACACCCGGGCTCGTCGAGGACGGGCACGAGTACTACACGAACGCCGGCGCCTTCGCCGCACGCGACGCCCTGGCCGGCTTCGCGGGCGGCCGCATCGTCATCGGCGTCACCCGGGCGCTGTTCAAGTGCCCGCCGGCGCCGAGCGAGACGGCCCTGCTGACCCACGAGTACCTGTCCGCGCGCGGGCTGCGTGCGGCGTCCGAGATCGCGCTGGTGATGCCGATGCCGGCGCCGGTGCCGCCAGTGCCGGAGGCATCGACGGCGCTGCTGGAGGCGTTTGCGGAGCGCGACATCGCGTGGCACCCGAAGCGCAGCATCACGGCGCTGGACGCGAGCGCGCACGAGGTCGTGTTCGCCGACGGCTCGACGATGCCCTACGACCTGTTCCTGGGCGTGCCTCGCCACGTCGTGCCCGCCGTCGTCGCCGAATCGGGTCTCGCACCGGACGGCTGGGTGCCGGTGGATCCGCTGACCCTGCAGACCGGACATCCCGACGTCTTCGCGATCGGCGATGTCGCCCAGGTCGGCACGCCGAAGGCGGGGGCGTTCGCCGAGGGCCAGGCGGTCGTGGTCGCCGAAGCCATCGCCGCCCGCATCCAGTCCCGCGAATCGTCCGCGCGCTACGACGGCAGCGGGGTCTGCTATGTCGAGTTCGGCGGTGGCCGGGCCGGACGGGTGGATGTGCGGTTCCTCGCCGGAGGCGGGGCATCCGGCTCCTTCGTCCGCGCCACCGGAGCGCTCGCCGACGACAAGGACGACTACCGCGCCTCGCGGGTGCGCCGCTGGATCACCGACGGCTGAGGCGATCTCCCCTTCCGCCTGCTGACAATCCCAGCCGGCCGGAATGTCGCACGGTTACGATGTGTTGAGGCATTCGGGCGTGTTTTCGGCGCCCGCAGACAGCACCCGCAGACAGGGAGACACCGTGCGTCAGCTCATCATCATCGGGTCGGGACCGGCCGGATTCACCGCCGCGCTCTACGCGGCGCGCGCGAATCTCAGCCCTCTGGTCGTGGCAAGCTCCGTCGAGGTCGGCGGCGAGCTGATGAACACCACCGACGTCGAGAACTTCCCGGGCTTCCCGGAAGGCATCCAGGGTCCCGAGCTGATGGAGAAGCTGCAGGCCCAGGCCGAGAAGTTCGGCGCCGAGATCGCCTACGACGATGTCGTGGAGCTGGATGTCTCGGGCCCGGTCAAGCGCGTGACGCTCGGCAGCGGCAAGGTCGAGACCGCCGCCGCGCTGATCTTCGCGACCGGTTCGGCGTACCGCAAGATCGGCATCGCCGGCGAAGAGCGGCTGTCCGGCCATGGCGTGTCGTGGTGCGCGACGTGCGACGGATTCTTCTTCCGCGAGCAGACCATCGCCGTCGTCGGCGGCGGCGACTCGGCGATGGAGGAGGCGACGTTCCTGACCCGGTTCGCCTCGAAGGTCTATGTCGTGCACCGCCGTGAAGAGCTGCGCGCCTCGAAGATCATGCAGGAGCGCGCGTTCGCCAACCCGAAGATCGAATTCGTGTGGAACAGCGCCGTCGTCGACATCCTGGGTGGGGATTCCGTCACCGGCATGCTGCTGGAGTCCACCGTCGACGGCTCGCGGCGCGAGCTGGCCGTGCAGGGCGTGTTCGTCGCGATCGGCAACGACCCGCGCACCCACCTGGTGCACGACAAGCTCGACCTCACCCCCGAGGGCACGGTCTGGGTGGACGGACGCTCGTCGCGCACGTCCGTCGCGGGCGTGTTCGCCGCCGGCGACGTGATCGACCCCACCTACCGGCAGGCGGTCACCGCCGCCGGGTCGGGCACGGTCGCCGCACTGGACGCCGAGCACTACCTCGCCGCGCTGGACGACGCGGGGGCGCCAGACCCGGCCGCCGACGAGATCGGCCTGCGCACGGCAGCCGTGGCCGGCTCGGTCGCCTGACCGGAACAATCCCGAACCGATCGACGTTTCACCCAACGACACAGCTCTACGAAGGAGAATCATGACCGCCAAGGCGACCACAACCGCGACGTGGGAAAAGGACGTGCTGCAGGCCGAGGGCCCCGTGCTGGTGGACTTCTGGGCCGCATGGTGCGGACCGTGTCGCATGGTCTCGCCCGTGCTGGACGAGATCGCGTCGGAGAACCCTGACAAGATCACCGTCGTGAAGGTCAACGTGGATGAGAATCCCGACCTCGCGATGAAGTACCAGATCACCTCGATCCCCGCGATGAAGGTGTTCCACAAGGGGGAGCTGAAGACCTCGATCATCGGTGCCAAGCCGAAGTTCGCCCTCGAGCAGGATCTCGCGGCCTACCTGGGCTGAGAACGCGCCGCCGGGCTCAGCCCGGCGGGCCCGGTGCGGGCGCCACGGCCGTCGGCTGTGGCGCCCGCATCCGTCTCAGGCAGTCCCGGTGCTGCTCACCTGGCCGCCGGACGCCTGGGCGCTGGCGACGATGTCTTTGATCTCATCGGTCTCGAAGCCGGCGCGGATCGCCCACACATAGGCGATGATGCCCACGACGATCTCGGCGACCATGCCCCACGGGAACTCCAGTAGCGGGTGCGGCAGCGGGCCGTATGCGCCCAGGTAGCCCACCAGCAGCGAGGCCAGCAGCAGCCAGATCAGCCACCAGTTCGCCGTCACGTGCCGGCGCCCCTCGTTGTTGCTGGCGGCCCAGACCGCGGCGCAGAAGCCGATCACGAGCACGCAGAACACGACGTAGTACACGGGGAACGCCCAGCCCCCCGGGCGCTGCCCGCCCCCGGTGGTCAGCACCCAGCCGCCGGCATAGGCCACCCAGATCCAGAGCACGAAGAAGATCACGCTGATCGCGATGCTGGCGGCCGCGTTCAGCCATCCGCGCTTCCACGCGTAGTAGGCGGTGAACACCGGCAGCCCGATGAAGGTGGCCGTGATGACGTTGGCGAGCGTCGAGAACCCGCTCCAGTACAGGATCAGCACGGCGGCCAGGAACGACACCGGCGACCAGAACCGGAACGCGCGCAGCCGGAACGGCCGCTTCAAGCTCGCCGCCGTGCGGCGCAGCACCGGGAGGCCCGCGCCGCCCATGATGTAGGTCAGCACCGCGGCAGAGCTGATGAACCCGACCAGTTGATACCAGCTCGGGGCCGGAACGAAGAACACGCAGCCGACGACGGCCGAGACCACCAGCGGCACCCAGGGGATGCCGAATCGATTGCTCTTGGTGAACACGCTCGGGATGTTGCGGTGCACCCCCAGCCCGTAGCCGGTGCGGGCTCCGGTGCCGAGGTACACCCACCCGGTGGCCAGCGGCGACACCGCCGCGTCGATCAGCAGGAACGTGCCCAGCGCCGCCAGGGCTGCGATGTTGGCCGAATCGAGGGCGTGGAAGAGCGGGCCGTCGGCCCACCCGCCGGTGACGAGCTGGTCCCAGGCACCGGGTTCAAGCCCCATGCTGGTCCAGTTCAGCGCGCCGATGAACGCGACCTGCAGCAGCGTGTAGATCACCGCCGGGATGGCGATCGACCCGATCGTGGCCAAGGGCACGTTGCGCTGGGGATTGCGCACCTCGCCGCCGTAGTCCAGCGCCTGCCGGAAGCCCAGCAGCGAGAAGATGATGCCGGTGGTGGCGATGGCGTGGAAGATCGGCGGCACGCCCAGCGGGGCGAACCCGCCGAAGCTGGTGAAGTTGCTGCCCTTGAGGATGAAGAACAGGAAGATGAACGTCAGGGTCGGCAGCGCGATCTTCCACAGCGTCACCCAGCGGTTGGATTCGGCCAGGAACCGGGCGCCGAAGAAGTTCAGCGCGAAGAAGACGATCATCAGCGCGAATCCGGCCAGGATGCCGTTAGGCCAGCTGAGCACGTCGACCCCGTCGACCTTGGTCAGAAATCCCGTCTCCGGAAACCGTCCGCCGAGGTAGGTCAGGGTCGCTTCGGCCTCGATCGGCGGAATCGACACCACCGACAGCCAATATGCCCAGCCGATGATCCAGCCCGAGAGCGACCCGTGCGTGAGGTACGTGTAGCGGACGATGGCCCCCGACCGCGGCAGCATCGCGCCGAGCTCGAGATAGGTCAGCGCGATCAGAAACACCAGCACCGAGGCGATGATCCAGGACAGGATGGCTGCGGGTCCGGCCACGCCCGCCGCCGCCAGCACCCCGAACAGCCAGCCCGACCCGATCTGCGCGCTGACTCCGAGCAGCAGCAGCTGGGTCAGCGACAACCTGCGTTTGAGTCCGGCGTCTGCGACTTCGAAGGAACCCGTCACCGGCTCCGGCTCGGCCTTGGTTGGTGTGCTCATCCTGGCACTTCCTCCCGCTGTTCGCCGTCGAACCTGTTGGGACGCAGGCTTTTGCGGTGCCCAACATACGCTCCTGCGGCGGTGCTGTGGGGTGAGTTCTGGACAGCGAGCGCTCAGGGGTGTGCGAATGCACTCAGGTGCGTGGTGCCGGATGTGCTCAGGTGCGTGGTGCGGGACGCGCTCAGGACGCGTCGCTGCGGATCACGGCATCCCACCGTCGGTGCGTGTTCGCGTCGCCCAGCAGCCGCCACACCGCGCGGGTCAGCGCGGGGTAATCCAGCGCGATCTGGCGCAGCACCCGATAGTGCCGCGCAGCGCTCGGGCGCACCCCGCCGTTGGCCGCGATGTTCTCGGCGCGCAGGATGAACACGACCAGCTCGTCCACGCTCGGCAGCTCCTCCATGAAGTCCCAGGGGTCTTCACCGGCGACCAGGCGCTCTCGGATGATCACCGCGAGCTCGTCGGTGGCCTCGGCGCGCAGCAGCTCCAGGCTGGCACGCCGCCGCGGCGTGGTGTCACGCCTGGGGTCATCGCCTGCCGGAATCGTCATCACCCCAGCCTAAACGCGCTTGCGCGCGGGCGCATTCAGACCTGCCGAATCAGGCGCCGTAGGTGCCCTCGCCCAGCTCGGCGAGCACTCGGTTCAAATCCTGGATAGTTGCGAAATCAATGCTGATCTGGCCTTTCCGTGCACCTAAGGTGATCTTCACCTTCGTGTTCAGACGATCGCCGAGGCGCTCGGCCACGTCGTCCAGATAGGCCTTGCGGGCACCGGCCTTCGGTTTGGGAGCGCGCAGGGACGCGGCATCCCGCGCCTTCGCGGCGGCTTCGGCAGCGCGGACGGAGAGGTCCTCGTTGACGATCTTGTCGGCCAGGCGCTGCATCGCCGGCTCGTCGTCCAGCGACAGGATCGCGCGGGCATGGCCGGCGCTGAGCACGCCGGCGGCCACACGCTGCTGCACTGCCAGGGGCAGCTTGAGCAGCCGGATCGTGTTGCTGATCTGCGGCCGGGAACGACCCAGCCGGGTCGCCAGCTGCTCTTGGGTGATGCCGAAGTCCTCCAGCAGCTGCTGGTAGGCGGATGCCTCTTCCAGCGGGTTCAGCTCGGAGCGGTGCAGGTTCTCCAGCAGCGCGTCACGCAACAGGTGCTCGTCGGCGGTGTCGCGCAGGATCGCCGGGATCGTGTCGAGGCCGGCCTCGCGAGCGGCACGGGTGCGCCGCTCGCCCATGATCAGCTCGTATTCGCCGGCGGCGTTCTCGCGGACCACGACCGGCTGCAGCACGCCGAATTCGCGCACGCTGTGCACGAGCTCGGCGAGATCGTCGGCATCGAAGACCGAGCGCGGCTGACGCGGGTTGGGCACGACCTGGCGCGGATCGATGCGGATCAGGCGCGCACCGGGCACCTCGATCAGCTCGGGCGAGGAGGCCGGGGTGTCGGCATCCTTGACCTTCATCCGTGCCGCCGCCGCGGCGGCCCCGGGGAAGAACACGTCCACGGGACGCTCGTGGGTGATCTCCGTCGTGGGGATCAGTGCGCCGATCCCCCGTCCGAGTCCGGTGCGTTTGGCCGCCATCAGGCTTCTCCTTCATTGCGGTGGTGTCGTGTGATCATCTCTACGGCCGCCTCGCGATACGCGACGGCGCCGGCCGATTGGGCGTCGTAGGCGATCACGGTCTGACCGAAGCTGGGTGCTTCCGAGACCCGGACCGAGCGCGGAATGACGGTGTCGAGCACTTCATCGGTGAAGTGCGTGCGCACCTCCTCGGCGACCTGCTGGGCCAGCCGGGTGCGGCCGTCGTACATCGTGAGCAGGATGGTGGACACGTGCAGGGCCGGATTGAGGTGCTTCTGGATCATCCGGACGTTGCCCAGCAGCTGGCTGAGCCCCTCCAGTGCGTAGTACTCGCACTGGATCGGGATGAGCACCTCTTCAGCCGCCGCGAACGCGTTGATCGTCAGCAGCCCCAGTGATGGCGGGCAGTCGATGATGACGAAATCGGGCTTGTCCTCGACGCCTTTCAGGTAGTCCTCGAGCGCCGTGCGCATGCGATATTCGCGTGCCACCTGGGTGACCAGCTCGATCTCGGCGCCGGCGAGGTGGATCGTGCTGGGCGCGCACAGCAGCAGATCGGACTCGGGGCTGGTCTGGATGACCTCGCCCAGCGGGAACTCGTCGATCAGCACGTCGTAGACGCTGGGCGTGTCGGTCCCGTGCGGGATACCCAGTGCCGTGGACGCATTTCCCTGCGGATCCAGGTCGATGACGAGGATGCGTGCGCCGACCGCGGCCAGTGCCGCCGCGAGATTGACGGCTGTCGTGGTCTTGCCGACACCGCCCTTCTGGTTCGACACCGTGATGATCCGAGTGCGACCGGAGAGCGTGACAGTGGTGGATTCCAGGGTGCGGCGGCGCGCAGTCAGGTCTGCGAGCTGCCGGGCGATCGGACTGTCGTCATCGAGAGGATCGAACGCTGTGACGTTCGAGTTCTCGGCTTGTTTCACGTGAAACACACTCCCTCTTCGCGCCCGGCTGACCTCTTCGTCCAGTCTAAACGGCGCCTCTCCCATTCCCTGTAGCCGGCGGGCACGGCGCCAGGACCCGGGGCTGTGTGTTTCACGTGAAACATGGTGCTGGCGGACCAGTGGCGGGCGGACAGCCTGCGGAATTCCGGACCATTGGCGGCGCCATCCTCTCGCCGAGCGAGGGCATCCAGTACGGTGCACACACTGGTGCTTCACGTGAAACACGGTTCTTGCAGGCGCAGTCACGGAGAATCGTCGGCGACTTCGGGGACTTCTGCCGTTTCACGTGAAACAGGGTGCTGAGAGGTGGAAGGGCCGGGTTCGGTCGTGGAGCGAGGACGCGCACCAACCGATTCGACACGAAGGGCTACGGGAGGTCGCCTCGACTCGCTGCTGCTCGCAGGGCGCTCGGGGCCGGATGCTGCGCCCAGAATCGCCGACACACCGGGCCCGACACGCTGACCGCGGCATGCCGGCGGCAATCCCCGGTTCAGTGCACGCGCCAGCCCGGCCAGGAGGTGTTTGCTTGCTGCGATTGCGAGGCGACCGGCCTCGGGTGGGGCTCGGCTGCGCGTGGCATGCCCGTCACCGCTGCATGTCGACACGCATCCGACGCTCAGCAGCGCACGAGATGGCAGCCCGCCCCTGCCGCGGAATAGCTGGGGAGCGCGTCGTTTCACGTGAAACATCACACTCGGCCGACATCGCATTCGGCCGACATGCTCACCGACGGGCCGCTGGTGGCACAGATGGGCTGTGCCACCGCAGGCCGGGACTCACCGCGGAGCGTCGCACCGTTTCACGTGAAACGGTGCGCCGGCGTCAGCGGACGCGCGCGCGGACCACTCGAGAGGGGTCCGCCAAGACACCCTCGCCGATGACCTCGACCCGGACGTCGGACAGACCGAATCTGCTGATCTGCTTCGCCGCCTTCTCGATCTCGGCCGGCGCTCCGGCACCTTTCAGCAGCACCAGCTCACCGCCATCGCGCACGAGCGGGGCGGTCAAGGGGATGAGGGTGCGCAGCGCGCTCACGGCTCGGGCAGTCACCGCGTCCAGTTCCGCGGAACGTTGCCAGTCTTCTGCCCGCGCGCGCACGACCTCGACGTTGTGCAGACCCAGTGCATCGACCTGCTCGAGCAGCCAGACCACGCGGCGCTCCATCGGCTCGATCAGCACCCATTCCACGTCCGGTCGGGCGATCGCCAGCACCAGGCCCGGCAGTCCCGCGCCGGATCCGACGTCACCGACTCGCCCCGCGAACAGCGGCGCGATCACGGCACTGTTGAGGATGTGCCGCGACCACAGCCGCGGCCGCTCCAGCGGGCCGATCAGTCCACGCTCTTCGCCATGCTCGGCCAGCGCGACAGTGAATCGGCGGGCGGCATCGATTCGATCGCCGAAGATGATCTCGGCTGCAGCCGGTTCGGGCTCCAGTTGCGGTGCGATCTCAATCATCGTGTTTCACGTGAAACATCACGCACGACGAATGACCGTGTGACGGTCTGCGCCCTCGCCGTACGACTCCGAAACGAACCCGCGCTCGGCGACAATATCGTGCACCAGCTTGCGCTCGTAGCTGGACATCGGGGGGAGTGAGGCCTGTGACGCGCCTTCGTCCAGCCGCGCGGCGGCCCGGTCGACGAGTACAGCGAGCTCACGCTGGCGGGCATCTCGCGATCCGCCGATGTCGAGGATCACCCGCGAGAAACGGCCTGTCTTGCTCTGCACCGCCAGCCGGGTCAGCTCCTGCACGGCCTGGACCGTGTCCGGGTCCGACAGCGCCGACAGGGCATCGGGATCGTCGGCCTCGACCGAGACATATGCGCGCCCGCCCCGCACATCGAGTGCGAGATCACCGTCGACATCGGCGATGTCCAGCAGTCCCTCGATGAAGTCGGCGGCGATGTCGCCCTCTTCCTCAAGCTGTTCGGCCGTGGCCGACCGCTCATCCGACGGGGCGGGCGGCGTGGTCTGTGAGGTGGACATACTCATCTCTCCGGTCGAAGGTCAGGACTTGGATGTCGGGGATCCGCCGGACGGGCCGGAGGGTTTGCCCGGATTGGGCTGGTTGGCCGAGCGCGGCTGAGTGGGATTGGCGGGGCGCTGCTGAGTCGGGTTCGCGGGACGCGGCTGAGTCGGGTTAGCGGGACGCGGCTGAGTCGGCTTGACGCCCTGCTTCTTCGCGCGCTGCTTGTTCACCGGCTGCTGACGCTTGGGGGCCGCGGCCTTGAGCTCCTCGGCCTCCTTGAGCAGGCGCTCCTGCTCGGCGAGATACTTCTCCATCGGAACGATCTTGCCGTGGGAGTCCAGCGCCTTGCCCCTCTTGGCCAGTCGCTCCTCGCGCTCCTTGGCCGCCTGAGAGCCGGGCGTGGGCAGATTGCGGATGACCATGAACTGCTGCACGGCCGTCCAGATGTTGCTCGTGAACCAGTAGATGACCACGCCCAGCGGGAAGAAGACGCCGGAGAACACGAAGGCGAACGGCAGGACGTAGACCATCATCCGCTGCATCTTGTAGGCCTGGCCCTGCTTGGCCTCCGGGGACAGGTTCTTCGAGACGATCTGCAGCTGCGTGAAGAACTGCGACGCGATCATCAGCACGACCAGGGTCACCATGATGGTGACCGTGGTCTGCCAGCCGTCGGGCTTGACCTCGAGGGTGCCCTGCAGCGATTCATGCAGGGAGGCGACGCCGAACAGCTTGGCGTTGTAGAACTCCTGGGTCAGCTCGCTCGTGAGCCAGAAGATACCGCCATGACCTGCCTCGGCATTCGCCTTGATGGTCTGCAGCACGCTGTACAGCGAGAAGAACACCGGCATCTGCACCAGGATCGGCAGACAGCCCGACACCGGCGAGGTGCCGTTCTTCTTGTACAGCCCCATCGTCTCGCGGCTCATCGCCTCACGGGACAGCTGGTCGCGCTTGCCCTTGTACTTGGCCTGGATCTTCTTGAGCTCGGGCGCGATCTCCATCATCTTGCGCTGGCTCTTGATCTGCTTCACGAACAGCGGAACGAGGGCGGCGCGGATCACGATGACCAGGCCGATGATAGAGAAAACCCAGGTCAGACCGGAAGTCGGGTTCATTCCGATGAACGTGAACAGGGCGTGGAAGGCGACCAGGATCAACTCGACGAGCCACTTCAGAGGCCACAGCACGAATCCGATCGGGTCGAAGCCACCGCCGCTGCCGGCGGCGGGAGTGGGGGTGCTCGTCACGGCGAGCATCAGCAGATCCTGCAACGGATCAGTCCTTTCTGAGGGGCACGACGAATCCGTGTGGAGTCAGCTCGTGACGGAAGTGGCGGTGCGGCGGAACATCGTCGACACCGCCGGCGGCCCAGGGATGGCAACGGCAGATCCGCCACGCGGCCAGGGCGCTGCCCTTGGCGACGCCGTGCTGCTGCACGGCGCCCACCGCATACGCGGAGCAGGACGGGTAGTACCTGCAGACATCGCCGTAGGTATGAGAGATCGTGGCCCGGTAGGCGTGCAGCAGCGCGAGCACGGCATTGCGCGGCAGCAGCGGGATGGCCCGCCAGACCTGGTCCGCGCGCAGATGCGCGGTGCCGCGATAGGCCATCGGCAACGTCGCGGTGCTCATGCCGCCCACCTCATCAGGCATCGGGTGACTTCGCTGCGCAACTGTTGGAAGTCGGCGCGCGCGGCGTCCGGAAGCGCCCGGATGACGACATCCGCCCCCGGCCGCACCTGCGGCAATGCCGCCGCGCAGACCGCCTTGAGCCGGCGGCGCACAGTGTTGCGGGTCACGGCCGAACCGACCTGCTTACTCACGATGAAGCCGAACCGGGCGGCGCGATCGGCGCCCGAAGAGGTCACGTAGGTCACCGTGTGCGCACCGGCGCACTTCGCTCCCCGACGGACCACGGCCTTGTACTCCGCGCCGCGGGTCAACCGATTCGGCCTCGCGAGCACCGGGATCGGATCAGGCCGACAGCTCGCTGCGGCCCTTGGCCCGGCGAGCGGAGAGGATGGCGCGGCCGGCACGGGTGTGCATGCGGGCACGGAAGCCGTGCTTCTTGGCACGACGACGGTTGTTCGGCTGGAAGGTGCGCTTAGTCATGGAATCACTCCGGTGCTGCACCGGGTCACATGCCCGGAGACGAGGAAAGGGGACCATGCCGGGTGGGCATAAGTCAACCGACTTAGGCTACGTCCTGCGCGGTGATAACTCAAACCGGAATGGGAAGACTCAGACATTATCCACAGCAGGGCCGGGAGCGCTGGAAGTGACACGCCGCCCGGAACTACAGTGGAGTTTGCTCCGCGAGCAACCGCTGACTACCGTTGCACGGGCAAGTTATCCACAGGCTGAGGAGTGTTCCGCTGCCTGTCTCACATCGACAGCCGGGGGCGTTATGGCACAGCAGGACAATCCGGACGTCCCGATCTGGGGTTCCATCCTGCAGCTGCTCGAGGCCGACGACCGGATCACCCCGCAGATGTGGGGATTCCTCAATCTCGCCTTCGCACAGGGCGTGATGGGCGGCATCCTCTACATCGACGTGCCCAACGACCTGACCGCGGCCCAGATCAACAAGCGCATGCGTGCGCCGATCATGGAGGCGCTCGAGCACGCCGGCGACCATGTCAACTCGTTTCGGGTCGTGGTCAATCCCGAGATCACCGACAGTCATCTGACCGCGGCCATCCCGGTGCAGTCCGCATCCGCCGTCGCCGCCGAGCACCCCCCGACCGTCTCCGACCACATCAGTCCTGCGCCGCAGTCCGCATCCACCTCGCGCAGCGAGACCCGGCTGAACCCCAAGTACACCTTCGACAGCTTCGTGATCGGCCAGTCCAACCGGTTCGCCCATGCCGCGGCCGTCGCCGTCGCCGAATCGCCGGCGAAGGCCTACAACCCGCTGTTCGTCTACGGCGACTCGGGGCTGGGCAAGACGCACCTGCTGCATGCGATCGGCGACTATGCGCAGAGCATGTATGCCGGCATCCGGGTGCGCTATGTCTCCAGCGAAGAGTTCACCAACGACTTCATCAACTCGATCGCCAACAACCGCGGCTCGGCGTTCCAGGCGCGCTACCGTGACGTCGACATCCTGCTGATCGATGACATCCAATTCCTGCAGGGCCGTGCCGAGACGCAGGAGGCCTTCTTCCACACCTTCAACACGCTGCACGATCACGACAAGCAGGTCGTGATCACCAGCGACGTGCCGCCGAAATATCTGACCGGCTTCGAGGACCGCATGCGCAGCCGGTTCGAATGGGGCCTGATCACCGACGTGCAGGCGCCGGACCTCGAGACCCGCATCGCGATCCTGCGCAAGAAGGCGCAGAGCGAACGGCTGCAGATTCCCGACGAGGTGCTCGAGTACATCGCCTCGGTGGTCTCGTCGAACATCCGCGAACTCGAGGGCGCGCTCATCCGGGTCTCGGCGTTCGCCAGCCTGAACCGCTCGACGCTCGACATGTCGCTGGCCCAGACCGTGCTGCGCGACATCATCGACCAGGACGACGCCAACATCATCTCGCCGACTGACATCATCACGGCCACTGCCGGCTACTTCAAGCTGTCGGTGGACGATCTGTACGGGTCGAGCCGCTCACAGTCGGTCGCGCAGGCCCGCCAGATCGCGATGTACCTGTGCCGGGAGCGCACCAGCCTCTCGCTCCCGAAGATCGGGCAGCTCTTCGGCGGTCGCGATCACACCACCGTGATGTACGCCTACAAGAAGATCAGCGACCTCATGAAAGAGCGCCGCTCGATCTACAACCACGTCACCGACATCACGGCGCAGTTGGGCCGCAGCAGCCGCTGACCGATCCGGTCGCCGGCACTTGACACGGCGTGGCCGGCACGCCAAGATGCCAGTTCTGCACAGTGTGGATAACTTGTGGAAAACCCAGAACAACGCCCACTGGAATGTGAATGGAACCGGGCTGCCTGTGGACAACGTGTCCGCACAGCACCGCCGCCGACTTCCGCACGAACAGTGCCCTCCGCAGCCGATCCACAACTCACACGCGTGTAGTTTCCTACTCTCGACAACTATCCACTGAGTTATCCACAGTTCCCACAGCGGTTAACACCATGACGAAGAGTTGACGATGAATGAGGGCACCCCGATCACCTTCGGTGCGAACGGGTGAAAATCCGGTCTGAGCCGCGGGAGGTGGCGCAGCCGGTCAAGGGCACTAGCATGAGAAGGCCCACGCCCACACCAAGGGAGCGCAAGTGAAGTTCCACGTAGGTCGCGATGTTTTCAGCGAGGCCGTGTCATTCGTTGTGAAGCTCCTGCCGCAGCGCAATCCGCAGCCGATTCTCGCGGGAGTCCTCATCGAAGCCGGTGACAACGGCCTGTCACTGTCAGCCTTCGACTACGAGGCATCCGCCCGCACCACGATCGAGGCGACCGTCGACGAGCCCGGCACGATCCTCGTGCACGGCCGGCTGCTGTCCGACATCGCCAGTCGGCTGCCCAACGCGCCGATCCAGATCGAGGTCGAAGACGACGGCATCGTACTGACCTGCGGATCGGCGCGGTTCACCCTGGCTGCCATGCCGGTGCAGGAATATCCGGCGATCCCGGAGGTCAGCGGCGACTCCGGACTGGTTCCGGCCGAGGACTTCGCCACCGCCATCGCCCAGGTCGCCTTCGCCGCCTCGCGCGACGACGTCACCCCGGTGCTGACCGGCGTGCAGCTCGAGGTCTCGGGCACCCGACTGAGCCTGGTGGCCACCGACCGCTATCGGGTCGCGCTGCGCGAGATCCCGTGGGATGGCGGCACCGCGGCATCCGATGACACCACCGCGGCACTCGTCCCGGCGCGCACACTGATCGAGGTCGGCAAGACGTTCTCGCACGGCGGCGAGATCTCGGTGACGTTCTCGGGGTCGGGCGATCGCGAGATCATCGCGTTCACCTCCGGCAACAAGACCGTGACATCGCTGCTGATCAAGGGCAACTTCCCGCCCGTGCGGCGCCTGTTCCCCGACCAGACCGAGCATCACGCCGTGGTGAACACCGCCGATCTGTCCGAAGCGGTGCGACGGGTCTCGCTCGTGCTCGACCGGGCCGCCCCGCTGCGGTTCACGTTCACGCCCGAGGGCGTCTCGATGGATGCCTCGGGCACCGAGCAGGCGCGGGCGAGCGAGTCGGTCGATGCGACCCTCGTCGGCGAGGATGTCACGCTGGGCCTGAATCCGCAGTATCTGCTCGAGGCGCTCGGCGCGGTGCGCAGCGAGTTCGCCCGGGTGACGTTCACCTCGAGTGAGAACCAGAACAAGCTCAGCCCCGTGCTGATCACCCCGCAGACATCGGTGGAAAAGGGCGGCGAAGACAGCTTCCGCTACCTGCTGCAGCCCAACCTGCTGCTGCGCTGAACCGCTTGCCTGCGAGATCGTACGATCTCGCCCGGGGTGACGGCGTCGCGGGTGGGCCAGATCGGAGGGTGCGGTGATCATCGAGCAGCTCAGCCTGGTCGACTTCCGCAACTATGCGGCCGCCGACGTCGCCCTCGTCGCCGGGCCGAACGTCTTCATCGGCAGCAACGGCCAAGGCAAGACCAACCTGGCCGAGGCCATCGGATACCTCGCCACCCTCGGCTCGCACCGCGTCTCGGGCGATGCGCCCCTGGTGCGCCGCGGCGCGGACGCCGCCATCGTGCGGGCGCGGCTCGCGCACGGTGAGCGCCACATGCTGTTGGAAGTCCAGGTCAACCGGCAGGGTTCGAACAAGGCGCGGGTCGGCGGCGCCCCCGTCAAGCCCGCTCAACTGCCCCGCTACGCGCATGTCGTGCTGTTCGCCCCCGAAGACCTGCAGATCGTGCGCGGCGACCCCTCCAGCCGCCGGCGCTTCATCGACCAGCTGCTCACCCAGCGCATCCCGCGGATGGCCGGCGTCCTCGGTGACTACGACCGGGTGCTGCGCCAGCGCAACGCCCTGCTGAAATCGGCGCGGGCCCGCGGCATCCGCGGTGAGGGCCTGAAGACCCTGGATGTGTGGGATGAGAAGCTCGTCGGCCTCGGCGCGGCGGTCATCGACGCACGCAGCGAACTGACCGAAGAGCTCGCCGCGCCGATGGCCGATGCCTACGCCGCCATCGCCGGCGCCGACCACGCTCCCGAGCTGGGCTGGGCGCTCTCGGTGCGCGGCGCCGATCCCGAGGACGGCGCCGACGAGGGCACGGTGGATGCCGGTGACACGGCCGAGCTGTTCCGCGCCGCGTTGGCGGCCCGGCGCTCGGCCGAACTCGACCGTGGCCTGACCCTGGTCGGCCCGCACCGCGACGACCTCGTCCTGCACGTGCGGGGGCTGCCCGTGAAGGGCTACGCCTCACATGGTGAATCCTGGTCGGTCGCGCTGAGCCTGCGACTGGCTTCGGCCGAGCTGCTGCGCGCCGACTCCCCCCTCGGCGATCCGATCGTCATCCTCGACGACGTCTTCGCCGAGCTCGACGTGCAGCGCCGCGCCCGCCTGGCCGAGCTGGTCGGCGGCTATGAGCAGGTCATCGTCACCGCGGCCGTCGAGCCCGACGTACCCGAGGCGCTGCGCGCGCACGTCGTGCGCGTGGAAGCCGGCACCATTCTCGGAATCGAGCCGGCCGATGAGCGCTGACCTGCCCGGGGACCCCGGAAGCGGTGAGAACCCCGACGACCACGGCGACATCCCCGAGACGCTCGCCACCTACCTCCGCCTGCGCGGACTCAAGCCTTCGGCGCGCGGTCGGCGCCGGCGCCGGCGCGGGACGGCGACCGCCGATGAGAACCAGCCGTTCACACTGGGGCGCGACCCGAAGGGGGTCGGCGACGTCCTCGATGCCCTCAGCCACGAGTCGGGGTGGGACTCGAATCTGGCCCGGGCCGATCTGGTGCGGCAGTGGGAACTGGTGGCCGGCGAGGAGACGGCCGGGCACACCCGGCCGGTGGGCCTGTCCGACGGAAAGCTCACAGTGGCGTGCGACTCGACGGCGTGGGCCAAACAGCTCCAGCTGATGCGGGCGCACATCCTCACGCAGATCCTGCAGCAGTACCCGGATGCCGGTGTCGACAGCATCCGTTTCATCGGGCCGGACGTCCCCTCCTGGAAATGGGGTCCCAGAGCCGTTCCAGGGCGTGGTCCGCGCGATACCTACGGCTGAACCACGTTCCGGACCCTTCCGTACCGTTTCAGGGCCGCACAGGGCCGCCTAACGCGCTTTCCGGGCCCTGAGTTGATAGGATGGACTGTCACCCCTGGACGATCGGAGCGCGGGATCGAAATGACGTCAGAAACACCGGAGAATGAGCCCGCGCAGGCAGATCAGCAGCCCGCTTCCAAGCCCGCACCCAACCAGACCCATTACGGTGCCGAAGACATCCAGGTGCTCGAGGGACTCGAGGCGGTGCGCAAGCGCCCGGGCATGTACATCGGCTCGACCGGCGAGCGCGGACTGCACCACCTGGTGCAGGAGATCGTCGACAACTCGGTCGACGAGGCCCTGGCCGGCTACTGCGACACGATCCTCGTCACGATCCTCGAGGACGGCGGCATCCGCTGCGTCGACAACGGCCGCGGCATCCCCGTCGCGCCGCACTCCTCCGACCCGACCAAGTCCACCGTCGAGGTGGTGCTGACCGTGCTGCACGCCGGCGGCAAGTTCGGCGGCGGCGGCTATGCCGTCTCCGGCGGCCTGCACGGGGTCGGCTCGTCGGTGGTCAACGCGCTCTCGAGCCGTTTCGAGGTCGAGGTCAAGCGCAACGGTCACGTCTGGCGGCAGACCTTCCGCGACGGCGGGGTGCCGCAGGGCCCGTTGGCCAAGGGCGAAGCCAGCAGCGAGACCGGCACGACCATCACGTTCTGGCCCGATGCGACGATCTTCGACGACATCGCGTTCGACTACGACCTGCTCCGGGTGCGCTTCCAGCAGATGGCCTTCTTGAACAAGGGCCTGACCATCTCACTGGTCGACGAACGGGCGAAATCGCTGCAGGTCGACGACGTCGACGGCGAAGAGGTCGTCTCGCAGCGCCACGACACGTTCCTGTACGAGCGCGGCCTGGTCGACTACGTCGAATACCTGAACCGGGTGCGCCGTGCCGAGCAGGTGCACGACGAGATCATCGACTTCGAATCCGAGGACACGACCCGCAAGATCTCGCTCGAGGTCGCGATGCAGTGGACCTCCAGCTACACCGAGAACGTCTTCACCTATGCGAACACCATCAACACGCACGAGGGCGGCACGCACGAAGAGGGCTTCCGCGCGGCGCTGACCACGCTGGTCAACCGCTACGCGCGCGCGAACGGCATCCTCAAGGACAAGGACGAGAACCTCTCCGGCGAGGACGTGCGCGAGGGCCTGACCGCGGTCATCTCGGTCAAGCTCGCCGAACCGCAGTTCGAGGGCCAGACCAAGACCAAGCTCGGCAACACCGAGGCCAAGGCGTTCGTGCAGAAGGTCGTCGGCGACCGGCTGGGCGACTGGTTCGACCGCAACCCGGGCGCGGCCAAGAACATCATCCGCAAATCGATCGACGCCTCCACCGCACGGCTGGCCGCCCGCAAGGCGCGCGAGACCGCGCGCCGCAAGAGCGTCTTCGAGTCGGCATCCATGCCCGACAAGCTCAAGGACTGCACGAGCAAGGACCCGTCCATCTCGGAGGTCTTCCTCGTCGAGGGCGATTCGGCCGGCGGCTCGGCCGTGCAGGGTCGCGATCCGCACACGCAGGCGATCCTGTCGCTGCGCGGCAAGATCCTCAACGTCGAGCGGGCGCGGCTGGACCGGGCCCTGGGCAACAATGAGATCCAGGCGATGATCGCCGCCTTCGGCACCGGCATCGGCGAAGACTTCAACATCGACAAGGCCCGGTACCACAAGATCGTGCTGATGGCCGATGCCGACGTCGACGGCCAGCACATCACGACGCTGCTGCTGACGCTGCTGTTCCGCTACATGCGGGGCCTGATCGAGGCCGGTTTCGTCTACCTCGCGATGCCGCCGCTGTATCGGCTGAAGTGGACCAACGCGCCCAGCGAGTACGTCTACTCCGACATCGAGCGCGACGCGCTGCTGAACGACGGGCTCGCCTCGGGCAAGCGGATCCCGAAGGACAACGGCATCCAGCGCTACAAGGGCCTCGGTGAGATGAACCCGAAGGAGCTGTGGGAGACCACGATGGATCCGACCACGCGCACGCTGCGTCAGGTCACGATCGACGATGCCGCGGCCGCCGACGAGATCTTCTCGGTGCTGATGGGCGAGGATGTCGAATCCCGCCGCAGCTTCATCCAGCGCAACGCCAAGGACGTCCGGTTCCTTGACATCTAGATTGCTATCCGTTTCGACCCGTCGACCCGAACATCCCCGGTCGCCCGGCGAGCGAAGCGAGACGAAACGACAGCGAGAGAGAACGAAGACACATGGCTGACGACGACCGCCCCACCGAAGCGCCCGAGCACAACCACGGCAGGATCGACCAGGTCGACCTGCAGGTCGAGATGCAGCGCAGCTACCTCGACTACGCGATGAGCGTCATCGTCGGGCGCGCGCTGCCCGACGTGCGCGATGGTCTCAAGCCCGTGCACCGGCGCGTCATCTACGCGATGTACGACGGTGGCTACCGTCCCGACAAGTCGTTCTCCAAGTGCGCCCGTGTGGTCGGCGAGGTCATGGGCCAGTACCACCCGCACGGTGACTCGGCGATCTACGACACCCTCGTCCGGCTCGTGCAGCCGTGGTCGCTGCGCTACCCGCTCGCACTCGGCCAGGGCAACTTCGGTTCGCCCGGCAACCAGGGCGCCGCCGCCCCGCGGTACACCGAGACGAAGATGGCTCCGCTCGCGCTGGAGATGGTGCGCGACATCGAAGAGGAGACCGTCGACTTCCAGGACAACTACGACGGCCAGACCCAGGAGCCGGTCGTCCTGCCCTCGCGCTTCCCGAACCTGCTGGTCAACGGCTCGGTCGGCATCGCCGTCGGCATGGCGACCAACATCCCGCCGCACAACCTGCGCGAGGTCGCCGCCGGCGCGCTGTGGGCGCTGGAGCACCCCGAGGCCACCCGCGAAGAGCTCTTCGAGGCGCTGATCCAGCGCATCCCCGGCCCGGACTTCCCGACCGCCGCGCACATCCTCGGCACCCGCGGCATCCAGGACGCCTACCGCACCGGGCGCGGGTCGATCACGATGCGCGCCGTCGTGGACGTGGAAGAGATCCAGGGCCGCACCTGCCTGGTCGTGACCGAGCTGCCCTACCAGGTCAACCCCGACAACGTCGCGCTCAAGATCCGCGACCTCGCCCGGGACGGCAAGATCGCCGGCATCGCCGACATCCGCGACGAGTCCAGCGACCGCACCGGGCAGCGCCTGGTGGTCGTGCTGCGACGGGATGCCGTCGCCAAGGTCGTGCTGAACAACCTGTACAAGCACACCCAGCTGCAGGAGAACTTCGGCGCGAACATGCTCGCGATCGTCGACGGCGTGCCGCGCACGCTGCCGATCGACGGGTTCATCACGCACTGGCTCAACCACCAGGTCGACGTGATCGTGCGCCGCACCCGGTTCCGGCTGCGCAAGGCCGAAGAGCGCATGCACATCCTGCGCGGATACCTGAAGGCGCTGGATGCGCTGGACGACGTGATCGCCCTGATCCGGCGGTCGCAGACCGCCGACGACGCGCGCGAGGGTCTGAAGGACCTGCTTGAGATCGACGACGACCAGGCCGCTGCGATCCTGTCGATGCAGCTGCGTCGGCTGGCTGCCCTGGAGCGGCAGAAGATCGTCGACGAGGCCGCCGAGCTCGAGCGGCAGATCGCCGACTTCAACGACATCCTCGGCGACCCGGCCCGGCAGCGTGCGATCATCCGCGACGAGCTCACCGACATCGTCGCCAAGTTCGGCGACGAGCGCCGCACGCACATCCTGCCCGGCTTCGACGGCGACATGTCGATCGAAGACCTCATCCCCGAAGAGGAGATGGTGGTCACGGTCACCCGCGAGGGTTACATCAAGCGCACCCGCAGCGACAACTACCGCTCGCAGCATCGGGGCGGCAAGGGTGTGAAGGGCGCGCAGCTGCGCGCCGACGACGTGGTCGAGCACTTCTTCGTCACCACGACGCACCACTGGCTGCTGTTCTTCACGACTAAGGGCCGGGTCTACCGTGCCAAGGCGTATGAGGTGCCCGAGGCCGGGCGCGATGCCAAGGGCCAGCACGTGGCGAATCTGCTCGCACTGCAGCCGGACGAGGAGATCGCCCAGATCCTCGACATCCGTCACTATGACGATGCCGCCTACCTGGTGCTGGCCACCCGCGGCGGTCTCGTGAAGAAGTCGCGGCTGAACGAGTACGACACGAACCGGCAGGGCGGGATCATCGCGATCCGGCTGCGCGAGGACGACGAGGTCGTCAGTGCGCTGCTGGTCGATGAGGACGACGAGATCCTGCTGATCAGCACGAAGGGCATGTCGCTGCGGTTCGCCGCGACCGACGAGGCGCTGCGTCCGATGGGCCGGTCGACCGAGGGCGTCAAGGGCATGTCGTTCCGGCAGGGCGACAACCTGCTGTCGGCGTCGGTGGTCTCCAGTGACGGCTACGTGTTCGTGGTCACCGACGGCGGCTACGCCAAGCGCACCGCGGTCGGCGAGTATCGGGTGCAGGGCCGCGGCGGACTGGGCATCAAGGTCGCCAAGCTCAACGACGACCGCGGCACTCTCGCGGGCGGCCTGATCGCCACGATCGATGACGAGGTCTTGGTGGTTCTTGCCAGCGGCAAGGTGGTACGCTCTGCCGTGGCCGAGGTGCCTGCCAAGGGTCGCGACACGATGGGTGTCGTGTTCGCCCGTCCCGACGACGATGACCGCATCATCGCGATCGCTCGGAACTCTGAGCGCGGGTTGGGTGAGGAAGACGAGGCGGATGCCTCCACCGCCGCCGCCGAGGAGGTGCCGGCCGCTTCCTACGAGACTTCCGCCCAGACCACCGAAGAGAGTACTGCCGAATGAGCACAGTCGCCGACAAGCTGGCCAAGAAATCCAGCCATAAGACCAGTGCGAAGCAGGTGCGTCTGCGGCTGGTCTACGTGGACTTCTGGTCGGCCGTGAAGCTGTCCTTTCTGGCGGCGGTGGCGCTGGCCGTGGTCACCATCGTCGCGTTCTTCCTGATCTACATGGTGGTCTCGGCCACCGGCCTGATCACCAAGACCGACGAGCTGTTCAAGAGCGTGTCTGACGGCGGCATCACCCTGTCGTCGATCATCGGGCTGCCGCAGGTGATGGCGATCGCCGCGATCATCGCGATTCTGAACCTGGTCGTGGTCACCGTGCTGGGCGCCGTCGTCACGGGCATCTACAACCTGGCGGTCAAGGTCACCGGCGGCTTGCTGATCGGCTTCACCTCGAACTGACCCGCGCCGGCGCGGGCCCGCGCACTGCGGGTGGAGGATGCCTGCGCGTCATGGCGGGGGCGGACGCTGCCGCCGGGCGTGCTGTCGCGACGGGCTCAGCCGATGCCGGCGGTGCCCAGCAGCATCCCGATCACGAACGTGGCGACCAGGGCGAGTGCGCCGCCGATCACCAGTCGCAGCATGGCGCGCAGCTTGGGGGCCCCGCCCAGTCGGGCGGCAATGGTGCCGGTGCACGCCAGGGCCACCAGCACCGCGATGAACGTCACGGCGATGCGCGCCGAAGGCGGCGTCAGCAGCACCGCCAGCATCGGCAGCAGTGCGCCGATCGTGAACGCCACCGCCGACGAGAGCGCGGCATGCCACGGGTTGACCAGATCGTGCTGGTTGATGCCCAGCTCCACCTCGAGGTGCGCGGCTAGGGCGTCGTGGGCGGTGAGCTCGACGGCGACGGTGCGTGCGGTCTCGGCGCTCAGACCCCGCTGCTCATACAGTTCGGTCAGCTCGGCGAGCTCTTCGTCGGGCATCTCCTCGAGCTCGCGGCGCTCCTTCTCGATCAGCGCGCGCTCGGTGTCGCGCTGGCTGCTGACCGAGACGTATTCGCCGAGCGCCATCGACACCGCCCCGCCGACCAGGCCTGCCGCACCTGCGGTGAAGATCAGTCCGAGGCTGTTCGTGGCCGCCGCGACACCGACGACGATGGCCGCCACCGAGACGATTCCGTCGTTGGCGCCGAGCACGCCGGCGCGCAGCCAGTTCAGCCGCTGCCCGATGTTGGCGGCGTGCGGCTCGCTCGGGTGCGTCTCGTCGGCGAAGGTCATGAGCACAGTCAAACAACACGCGGCCGCGAGAGCAATCTCGACATCGGTCCGATTCGGACAATCACCCCGATTCGGGTAATATCTTGGAGGTTGACGACGCCGTCGGCATGCGGGGCTATAGCTCAGTTGGTTAGAGCGCTTCACTGATAATGAAGAGGTCCCAGGTTCAAATCCTGGTAGCCCCACTCCACCGGTCACGGGGCCTTAGCTCAGTTGGTAGAGCACCTGCTTTGCAAGCAGGGGGTCAGCGGTTCGAACCCGCTAGGCTCCACCGTTCAGACCTGCTGCTCGAACCCTCTTCGGCGGGCATCTCACCCCTTGGTCGTCGCAAATGACGACCTCTGGGGGCGGAAACTCGGCAAACGTGACGACCGAAGACGGGCGGTGCCGCTTCGGTCGTCGCAAATGGCGGGTTTTACTGCCTGCGACTCGCCACATGCGACGACTCAAGAATCGGGTCAGCGTGGATGCCCGGGCGGGCAGCAGGCTCGCTGAGGGTGGCGACGTTCGGCATGGCGGCGACGAGCTGTCTTCGGCCCACGTGACCATCGGTGCCCTCGGTCCGCGCGGAATGTTAGTTCAATCAAAGTACATGTTCAAACAACTGTGATTTACATATAGAGGCTGCCGTCACAAGCTTGGAGAAAACACTTCGGCATGCTGCTCGAGCAGCCGCGAGAGCGACCCCCGGAGCAACGTGGAACAGGTGCGAGGCCAAGGATGGACTCCGATACCCGGGCGCGACGGACAGGGAGCAGGGCACAAGTGTTGACCAGGCTAGTCAAGGAGAAGCAATGGTAAGCCACACCACGAGAATCGCGGTCATAGGCGGAGGGGTAGGCGGACTCACGGCTGCGATAGCGCTGACGAGGATCGCAGATGTCCAGGTCACCCTGTTCGAACAAGCCGCCGAACTCGGCGACGTCGGCGCCGGCGTCACGGTCGCCCCGAACGGGCAGCGTGTTCTCGAGAAGCTCGATGCGCTTGAGCCGGTCAAGCGCGCCGGAGCAATCCCCGACGGCCCGGGCCTGTACATGGATGCCTTGGGCAACGTCGTGACCGACGCCGCATGGGAGGACACGGCCAAGCAGTATCAGAATGTCGGAATGTACCGACCGGATCTGGTGGACGTTCTCGCGCGGGAGGTCGCACCGGAGTCAGTGCGGCTGGGGCATCGCCTGACGTCGGTCCGCGCGCTGGATGAGAGTGTCCGCGTCGAATTCGACAATGGCTTTCACGACGAATTCGACGGAGTGATCGGCGCGGACGGCATCCATTCCCGGGTGCGGGACTCGCTGATGGACGTCCCACGCCCCGTGTACTCCGGGTCCATTGCCTACCGCGGCGTGATCGATGCCGCACTTCTCCCCAAGGACTGGCCGATGATCAGTCAGGTCTGGATGGGGGAGGGAAAGCATTTCATGTGCTACCCCTTGCAGCAGCGCAGGTTGTTCAACTATGTCGGATTCGTGCCGAGCACCAGACCGCTCAAGGAATCGTGGTCCGCACCGGGCGAGGTGAGCGAACTCGCCGCGGAGTTCGGCGGCGAGAAATGGGACCTGTCGCTCCGTCGCTTCATCGACCTCATCGACCACACGTTCTGGTGGGGCCTCTACGACCACGAGCCGCTCTCGAACTGGTCGCGCGGACGCATCACTCTGCTCGGCGACTCCGCACACACCATGCTGCCGCACGCCGGCCAGGGCGTGAACCAGGCCATGGAAGACGCCATCACGCTGGCGTTCTTCCTCAGGGAGGCCGACGGCGCTCACGAGATCGCCGAGGCATTCAAGCGCTACACGGCCATTCGCATGCAGCGCACGGCGATCCTGCAGAACAGTTCGCGTCGGAGCGGCTCACAGTTCGACGCGCAAAACGAATTCGCCGACATCAAGAAGCGTGATGCCGACCTACATGCGGGTCGGGACTTCCGTCGAAGCGTGCTGTTCGACTTCGACGCCGTGGCGGCCGCCGAACGGGCACTCAAGCGATACAGGAGGATCTAGTAATCATGACATCGATCAGCATCATCGGTACCGGTAAAATGGGTTCGGCCATCGCCGATATCGCGGCCCGCGCCGGGACGAAGATACAAATCGTCAGGCGTCAGACCGGGTCTGGCTCATCTCGTGAGCGTTCGGACGTGGAGTACGCTCGCGTCGGCGACGACCTCACCGGCGATCTTGTCGTTCTGGCGGTCCCCTACGAGGCGTATCCCAGCATCCTCGAGCATTACCGGGACCGGCTCGGTGGCAAGGTCGTCGTGGACATCAGCAATCCTATTGATTTCACGACCTACGACGAGCTGCTGGTGCCGGCGGATTCATCGACCGCAGTCGAGCTCGCCAAAGAGCTTCCACTGGACACCACGGTCGTGAAAGCGTTCAATGTGAATCTCGGCGACACCCTGAGCGCGGGGACGAACGGCACGACGCGCACGACCGTCATGTTCGCCGGCGATGATCCGGAGGCGAAGATCACTCTCGCGGCCCTCATCGAGGCGGGGGGACTGCGCGCGGTCGATGTGGGCCCCCTCTCGCGCGCCCGCGAGCTCGAGGCGATGGGTTTTCTGCAGATCATCTTGGCGGCGAGCGCGAAGACGCACTATGAATCCGGGTTCACGCTTCTGCCCTGAGCGGGCGCCGACACCGCAGCGGCAGCGGGCTCGTCCTTACCACCGAGCCGCTCTGCGGCGAAGTCGAGAAGTGCCGAGGCTCGAGGCGTGAGACTCAGGTCCTCAGGCCAGATTCCCACCACGTGAGACACAGTGACCGGTGGGTCGAATCGCCGAATGACGAACGGCCGTCCCTCCGCGCTTATCTGCGCGGCGTTGGGGCGCGACATGAGAAGGCCGTAGCCGAGACCCCTGCCCACGATCGCCTCGACCAGGCTGATGTGGGTCACTCGTGCTGCGATCTTCGGTTCGAGACCGCGCGCCGCGAACGCGTCTGTGACGTTGCGGACGCCGGGGGCCGCATCGACTTCGACATATGGTTCGTCGGCAAGATCCGCGAGGTCGACCGTGGCAGCCTGCGCGAGCGGATGACTCGGGTGAAGGTGGACCTCAAGCTCCGTCGCGTAGATATTGCGACGGGAGTACCCGGCGGGCAACGACACGTTGTAGACGAGCGCGACGTCGAGATGACCCGCGTCGAGCGCCGTGCACAGCTCTTCGTTCGTGCCCAGCATGAACTCGATGGTCACTTCGGGATGCCTTTTCGGAAAGCCCTCAAGAAGCTCGGGGATCACGCTCGTCGAAAAGCCGGAATAGCAGCCGAGCTTGACCGGACCCCTGAGTTCCTTTCCCTCGCCGGCGCTCAGAACGAGCTCCTGAGTGTCAGCGAGGATCCGGCGAGCCTTCCTGGCGAATTCCTGGCCGGTCGGCGTCAGGGTAAGGCCTCGGGCTTTGCGCCGCACGCACAGCTGTGCTCCGACGGCGCGCTCGAGATTCGTGATGGCCTGCGACAGCGCAGACTCCGAGATGTGCAGGTGGGCTGCAGCCGTGCTGAGCGTGGTGAAGTTCGTCAAGGCGGCGAACAGCTCAAGCTGTCTCAGGCTCACGTCGATCATGGTTCACCTCTCCGATCTTCTGCGGCCGGGTCGAACTACATCTTCATTCTATAGCGATTTACTTTCAGTGTTGAGCCCTACACAATGAATGAACAAGGCTTCTCAGCCCCACCGCGAATGGCGGATTTCCATTTCCAAGAGGGCGATGACGGCCGACCTGTTCTGTCAGGGATTGCAGCTCAGCGTGAGGAGTGAAGAGTGTGACTACAAAGACGTCGGCACGGCTTGCAGAAGAAGCAGGGCTATCCACCGAATTGCTCAAAGATCTCTATACCAAGATGCTCATCACGCGGCAGATCGACACGAGCGCGATCGCCATGCAGCGTGAGGGCGTCATCTTGGCCTATTCGCCGTTGCGCGGCCAAGAAGCGGCGCAGATCGGCAGCGGCGTCGCGCTCGATCTGGCGCGGGACTTCGCGTTTCCCACTTATCGTGAACTCGGCGTCGCGGTCGCGATGGGAGTCGATCTCGTCGGGTATCTGGCCAGCTACGTCGGCATCTGGCACGGCGGTCTTTACGACCCGGTGGCTTCGCGCTTCGGCTCGATCAACGCGGTGGTCGCCGGATCGGTGCTGCACTCGGTGGGGTGGGCGAAAGGGGCACAGCTCTCCGGCGACGGTGGCGTCGCCGTCAGTTACTTCGGCGATGGGGCGAGCTCAGAAGGCGAAGTGCACGAGGCCATGAATCTCGCCGGAATCGACAAGCTGCCCGTCGTGTTCTTCTGTCAGAACAACGGCTGGGCGATTTCTCTCGCTGCCGAACGTCAGATCGCCGGCGGTTCCGTCGCGGCACGCGCCGCCGCATACGGCATCGAGGGCGTGCAGATCGATGGCAATGATGTCATTGCTGTGCTTCACGCGACACGGCAGGCGCTCGCTCGGGCCCGAGCCGGAGAGGGACCCACCGTCATCGAGGCGATGACCTATCGCGCCGGCCCGCACTCGACGTCCGACGATCCTGGTCGTTATCGTTCGCTCGATGACGAACAGACGTGGCTGTCGAAAGATCCGATCGCGAGCCTCGCTGACCGGCTGAACGCGGAGGGCATCGCCGACGGGCAGTTCTTCGAGGCTGCCTCAGCCGAAGCAGCGCGTGCCGCCGACGCCGTGCGCGCGGGTCTTGTGGCGCTCACCGACCGACCGGGCGAGGAGCTCTTTGATTTCGTGTTCGCCAATCCGACAGGGGCACTGCAGGAGCAGAAGCACGCATGGCAGGAGAGTATGCATGACTGAGTCCAAGAGCACCGTGCCGGCGAACCCGACGCCAGAGGCGAGCATGCAGGTCGCGCTGAATCTCGCACTGGAGCATGCGCTCGCCGAGGACGATCGCACGCTGGTCTTCGGTGAAGACGTTGCGAAACTCGGCGGCGTGTTCCGAGTGACCGATGGCCTGCAGGAGAAGTTCGGCAGTGACCGCGTCTTCGACTCTCAGTTGGCGGAGGCGGGCATCGTCGGCATGGCGGTCGGCCTCGCTCTGCACGGATACCGGCCGATCCCGGAGATCCAGTTCGACGGATTCGCCTACCCCGCGATGAACCAGATCGTCACTCAGATGGCGCGGATGAATTATCGCTCGCGAGGCGCGGCACCCATGCCGATCACGTTGCGCCTGCCGAGTTTCGGTGGAATTCGAGCCCCGGAATTCCACGGCGAGAGCTTGGAGTCCCTGCTCGCGCATGTCCCCGGACTGAAGGTGGTGTCTCCCTCGAACCCGAACGAGGCATACCAGTTGCTTCGCCAGAGCATCGCGGACCCGGATCCGGTTGTCTTCATGGAGCCGAAGGCACGCTACTGGAACAAGGCCGTGTTCGACCCCGAGGTGCCTGCCTCCGACTATCTGCCCATCGGCGCGTCCCGAACAGTCCGGTCGGGTAAGCACGTCACGCTCATCGCGTGGGGGGCCATGGTCGCGAGGTGCTTGCGGGCGGCCGAGCTTGCCGAAGAGGACGGCGTCGAGATCGAAGTGATCGATCTGCGCTGGCTGAAGCCGATCGACGCGGCCGGTCTCGAAGAGTCCGTGGGCCGCACGAAGCGGGCGGTGGTCGTGCACGAGGCACCGTTCAGCGGTGGCCTCGGTGGCGAAGTCAGTGCGATCATCACCGAGCGCTGTTTCGACTCGTTGCGCGCGCCCGTGCAACGAGTTGCCGGGTATGACGTTCCTTACCCTTCCGGAGCGCTGGAAGACCAGTATTTGCCGAGCGTCAACCGGATCCTCAGGGCCGTTCAACGCGTATTGGAGTATCGACGTGGCTGAGAAGACGCTGATTCTGCCGGACCTGGGCGAGGGTCTTCTGGATGCCACCGTGTTGGAGTGGCTGGTCTCGGTCGGCGATCACGTCGAGCGTGGCGACGCGCTCGTTGAAGTCGAGACCACGAAGTCCGCCGTCGAGCTGCCGTCGCCGCAGTCGGGGACGGTGGCCCGATTCCATGCTGAGGCGGGCGAACTCGTGAATGTCGGTGAGCCGCTCATCACGCTGGAATTCGAAGATGACCAGGCCGGGATCGTCGGCACGGTGCCGGTTCAGAGAGAGTCTGCGCACCGAGTCCGTCTGCGGCCGCCAGAGGACTGACGATGCCGAAGGTGAGCGGTTCGGATGGCGTTGCGATCTGCTTTCAGTGGGTGGCCGGGCCCCGTCCCGTCGTCCTGGTGCACGGATTCGGCTCCACTGCGCAGATGACGTGGGTGGAAACGGGCTGGGTGCGCGCCCTGACCGGTGCTCAGCGCGGCGTTCTCACGCTGGACCTGCGCGGACATGGGATGAGCGGCAAGCCCAGTGACGCGGGCTCCTACTCGCTGGAGCTCATGGTGGGCGACGTCGTCGCCGTCATGGACGCGGCCGGGCTATGGGCCGTGGACGTCGTGGCCTACTCCCTGGGAAGCCGGATCGCGCTGGCGCTTGCGCAGTCGGTTCCGGAGCGCATCGGGACCCTGGTGCTGGGCGGGATCGGTACGGAGGAGTTGTTCCAGAGCTGGGACGCGGAATCCATTCGATCGATGCTCAAGGGCGATGTGCCCATAGCCGATCCGCTGGCGATGAGGTTGTTCAGCGGCGCGAGGTCCCTGCCGGGCGCCGATGTCGCGGCGTTGCTCTCCTGCGTCGAGGGACTGAGCGGTCATGAGGTCACGACGACCGCGCTGCCGCAGCGCGCGCTGGTGGTGGCCGGTGAGGCCGACACCGCGGCCCGGGGTGCAGCAAATCTGGCCGACGAGCTGGGGGCGCGATTCGTCTCGATACCGGGGCGGAACCATATGAACGCACTGAGTGCCCGATCCTTCAAGCAGGCGGCGTTGGAGTTCCTCGACGACAGGTGATGTTCAGCAGCGCCGTGCCGGCGAGCTGCACGGGTGGGAACTGCGATCCGTCAAGGTGAGACCGGCCCGATGCCGGTCGGCCCCTCGTGTGGCCGTCGTCGACGAGCATCGGAATCGTTGCGCATCTTGCCGCCGAGCTTCTCGACGGCGAAGTCGAGCAGGGCGACCGCGCGCGACGTGAGGATCATGTCCTCGGGCCAGATCGCCACGACATGTGTGGAGGTCGCGGGTGGGTCCAGAGGCCGAACGGAAACGGGCAGCCCCTCGACGCTGACCGGGAGTACGTTGGGCCGGGACATGAGCAACCCATAGCCCGCACCGCGAGCCACGAGCGCCTCGACGAGCGTGACCTGAGTGACCCTGGCATCTATCCTCGGCGTGAGACCACGCGCGCTGAATGCCTCGATCGTGTACGTGAGGATGTTCGGCAAGTCGTAATGGATGAGCGGCTCGTCAGCGAGATCGGCGAGGTCGACGGTGGCCCCCGCGGCGAGCGGATGGCTCGGGTGCAGGTGGGCTTCAAGCCGAGCCGGGTAGATCTTGCGATGCCGGTAGCCCTCGGGGAGGAACATGTCGTACACGAACGCGACATCGAGGCGTCCTGACTGAAGTGCGGGGAACAAGTCCTCGTTCGTGCCGACCACGGTCTCGAGGTCCACTCCGGTGTGTGTGTGCGAGAACCCGTCCAACAACTCAGGTACGACGCTCGTCGCAAAGCTCGCAAAGCAGCCGAACCTCACGGGGCCGCGCAACTCGTCTCCCGCGCGAACGTCCAGAACGAGTTCGCGTGTGTCCCCGATGATTCGGCGTGCCCGCCTCGCGAAGTGCTGACCCGCCGGAGTCAGCGCGAGCCCCCGGGCCTTGCGGCGCACGCACAATTGTTCACCGACCGTCTTCTCGAGTCCTGTGATGGCCTGGGACAGCGCCGATTCAGAGATGTGCAGATGCGCTGCTGCCGCACTCAGCGTGGAAAAGTCCGGCAGGGCAGCGAACAACTCGAGTTGCCTCAGACTCACATCAGCCATGGCCCACCTCAAGATCCAGAGAATTCATAAGCAGAGTCGAACTTCATTTGAGCATCTTCTAAATTTACCTTAAGCATGGTCCGCGTCATGATGGGGGTCAATGGCAGCGCTCGTGACAGTGACGACGATCACCCCTACACAGTCAGTGGGAGACCTCGAAGTCGACAGTCCCAGTGAGATGGCGCACGACAAAGAAGTCCACGGTTAATCACTACGCAATAAGGAGCAGCTCATGAGAAGAAGAAGCAGGCTCGGTGCGCTCTCGATCGCACTCGGGGCGTCATTAGCGCTGGCGGCATGCAGTGCGCCGGCAACGTCGCCGGGAGCATCGCCCGGCGACGATCAGTCGGAAATCACGATCGGCGTGATCACCTCGCTCAGCGGCGGATACAGCGTGCTCGGCGGCTTCGTGAAGAACACGATCGCCCTGCTGGCCGAGGAGGCCAATGCTGCCGGCGGCATCGACGGACACAAGGTCAACGTGGAATATGTCGATGACCACACTGATCCGACCCAGGCGGTGACGGCGCTGCGCTCGCTGCTGGCGAAGAAGCCGGTAGCCATCGTCGGTCCGATTCTCAGCTCGTCGTGCGGTGCGATCCTGGATGCCGTCGACCAAGCCAAAGTCCCGATGGTCACCACGTGCGCGACCGACTCTCAAGTGGAGCCGATCCACAAGTACACCTTCATGTCCACCTTGCCCACTCCGGGAATGGCCGGAGCACTGACGGACTACTTGAAGAGCATCAACAAGGACAAGATCGGGGTGCTCTATGACTCGGCCGACTTCGGTCAGTCGGGCTTCAATGCGCTGAAGAACCTGGGCACGGCGAATATCGTCGAGAGCCAGTCGTACCAGCTGTCGTCGACGACATTCCTGCCGCAGTTGACGTCACTGACCAAGAGTGATGCCAACGCCATCGTCGTCTGGGGCGCCGGCCCGCCGCTCGTGACGATTGCGAAGGAGTACTCGCAGCTCGGCTCGAACGTGCCCATCGTATTCCCCGGATCGGCGGCGACGCCGCTGTTCTTGGGCCCAGCCGGTGCATCGGCGAATGGCGCGGTCATGGCCTCGAGCATTGCCAACGTCATCGATCAGGTCCCCGACACCAACCCGAGCAAGGTCATCGACCAGAAATTGGCGACGGATTACAAGGCGAAGTACAACGAGGAGATGTCGCAGTTCACGGCTGACTCCTGTGGCGCTTGGTCGGTGATCGCCAACGGGATCAAGATCGGAGGTACGGACCCGGTCAAGATCCGCGATGCGATCGAGAGCAACCCGGCAGTCGGCTGCCACGGCACCTACAAGTACTCGGCGACGGACCATCGTGGCCTCACGGCGGCGGATGTCTGGATCGTCACCGATCAGAACGGCACGCTGACGGCGACCGACTACAGCGTCAACAAGGCGAAGTAGCGCATATGGTCAGCGATCAGGGCGCGGAGCGTCGCACGTCGTCGGTGTTGAGGGTGGAGAGCATCACCCGGTCATTCGCCGGTGTCACGGCAGTGGACTCGGTGTCGCTCGAGGTGACGGCAGGCAGTCTGGTCGGGATCCTGGGACCCAACGGCGCCGGAAAGTCAACGCTCTTCCATCTGATCGCCGGGCATCTGCGTCCGGACGGAGGCCGGGTCTTCATCGGAGACCGCGATGTCACCCGGCTCCGTCCGTATCAGCGCGCGGCGCTGGGAGTCGGACTCGTCTTCCAGAAGCCGCGTCTGTTCGAGGGCATGACCGTCCTGCAGAACGTCATGGCCGGCCGGTACCTCAAAGGCAACGCCGGGATGTTCGCCTCCGCACTGCGGCTTCCCCGCCACGGACGGTGCGAGGTGCATGCCGAGCAGGCGAGCCGAGAACAGCTCGCGAGATTCGGAGTGCCAGACCGTTACACCGATGAGATCATCGACGGGTTGCCGTTCGGTGTCCAGCGCCGTGTCGCAGTGGCGCAGGCATTGGGGGTTGCCGGAAGCGTCCTGCTCTTGGACGAGCCGGCTGCCGGCCTGACGGGCAGTGAACGGAGCGAGCTTGCTGAATCGATCGCAGACCTGAAGGCCGGCGGCATGTCGATCCTCTTGATCGAGCACGACGTGCGGTTTGTGGCCAGTATCGCCGATTCGCTGCTTGTCCTCGATCGCGGGGCCGTGATCGCCGAGGGCCCGGTGCGCAAGGTTCTTGCAGACCCGAAAGTCATCGAGGCCTACAGCGGGGTGGGTGTCTGATGCTGAGCGTCCACGACGTCGTGGTTCGGTACGGGGCACTGGAGGCGCTTCACGGGGTGAGCATCGACGTGCCATCGGGGGCGTTCGTGGCTGTTCTCGGCAGAAACGGCGCAGGGAAGAGCTCGTTGGTCGGAGCGATCTCGGGGATCTTGCCCCTGTCCGGCGGGACGGTGCAGATCGGCGGCAGGAGGATCGACGGCAAGGGTCCGACCCACGTCGTTCGTGCGGGTGTGGCGGTGGTTCCCGAAGGGCGCCAGCTTTTCGGGGAACTGAGCGTGTTGGACAATCTGCGGCTCGGAGCATACGGCAACACGTCGGTCGGCGTGAGCGGCTTCCTCCGTTCACTGCTTCCGAAGCAGCCGGCGATCGAAGCCGCCGTGGTCCGGGTCTTGGACCTGCTTCCGGAGTTGAAGGAGCTTCTGTCCCGGGAAGCGGGGAAGCTGTCCGGTGGACAGCAGCAGATGGTGGCGGTCGGACGGGCGTTGATGGCCGACCCCGCAGTGCTGCTGGTCGACGAGCTCTCGCTCGGGCTCGCACCGATCGTGGTGCACCGCCTCCTGGAATATCTGAAATCGCTGAACGCCGGAGGGATGAGCATTGTGCTCATCGAGCAGAACATCGCCTCGGCACTGCGCGCCTCGACCAGCGCCTATGTCCTCGAAGGCGGCGTCGTCCGGTTCTCCGGACCGAGCTCGGAGCTGGCCCACGATGGCAAGATCCTGAACGCGTACCTCGGAGTGGAGGAGGCAGCATGATCAGCGATCTCTTGCAGTCGCTCTTTTCCGGACTCGCACTCGGGGCGTTGTATTCCATTGTCGGAATCGGTTTCGTGATCATCTATCGCGTGACGGGGGTGGCGAATCTGACCCAAGGTGCGCTGGTCGCGCTCGGCGCCTATGTCATGTCGAGCGTCGCCGGGCTCCTGCCGTGGGCGCTGGCGGTCCTCGTCAGCCTGCTGGTCACGGCCGCCGCGGCAGCCTTCGTCGGACTCGCGGTGCTGACAGGTCGCTCTCTGGGTGCCCACGCTCCGCTGATCATGACACTGGGCCTCGCCATCGCCTTTCAGGGTGTCTTCATTTTGATCTGGGGTGACCTCCCGGTCTCCTACCCGCCGCTGATCTCCGCCGCGTTCAGGGTCGGGGGTGCCTTCATACTGCCCCAGCAGGTACTCCTGCTCGCGGTCGTCCTGGTCTTGTTCGTTCTCCTGCAGATGTTCTTCTCGAAGTCCTATCTCGGGAAAGCCCTCACCGCCGCGTCGTCGAATCCGCACGCGGCCCAACTCGTCGGGGTGGAACTTCTCAAGATGGGCACGATCGCGTTCGCAGTCTCGGGCGCGGTCGCGGGCCTGACGGGAGCGATTTTCGGCGCGCTGGTGCCCATGACTCCGGAAGCGCATATCGCGATCGCGATACCCGGCTTCGCGGCAGCGATCATCGGCAATATGCGTTCCCCCGTCGGTGCCATGATCGGTGGCCTGGTCCTCGGGCAGGTCACGAGCGCCGTCGCGGTCTTCGGGCTTCCCGAGTACCAGCAGACGGCGGCGCTCGCCGTGCTCATCCTGGTGCTGCTGGTGAGGGCCGCGCTCGGGCGGCGAGGAGGCGAGCTCGCGTGAGGGCGTCCAGGATGAAACTCGATCGTCGGCGAATCGAGCTGTGGGGTGGGCCGCTCCTGGTCCTCGTGATCATCGTGGTGGGGCCGGTCGTCCTGCCGGAGGAGCTCATCGGCATCGGCGCGCTCTGTGCGCTCTATGTCATCGCCGGTGTCGGCCTTCAGCAGATGATGGGGGATACCGGACAGGTCTCCTTCGGTCAGGGCGCGTTCTGGGCGATCGGGGCCTATGGAGTGGGCATTCTGACGGTCAAGGCGCATCTGCCGGTGATCCCCGCGATCATCATCGGTGTGCTCATCACCGGCGTCGTGGCGTTCGCCATCGGCTGGCCGCTCACCCAACTGCGCGGACACTACCTGGCGGTCGCCACGTTGGCACTGGCGATGATCGTAGCTGACCTTGCGAACAACCTCATCGGTGTCACGGGAGGGAGCACCGGCCTTCCCGGCGTTCCCCTGATCACGTTGTTCGGCGAACCGATGATCGGGACCCCGTTCTACATCCTCTGTTGGATAGTCGCCCTTGTCGTCTTGGTCGGAGCGTCGAATCTCTCCACCAGCCGGACGGGTCGGGCGTTTCGCGCCGTCGGCCGGGACGACAGCGGCAGCCAGGCGTTGGGGATCCCGTCGGCGGGCTATCGCCTCAGGTCCTTCGTCCTCGCCGCGATGCTCGCCGGCGGTGGCGGGGCGTTGTATGCCACCTATCTGGGCTTCCTCTCACCGGATGCCTTCAGCGTCCAGCTCTCCGTGCTCCTTCTCATCATCGTGGTCGTCGGCGGCCTCGCTTCGCCCTACGGGGCGTTGCTCGGCGCCGTCGTGGTCACCGTTCTGAGCCAGTGGCTCACCGCCGTCGCGAGCAACCCCTCGGTGCCCGTCGGGGTGGGGTCTGCCCTTGACCCGCTTCTCTACGGTGGCGCGGTGTTCCTGATCCTCCGGTTCCTGCCCAGCGGTCTGCAGCCGCCGTTGCGACGGATCGCCGGCGGGAGCGTGACGGGAATCCGCCGCCTGATGGGCCGGGACACGAGATCCGTCGAACCTCGCGAGGGCGAACGGGATGCCGATTCCCTCGCGCCGGCGGAGGTCGTCCCGACTGACACGCCCGCGCGCGTTGTGGAGGACTGAATGGACGTCGTGGCGCGGTTGACCCGGGCGCTGCCCGGAAAGGTCGAGACCACTCCAGACGTTCTTGAGCGCTACCGTCGAGACCGATCCGGTCGCGTCGCGGACGGCGTGCCGCTGGCCGTCGTTCGGGCGACTTCTGTCGACGACGTGCAGACCGCCTGCCGCATCGCCTCGGCGACGGGGACGCCGCTCGTCAGTCGCGGCGCGGGGACGGGGCTCGCGGGCGGCGGGATCGCCGGGGCCGGGGAAATCGTCCTCTCCACGACAGGCATGACGCGCGTCCTGGAGATCTCGCCGGCGAACCAGTATGCAGTCGTGGAACCGGGAATACTCAACGGAGACCTGAACAGGCGGCTCCAGGAGCACGGACTGTGGTGGCCGCCCGACCCCGCGAGCAAGGACATCTCCACGGTGGGCGGGAACATCGCTATGAATGCCGGCGGCTTGCTCTGTGCCAAGTACGGCGTCACACGGGAAGCGGTACTGGCGCTCAAAGTCGTCCTCGCCGACGGCCGGCTGATCTCACTCGGCCACAAGTCGGTCAAGGGAGTGACCGGCTATGACCTGTGCGCGCTGATGATCGGCTCCGAAGGCACGCTCGGTGTGATCGTGGAATGCACGCTCAAACTGCGCCCGGTGGTCACCGGGACCGTGGTGACCATCGGAGCGTTCTTCGATTCGGTCGAGCTCGCCGCAACGGCCGCGGCCGGTATCACCGCCGCCGGCCTGCAGCCGGCGATCATGGAGATCCTGGACCGGAGGACGCTGGAATGCGTCAGTCGATTCACCGGCAGCGACCTCATCAGCAGGGGAGATTCCTACTTCCTCGTGCAATGCGATGGACCCGCATCGGTGCAGGAGTCGAGTTCGGTCCTGGACATCATCACTTCCGCGGGAGGGACGGCCGAGCAGACGACGGACCCGGCCGAGTCCGAGCGCCTGGTCGACGTGCGGCGGCAGGGGTTCCCGGCGTTGGAGGCGATGGGAACCATGCTCGTGGAGGATGTCGCTGTGCCGCGTGAAAACATGGTGGCCGTCTTCCGGAAGATCGCCGAACTCGAAGGCAAGTACGCACTCATGATCCCTACCGCGTGCCATGCGGGGGACGGCAATCTGCATCCGAGTTTCGTGTTCCAGGGCGATACCGTTCCCGAGGAGGTCTGGCACGCTGCCGAAGAGCTGTTCACATTCGTCCTCACGCTCGGTGGCACACTGTCGGGCGAACACGGTATCGGCGTGTTGAAGAGACGCTGGCTGAGAGCTGAGCTCGGCGACGACCAATTCGACATTCAAAGGCAGATCAAAGCCGTCTTCGACCCGCAGAACATCCTCAATCGCGGCAAGGTCTTCGAACCCTGAGGTCACCCGAACTCTGCGCGAACACGTCCTCCACCCGGCGAGGATGCCCCAGTCCACGTGACCTCGCGCTGTTCGACCATCGCGGCGCTTCCCGAAATTCTTCGGTGCGATCGAACTACATCTTCATTCTATAGTGATTTACTTTCAGTGTTGAGCCTTACACAATGAATGGAAGGGCTCACCAGAACCACAATGGCGAAGCAGTCTTGTGGCCCTCCGCCCCTCGCGCCAGTGCAGGGTGGGCGTCCCGGCCGACCATTTCGGCAACCATCACCTGAGCCCCCGCGGAAGGACGGTGTCATCGCAATGATCAGGCAGCGAAGCGCTGTTGCGCAGCTTCCCGGGTACGTGCAGGGGAGGTCGGATGCAGGCGCGATAAAGCTCTCGTCGAATGAGAGCCCGTTTCCCCCTCTTCCCGCAGTGACAGACGCCCTGGGCGGCCTCATGGACAGTCTCCATCTCTACCCGGAGATCGCCGCCACCGAGCTGATTGCGCGGCTGGCCGCACGGCTTGCGGTGAACCCGGAAGAGATCGCTCTCGGCTCAGGGTCTGCCGAAGTGGTCACTCAACTCATCGCCGCTGCCGCGGGTGAGGGCGACGAGGTCATCTTCGCCTGGCGGTCCTTCGAGGCATACCCCCGGCTCGTGCAGATCGCGGGTGCGACCCCGGTGCCGATCGCGCTGACGAGCGAGGGGCGCCATGACCTGCCCGCGATGGCCGCCGCCGTCACTGATCGGACGAAGCTCATCCTCGTCTGCAGTCCGAACAACCCGACGGGTACGTGTGTCATGAAGGACGAACTGGATTCGTTCCTCCAGACGGTTCCACGAGAAGTCCTCGTCGTGATCGATGAAGCGTACGTGCATTTCAACAACGGTGAAGGGACCGCCGACGGGCTCGACTTCTTCCGCCGCTATGAGAATGTGGCGGTCTTGCACACCTTTTCGAAGGCCTACGGCCTCGCCGGCTTGCGGGTGGGGTACGCAATCGCCCCTGAGCAGATCACGGCGAACCTTCGCCGAGTGGCCCTGCCTTTCGGCGTGACCGCCCTCGCGCAGAAGGCCGCTCTGGTATCGCTCGATGCGGAAGCGGAGCTGCGGGAGCGAGTCGACTACGTCATATCCGAACGGTCTCGCGTCGCCGATGCATTGCGCGATGGCGGATGGAGCACGTTCGACTCGTTCGGCAACTTCATCTGGCTGCGGACCGGCGAGCGCACCGCATTCGTGCATCAGCAGCTGTGGGAGCGCGGAGTGCTCGCCCGCGCCTTCATCGGCGAAGGCATTCGGGTGACCGTTGGAAACTCAGAAATGAATGACGTGTTTCTCACCGCCATGCGAACGCTGAGTTCTCTGAGGGAATACGACACAACCGAATAGCGAGCACCGGCCGAAGGCATCCCTGGTGGGGCATTCGGTGAGCGGTGCAGCCATGCAATCACAGAACCCCTATCAAGGAGGATAGAGATGAGAATGAATCGATGGCTAGCCGGCATTGCCGCCGCAGCCGCGGGCGCACTGGCCCTTGCCGGTTGCGCAGGTGGCGGAGCGGGCAACGATGGCGGCTCCAACGACGCAAGCGCGAAGGTGCTGAACATCGGCATCAACCAGCTTCTGCAGCACCCCGCCCTCGATGCAGCCACAGAGGGCTTCAAGAAGGCGTTCTTCGACGCGGGCTACATCGATGGCGAGACCGTCAAGTTCGACGAGCAGAACGCGAACGGCGAGCAGGCCACGGCCGTCACGATCGCGAACAAGTTCGCGGGACAGGATCTCGACCTCGTCCTGGCTGTCGCCACGCCCGCCGCACAGGCGACGGCACAAGCCATCACCGACATCCCGGTCGTGTTCACGGCGGTGACGGATCCTGAGGCGGCCGGCATCGTCGACAGCTGGGAGAAGCCTGGGGCGAACGTGACGGGCGTGAGCGACCTCAACCCGGTCGCCGAGCAGATCGGGCTCGTCCGAAAGATGATCCCGGACGCGAAGACCGTGGGAGTCGCCTACAGCTCGGGTGAGGTCAACTCTGCCGTGCAGGTCGCGATCGCGAAGGAGGCCGCGGCCGACCTCGGGCTGACGATCAAGGAGGCCACGATCTCCAACCCCAGCGAGCTGGGGCAGGCGGTCGCCTCGCTCGGCGATGTCGATGCCATCTGGGTTCCGACAGACAACGGGGTCGGCTCTGCGATCGAGGTCGTCGTCCAGTACGCCGAGAAGAACAAGATCCCCATGTTCGTCGCCGATGCGACTCAGGTCGAGTCCGGCGGTGTAATGACCGTGGGGCTCGACTACTCCCAGATCGGCTATCAGACCGGTCAGATGGCTCTCGACATCCTGGAGAACGGGAAGGACCCTGCGTCCATGCCCGTCGAGATGCCGAAGGCTGACGCACCGCCGCTGACGATCAACCTCGGAGCTGCCAAGCGCATGGGTCTTGAGATCCCGCAGTCGTTCATCGACACGGCCGACAAGGTCATCGAGTAGTCAGCGACGCGAGACCCGGAGGGCCCGAAACCATGATTCCCGCACTTGAACTCGGCATGCTGTATGGCATCGTCGCACTGGGTGTCTATCTGACGTTCAGAATCCTGAACTTCCCAGACCTCACCGTCGACGGCAGTTTCACCACTGGCGCCGCCGTATCTGCATCGCTCCTGGTTTCGGGCACTCCGCCTGTTCTTGCCACCCTTGCCGGAGGGCTTGCCGGCGCTGTCGCCGGCGTCGTCACCGGCCTTCTCTATGCCAAGGGTCGAATCAACGGGCTCCTCGCCGGCATTCTCACCATGATCGGTCTGTGGTCGATCAACCTGGCGATCATGGGCCGAGCGAACATACCCATGCTCCGGCAAGAGACCCTCATGACGCCCCTTCGGGAGAACGACCTCATGGGCGGCCCCGTGAGCATCCTCATCTTCGCGGTCATCGCCCTTGTGCTCAAGTTCGCCATGGACTGGTTCCTGTCGACCGATCACGGTCTCGGGATCCAGGCGACGGGAAACAATGAAGAGATGATCCGCTCGCTCGGGGTGAACACGGCGCGCATGGCGATCATCACGCTGGCCCTGTCGAACGCATTGGTCGCTCTTGCGGGTGCGCTGATCGCCCAATACCAGGGATTTGCAGACATCTCGATGGGCATCGGCCTGGTTCTCGTCGGCCTCGCGTCGGTCATCATCGGTCAGGCCGTCATTCCGGCGCGCGCAGTGTGGTGGGCCACCCTCGCGGTCATCGTCGGTGCGGTCATCTACCGATTCGTCATCTATCTGGCGCTGGCTGTCGGTGTGGACCCGAACTACATGAAGCTGATCTCCGCTGTTCTCGTCGTTGCCGCGCTGCTCCTGCCGCGCTGGGGTCTGCTCAAGCGGGTCCCCTCGCTCCGACAGCTGTTTTCCAGCCGGCGGCCCAAGCCTTATCTCGAAAAGGGGTTTGTCGAGTAATGCTGACACTGCAGAACGTGACCAAGACGTTTTTTCCCGGCACAGTGAATGAGAGAGTGGCGATCAGCGATGTGTCCCTGCACCTGGAGGCCGGAGACTTCGTCACGGTCATCGGGTCCAATGGCGCCGGCAAGTCCACGATGCTCAACATCATCTCAGGCAAGATTCCACTCGACTCCGGTGATCTGCACATCGATGGCAAGTCCGTTCGGAACCTGAAGGACTATCAGCGAGCGAAGTACATCGGCCGCGTGTTCCAGGACCCGATGGCGGGGACGGCCCCGGATCTCACCATCGAGCAGAATCTCGCCCTCGCACTCAAGCGCGGGCAGCGCAGACTGTTCAGAATCGCTGTGACGAACTCTCGACGTGAGAAGTTCACCGAAGAGCTGAAGACGCTGGAGCTCGGCCTTGAAGGCCGATTGAAGATGCGCGTAGGGCTGCTCTCCGGCGGCCAGCGCCAGGCGCTCTCGCTTCTGATGGCGAGTTTCACGCAACCGGCGATCCTCTTGCTCGATGAGCACACCGCCGCGCTCGACCCGCAGCGTGCGGCGCTGGTCACAAAGCTCACGAAGACACTCGTCGAGCGGGATCACCTGACGACTCTGATGGTGACGCACAACATGGAGCAGGCGCTGCAGGTGGGAAACCGCCTGGTCATGATGCACGAAGGGCGCATCCTGCTGGACGTCAAGGAGGACGAGAAGAAGAAGCTGACGGTGCCGAAGCTCCTGGAATTCTTCGCGCAGGTCAAGGGAGCGCAGCTCGACGATCGGGCGATGCTCGGCTAGGCCATGGTCAACTGGCAGCATGGACCTCCGCCGGCTCGTGGACGACTGCTCGCTCGACATGGTGGGCCGCCGCCTTCCGGAGCTGCCGGCGGCCGCTGCGCTGCTGCCGCCGGGCACCCGGGTCAACATCGGGGTCGCGCCCGGCGAGAGCCCACAGCTGCGCCGGGACACCAGCGCCGCGGTCGCCGCGCACGGGCTCACCCCGGTGCCGCACATCGCCGCGCGCCGGATCGTGTCGGCGGCGTCGCTGGAGGACTTCCTGTCCGGCCTGCAGGCCGACGGCACTTCCCGTCACCTGCTTGCCCTGGGCGGTGACCCCGACCCCGCCGAAGGTCCGTACCGCGACACTCTCAGTGTGATCCGCGCAGTCCGACTGGCCGATCACGGCGCGGTCACCGTCGGCGTCGGCGGCCACCCGGACGGTCACCCGGCCGTCTCCTCCGACGTGCTGTGGACGGCCCTGCACGCCAAGATCGACGAGCTCACAGCGCAGGGCCTGCAGCCCGAGGTCTTCACCCAGATGGTGCTCGACGTCGATTCCACGCTCTCCTGGATCGAGGCGGTCCGGGATGCCGGGATCACCGCGCCGATCCGCGTCGGGCTCTGCGGACCCATCGAACCGGCCCGGCTGCGCGGCTACGCGCGGCGCGTCGGCGCATCGCGTGGGGAGGAGGTGTTGAAGCGATACGGCGCCGCACCGGACGATCCGACACCGCGCGTGGGTCCCACCCGGTTCCTCGACGCCCTCGCCGGACGGCTCGACACAGGCCACCACGGGTCGGTGCGCGTGCACCTGTTCTCGCTCGGCGGCCTGCGCGAGAGCGCGGAGTGGATCCACGCCGCGCTGACCCCCTCCTGACCGACATCGCCCGAGCCGGGGCGACGTGTGCTTCGCGCGCGACATCCAACAGAAAATAACTGTTGTTGCGTGTTGATTTGTGTTGTATCGTGTTGCTATCCGAAGGAGGACGCAGTGTATGCCACGGAGCGGCGCGAGATCATCGAGCAGCAGCTGACCGACGACGGCCGGGTGGGCGTGCACGAGCTGGCGCGCCGGTTCGAGGTCACGACCGAGACGATCCGTCGGGATCTGGATGCGCTCGAGCGGCTCGGCGCCCTGCGCCGCGTGCACGGCGGTGCCGTCACGCTGCACACCCGCAGCGTCGCCGAGCGATCGGTCACCGAACGCATCCACCATCGCGCCGGCGCCAAGGCGGCCATCGCACGGCGTGCACTCGGCGTGCTGGCCGGCAGCTTCCAGGGGTCGGTGTTCCTGGATGCCGGCACCACGACCGCCGCGGTCGCCGATCTGCTGCCGGCCCGGCTCGACGAGATCCACGGGCACGCCGACGTCGTCACGCACTCGCTCTCGCTCGCGCCGGCGCTGGCGACCGCCGGCGGCATCACGCTGACCGTCATCGGCGGACGGGTGCGCACCGTCACGGCCGCCGCGGTCGGCGCCGGGACCGTCCGGGCCATCGAGCAACTGCGGCCCGACATCGCCTTCATCGGCACGAACGGCGTCACGGCCGGATTCGGACTGAGCACGCCCGACCCGGAAGAAGCCGCCGTCAAGCGCGCGATCGTCCGTTCGGCCCGGCGCATCGTCACCGTCGCCGACGCCAGCAAGTTCGGCGAGGAGTCGCTGGTCACCTTCGCGGCGCTGTCCGAGATCGACGTGCTGGTCACCGATGCCGCGCCCGGCGCCGAGCTCGCGGCGGCGCTGTCCGAGGCCGGGGTGCAGGTGTGGTCGGCATGATCGTCACGGTCACCGTCAACCCCGCGCTCGACCGCACCGTCGTGCTCGACGGCCCCCTGCGGCCTGGGCAGGTGCAGGTCGCGGCATCCGTCCGCGAAGACGCCGGCGGCAAGGGCATCAACGTCTCGAGAGTGCTCGCCGCCGCCGGGCAGCCGACGCGCGCGGTGCTGCCGCTGGCCGCCGACGACCCGCTGCGCACGGCGCTTGCCGCCCAGCAGCTGGACGTGCGCGCCGTCGCCACCGCCGGCCACTGCCGGACCAACATCGCCCTCACCGATCCCGCCGGCGTCACCACCAAGGTCAATCTGCCCGGCACCGCCTTCTCGCCGGCCGAGGCCGACGCTCTGGTGGCCGCCGTGGTCGTCGCCGCCGAGCACGCGCGCTGGCTCGTGCTGGCCGGCTCCCTTCCGCCGAGCGTTCCCGACGACTTCTACGTCACGCTGATCCGCGCCGTGCGCGAGAAGTGGCAGGATGCCGCACCCCGCGTCGCGGTGGACACTTCGGGCGCCGCACTGCAGGCCGTCGTCGAGCACGCCCGCCCCGATCTGATCAAGCCGAACGACGACGAGCTGGCTGAACTGACCGGAATGGCCCCGGACGGCGCCGACCTGGTGCCGGCGTCGCTGAGCGCGGCGCGCACGCTCGTGCCCGCCCGGGTCGGCGCGGCGCTGGTCACCCTGGGCGCCGCCGGCACGCTGCTGGTCACCGAAGGCGGCGCCTTCGCGACGGCGGCGCCACGCATCCAGGTGCGCAGCACGGTCGGTGCCGGCGACAGCGCGCTGGCCGGCTATCTGCTCGCCGAGACGGCCGGCCGCCCGCCCGAGCAGTGCGTCGTCTCGGCCACCCGACACGGCGCGGCCGCGGCATCCCTGCCCGGAACCCGCGTTCCCCGCCCGCAAGACCTGCCCACCGACGACCTGCCGGTGCAGCACTTCCCGTTCTGAAAAGCCACCCGCACCATTGGAGGTCACCGTGGCAGACACCATCACCACCGCACTGATCAGTCTCGACGACGATCTCGGACCCGACAAGGCCGCCGTCATCCGCGCGCTCGCCGCGCGGGTGGTCGCGCAAGGCAGGGCGACCGACGCCGACGCGCTGTTCGCCGACGCGTGGGCCCGCGAGCAGCAGGACGAGACCGGCCTGCCGGGCGGCATCGCGATTCCGCATGCCAAGAGCCCGGCCGTGCGCGAGCCGTCCCTGGCGTTCGCACGACTTGAGCCCGGTGTCGACTTCGGCGCCGAAGACGGCCCGGCCGACCTGGTCTTTCTGATCGCCGCGCCGGCGGACGCCGCCGAGGCGCACCTCGCGGTGCTCTCGAAGCTGGCCCGCAGCCTGATGCAGGACGAGTTCACCGCCGGCCTGCGGGCGGCCGGCACCGCCGATGAGGTCGTGCACCTCGTGCGCGTCGCGATCGGCGAAGAGCAGTCCCTCGCCGCTCCCGCCGCGGCGCCCGCGCCCAGGAACGAGGCCGCCGCGGCTCCGAACGCACCGACCATCGACGGGCGCACGCCGCGGATCGTCGCCGTCACCGCCTGCGCGACCGGCATCGCGCACACCTTCATGGCGGCGGACGCGCTCACTGCGGCGGGCGCCAAGAACGGCGTCGAGCTGACCGTCGAGCCGCAGGGCTCCAGCGGCTACCAGGCGCTGCCGGCCGGCGTCATCGATGCGGCCGACGCGATCATCTTCGCCGTCGACGTGGATGTGCGCGAGCCGCAGCGGTTCGCCGGCAAACCGGTCGTGCGCGCCTCGGTCAAGGCCGGCATCGAGCACCCCGACGACCTGATCGCACGGGCCGTGAGCGCCGCGGCCGACCCGCATGCCGACCGGGTGACCGGTACGGCGGCGACCGCGACCGCCGCAGGTGCGCCGACCGAGTCGGCCGGCGCGCACATCAAGCGCATCCTGCTCACCGGCGTCAGCTACATGATCCCGTTCGTCGCCGGCGGCGGCCTGCTGATGGCGATCGGCTTCCTGCTCGGCGGTTATGCGATCGCCCTGGGCCACGGCGATTCGGGCGTCAGCAACGCCGTGTACACGCTGCAGCACTTCGCGCTGTGGTCGCTGCCGCCGCAGGGGCTGATGTACTACCTGGGCGCAGCCGCCTTCCAGATCGGCAGCGTCGGGCTGGGCTTCCTGGTGCCGGCGCTGGCCGGCTATATCGCCTTCGCGATCGCCGACCGGCCCGGCATCGCACCCGGGTTCATCGCGGGGTCGATCGCGATCTTCATGAATGCGGGCTTCATCGGGGGCCTGGTCGGCGGCCTACTCGCCGGCTATGCCGCTTATTGGATCGGCAAGCCCGCCGCCCCGCGCTGGCTGCGCGGCCTGATGCCGGTCGTGATCATCCCGCTGCTGGCCTCGATCATCGCCTCCGGGCTGATGCTGCTGGTTCTGGGCGCTCCGATCGCGTGGCTGATGACCCACATGTCCGACTTCCTGAACGGTCTGACCGGCGCCGGCGTGATCGGGCTGGGCATCATCCTCGGCCTGATGATGTGCTTCGACCTGGGCGGCCCGGTGAACAAGACCGCCTACGCGTTCGCCGTGGCCGGCCTGGCCAGTCAGAGTGCCGCGAGCCTGCACATCATGGCCGCCGTGATGTGCGCCGGCATGGTGCCGCCGATCGCGATGGCACTGGCATCCACCGTCCTGTACCGTCGCGGCTTCAGCACCGTCGAGCGCGAGAACGGCGCCGCCGCCTGGCTGCTGGGGGCGTCGTTCATCACCGAGGGCGCCATTCCGTTCGCCGCCGCCGACCCGCTGCGCGTGATTCCGGCCAACCTGGTCGGCGGTGCCGTCACCGGTGCGCTGTGCATGGCGTTCGGCGTCGCCTCGCGTGCCCCGCACGGCGGCATCTTCGTGTTCTTCGCGATCGATCCGATCTGGGGCTTCGTGGTGGCGCTGGCCGTCGGCGCGGTCGTGACGGCACTGCTTCTGATCGCCCTGAAGAAGTTCGTCCGGCGCAGGCAGGCAGCAGAGCCTGCTACCGTCGTGCTCAGCCCCGCGGCCGTCGCCGCCTGAACGCAGGAGAAGAAGAAATGGCAGAACGTCAGGCCACTGTCGCAAGCAGTTCCGGGCTGCACGCCCGCCCGGCCAAGCTGTTCGTGAACGCGGTGAAAGAAGCCGGCATCCCCGTCACCATCAGCGTGGCCGACGGGCCTGACCTGAACGCCGGCAGCATCCTGTCGCTGATGGGTCTGGGCGCGGCGCAGGGCACCGTCGTCACCCTCAAGTCCGACGCCGAAGGCGCCGACGAGGCGCTGGACTCGCTCGTGACGCTGCTGCAGACAGACCTGGACGCCGAGGAGTAGTCACAGCGTCTGGCCGGCCAGGAAGTGCCAGCCGAGCCACCACCAGATCACGATCACCGCGATCCGGACCGGGCCGGTCGACATCAGCCGGTCGAACATCGCGGTGACGGACGCCTCGGCGAAGCGTCGGCCGATCACCCACCCGGCGGCGGCCAGCGCCGCGCCGCAGGCAAGGAAGGCGATCGCGCTGACCACGATCATCGCGCACCTCCGCGGCGCATCAGCCAGACGCCGCCGGCCAGCCATACGCCGATGAACAGGATCTGCCCGGGCACCGTCGCCACGGCGGGGTTGAGCAGGTCGCTGAGGGCGAACGAGGTCGCGTCCGGGTGGATCAGGCCGGCGATGAACTGGATCAGCTCCCACACGCACCCGACGATCACGATCGCCGCCCAGGCCAGGGCCAGATTGCGGATGCCGGTGGTGTAAGCGGTCGGCGCGTCCGGCCGCGCCACCGTGCTGCCCGGCCACGCCAAGGCGACCGCGATCGCACCCGCGGCCACCACCAGCACCTGCATGAGCGGCGAATGCCGCGGCAGGAAGCACATCGCCGCACCCAGCACCCCCGCTCCTCCCGCCAGCGGTGGCAGCGGCAGCCGCCACCGCGAGTGCGGGTCGGGCAGCACCCCCAGCGCGCGCAGCGCCACCGCGACGGCCGCGACGAAGAACACCGCGGCGTCGAAGAACTGCACGCGCACCAGCTGCACGACGCCGATGGCGGCCAGCACGAACAGCCAGCACGCCGCCGGCCAGGCCAGTCGCGCGGTGCGGTGCGGTGCGGTGCGGGAACCGCGGCCGGCGCGGGGCGTCGGGTCGGGGGTGACGCGGCCGGCGGGCCTGGGCAGGGCACGCGCGGCGCGGCGGGAGGGAGCGGATTCGTGCGAGGGCGCGTCGGGCACGCGCTGGCCCCGAGTGTGACGATGCTTCTCACGCGAGGTCATGACGACACTTCCCTGATTGCACTTTAGTCATCCGTCGGGCCGGGTGGGCCGTTCTACAGTGGAGGCATGGACATCCGGGTTGCCGCATATGCGGTCATCGTCGATGCGGATGACCGCATATTGCTCTCGCACTGGATTCAGGGGCGCCGTCCCGCCTGGACGATGCCCGGCGGCGGCCTCGAGGACGGCGAAGATCCGGTGGATGCCGTGCGCCGCGAAGTGCGCGAAGAGACCGGCTACCGGGTCGTGGTGGGGGATCTGCTCGGCATCCATTCCCGCGTCGTCCCGCCCGGGCGCCGGATCTCCCCCGCCACCGAGCCGCTGCACACGCTGCGCATCGTCTACCGCGCGCGGATCACCGGCGGCCGGCTGCGCGCCGAGATCGGCGGCTCCACCGACCGCGCCGACTGGTTTCCGCTGACGGCGGTGCGCAAGCTGCCGCGCGTGCGGCTCATCGACATCGCGCTGCAATTGGCCGACGTGGCCTACTGAGGGCTATTCGCCGATCGGCCGGGTGATGTCGGCGACCGTCGCGTCGTATGCCGCGATAAGATCATCGGCCTGCACGAACAGGCTGTAGTCGGGTGCCCCCGCGCCCATCGCCACGCGTCGCCCGACGATCTGCGCGTCAGCGTACACCGGCCAGTCATGCGTGCTGCCGATCGGCACGATCGTGCCGCGCCCGTACCCGGTCGCCGCCAGTGCGAGCTCAGGCTCCGGCATCCGCAGCCGGTTCACGCCCACCACCGCCCGCAGCTTGGGCCACGAGATGGCGCTGTCACCCGGGACCAGCGCGAACAGGTAGCTGCCGTCATGGCGGGCCACCACGAGCGTCTTGACGATGTCGGCCGGCGTCAGATCCAGCAGCGCTGCCGCCTCCGCGAGGCTGCGCGCGGCCGGTCGCTCGCGCAACGTGATCTCGAGCCCACGGGCGGCCGCCGCAACCCGCACCCGTTCGGTGGGGTCTCCCGCGCTCACGCGTCCGGGCTGCGCAGCGGGTCGTCGGCCACCCACAGCTCGTCGTCGGCGCGCAGCGTCTGCCATGCGGCATAGGCCACGCCGATGGCCGCCGCCACGCCCAGCAGCAGCGCGATGACGCCGCCGGCGCCGATCCCCTTGGACGCGGGCGCCGGCCGCACCGAAGCCATCTGCTTGGCGAACGTCTTCGACGCCTGCTTGCTGTTCTTCTTCGCGTTCTTGGCGAGGGTCTGGATGTCGGGAAGCGACAGGCCTCGGCCCGAGGCGAGCTTGGCGCGCGTGTCGCTTGCGGCATCCCACACCGACATCGCCGAGCCGACGACGGCCCCGGCGGCCGGCACCAGCCGGTTGTTGAACACGTGCTGCGCGGTCTGCACACCCTTGTCGACATAGGGCGCGGCGTACTTGGCGTAGTTCTCCTGCACCGTCGGCGTGAGGTGCTCGCGGTTGTAGTGCCCGAGCTGCTCGCCGGCCGATCGGGCGACGGCGGCGGCTTCACCTACCAGGACCTGCTGCGCCTCCCAGAGCTTGCCGGCCTGGTCCTGCAGCTTGCGGAGTTCCTTCTTGCGCTTACGGCTGAGGCTCACGGGATGCCCTCCCTGTCGATGGGTCGTGTGCCCTTTCATCTTGCCAGACGCACGCACCCGACGGTGGGGATGTACAGAACTTAGAAAGGTATCTCTGGAAGAATGGGGCCATGCCTCAACCCACATCTGTCGCCACCGTCCACACCAATCACGGCGACATCGTCATCAATCTCTTCGGTGACCACGCGCCGCGCACGGTGGCCAACTTCGTCGGCCTGGCCGACGGCACCGGCAGCTGGACCGACCCGCGCACCGGCCAGCCGGGCGAGGGCGCGCTGTACCAGGACATCGTCTTCCACCGCGTCATCTCGGGCTTCATGATCCAGGGCGGCGACCCGCTCGGCGTCGGCACCGGCGGCCCCGGCTACGCATTCAACGACGAGATCCACCCCGAGCTGACCTTCGCGGCGCCCTACGTGCTGGCCATGGCCAACGCCGGCCTGCGCCGCAACGCGATCACCGGAGCGGCCGAGGGCACCAACGGCTCGCAGTTCTTCATCACCACCGCGGCCACGCCGTGGCTGCAGGGCAAGCACACGATCTTCGGCGAGGTCGCCGATGATGCGTCCCGCGCCGTCGTGGACGCGATCGACGCAGTGCCCACCGGCGCGCAGGATCGCCCGGCCGAGCCGGTCGTGATCTCCTCGATCGACATCGCCGCGGTCTGAGCCGGCCCGCCGACCGGATGACGTCCCCCGACTTCGCTGCCAATCGCGACAACTTCTGCTATCGGCATCCCGATCGGCAGAGCTTCGTGCTGTGCCAGCGCTGCCTGCGCACGATCTGCCCGGAGTGCCAGACCCAAGCGCCGGTGGGCGTCATCTGCCCGCAGTGCCTGCGCGACCAGCAGCAGGCGGCGACGCCGGGCCAGCGCCGGGCGCAGCGGCGCTGGCGGGGCGGTTCGGCCCGGGCCGCGACCATCGCCCCGGTGGACCACCGTCCGCTCGCGACGTACGCCATCATCGCGGTCACGGTCTTCGTCTACCTCACCCAGCTGGTGCCGAACTCGCCGGTCGAACAGTGGCTGCTGCTGTGGGGCGGATATCTCATCCCGTCGCTCGGTCACTTCGAGCCGTGGCGACTGCTCACGGTGCTGTTCGTGCACTCGGGCTGGCTGCACATCGGCCTGAACATGCTGGCGCTGTGGATGATCGGCCGCATCCTCGAACCGCTGCTGGGCCGATCCCGGTTCGTGGTCCTCTACCTGATCGCGGGGATCGGCGGCTCGATGGGTGCTGTGCTGCTCGCACCGACCGTCCCGGTCGTGGGCGCGTCCGGGGCCATCTTCGGGCTGTTCGGGGCGCTGCTGATCATCGGCCGCCACATCGGTGCGAACGTGACCGGCATCGCGGTGATCATCGGCATCAACTTCGCCTACCCGTTCGTGATCGGCATCCTGTCCGGCTCGATGGCCGCGGTGCAGATCTCGTGGCAGGCGCACCTGGGGGGACTGGTCGCCGGCTGTGTGGTCGGCTTCATCTATACCCGCACGCGCGCCATCCGCCGGCGCCGCCTGCAGGTCTGGCTGCTGGTGGCCGTGACTGTGGTGCTGCTCGGTCTGCTGATCATTCCCGCGACGCTGTACGTCTAGCGCGAACGAGAGTTATCCACAGGGTTGTCCCCAGCTGGGGACAAACTACAGCCGTGTAGTTCGGTCAGCGCCAGCGGGTGGTCATCAAGAACCCGGCGAACGCGATGCCGAATCCGATCACCAGGTTCCAGGCGCCGATGCCCGGGACGGGGAACTGACTGCCGCTCAGATAGAACACCAGCACCCAGGCCAGCCCCAGCAGCATCAGGCCGACCATCATCGGCTTGAACCACACCGCGTTGGGCGCGGCGTCGGTCGCGCTGCGCTCGACGAGGGGCTCGTCGTCCTTGCCAGATCGTGCCATGCCGCCATTCTACCGGGCGGACGCGCCAGAGCAGAACTGCCGGGTTCTGCCTCGCGTCACCGGGCGGGGTCGCCGACCGGCGGCGGGCGGTCACCGGCGCTGGCTTAGACTTCCGATGTGACCGACCCGCCCGACGCCCCGCGGCCGCGGCCGACCCTGCCGGCGGCTGCGCGCGGGCGCACGGACGGCGGCGTCGCGGTCATCGGCGTGGTCGCCGAGGTGCTGCTCACCCTCGGCGCGCTCACCCTGCTGTTCGTGGCCTGGCAGCTCTGGATCGGCGACTGGATCGGGGCGGCGCAGAAGAACGCCGCCGGATCCAGCATCAGCCGGCAGTGGGCCGAGGCGCCGCCGCCCGCGCCGGCGGCCGCCACACCCGGCCCGACCGCGACCGCGAGCGCGGCGCCGGTCGCACCGGTGGTGCTGCCGCAGCCGAAGGACGCCCAGATCTTCGGTGTCATGCACGTGCCCCGGTTCGGCGCCGACTACAGCGTGCCGGTGGCCGGCGGCGTGACCCGGCCGCGCACCCTCGACCCGATCGGCATCGGCCACTATCCCGGCACCCCGATGCCCGGGGCGCTGGGCAACGTCGCCCTCGCCGGGCACCGGACGACCTTCGGCAAGCCGTTCAACCGGATCGCCGATCTGCGCATCGGCGACGCGATCGTCATCGAGACCAAGGCCGGCTGGTACACCTACCGCTTCCGCAATCTCGAATACGTCCGGCCGGACGCCGTCGACGTGCTGCTGCCGACGCCGCAGCGCACCGATGTCGCCGCCACCGGGCGCTACCTGACCATGACCAGCTGCAGCCCCATGTACTTCAAGTCCGAGCGCATCATCGCCTATAGCGTGTTCGAGTCGTTCACGCCGCGCGGCGACCCGCCGCCGGTCTCCCTTGCGGCGGTGAGCTGATGTACGCCGCACTGTGGCGCATCCTGCCCGGTCCCTGGTGGGTGCGGGTGCTGATGCTGCTCGTGCTGTTGGCGGCGGTGCTGTACGGCCTGTTCTTCTTCGTGTATCCGTGGGTCAGCGCGCTGATCGACCCCCAGGAGGTGATCGTCCAGTGAGCGAGATCCTCGTCGTGGACAACCACGACAGCTTCGTGCACATCCTGGTGGACTACCTGGGCGAATTGGGCGCGTCCGTGCATCTGGTCGAGGCCGATGCGATCGATCCGGACGCGGCCGCCGCGGCGCTGGGCGGCTACGCCGGCGTGTTGATCTCTCCCGGTCCGGGCACCCCCGCGCAGGCCGGCGCGTCCATCCCGGTGGTGCGTGCCGCGTTCGAGCGGCGGATGCCGCTGCTGGGCGTCTGCCTCGGCCACCAGGCGATCGCCGAGGCGTTCGGCGGCACAGTGGGGCAGGCGCCCGAGCTCATGCACGGCATGGTCTCCGACATCCACCACGACGGCACCGGGCTGTTCGACGGCATGCCCGCGCCCTTCCCCGCCGGCCGTTACCACTCGCTGGCGGTGACCCGGATGCCCGGTGCGCTCGAGGTGACCGCACGCACCGACCGCGGTGTGGTGATGGCGCTGGCTCACCCGCGCGCGCCGATCTGGGGCGTGCAGTTCCACCCCGAGAGCGTGCTCACCCGCGGCGGGCATCGGCTGCTGGGCAACTGGCTGACCCACGCGGGCATGCCCGGTGCCGCCGAGCGCGGCGCGCACCTGACGGTGCGCCGCTAGCCGCCGCCCGTGCCGCCACTTTTCTTGTCGCCGGCAGCAGGTCCCGAGCACGACACCAGCACGACGTGGGTGTGGATGGGCACCTCGCCAGGGCCGGCGGACTGCGACTTCACCGAGCGCGGGTCGGTGGCCGGGCAGCTCGCATCATCGGTGACGTCGACGGTCAGCTTCAGATCCAGCAGCGCCTTCTTGGCGTCGTCGAGCGTGAAGTTCCCGGTGACGTCGGGCACCGCGACCGTGCCGGTGGCCACCACCAGGTCGACGGCGCTGCCCTGCGCGACGTCGACCTTCTGTTCGGGGTCGCTGCTGATCACGATGTCGGCCTCGGTGTCGGGCTCGTCGTCGCGGCGCACCTGCCCCAGACTGAGTCCGGCCGTCTGCAGCGCCTGCTCGGCCTGCGCGCGCGTCATCCCGACCAGAGGGGGCACCGTCACCGACTGCGGGCCCTTCGAGACCACCAGCATCACCTCGGAGTCGCGCTCCATCGACACACCCGCCTTCGGTTCGGAGCGGATGACGTCGCCGGCCGGCACCGTGGCGCTGGCCTCATCCTGGCGGGTGGCGCTCAGGTCGTTGTCGGCGAGCGCCGTGGTCGCCGCGTCATAGGTCAGCCCGACGACGACGGGGACGATCCGCGATCCGGAGGGCACCAGCTGGCACGGTTTGATCGTCAGCACCCAGATCAGCACCGAGATCAGCAGTACCGCCAGCACCGCCACGCCCGCCCAGATCCAGGCCGCCGGCGGCCCCGCCTGGGTGCGCTTCATGGTCGGGTCGCTGCTGAGCTGGCGCAGCGACCGGGCGGTCTCGGCGGCCTGCCGCGGGTCGGGTCCGTAGAGCGTGTTCGCGAGCGTGTCGACCTGTCGCCGGCTCGGCGCCTTGCCGGCTCCGGCGGCATCGAGTGCTTCACGGAAGGCGGCGGCATCCGGATAGCGCGCGAACGGGTCCTTGGCCAATGCCCGCAGCACGACGGCGTCCAGCGCGCGCGGCACGGTCTCGACCACCTCGGACGGCGCCAGCGGCGCAGCACTGACGTGCTGGTAGGCCACCGCGACCGGCGAGTCTCCGCGGAACGGCTGCCGGCCGGTGAGCAGCTCATAGAGCACGACTCCGGTGGAGTACAGGTCGGCGCGGGCGTCGACCACATCGCCCTTGGCCTGCTCGGGCGAGAAATACGCCGCGGTGCCGAGGATCGTCGTCGTTTCGGCGACCGTGGACGAGGAGTCCGACACGGCGCGGGCGATGCCGAAGTCCATCACCTTGACCTGACCGGCATCCGTGATCATCACATTGCCGGGCTTGATGTCGCGATGGACGACGCCGGCGCGATGCGAGTACTCGAGTGCTTCGAGGATGCCGTCGACATAGCGGATGCTGTCGGCCAGCGGCACGGGCCCGGCGGCGATGACGTCTTTCAGGAGCCGGCCGTGCACGAGTTCCATCACGATGAACGGGATGGGGTGTTCGGTGCCGTCCGCGTCGGTCTCGATGTCTTCGCCGGCGTCGTACACGCGCACCACGGCGGTGCTGGACATGCGCGATGCGGACTGTGCCTCGAGCCGGAATCGGGTGCGGAATCCGCTGTCGTCGGCCAGCTCGCCGTCGAGGATCTTGATCGCGACCGGGCGGCCCAGGGTCAGGTCGTAGCCACGGTACACCGACGCCATGCCGCCGCGGCCGATGGGCTCGTCGACGCGATAGCGACCGGAAAGCACGCGCGACTCGACTGACACTTCACTCCCTGTGGTGGAACAGATGCCAGCCTAACCGACGGCACCGGGCGACCCGGCTCAGGGCGCGGTGGACGGCGTCGGCGCGGGACTGTCGGAGGGCGGGGCGGACGGTGCGTCGGTGGGCGCCGTGGTGATCGGCGTGGACGTCGTGCCGGACGGCGCCGACTGGCGGCTGTCGGTGTTGCTCTTGCAGACGGCGACGTACGAGGCGGTCACGTCGCCGGTCGCATTGGCGACGTTCACGTGGGCCGACAGAGTGCCCGCAGCGGCGGTCAGCGTGCTGCCTCCGCCGTCGGCGAAGGTCGCATTGGTCACCGTCACGACGTAGCCGTCGAGGTTGCCGGTGCCGGGCGGGCAGGTGAAGGCATCCCACGAGACGGTGGCGGTGCCGCCGGCCATGACCTGGCCCGATTCGCCGTCACCGTTTATCTGGGGCGGGTTGGTCGGAGCGGGGATGTCGGTCTGCGCCGCGTAGCACGACAGCGTGATCGTGGTGCCGACGGGGTTGTTGCCCCCGGGCCGGTACGAGGCGACGGTGCCGACCTTGTCCTTCGCGGGCGCGGCGCCGCCGTCGGTGCGCTGTGGGGTGAGTTCGTTGTCGCGCAGCGTCTGCTCGGCGGCGTCGCACGTCATTCCGACCAGGTTCAGCCCATCGACGTTCACCGGTTCGGCGGTGGCGGTATCCGACGGAGTCTGCACGGTGGTGCCGGCCGCCGACGAAGTGGCCGGCGCCGGCGCGGGCTGGCCGAACAGCGCCCACAGAGTGCCGGCCAGGACGATGATCAGCAGTGCGATCAGCGCCAGCAGCGGCCAGGTCCACGGGCTGCGGCCCTTGCGCCTCGGCTCGGCCTCGACCGGCACCAGCGGGGCGGTGGACGGCAGCAGCCGGGTCGTGGCCGCCGTGCCGCCGCCGGTGGTCGCCAGCAGCTGCGTGGCGGCGTCCACACCGGTGGCGATCGCCGGCACCGCGGTGATCGCGGCGGCGACGTCACCGCGCCGCAGCGCGGTGGCCGCCCGGGCGACGATGGCCGTGGATGCCGGCCGGTCTTCGGGCTTCTTGGCGATCATCGCGAGGACGAAGTTCTGCACCGGCTGTGCGATCGTCGCCGGCAGCGGCGGCGGCTGCTCGTTGATCTGCGCCATCGCGATCGCCACCTGCGATTCGCCGGTGAACGGGCGCTTGCCGGCCAGGCACTCGTACGCGACTATGCCCAGCGAGTAGATGTCGGTGGACGGGGATGCGGGATGACCGGATGCCTGCTCGGGTGAGAGATACTGCACCGTGCCCATGACCTGGCCGGTGGCCGTCAGCGGCACCTGATCGGCGATGCGCGCGATGCCGAAGTCGGTGATCTTCACGCGTCCGTCGGGGGTGATCAGCAGGTTGCCGGGCTTGATGTCGCGGTGCACCAGGCCCGCGGCGTGCGCGGCCTGCAGGGCGGCCGCCGTCTGCGCGACGACGTCGAGGGTCTTGTCGACCGACAGCGAACCCTCGCGCTCCAGCACGGTCGACAGCGCCTCGCCGGGCACCAGCTCCATCACCAGGAACGCGGAGCCGTTCTCCTCGCCGTAGTCGAACACGCTGGCGATGCCTTCGTGGTTGACCAGGGCCGCGTGCCGCGCCTCGGCGCGGAAGCGCTCCAGGAAGCCGGGGTCGCCCATGTATTCGTCTTTGAGGATCTTGATGGCCACGGTGCGGCCAATCACGTGATCGGTGGCTTCCCACACCTCGCCCATGCCGCCGATCGCGATCCGCGAGTCGAGCTCGTAGCGGCCGCCGAAGGTCACCCCTTGCGTCGGTCTCATTTACCCAGCACCGCCTCCATGACCTTTTTCACGATCGGCGCCGCGATTGAGTTACCGCTGCCCGACTGCCCGACGCCTCCGCCATTCTCCACGACGACCGCCACCGCTACCTGAGGGTCTTCTGCGGGGGCGAATCCGGTGAACCACAGTGAGAACGGGTTGTTGTCCCCGTTCTGCGCGGTTCCGGTCTTGCCGGCCACAGCGACCCCGTCAATTCTTGCATTGGTGGCGACTCCGTCGCTGACGTTGGCGACCATCATCCGCACCAGTTCGGCGTTCAGCGCGGGATCCAGTGCCCTGCCGTACTCGGCGTTGTCGAATTTCTCCTGCACCGACAGGTCGGGTCCGACCACTTCGTCGACCATCCGCGGCTTCATCACGACGCCGCCGTTGGCGATGCCGGCCGAGACCATCGCCATCTGCAGCGCTGTGGCGGTGACCTTGCCCTGGCCGAACCCGGTCAGCGCGGTCTGCGCGGAGTCCGTCGGCGGCGGGTAGGACGAGGGCGTCGAGGGCAGCGGCAGATCGAATGACGTGTTGAAGCCGTATTTCTCGGCTTCGGCGCGGATCGCGTCGCCGCCGACCTTGACTGCGAGTTCGGCCATCGGGATGTTGCAGCTGAGCCGCAGCGCATCGGCGATCGTGACGTCCTTGCCCGGGCCGCACGTGGTGCGGGTGTCGTTGGAGATCGAGGTCGTCGTGCCCGGCAGCGTGTAGCGGACCGGGTTGGGCAGCTTCGACTGCGGCGTGAACTGCCCGCTGGCCAGGGCCGCCGAGACGGTGACGAGCTTGAACGTCGACCCCGGCGGATCCAGATCGCCGCCGATGGCACGGTTGTAGAGCGGATGCGTCGGATCGGCGTTGAGCTTGTCGTAGGCGGCGTTGACGGCGTTCGCATTGTGCGCGGCCAGGATGTTGGGGTCGAAGCCGGGGCTGGAGACCATCGCGAGGATGCGGCCGGTCTTGGGCTGGATCGCGATCACGGCGCCCCGCAGCTTGCCGAGCGCCTCATAGGCGGCCTTCTGCACCTTCGCATCCAGTGAGAGCATCACGTTCGAGCCGCGGGCCGGCTGGCCGGTCACGATCTGCTCGACGCGGGTGAGGAACTGCGAGCTGCCGGTGCCGGACAGCTGCTGGTTCAGGGCCTTCTCGATGCCGGTGCGCGATTGCAGCACGGGGTTGTAGTAGCCGGTGACCGGCGCCCACATCAGCGGATCGACGTACTGGCGCTGCCAGCTGTAGACGTCCTTCGACGGCGTGGAGTACGCGATCGCCGACCCGCTGGCGATGATCGATCCGCGCTGCACGTCGAACGAGTCGTACATCGCCCGTTTGTTGTTCTGGTTCTGGGCGAGCGAATCGGCCTGCACGACCTGGATGACGCTGGTCGAGCCGAACAGGGCCAGGAACATCAACAGCATGATGATGGTCAGCCGCCGCAGTTCCTTCGTCATCCGATCACCACCCGCGGGCGGGACCGGACGGCGTCGGAGACCCGCAGCAGGATCGCCACGATCAGCCAGTTCGCCACCAGCGAGGATCCGCCGGCGGCCAGGAACGGCGTGGTCAGGCCGGTCAGCGGAATGACCCGCGTCACGCCGCCGACCATGATGAACACCTGCAGTGCGATCGTGAACGACACGCCCACCGCGAGCAGCTTGCCGAAGTCGTCCTGACCGTTCAGGCCGATCCGGATGCCGCGGCTGGTGAAGACCATGTACAGGCAGAGGATCGCGAACAGGCCGATCAGTCCGAGCTCCTCGCCGAGGCTGGCGAAGATGTAGTCGCTCTCGGCGACCGGGGTCAGCCACGGCCGGCCCTGCCCGAGCCCGGTGCCGATCAGGCCGCCCTGGGCCATCCCGAAGATGCCCTGCACGAGCTGATAGCTGCTGCCACCCATCAGGTCGGGGTTGAAGGCATCGAGCCAGTTCGTGAATCGGCTGCCGACGTAGGGCAGCAGTCGGGATGCGGCCCAGGCGCCGCCGGCGGCCAGCACGACGCCCATCAGCACCCAGCTGGTCTTGCCGGTGGCCACGTACAGCATCGCCACGAACATGCCGAAGATGAGCAGCCCGGTGCCCAGGTCGTGCTGGAGCACGATGATGCCCAGTGACACCAGCCACACCACCAGCAGCGGGCCCAGCTCGCGGGCGCGCGGCCAGGTGAAGCCCAGGAAGCGGGTGCCCACCGAGGTCAGCGAGTCCCGGGTGCGCACCAGATAGCCGGCGAAGAAGATCGCCAGGCAGATCTTGGCCAGCTCGCCCGGCTGGAACGAGAAGAAGCCGAGCGAGACCCAGACGTCGGCGTTGGCCTCCGTGCCCAGACCCGGGATGATCGGCAGCAGCAGCAGCACGATGCCGAGCAGGCCGAAGATGTAGGTGTACCGGAAGAGCACCCGGTAATTGCGCAGCAGCATCACCAGCAGCACCGCCCCGACCAGGGCGATGCCCGCCCACGCGAGCTGGCGGGTGGAGTACGCCGCCCAGCCGTGCCGGTGCCAGTGCACGTCGAGGCGGTAGATCTCGGCGAGGCCGATGCCGGTCAGCAGCGTTCCGATCGGCACGATGAACGGGTCGGCGTCGCGGGCCACCAGGCGCAGCACGATGTGCAGCGCGAGCACCAGCGCGGTGAGCACGCCCAGGTAGATCAGGAACCGCGGGTCCACTTCACCGGCGGCGCCCAGCTGCACCAGCACGACGGCGCTGCCGTTGACGACGAACGCGAACACCAGCAGCGCCAGCTCGCGGTTGCGCTGGGTCTGCGGCACCCGGATGCGCCGCAGCGCGCGCAGCATGGCGGTGTCGGCCACGGGCGCCGCCGGTGCCGCTCCGGCAGCCGGCCGCGTCGCGCTGATGCCGCTGGGCGGAGTGCGCATCAGCCACCTCCGATGTTCAGTCGCAGCTGGTCGACGATGTGCTCGGCGGCGTCGAACGAGTCGGCCGAGATGGTGCCTTCGACGGTCTGCCGGTCGAAGTCGCTGAGCAGATTCAGCGGCAGCCCGGTGTTCTCGTACGGTGTGGACAGTGAGATCGGGCCGATGTTCTGCTGGATGCCGCGGTAGATGACGACGGTCGTGTCGCCGGCGCCGACGAAGTACCGGGTCTGCGTCCACGTGTAGGCGCCGAACAGCGCCGCCGCGATGGCCGCCAGCACCAGGAGGAGACCGACGATCCAACCCACGCGCCGCCGGCGCGCGCGGCGCCGGTCTTCTTCGATGAGCTCTTCGAGGTATTCGGCGGCCGGCTCGAAGTGGCTCGGCTCGTTGGCGGCCTGCCGGCCCAGATGCAGCCACGAGACCCGGCCGGGCCGGATCGGCGGCACCTCGATGCCCTTGGGGGTCGCGGCGGCGCCGACGATCTGCGGCGTGCCGGAGAACAGCGGATGCTGGCCGCCGACATCCACGATCACTATCGTCACGTTGTCGGGGGCACCGGCATCCAGCGCCTGCTTGAGCAGCATGTCCGCGGTGCGCCCGGGGGCTTGACCGAGCGCCATCGTCTTGGCCATGTGCGTGTCGTCGACGACACCGCACAGGCCGTCCGAGCAGATCAGCCAGCGGTCACCGGGCCGCGTCGGCATCACGAACGCGTCGACCTCGGGGTCGGCCGACATGTCGCCGAGCACGCGCATCAGCACCGAGCGGCGCGGGTGGTAGCGCGCTTCTTCGGGGGTGATCCGGCCCGAGTCGACCAGTCGCTGCACGAACGTGTGGTCGGTGGTGATCTGGGTGAGCTCGTCGTCGCGATACAGATAGATGCGCGAATCGCCGATGTGCGCGATCACGGCGTACTCGTCGACCATGATGATCGCGCAGACCGTGGTGCCCATGCCGGCCAGCTCCGGCTGCGCCTTGACGGTGTCGATCAGGTCGCCCGCCGCGGCGGTCATCGCATGCCGCAGCGCGTGCTCGGCCGCGCCGGTCGACTCATAGCCGTGATCCAGGCCCTGCAGCCGGGCCAGGGCCAGGCTCGAGGCGACGTCGCCGCCGGCGTGCCCGCCCATGCCGTCGGCCACGACGAACAGGTTGGCCCCGGAATAGCCGGAGTCCTGGTTGTTCGACCGCACCTTGCCGGTGTGCGAGAGCGCAGCGCTCGAGCCCTGGAAGACCATGTCGGGCGGGTCCTACTTCCGCAGCTCGAACGTCGTGGCCCCGACCCTGATGGGGACGCCGATCGTGATCGGCACGGGGGCCGAGATGCGCTGGTCGCCGTGCCAGGTGCCGTTGGTGGAATCCAGGTCCTGGATCATCCAGACCTCGCCCCACAGCACCAGGCGCGCGTGGTGGCTGGAGGTGTAGTCGTCGCGGATCACCAGGCCCGATTCGCTGGAGCGGCCGATCGTCAGCGGCTCGGTGCCCAGCGGCAGCTCGAGCCCGGTCTTCGGGCCCGAGGTGATCACGATCCGCGAGACGGTCTCGGTGGTGGCGGTGCCGCCGGCCTCGGCGGCCGGCGGCTTGTGCGCCTGCACCGGGACGGTGGCATCGGCCGGGCCGGCCGGCGGTGCCGCAGCGGCGGTCGCCGGTGCAGGCATCTTGCGCACCTTCACGCCGAACAGGTCGGCGCGCAGCGAGTAGACCACGGCGAACACGAAGAACCACATCAGGATCAGGAACCCGATCTGCAGCAGCAGCAGTGTCAGCTGGCTCATCGCGCGTCGCTCCCGGTGTCGAACATCCGGGTCACGGCATCCGCCGCCGGTGTCTCCGGCAGCGGCGGCGTGGCCCGCGGGACGACGTGGAAGGCGATCTCGGTGCGCCCGATCGCGATGACCGAGTCGGCCGGCAGCGGCGCCTGCGAGATCGCGATGCCGTCGAGCTTGGTGCCGTTGGTCGAGCCGAGGTCGCGGACCACGGCGCGCTCGCCGTCCCAGAGGATCTCGACATGCTTGCGGCTGGTGCCGGAGTCGGCGATCGTGATGTCGGCGTCGCTGCCGCGTCCGATCACAGTGCGACCCTTGGCCAGCGGATGGCGGGTTCCGTCGATGTCGACCACGCCGCGCCACGATACCGTGCCCTGGGCCGTGTGCGAGAGCACCCGCAGTGTTCCGGTGGAGAGCCGGTCGTCGCGCTGGAGGGTGACCGAGACCGGTCCGGCGAAGGAGTAGTGCTGGGATGCCGCGTGCGTGCGCACGATCTCGGTGAGTTCGCCGATCAGCGCGGGGCCGATGGCGGCCATCTTCTCGTCGTCGGCCGGGGCCAGCTGCACCGTGAATGTGTTGGGCACCAGGATGCGGTCGCGGGTGACCACGGCGGCCTTCTTGTTGAGCTCGCTGCGCAGCGCCGAGGCGATCTCGACGGGCTGGATGCCGCTGCGGAAGGTCTTCGCGAACGCGCCGTTGACGGCGCGTTCGAGACCTCTCTCGAAGCTGTCAAGTAGTCCCACGCGACTCCTCAGGCAGGGCGGACTGGTGGCTACATGCTAGTTGTCCCGGCTGAAGACGTCATGATTGCCCTGATGCAGGCGCCTTCGGTGCCCGTGAGCCCGCGGGAATCTGGCGCCCCGGCCGGGGGGCGGCGCCCCGGTCGGGGGGATGCCGCGGTGCGACGCGCTGGTGCTCTCGTGCTATTCTCGACAGGTTGAATCGGGGTTTCACTCCGGTTCACGCGCGAGTGGCGGAATAGGTAGACGCGCTGGCTTCAGGTGCCAGTGCCCGCAAGGGCGTGGGGGTTCAAGTCCCCCCTCGCGCACCCAGATGGCTCCGGTCGATTTGTGACGGAGTCTTCACTGGATGTGATCGCGAACCGGTCGGAGATGAAGATCTCGACCGGTTTCGTCGTTCCAGGCCGCGAAGTACTGCCAGCGCGAGGGGCTGCTGCCGCAGGGTGAGAAGTCGGCCCCGAATCAGTCGTCGTACGATCACACCCACGTGCAACGGGTCCGGATGGTCTGGCGGCGATCGGGTTCGCCCACCAGGACGCCACGCACGATCGCTTCCCCGTCGAGCCGAAGGCACACCGATGGCCGCATCCGCACACGTCGTCCTCGGCGGCAACGGCGCTGTCGGCGCCGCGACCATCGCGGCGCTGCTCCGGCGCGACGTGGCGGTCACCTCCGTCGGGCGGCGGCCCGCCACCATCTCCGGCGCCGTGACCCCGGGACTACGTCGAGCTGGCAGCGGGCGCCGGCGCCCGGCCGCGGGTCATGTCGGCGGGCACGCTGCGCTTCGGGGCGCCGTTCAACTCGGCGGCGCGAGAGACGCTCGAGCTGGCCTACCAGTTCGCCAAGCCATATGTCTTCGACTTCCGCCTTGGAGGCGCTGCTGCACTGACCCCGCTACTCCAGCGCCGGCAGCAGGGTGTACACGATCTGCTCCACATCGCGGCCCAGCCCCTGCGCCGGCACGAGCGCGTGCGAGGCCTCGGTGAACCCGTTGCGCTGAAGCGCCGCGATCGCCGCCGCGTTGTGTGCGGCGACCCGGGCGACCAGCGGCCGCGTGGCTTCGCGCGAGACCAGCAGCCGCAGCGCCTGCGTGGCCACCCCACGGCCCCAGGCGTGCCGGGCCAGCCAACAGGTGACCTCGCGGTCGCCGCCGGCGGTGACGGCGGTGATCATGCCGGCGAATCCGCCGCGGTCGGTGACCACGTACAGCGAGGCATCCGGCATCGCGCGGGTGCGCACGATCCACTCGTCGAACGCGGCGCGGTCTGCGGCATCCCGATCGATGAAGGCGACCAGCGCGATGGCCGCGGGCTCGCACGTCATCTCGAAGACGGCGTCGAGGTCGTCGTCGTCCACGGCCCGCAGCTCGATGTGGCCCATGCCGCCCACGCTACCCGTGCGCGCGGCTGTCGGGAACGCCCGCTCTCATCAGCCGTAGCCGTGCTGCAGCCGCAGGATCCGCTCGGCGCGGTCGCCGTCGCGTGCGGCGACCGCGTGGCGGAAGACCCGGTACATATCGGTGCGCTCGCCCGGATCCCGCACATGCGGACGCCAGCCGTGCATGTTGCGGCGCAGCGCGAACTCGGCTTCTTTAAGCACGGTCTGCAGCACGCGGTTGTCGGTGGCATCCGTCACGGCCATGAAGAACCCGACGCTCACGCGCATGATCCGCGCGTGGTCATCGGCGGTGGATGCCTCGATGAGCTCGTCGGTGAACGCCAGCAGCTCGCGCAATCGCTGATCCGAGCAGCGGGCCAGCGCCATCCGCATCGCATTGCCCATGAGGTGGATGACGAACTCGTGCGTCTCGGCGAACACCGACTCGTCCGGGGTGGACACTCGCGTCCAGCGGTTGGCCGACACTTCGACCAACCCGCTGCGCGCCAGGCGCTGCAGCGCTTCGCGGACCGGGGTGCGCGAGACCCCCAGCATCTCGGCCAGTTCGACATCCCGCAGGCGCGCTCCGGCCGGCAGCCGTCCGTCGAGGATCGCCTCGCCGAGGACCGCATACACTTCATCGCCGAGCACGGCGCCGCGCGGGTCCAAGGGCGCGAGGACAGCGTCGTAGATCATCAGTGGTCCATGTCTGTGTCGGGAGGGGACTGGACGGCCGCATGCCGCGGCCGGAAAACGACCAGCACCGATGCACAGCCGCAATATATCAGTACCGTGGAGGTGTCGCGCCCGGCGCGATCCGCCCGGATGATGCGTGCACGCCCCGGCTCGGCGGGGACTCTCGCCCAGCGTGAGCGTCGCAGAGCGCGCGTCGTCGTGCAACATTTGTGTCACCTTCTGCTATATGGCATATGTGCGGGCCATTAGTTCGTTACGGTTGAGGGAACCCGGCGCACAGTGTGCCGGAATGTACAGAACGGCAACACATGAGCACGCAGGGCACCGTAAAGTGGTTCAACTCCGAGAAGGGCTTCGGCTTCATCGCACCCGATGACGGTGGCGCAGATGTCTTCGCGCACTACACCGCCATCGCCGCGAGCGGCTACCGCTCGCTCGAGGAGAACCAGCGCGTCGAGTTCGACGTCGCCCAGGGACCCAAGGGCCTTCAGGCCGAGAACATCCGCCCGGTCTGAGACTGAGCGGACGGCGTCCCGTCGCACCAGGTGCGGCGGGACGTCTCAGTATCCGGGCACGTCAGTGCGCGGACATCCGGTCGTAGTTCGCTAGGGCCTGTGCGTCTTCGGCGTGCCGCAGCGCGCGCCGCGCGGCATCCAGCGCCTCGACCGGGTCGGGCAGCGATCGCGCCTTCGCCAGTTCGTCGTGCGCGGCGGACAGGCGTACGCGCGCATCGGCGCCGGCACCGATGACGGATGCCTCGGCAGCCGCCACCGTGTTCTGTGCGGCCGCGACCGCCCCGGGCAGCGCCGTGCGCGCGCCGCGAAGACGTTGTTGCGCCGTGCGGGCATCGCCGAGCGCCAGATCGAGTCGGTCGCGCAGCCGCGCGATCTGATCCTCGGTCGCGGTCGGCGTTCGCGCCGCGCGCGGCTCCAGCTGCGACAGCCCCGCCTGCGCCGACTCGATCGCCGCGCCCAGCCGCGCCGAGGCATCCGGTTCCAGCGTCTCGCGCACCGACAGCGCCTGGCGGATCGCACCGCGAGCGGCCTCGAATTGATCGGGCAGCTCCTGCGCCGCCTGCGTGATCAGCCGATGCGTCTGCTCGAGGCGCTGCGTCGCCGACTGCGCCGAGCGGATCCGCCGCTCGGCCAGTGCCAGGTCCGACAGGGCGCTGCGCGATGGGTCGCTCGCGTCGGCGGCTGCGCGATCGAGCAGAGTCTGCGCCTGGGCGGCATCGTCGGCCGCGTTGTCCGCCGCGGCCGCGGCATCCTGCCATTCCGACGCGTCGAACCGATCGGCGAGCTGGTGGATCAGGGCGTCGGGGTCGCCCATCTGCTCGCGCAGGGCGGCCAGCCGGCCGCGGGCGGCGTCGACCTGAGCGGCGGCGGACGTGTTCTCGCGCATCCACTGCTCGTGCTCGACTCGCGCGCGGGCGATCAGGGCGAGGGCTTCGGCGACGTGCGCCCTGATCAGGCCGGCGCGGCGCTGCACCTCGCGCGGCAGGAGTTCGGTGTCGTCGGTGATCGCGCGGAAGTCGGTGAAGGCGTCGTCGCGCACGTGCTGCGCGGCCATCCGCGCGTGGCGCAGCGAGGCGGGGGCGTTGCCGCCGTAGAGCGCGCCGGACAGGGCCACCTCGAGGTCGAGCTCGCCGACCGCGTCGTCCAGACTGACCAGGTCGACGCCGGCGGCGGTGCGCGCCGCGTTCGCGGCCGCGCGGGCGCGGGGCGAGCGCCGAGAACGGCGGAGGGCCCAGGCCAGGACGAGCACGACGCCGATCGTGACGACCAGGACGACCAGCGCCGGCACGAGCCAGCGCAGGATCTGGGCGAGGACGTCGCCGGACATCTCAGGCGGTCTCCGGGTCGCCGGGCACCAGCAGCAGGTCGCGCAGCTGCGCGACGGTGTCGACGGCTGCCTGGGCGCCCTCGGATTCGTAGGGCCAGCTGAAGCCCCACCGGACGAAGATCACCGGCACACCCTGCTCGGCACCTCCTTCGACATCGTGGTGCCGGTCACCGACCAGCACCGGCCGGCTGGTGTCGACGCCGGCGGCCTCCAGTCGCCGCAGCGCCTCGCCGACGATGTCGGCCTTGCGACTGAGCGTCTTCTCGTCGGGGGTCGATCCGGCCATCGCCGTGAAGTGTCCGGCGAGGTCGAACCACTCCATCAGCGCGACGACCTGCGTCTCGGGCTTGGAGCTGGCGGTCGCCTGCGCGACACCGGCATCGTCCAGCTCGGCGATCACGCCGGCGACGCCGTCGAACAGCTTCGCGCCGGTCGTGTAGCCGTCCTTCTTCGACAGCCCGCGGTAGTACGTGACGCCGACAGCGGCCTGCTCGGGCGTCATGCCGAGGTTCGTCTGGAACGACTCGAACATCGGCGGACCGATCCAATGCGCGAGCTCGTCACGCGTGGGGGCGGGGTGGCCGAAGTGCTCCAGCGCCGTCGACAGCCGACGCAGAATGCCTTCCGAGGCATCCACGATCGTTCCATCGACATCCCACAGGATGCAGGTCCACGGCGAGCGGTGCGGCATGGCTCCATGCTATGCGGGGTGCGCGGGAGCCTCGTTCGCGGGGGCTCCCGGGTGCGGCTCGGGCCGAGCCCGGTCGGAACTCCTTCGATCTGGACACGATCGGGTGGAATCCGTCCCGATTCGGCACCATGGGCGTCGGATCGGAGGAGTTCTGGCCGCAGTGCGGCGCAGCACACCGGGCGCGCAGCCCCCACGGGTGCGCGGCGCCGCGCGGACCAGCGACCGGAATAGCCGGACGGCCGCCGGTCAGAACAGGCGCGGGGCGCCGGACTCGACGCCCTTCATGCCCTCGTAGTCCAGCGTCACGCAGCGGATGCCGCGGTCTGCGGCCAGCACCTTCGCCTGCGGCTTGATCTCCTGCGCGGCGAACACGCCGGTGACCGGCGTCAGGTGCGGGTCGCGGTCCAGCAGCTGCAGGTATCGGGTCAGCTGCTCGACGCCGTCGATGTCGCCGCGGCGCTTGACCTCCACCGCGATCGTGCCGCCGGCGGGGTCGCGCAGCAGCAGGTCGACCGGCCCGATCGCGGTCGGGAACTCGCGGCGCACCAATGTGAGCCCGTCGCCGATCACCTCCACCTGCTCGGCCAGCAGCCGCTGCAGGTCGGCCTCGACGCCGTCCTTCTGCAGCCCCGGGTCGACGCCGAGCTCGTGCGAGGAGTCGTGGAGGAGCTCGTAGATCTGCACGACCAGTTCGTCGCCGCTCTTGCGGTGTGTGACACGCCACTGCTCGAGCACGCCCGCGGATGCGGCACCCGCATCCGGCTGCTCGACGGTCAGCGTGCACGGCGGGCTCATCCAGTTCAACGGCTTGTACGAGCCGCCGTCGGAATGCACCAGCAGGCTTCCGTCGCCCTTGTGCACGAGCAGACGGGTGGCCATCGGCAGATGGGCGTTCAGTCGCCCGTGGTAATCGACGGAGCAGCGGGCGATGACAAGACGCACCCGACGAGCCTACCCCGGGGCGGCGGCGGCCCAGACGGCGGTCAGTTCGGAGCAGGAGGTTACGGTGCCGAAGCTGCGAGAAACCGCACCGACCGTTGCCGCTTGCGCGTCGGCGCCATAGGTCGCAGCACCGTCCGCGACCAGCGAGACCAGGTAGTCCGCCGACAAGCCGTCGCGCAAGCTGGACTCGACGCACACCTCGGTGGCCACACCGGTGAAGATCAGTGAGCGCACACCGAGCGTGCGCAGTGTCAGGTCGAGACTCGTGCCCGCGAACGCCGAATAGCGGTGCTTGGTCACAACGATCTCACCTGGCTGCGGGGCGATGCTGTAGAACTCGGCTCCCCATGAGCCCGTGCGACATATGACGCCTTCTGGTGCGTCGTCGGGCTCCTGGGCATTCCGACTCAGCCATGCGACCGAGTCATCGGTGGAGTCGTGTGTGGTGCGTACGAAGATCACGGGGACGGATGTCGTGCGGGCGGTCTCGATGAGGGCGACCAGCCTCGGCACCATCTGCTCTACGGCGGTGACATCGCTTCCCAGCCGGGCGACGGCGCCCTGGGCGTGGCAGAAATCGTTCTGCACATCGATCACAACAAGCGCGGCGTGGCTAGGATCGTAGCGGAAAGGCGTTTCCGGCACCGGGCTCCTTTCACTCGAGCGTGAGCCGCGGCAGCGTCAGCGACGACGCGGACTCCGGCCCACCATATCCGATGAGCGGTTCTGGGCGTCGCATGAGAGGCACGAACGAGGTGACCATGGGCGCTGATCCGGCTCGCGGCCGAGTGGAGTCCGTCGACACTGCCTTGCGCCTGCTGCTGTTGCTGCGCCGCCAGCCCGAACTCCGCGTCACCGTGGTCGCGCGGCAACTCGGCGTTGCCGCGTCCACCGCCCACCGGTTGCTGACCACACTTCAGGCGCGCCGATTCATCACTCAGGACCGCGTGACCCGAACCTACCGGGCGGGACCGGCGCTGATTGAACTGGGCGTACAGAGCACGGGCTCATTTCCCCTGCGCACGGCTGCCGAACCGCACTTACGTGCACTTGCGGGGCGGATGGGTGAGACCGTCAACCTTCTCGTCCTGGAAGACACGTCAGTGCGCTTCATCGCCGGCTACGAGAGCGACCAGCGGGTGCGCACGCATGTATTGACCGGAACGCTGCTGCCGGCGTATGCCGTCTCGGGGGGCAAAGTGCTGCTTGCCGAGGTGCCGCGCGAGACGTTGCGGGCTATGTACCCTCAGGGATTGCGCAAGCTCACGCCTCGCACGAAGACCTTCACGAAGCTCATGGACGAGCTGTCGCTGGTCATGATGCGCGGCTACGCCGTCAACCACGGCGAGAGCGAGGCGGGCCTGAGTGCCGTCGCGGTGCCGCTGAAGGACCACGTGGGACGTACCATCGCGGCAGTTGCGATGTCGGCGCCGACACCGCGCCTGAAAGCTATGGACCTGCGCGAAATCGTCGTTCAGCTGCGCGAGTGCGCGCGGCAGATCCGTGCCGACCTGGCGTACTGACTCTGTCTGGACAGACTTCCCCCTCCGCATATTCCGCACCCCGGAATCTGTGGGTGCAGTTCATTGTGGTGGCGTGGAGACCGCGATTTGGTGGCAGCACGTCGGGTCGCGCAGAGGCGGCCCCGAAAGGACCCGAGCGATGAAGATCGATGCCTTCTGCCATCTGCTTCCGCGTGCCTACGCCGACCGCCTGTTCGCGATCGATGATAGCCCGGTCGCCCGCAATATCCAGAAGCGAGTGAGCGGCGTGCCCGCCCTTGTCGACATGGATGTGCGGTTCGGATTCATGGATGAGTTCGGGTCTGACTACCGGCAGATAATCAATACGGCTGCCCCGCCCCTGGAGGACCTGGGTCCGGTGGAGCGTACGACCGAACTGGCACGGATCGCGAACGACGGCATGGCCGAGCTCGTCGCTGACCACCCTGATCGGTTCGCGGGCTTCTGCGCCGCGGTCTCGCTCGACGATGTCGAGGCCGCCATCGCCGAGGCGGAGCGTGCATTCGACCAGCTCGGAGCGGTCGGCGTCCAGATCTACACCCACCACCACGGCGGTCCGATGGACCAGGAGCGCTTCTTCCCGTTCTACGAAGCGGTGGCCAAACGGGGGGACAAGATGATCCAGGTGCACCCGTGCCGAGACTCCAGCTGGCCTGACTATAAGACCGAGGAACGCTCGAAGTTCGAGATGTGGTGGACGCTCGGCTGGGAGTACGACCTTGCGGCGTTCATGTCGCGGCTGGTCTTCGCCGGCATCTTCGAGCGGCTGCCGGATATCAAGATCTTGATGCACCATGGCGGCGCGATGATCCCCCACTTCGCGGGCCGCGTGGGCCCGGGGTGGGATCAGCTGGGTGCTCGGACCCCGGAGAACCAGCGTGAGGACATCACCGGCTACCCGCTCACGAAACGGCCGATCGAGTACTTCAAGAAGTTCTACGTCGACACTGCCTATTTCGGCGCCGGGGATGCGATGCGCACGGCGATCAAGTTCTTCGGCGTCGACCGTACACTCTTCGGTTCGGACACCCCGTTCGATCCGGAGAAAGGGCCGGGCTACACCCGGTCCACGATCGCGAACCTCGAGGAGATGGAAATCCTCACGGATGACGACCGGGAAGCGATCTACCACGGCAACGTGACGGGCCTGCTCGGCTTGTAACGCCGCCACACGCACCACCCACACAGAATCGAGGCAGAGACAATGAAGTTCCTCCGCAGACGACGACTGGGCGCTCTCGCGCTCGCGGCATCCGCCGCACTCCTGCTCGCCGCGTGCTCCTCCGGCTCCCCTGGGCCGGCCGCCTCCGGGGATCCCGGAAACGCGGGTCCTGAGAAGACCGACCTGAAGATCGCGATCAATCCCTCATCGCAGTTCGCGCCGATGTACTACGGCATCGACTCGGGGATCTTCGAGAAGCACGGCCTGAAGCTGGAGGTCGTGCCGCAGACCGATATCGCGGCGATCATCTCGGGCATTGCCAGCGGTCAGTACGATTTCGGGTTCGCAACCGTCGTGCACGTGCTCACGGCTAATGCCAATGGCATCCCGATCCGCACGGTCTCTACGATCGAGGGGCAGATCAAGCCCGACGACGAAGGGACCGTGACTATCGCCTCGGCGAAGTCCGGCATCACCGACTATGCCGGAATGGCGGGCAAGCGTCTGGCCACGGTCGGTCTGTCGTCGATGAACACGCTGACCGCGTGGGCGCTGGCCGAGAAGGCCGGGATCGATCGGAAGTCGATGAAGCTCGTGCAGCTGCCGTTCGGTCAGATGGCCGCGGCACTCGCGAACGGTGATGTCGATGCGGCCGTGATGCAGTGGCCCTTCGCCGGAGATGCACTGAGTGCCGGTGGAAAGGTGCTCGCTTACAACAATGGTGTCATGTTCGGCAACACGGCGACGACGTTCTTCAACACGTCGCAGTCTTTCATCGACAAGAATCCGAACACGGTGAAGGCGTTCTCGGAAGCCATGATCGAATCGATCGAAGCGGCGACCGCCGACCCGGATGCGGCGCGCCAGGCGCTCATCCCGGGAATGGGTCTGAGTGCAGACCAGGCAAAGGAAGCGAAGTGGAACATCGGCGGCGTCCCGTATGTGAACCTCGACTCGTTCAAGACGGCGCAGGGGTTCCTGGTGAAGTTCTCCGATGACAAGGCGACAGCGGCGGCGACAGAGGCGCTCGACGTGAGCACGCTGGTCTATCCGGGAGCGCTTCAGAAGAAGTAATCCCATTTCAGCTGAGGGAGGAGCACGGTGAGCACGAGGAACGCGTGGACCGCGTGGGTTCTGCCGCCTGCGGCAGTGCTCATCGTGCTCCTTCTATGGCAGGGGGTGACTTCTGCCGGCATCGTCAGCCCGGTCCAGTTCCCGACGATGGCCGAGTCGATGACGGCGCTGTGGCATGAGATCGTTTCGGGTCGGGTGTGGAGCGCCGTGGGCGCGACGCTCCTGGGTTGGGTGATCGGCATGGTCATCACGACCGTGCTGGGGATCGCCGTGGGCACCGCGCTTGCGTTCAACCGGTTCGCGCTGCGCAGCGCAGCGCCGGTCATCGAGATCTTCAAGGCGATCCCCGCCATCGCCATCCTGCCGCTGGTGATCTTGGTGGCCGGCTCGACGCTGCCGATGAAGGTGTTCCTGATCTGCTTCGCCGCGTTCTGGCCGTTCGTCATTCAGGTGATCTACGGCGTGCAGTCGATGGACCCGGTCGTGCTGGACACCTCGCGGGCACTCGGCGTGCGTGGCGTCCGAAGATTCTTCAGCGTCAGCATCCCGAGCGCATCGCCGTACCTGGTGACCGGGATGCGGATCGCCTCGGCCCAGGCGCTGATCCTCGCAGTCGTCGCCGAGATCGTCGGCGGCGCCGAGGGCATCGGGAGAAACATCCTCCTCGCCGAGAATTCGGGTACCTCCGCGTACCCGACGATGTATGCCTACATTCTCGTGTCGGGTCTGCTCGGGATCACCCTGACCGGAGCGTTCTTCCTCCTGGAACGCAGACTCATGCATTGGCACGAATCACAGCGGAACATTCGGGCATCGAATCGGGCGGTAGGCGCATGAGTCGGCTCACCACGAGCGTCGTCCGGGTGCGTTCGACTCCCGCGATCCGCCTGACAGGACTCGGGCGGGTGTTCACTCCACTGTGGCTGCCGGTACTGCTGGTGGTGGCATGGTGGGTGCTGTCCGCCAGTAGCACGTCCCCGTTCTTTCCGCCTCTGCAGGACATCCTTACGGAGACGTGGAACCAGTGGGTGGTGTTCGGAGCCTGGACGAACGCCGTGAGCAGCGTGCAGAACCTGCTCATCGGATACGTCGCCGGCGTTCTCATCGGACTCGTCGGAGGTTCGGTGCTCTGGCGACTGCGCCTCGTGCGGACGGCGATGAACCCCATCATCTACTTCCTCTACGTGCTGCCGGCGCCGGCACTGCTGCCCGCGATGATCGCGATCTTCGGCATCGGCGACATGCGGCAGATCGCGCTCATAGCGCTGGGTGCTATCTGGCCCACACTGCTGAACACGCTCGACGGAATGCGCGGTATCGACGGGGTGAAGTTCGACACCGCACGTGCGCTGCGCGTGGGCGGATGGCGGCAGTACTTCTCCGTCGTCCTGCCCGGCGCCTCGCCGCAGATCGCCGCCGGCATGCGGGCCAGCCTCACCGTCGGCATCATCCTCATGGTGGTCAGCGAGATGGTGGCTGCCCAATCCGGGATCGGCTACTTCATCCTGCAGGCGCAGGCCTCGTTCGCCATCAAGAAGATGTGGACCGGCATCGTCGTCCTCGCCGTGCTGGGCACGGTACTCAACTATCTGTTCATGTTCGCCGAGCGCATGATCCTCCGGTGGTACTACCGGTCGCGCGCGCTGAGCGGTTCGTAGGAGGCTCCCATGACCATCAGCCAGGCGACCGAGACAGTGCTCGCAGTCGATGGATTGCGCAAGATCTACAACGAGGGGACCGACCAGGCGAACCTGGCGATCGACGACGTCTCGTTCGAGGTGACGAAAGGCGAATTCGTCTGCATCGTCGGGCCGAGTGGTGCGGGGAAGACGACACTGCTGCGGTGCATCTCAGGTCTGGCGCCAGCCAGCCGCGGCTCGGTCATGTTCGAGGGGCGCTCGCTGACCAGTGTGCCGGACGAGCTCGGGCTGGTCTTCCAGGACTACAGTCGCTCGCTGTATCCGTGGTTCACGAACGCCCGGAACATCGCCCTGCCGCTGGCGGCCCGGCGCATACCCAAGGCCGAGCGCGCCGAACGCATCCAGGACGCGCTGGACAGCGTCGCGCTCTCGCAGGTCGGGAAGATGTACCCCTGGGAGCTCTCCGGTGGAATGCAGCAGCGTGTGGCGATCGCGCGCTCGCTGTCCTACCGGCCAGAACTCCTCCTGATGGACGAGCCGTTCGCGTCCGTCGATGCTCAGACCCGGTTCGACCTCGAGGACCTCATTCTGCGCGTGCGACGCGAGCGCGAGATCACGGTGGTGCTGGTGACCCACGACATCGATGAGGCGATCTACCTCAGTGACCGGATCGTGGTGCTGTCGCAGAGCCCGAGCGTTGTCAAGGAGATCGTCCCGGTAGCGCTCGGCGAGGTTCGTTCACAGGTGGAGACCCGCGCCAGCGAAGACTTCCTCGCGCTGCGCAGCCACCTGCTCTCGCTGGTGATGCCCCACGCGGCGTCCGAGATGGAGTGAAGAAGGCGCAGGAGAGGCCATGGCACACATGATCGACACGACGGCGCCGGTGCGCCTGGGGCAGTTCATCGACGGGCGCGAACGGCCCGCCGAGGCCGTGATCGAGGTGCGCAACCCGAGCCGCACCTCGCATCTGGTCGGTACGGTCGCCGCGGGCACCGTGGCGGACGTCGACGCGGCTGTGGATGCGGCGGCCGCGGCAGCGTCCACATGGGCCGCCACGAGCGCCGAGGTGCGGATCGACCTGTTCACCCGCATCGCGGACGCCATCGACGCCGACGCCGACGACCTGGCCACCCTCGTCGCGCAGGAGAATGGCAGCGTCCGGGAGATCATCCGTCGAGAGCTCATCGGAGCCGCCGCGGCGTTCCGGGGCATTGGTTCCCACCTGCCCGGAAAGCTCGCACCCATGCGCCACGACTCCGGGCCGGACGGGGCGGTGGTCGTCGTGTCGCGCAAGCCCTTCGGCGTGGTCGCCTGCATCGTTCCATGGAATGCGCCGCTCGTGCTCACGGCGAACAAGATCGCGCCGGCGATCGCGGCGGGCAACACGGTCGTGCTCAAGCCCTCGCCGTTCGCGCCGTTGGGCGTGACGCTGATCGGCCGGCTGGCGGCATCCATTCTCCCTGCCGGCGTCGTGAACATCGTGAACGGGCAAGGTGAAGTCGGCGCAGCCCTGATCGGCCACGCGTCGGTCCGGAAGATCTCGTTCACCGGTGGGGGCGAGACCGCGCGGCACGTGATGCGTCAGGCTGCCGATCGGCTCACCGGAGTGCACTTCGAGCTCGGCGGCAACGACCCTGCGATCGTCCTGAGCGACGCCGACCTCGCGGTGACCGCCGACCGGATCGCCGACTCCGCGTTCCGCCGTGCCGGTCAGGTGTGCTTCGCCGTGAAGCGCATCTACGTGCCCCGTGCACAGCTCGCCGAGTTCGGGGAGCTGCTCGCCGAACGGGTGGACGCCATCACCGTCGGCGACGCGCTGGACCCGCGCGCGACCATGGGTCCGCTCAACAACGCAGGTCAGTTCGAGAAGGTGCGCGGGCTGCGCGAGCGGGCAGTGGCGGCGGGTCGCGATGTCCGTCAGCTCGGCACCGTGCTGGACCCGGATGCGTGGGACGAAGGGTACTTCCTCCGCCCGACCGTGGTGCTGGACGCCGAGCACGACGACGAGCTCGTCCGCGAAGAGCAGTTCGGTCCGGTGCTGCCGGTGGTCGCCTACGACACCGAGGAGGAGGCGATCGCGATGGCCAACGACACCGAGTACGGGCTCTGCTCGTCGGTGTGGTCACGGTCGCTGGAGCACGCGACCGAGGTCGCCGGACGCATCGAGTCGGGCATGACGATCGTCAACAGCCACCTGTTCAGCCCGGTGGGTACGCGCGAGATCCCGTTCGGCGGGTGGAAGCAGTCGGGCGTCGGATGGGAGGGCTCGCCCTACGGCATCGACGAGTACCTGCAGTTCCACAGCGTCGACGTGCAGACTCTTCCCGACCCCTCCGTCGGCCGCGCTGCCGACGACGGGCAGCGGCGATGACCACGGCGGCGGACCTCCTCGTCTCGACGCTGCGCGAAGCCGGTGTCACCCACCTGTTCGCGAACTTCGGCAGCGATCACCCCGCCATCATCGAAGCACTCGCCGATGACCGTGAGCGCGGGGTGACCGAGCCTGCCGTCATCCTCTGCCCGCACGAGTACACGGCGCTCAGTGCCGCACACGGCTACGCGGCGGTGACGGGTCGCCCCCAGGGTGTCTTCGTGCACACCGACGTCGGCACCGCGAACCTCGGCGGCGCCGTGCACAACGCCGCCCGATCACGCGTGCCGGTGTTCATCTTCGCGGGCCTCACCCCGTACACACTCGAGGGTGAGCTCGCGGGCACGCGGAACACGCATGTGAACCATCTGCAGGACGCCCCGGACCAGCATGCCCTGGTCAGGCAGTACGTCAAGTGGAACTACGACATCCGCACCGGCCGGAACGTGCCGCAGATCGTACGGCGGGCGCTGCAACTCGCGGCCAGCGCCCCGGCCGGCCCCGTGTATCTGACCGGCGCGCGCGAGGTCCTGGCAGAGCACGTACCCGATCCGGGCATCCGCGCGACCGGCTGGGCGGCGATCGCCCCGATCCCGGCGCTCGCCGACGTCATCGAGAACCTCGCACGTGACCTGAGCCAAGCGGAGCATCCCCTCATCGTCACCAGCTATCTCGGACGACGGCACGGCGCCATGGGCAGGCTCGTCGAACTCGCCGAACGGTTCGCGATCCCGGTCGTGGAGGTCAACGCCGAGGTGCTCAGCTTCCCCCGCGATCATCCGCTGCATCTCGGGGACGATCCACTGCCCCTTCTCGAGGACGCCGACGTCATCGTCGCGCTCGACACGGACGCGCCGTGGATGCCGGCAGCCGCGCGCCCGCGCGATGACGCGACGATCTACGTCATCAACGACGACCCGCTGCAGGAGCGCATCCCGCTCTGGTACCTGCCCGCCCATCGTGTCGTGCGCGCTGACGCGGGTGTCGTGCTGATGCAGCTGCTTGAGCGCACCGACGGATTCCAGCCCGACGCCCGACACGCCGCGCGGGCCGCCGAGCTTCGGGAGCGATCGCGCGCGCAGCGCAGCGCATGGACTGCAGAGGCGGCCGCTGAGCTGGCGCGTGGGCAGCTCACCCCGGGCAGCGTCGCGCACGTTCTGGCCGGTCTCCTCGATGACGACGCCGTCGTATTGAACGAAGCCATCTCGGAGGCGCCCGCCGTGTGGCGGCATCTGCCGCGCCGACGCGAGGGCACCCTCTATGGCAATCGCGGCACGTCGCTGGGCTGGTCCGGCGGCGGCGCCCTCGGCGTCAAGCTCGCCGTCGGCGACCGCACCGTGGTCAGCATCGTGGGCGACGGCACCTACTTCTTCGGCATTCCGTCATCCACGTTCTGGGTGGCCGATCGCTACCGGCTACCGGTGCTCACCGTGATCCTGGACAACGGCGGATGGAACGCGACCAAGCGCAACCTCCACCGGCAGCACCCCGGCATGACGGCGGACCGCACTGACCGCTACTGGGTGAACCTGCAGCAGAGCGCCGATCTGCCGGGCATCGCCGCGGCGGCCGGGAACGCCTGGGGTGCGACGGTGACCTCAGCCGACGACCTGGCGGGTGCCCTGCGCACCGGCCTCGCCCGCGTCGCGGCCGGGCAGGCCGCCGTGGTGAGCGTGCGGCTCGAGCCGATCAGCAGTCAGGCGGAGGACGCGATCTAGCGTGGCCGTCGGATTGCGCGAGCAGCGCGGCCCGGCGTTGCTCGCGCTGCTGGTCGCGACTTTCCTGATCGGGATGTCGGCGTGGGTGATATCGACGGCGGTACCGTCGATCGTTGCCGACATCGGCGGATTCACGTCGTTTCCTTGGCTGTTCTCGGTCTATCTGCTGACGATGGCCGTCACCGTGCCGGTGTTCTCGAAGCTCGCCGACACGATCGGCCGCACACGCCTGCTTCTGTTCGGTATCGCCGTCTTCGTGCTGGGCTCGGTGCTGTGCGCACTGGCGTGGAGCATGCCCTCTCTCATCGTCTTCCGCGTCGTGCAGGCGCTCGGCGGCGGTTCGATCCAGCCGCTCGCGCTCACCGTCATCGGCGACCTGTACGAGCGCGGTGAGCGGGCTCGGGTACAGGGATACCTGGCGGTCACACTGGCCACGGCATCCGTGATCGGCCCCGCTGTCGGCGGCCTGTTCGCGATGTTCGACCTGTGGCGCCTGGTCTTCCTCATCAACCTGCCGCTCGGCGCGCTCGCCGCATGGCTCATCCACCGCAACATCCGCGAGAAGGTCACCCACCGCACCCACCGCATCGACGTGCTCGGAGCGATTCTGGTCACCGGTGGTCTCACGCTGCTCATCCTCGGGCTGCTCGAGGGCGGCGATGCGTGGGGCTGGGCGTCGCCGACGAGCTTCGGCGTGTTCGGCGGCGGCATCGTGCTCATGTGCCTGTTCCTGCTGCGCGAGACGCGGGCGGCCGAACCGGTGATCCCGCTCCCGCTGTTCCGGCAGCGGCTGGTGGTCATGCTCGCCGTGCTCGGCGTCATGATGGGCGGCATCATGGTGGCCCTGACCGCGTTCGCACCCACGTATCTGCAGGTGTCAGCCGGCATCTCACCAGTGTGGGCAGGCGTGGCGGTGGCGGCGATGGCGATCGGCACCCCCGCGTCGTCGGCGCTGGCCGCGACGCTGTATCTGCGCTGGGGGGTGCGGGCCACCACGCTGCTCGGGGCAGTCATCACGCTCGCCGGCGCCGTCGGGATGGCGGCGCTCGCCCCGTTCCCCTCGGCGTGGACTGTCGCGGTGTGCGCGGCGCTGGTCGGCGTCGGATTCGGCTTCACGACGATCCCGGGCCTCGTCGCCGTGCAGGAGAGCGTTCCGTGGGAGCAGCGGGGCGTGGTGACGGGGCTCGTCACCTTCTTTCGCTCGCTCGGACAGGCGCTCGGGGTCGCGGTGCTCGGCGCTGTTGCGAAGTCGATCCTCGAGACCGGCGGCGGCGGCGCGCAGGATCCCGGTGCGGTGCTCCAAGCGAGCGTCGCGGTTTTCATCGTCGCCGCGGTCTTCGCCCTGATCCACCTGCTGGGGGCCTGTGGGATGGCTCGAGACCGTGCCCTCACTGCGGCCCCCGCATCGCGCGCCGACGCGGCCGCATGATCGCGGCATTCTGCTTCTCATAGCGCAGGGACGGAGATGTGGCCTCCCGCGCCGGTGAGAGGATCTATGCGTGGCTGCGGACGGGTGGAATGCGCGCCGGGTCGGTCTGACGATCTCCGCGCTCAGCCTGGGTACCACGCTCAATGCGCTGAACTCGTCGATGATCGCCGTCGCCCTGCTGTCGCTGCAGCACGACTTCGGCCTGAGCATCGCCGCGGTGACCTGGGTGATCACGGTCTTCTACATCGCCTCGACCGTCGCACAGCCGCTGATGGGCCGCATGGCGGATGCCTTCGGAGCCCGACGTGTCTTCGTGGCCGGGATGGTGCTCGTCGTCGTCGCCGGCGCGATCGCTCCGCTGGGCGGGTTCGAACTCGTACTTGTCGCCCGCGGGATCATGGCGATCGGCACGTCGGTCGCATTCCCGGCTGCGGTGGCCCTGGTCGGTCCGCTGGCGCACGCTTCAGGTGCCTCTCCCCCGCGGCTGCTGGCCCGCATCCAGATCGCGAACACCACTGCGGCCGCGCTGGGGCCGGTGATCGGCGGCCTGCTGATCGCGCTCGCCGGGTGGCCCGCGATCTTCCTCGTGAACATCCCGCTGGCACTCGCGGCCTTGGTGGGCGTCCTCACGCTCGCCCCGCCCGACGAACCACGCGGCGCGGTGTCGCCCGCGGCCGTCATGCGCGTGCTCGACCCCGCGGGCGTGGTCGCGTTCACGGTCGCGGTTGTCTCGCTCCTGGTCGCGGCTCTGGGCGCGGCAGGGGAGGCGCTCTGGCTGCTGCTGGCCATCGGCGCCGTGGCCCTCGCGCTGTTCGTGTGGCGCGAGCGCCGCGCCCGCTTTCCGTTCATCGACGTACGGATGCTGGCCGCGAACCGGGCGCTCACGTGGACGTATCTCGGGTTCACGGTGTTCGCCGCGCTCTACTATGTGGCGTTCTTCGGGCTGCCGCAGTTCCTCGAATCGTACGGCGGATACTCGACCGCGATCGTCGGTCTGCTTATGCTGCCGCTGTCGGGCATGACGATCGCACTTGCGCCGTTCGTGGCGCGGACGATCGACCGGCGGGGTCTGGCGCCCGTACTCATCGGCACCGGGATCCTTCTGCTGGTGGCGACCGTCGCGCTGGGCATCGGCGTCATCACGATCGCTCCGGTCTGGATACTGGTGATGACCGCCGTGATGGGGATCCCGTACTGCATGGGTTCGCTCGCCATGACCGAGGCCGTCCGTCGTGCTGCTCCCCCGGATGCCGTGGGCGTGGCATCCGGCCTGCTCCAGTCCACGCGGTACCTCGGTGCCATTGCGGCCACGGTCGTGCTCGGACGGATGCTCGGCGGCGAGGTGGATGCCGCGGCCTGGGGCGGCGTGGTGCTGGCGGCCGTCGGGATCGGCATTGCGCACCTGGCGGTCGCGCTGGTCGGAGCATCAGCCTTCCGGCGCCCGGCCTGACGGCGACTGGGATGCCGTCAGCCGGCCCCGCCCTCCCGCACCGCAGGCTGGCCGGCGCCCACCACCGAGCCGGCGATGGGCTTGGCTGCGCCCGACGCGAAGCCGGACACCACGATCAGCGCGACCAGGATGTACAGCGTGTTCAGCAGGCCGATGTGGTCGCTGATGAAGCCCAGCGCCGGCGGCCCGGCCAGGAACGCCACATACCCGATCGTGGCGGCGGCGCTGACCCGGGCGGCGGCATGCGCGGGATCGTCGGCGGCGGCCGACATCCCGAGCGGGAAGCCGAGCGAGGCGCCCATGCCCCACAGCGCCGCTCCGACGAAGACCAGCGGCAGGTTCGGCGCGAGGATGAACAGCAGCAGCCCCGCGGTGGCCAGCACCGCCAGCATCCGCAGCGCAGCGACCCGGCCGATGCGGTCCACGATCGGGCCGCCGAAGATGCGCACCACGGTCATGCAGATCGAGAAGGTCGCCAGCGCCGCCGCGCCCATCGCCTCGGCCGCGCCGTGACCGTCGACCACGCCCAGCGCCAGCCAGTCGTTCGCGCCCCCCTCGGCGAACGACATGCCCAGCATGATCAGACCGAGGGCATAGGTGCGCGGCTCGCGCCACACCGACAGCGCCGACCGCAGCCGGTCGCGCCAGGCCGCCTTCTGCGCGGCGGCGTCCGGAGCATCCATCGCCGCTTCGCGCACCGGCACGTTCGCGACGCTGACGATCCCGATCACGACGATGATCGCCGCCATGATCGGCAGATGCACCCCGGGCACCATGCCCAGCGCGATGGCCGCCGCGCCCAGGCCGGCGCCGATCACGGTGCCGAAGCTGAAGAACGCGTGGAACAGCGGCAGGATCGTCTTGCCGACCTGCTTCTCGATCGCGGCGCCCTCGACGTTCATGATCACGTCGAGGCAGCCGTTGCCGAAGCCCCACAGCACGAGGCCGACGGTGACTACGAGCCACGAATCGAGGATGTCCGTGCCGATCCCGATGACGGTGATGCCGACGGCGAAGGTGACCATCATCGTCAGCATCGACCGGCGCGCCCCCCAGCGGGCGAGGATCACCGAGCTGGTGGACAGCCCGACGATCGAGGCGATGCCACCGATCAGCAGCATCAGGCCGACGCCGGTGCGGGTGATGCCGAGGGTGTCGCGGATCGCCGGCACGCGTGCCGCCCAGGTGGCGATGCTCAGCCCGCTGGCCAGGAAGATCGCGAAGATCGCGGTGCGCCAGCGCACGAGCTGCGGATGAGCGAGAGCGAGTTCCACCAGGACAGTGTATCGAATCGATTCGGCGAATCGCCAGGCCGAACCGGTAGCATCGGGGAGGATGAACACGCGCAGAGCCACGATCGCCGATGTCGCCCGCCGCGCCGGCGTCGCACCGTCGACGGCGTCGGTCGTCTTCAGCGGCAAGACGCCCAGCTCGGCCGCCACTCGGCAGCGCGTGCTCGACGCGGCCGCCGAGCTCGGCTACACCGGGCCCGACCCGCGCGCCGCCTCGTTGCGCCTGGGCCGCAGCGGCATCGTCGGGGTCGTGTTCGAAGAGCACCTGGGCACGGCGTTCCTCGACCCGGTGAACACCGTGATGATGGACGGCCTCGCCGACGGCGTCAGTCCGCTGGGCGCCGGCCTGCTGCTGCTGCGCGATGACGACAACGAGGGCCGGCTGCCCACGCTGACCTCGGCCCCGCTGGATGCCGCGGTGCTGGTGGGCTGCAGCGGGCGCCTGCGCGACTCGCTGGCCACGGTGCTGCGTCGCGGCATCCCGGTCGTCGTCATCGAAGGGGATGCCGGTGACGGCGTGCCTCAGATCGATCTGGACAACCGCGAGGCGCAGCAGCAGATGGCGCGGCATCTCCGCTCACTCGGGCACGAGCGGGTGGCCACCGTGACGCTGCCCACGGATGCCGCCCGCCTGCGCGGGTTCATCGCCGCGGGTGCGGAGGTCACCGTCGGCGTCACGCGCGACCGGCTCGACGGGCTGCGCGATGTGTATCCGGATGCCGTCGCCTACGCCGCCGCCGCGAGCTCGATCGACGAGGGTCTGGCCGCCGGCCGGGTGCTGCTGGCCGGCGGCGCCGCGCGCCCGACGGCCGTGATCGCGCAGAGCGACCTGCTCGCGGCCGGCGTCATCCGAGCCGCCGAAGAGGCGGGACTGCGGGTGCCGGAAGATCTCAGCGTCACCGGATTCGACGGCATCACGGTGGACGGCCTGGCCCCCTACCGGCTCACCACGATGGCGCAACCGGCCGCGGACAAGGGCCGTGCCGCCGGTCAGGCCGTCGCCGCGATGCTGGGCGGCGAGGCCGCGGCATCCTTCCGCTTCACCTGCACCTTCCGCGCCGGCAACACCACCGGCCCGGCCTGACCGGGCCGGCCCGCCGACCGGGCGGGATCGTAGGATGTCGCCCGCGGCACACCGGATCGCCGCCGGTGCGGTGCGTCCGGGCCGAGATCGTGCGACCTCCGCCCGAGGCCGGAGGGTGCGCAACCGTAGAATTGACCGCAACCCCCGAACCGAGGAGGACCTGCACGATGCTGATCCTCCTCGCCGCGTTCGTGCTGGTCCCGCTGATGCTGCCGCCGCTCGTGCGCGTGTGGGGTTCGCGCGCGTTCTACGTCGCCGCCGCACTGCCGCTGGTCGCCTTCGTGCACGCCGCACTGCAGGCGCCCGCCGTGCTGTCCGGGCAGACTCCGTCTGAGGCATATGCCTGGATTCCGAGCCTGCACCTGAGCATCTCGATGCGCATGGACGTGCTCGGCTGGATCATGGCGCTGATCGTCACCGGCGTGGGCGCCGTGGTGCTGCTGTACTGCCGGTGGTACTTCGCGGGATCGCTGGAGGGCGTCGGACAGTTCGCCGCCGTGCTGCTGGGCTTCGCCGGGGCGATGTACGGGCTCGTGCTGATCGACGACATCGTCGTGCTGGTGATGCTGTGGGAGGTCACCAGCGTCCTCAGCTACCTGCTGATCGGCTTCTACCACCGCCGCGGCGCCAGCCGCCGTGCGGCGCTGCAGGCGCTGCTGGTGACCACGATCGGCGGCCTGGTGATGCTCGTCGGCGTCGTGCTGCTGGTGGTCGCCGCGGGTACCACGAGCCTGTCCGGCATCCTCGCCGACCCGCCCGCCGGACCGGTGGTCGACGCCGCGATCGTGCTCGTGCTGGTGGGGGCGCTGAGCAAATCGGCGATCTTCCCGTTCCACTTCTGGCTGCCCGGTGCGATGGCCGCACCGACCCCGGTCAGCGCCTACCTGCACGCGGCTGCGATGGTCAAAGCCGGCATCTACCTGATCGCGCGGCTGGCCCCGGCCTTCGCGCTGATCGGGCCGTGGCGGCCGATCCTGGTGATCCTGGGCGTGTTCACGATGCTGCTGGGCGGCATCCAGGCGCTGCGCGAGACCGACCTCAAACGCCTGCTCGCCTATGGCACGGTCAGCCAGCTCGGCCTGCTGACCGTGGTGCTCGGCTTCGGCACCCGCGATGCCGCGCTGGCCGGGCTGGCCCTGCTGATCAGCCATGCGCTGTTCAAGTCCTGCCTGTTCCTGATCGTCGGCGTCATCGACCGGCAGCTGTCCACGCGTGACATCCGCGACCTGTCGGGCGTGGGCCGGCAGGCGCCGGTCCTGGCGACGGTCTCGATCGTCGCGGTCTGCTCGATGGCCGGCGTGATCCCGACGATCGGCTTCGCAGCCAAAGAGGGGATGCTGGCCGCGCTGCTGCACGAGAGCTCGATCGGCACGGGCTGGGCCGTGCTGGCTCTGGTCGGCGCGGTCACAGGGTCCGCCTTGACCGTGGCATACGGCATCCGGTTCGTGTGGGGCGCGTTCTGGACGAAGAGGGATGGCGCCGGGGCGGCGCTGCCGGCCACCGACTGGCCGTCTCCGCCGGCCGGGTTCGTCGCGGGCCCGGTGCTGATGGCCGCGCTCACGCTGGCCGGCGGTGCCGTGGTGGGGCTGCTCGACCCGGTGCTGGCCCGCTACGCCGACACCGTACCCGCCGCCGTTGGGACGGCGGTGGCCGCGCACCTGTCGCTGTGGCACGCCTTCGGGCCGGAGCTGTGGATCTCGCTGGGCACGCTGGCCGCCGGTGCGCTGATCTTCTGGACCGCGCGCCGCCTGGCTTGGGACAGCCGGCGCCGCCTGCTGCCGTTCTCCGCTGTGGATGCCTACAACTTAGTGCTGCGCGCCATCGCACGCGCCGCGGTCACCGTCACCGGCGCGACCCAGCGCGGGTCGCTGCCGGTGTATGTCGGCACCGTGTTCGTCGTGCTGGTCGCCGCCGAGGGCACGGCGCTGCTGGCGAGCCCGCAGTGGCGCGCACAGGTGGATGCCTGGCACACGCCGATGCAGGTGCTCGCGGCGCCGCTGATGATCGTGGCCGCCCTGCTGGCGGTGCGCGCACGCAAGCGCTACACCGGCGTCGTGCTGGTGTCGGTCACCGGGCTCGGCATGATCCTGCTGTTCGCCACCAGCGGCGCCCCCGACCTCGCCCTGACCCAGGTGCTCGTCGAGACCGTGACGATGGTCGCCTTCGCCCTGGTGCTGCGGCGGATCCCGTCCCGACTGGGCGAGCATCACGCATCGGTGTGGCCGATCGCCCGCGGCGTGCTGGGTGCGGCCGTCGGCCTGGTGATGGCGGGCGTCGCGATCGTGGCCACCGGCGCCCGGCAGGCGCGGCCGATCTCGGACGAGTTCCCCGAGCTCGCCTACCACCTCGGCCACGGCAGGAACGTCGTGAACGTGGCGCTGGTCGACCTGCGGGGGTGGGACACGATGGGTGAGCTGTCGGTGCTCATCCTCGCCGCCACCGGAGTGGCATCCCTGGTCTTCGTCACGCACCGTGCCGACCTGCTGTCATCGCTGTCGGCGCTGCCGCGCGCCGTCGGGCGCTCGCGCCGGCTGCTGATCGAGACCGACGACGGACTGCAGCGGCAGCGGTCCGGCAACGGCGGGCGCCGCGTCTGGCTGGTCGGCGGCCGGCGGGTGCGCGCCGAGGACCGCTCGATGATGCTCGAGGTGATCGTTCGGATCCTGTTCCACACCATCATCGTGGCGTCGCTGTACATCCTGTTCGCCGGGCACAACCTGGTCGGCGGCGGGTTCGCCGGCGGCCTGGTGGCCGGCATGGCGCTGGTGATGCGCTACATCGCGGGCGGTCGCTATGAGCTCGGCGCCGCCGCGCCGATGGATGCCGGACGGCTGCTGGGCGTCGGCATGATCCTGGCCGTCGCGGCCGCCGTCGTGCCGCTGCTGTTCGGCGCGGCGCCGCTGACCAGCACGGTGTGGGAGGCCGACATCCCGGTGCTCGGCCATCTCGAGCTGGTCTCGTCGACGATCTTCGACGTCGGCGTCTACCTGGTGGTGATCGGGCTGGTGCTGGATGTGCTGCGCAGCCTCGGCGCCGAGGTCGATCGGCAGCTGCATGAGCTGCGCACCGGCGAGCGCGGGGAGGTGGGCACCCGATGAACGTGAGCGGAGTGCTCATCGTGATCATGGCCGTGCTGTTCGCCGGCGGGGTCTACGCGATGCTCGAGCGCAGCCTGACCCGGGTGCTGATCGGCTTTCTGCTGCTGGGCAACGCGGCCAACCTGCTGCTGCTGATCGTGATGGGCCGGCCCGGGATCGCACCGTTCTTCGGCGACGCCGACAAGGGCGAGTTCAGCGATCCGCTGCCGCAGGCGATGACGCTGACCGCCATCGTGATCACCTTCGCGGTCTCGGCGTTCCTGCTCGCGCTGATCTACCGGTCGTGGCAGCTGGGTCAGGCCGACACCGTCGAGGACGACCTCGATGATGTCGCGATGCGCGCCGCCGAGCACCTCGCCGAAGAAGACGCGCTGGACGACGAGGTCGAGGTGGAGACGGCCGACGAGGCGATCTTCTCGGACTTCGTCGACACCGCCACGGCGCCGATCACCGTCATCCACCACCGGGACCTCGCCGCTGTCGTCGACGACGCACCGGTCGACAGGCCGCACCCCCGCAGGCCGGACGCCGGAGAGCGGTCGGGCGGCGCGGAGCGACCGGGCGGCACGGAGCGGCCGGAGGACCCGGACCGCCGCGACGACCCGGCGGGCCCGGACGACGGGGGGAACCGCTCATGAACGCGCTCGTCCCCCTGATCGTGACGCTCCCACTGCTGGGCGCCGCCGTGGCGCTCGTGGCCGGGCGCCGGCGCCGCGTGCAGGTCGCGGCATCCGTCATCACCCTGTCGGCGGTGCTGATCATCGCCGCGATCCTGCTGGTGACGGTGGATGCCTCGGGCGTGCCGCTGGCGGTCTCGGTCGGCGGCTGGCCGGTGCCGTTCGGCATCGTGCTGTACGTGGACCGGCTCGCCGCACTGCTGGTGGGTGTGTCGGCGGTCGTGCTGCTGGCGGTGCTGCTGTTCTCGGTCGGGCAGGGCTCGGCCGACGGTGACGGCGAGACGCCGGTGACGATCTTCCACCCCACGTATCTGATCCTGTCGGCCGGGATCTTCAACGCGTTCATCGCAGGCGACCTGTTCAACCTGTACGTCGGGTTCGAGATCCTGCTGGTCGCCTCGTTCGTCTTGATCACCCTCGGCGGCACCGAGTCGCGCATCCGCACCGGCGTCGTCTACATCGTGGTGTCGCTGGTCTCGTCGGTGATCTTCCTCGCCGCCATCGCGATGATCTACGGGGCGCTGGGCACCGTGAACATGGCGCAGATCGCCGAGCGGATGGATCAGCTGCCGCAGTCCACCCAGCTGGTGCTGCACCTGATGCTGCTGATCGCGTTCGCGATCAAGGCGGCCGTGTTCCCGCTGTCGTTCTGGCTGCCCGACTCGTATCCGACGGCGCCGGCGCCGGTGACCGCGGTGTTCGCGGGCCTTTTGACCAAGGTCGGCGTGTACGCCATGATCCGCACCGAGACGCAGCTGTTCCCCTCCAACGACGTGAACACGCTGCTGCTGATCGTGGGTCTGGCGACCATGATCATCGGCATCCTCGGTGCGATCGCGCAGGCCGAGCTCAAGCGCATCCTCTCGTTCACCCTGGTCAGCCACATCGGCTACATGGTGTTCGGCCTGGCCATCGCGACGCCGGCCGGGTTCGGCGCGGTGGCGTACTACATCGTGCACCACATCGTCGTGCAGACCACCCTGTTCCTCGCGGTCGGGCTGATCGAGCGGCGTGCCGGGTCGACGTCGATCCTGAAGGTGAAGGGCCTGATGCGGGCGGCGCCGCTGCTGGCGGTGCTGTTCTTCATCCCGGCGATCAACCTGGGCGGCCTGCCGCCGTTCTCCGGGTTCATCGGCAAGTACGCGCTGTTCAACGCCGCGGCGGCCGTGGGCACGCCGCTGATGATCGTGCTGATCGCCGGCGGCATCCTCACTTCGCTGCTGACGCTGTATGCGCTGATGCGCGCGTGGAACCTGTCGTTCTGGCGCGAGGAGGAGGACCTGTCGGAGTCCGAGCGTGAGACCGTCGAGCGCTTCGACTACCTGCAGGCGGCGCCGGCGGCGGGCACGGTGACGCAGAAGCGCGTCATTCCGCGGATCATGACCGCCGCCACGGCCGGCATGGTCGCCGTCACGATCGCGCTGACCGTGTTCGCCGGCCCGCTGTACGACCTGTGTGCGCGGATCGGCACCGGCATCTCGGAGCCGGTGCACGTCAGCCAGCTCACCGGCGAGGTGGGCGGATGAACGCGCTGCGATCGGCCTGGCGGCAGCTGCCCTTCTTCGTGTGGCTGATCGCGCTGTGGATGCTGCTGTGGGGCCAGTTCACGGTGCTGGCGCTAGTGACCGGCCTGGTCGTGGCGCTGCTGGTGACTCGCGTGTTCCGGCTGCCGCCGGCCGAGCTGTCCGGCCGGATCAACCTGTGGTGGGGACTGGTCTACGTCGTCACGTTCCTGAGCGCGGTCGTGCTCAGCTCGCTGACGGTCGCGTGGCAGGCGATCGATCTGCGGCGCCAGCCCGGCACGGCGATCATCGCCGTGCAGCTGCGCACCGACGACGACCTGATCATGACGCATGTGGGGGTCACCGCATCCCTCATCCCCGGGTCGCTCGTGGTGCACGCCGATCACGGCAGACGCATCCTGTATCTGCATTTCATCGGCGTGCACACGATGGCCGACGTCGACCGGCAGCGCGCCAGCGTGCTGCGCTGGGAGCGGCGGATCGTGCGCGCCGTGGGCTCGCGCGCGCAGCTGCGGCAAGTGACGGCGGATGCCGCGGGGGGTGCACGATGAGCTGGCTGATCTGGACGATCTACGGCGTCTTCGCCGTCGCCGCGCTGGTGACGCTGTGGCGGATCGTGCGCGGCCCGTCGATCCTGGACCGCGCCGTGGCGGCGGATGTGCTGCTGACCGAGGTGCTGTGCGTCCTCGGCACCGACATGGTGATCGGCCACCACGCCCGCACGCTGCCGGTGCTGCTGATCATCGCCGCCGTGGGTGTGTTCGGCTCGATCGCCATCGCCCGGTTCGTCGCGCGGAAGGATGGCCCGTGAACGCCGTGCTGGATGCGATCGCGCTGGCGCTGGTGCTGGCCGGAGCGCTGCTGTGCCTGACCGCCGCGATCGGCGTGGTGCGGTTTCGGGACGTGCCCACGCGCCTGCATGCGGCGACCAAGCCGCAGGTGCTCGGGCTGCTGCTGATCTGTGTGGCGATCGCGCTGGCGATGCGGTCGTGGCCGGTCACGGCGTTCCTGGTGCCGGTGGTGCTGATCCAGCTGGCGACGGCGCCGCTGTCGGCGCACATGATCGGCCGCCAGGCGTACCGCAACGGGCGCCTCGACCAGGCCTCGATGGTCGTGGACGAGTTGGCCGAGGCCGACTCGCCCGAGCCCCCCGCCGGCGACCCGGGTCGCCACGACGCCCCGGGTGGTTCTGGTGCCCCGCCCCGTCCCGGCGGCTGACGCGGGGGGAGCCCCCGCGGCGCAACACCGTGAATGGCTCGGGTCGGCACCGGCCCGCTCACGCCGCGTGCGACGCCGCCGGGTCAGTACCAGCCGACGGACTGGGAGTGGCCCCACGCACCGCACGGCGTGCCGTAGCGGGCCTTGATGTAGCCCAGGCCCCACGCGACCTGCACCTGAGCGCTGTTCTGCCAGCCGGCGCCCATCTTCGAGCCCGGCAGCGCCTGGGGGATGCCGTAGGCGCCGCTCGGGTTGGCGGCGTGCACGCGCCATCCCGACTCGCGGTTCCACAGCGAGTTGAGGCACGTGAACTGGTCGGCGCCCCAGCCGTACTTGCTCGCCATCAGGCTGCGCGCGTAGGCGCGGGCCGCCGCGGGCGAATTGTCCCCGGAAGACACCGGCACGGCGGTGCCCACCGAGGCGGGCGAGGCTGTACTCTGCCGCGCGGCGACCTTGCGCGCCGCCTCTTTCGCGGCTTTGGCCTCGGCGGCTTTGGCCTCGGCGGCCTTGCGGGCCTGCGACTTGTCGTAGCTGACGACCTGGGCGGCCACGCGCGAGGTGAGCTCACGCAGCTGGTCGATCTGGATCTGTGCCGAGAACGCCGACATGCTCGCCGAGTCCTCGACGAGCGCGATCTGCACCTTCAGGGTGGTGCTGCTCACCTTGCCTTGGGCGAGCTGTGCGGCGCCGCGGGCCACACTGGCGAAGTAGGCGGCGTCATAGTCGACGGAGCGAGGGGCCGGCGCGACGGCGGCGGTGACCTCGGTGGCGGTGGGGGCGGTGGCCCCGGCGCTGGCCGGAACGGCGACGATTCCGAGGGATGCCGCGACAGACGCGGCGACGAGGAGGGACTTCTGCGAGAGGGTGAGGGCGCGAAGGCGCACGGGGCTCCGATGTTCTTGCTCTCCCACCGTGCCAGAGGCCGGTCGTCTCAGGCCGGTCTGGTGTCGGGCCGCACTTCAGCGGATGCGGATCGGATGGGTTGGTCGCCTCGGCGGGCACGTCGCGGCGATCGTCGGCCCCGGATCGGGACTTCGTGTTCGTGACGGCGCGGACCGGCCGGAGCCGGCTGCTGACCCATACGGCCCGCAGGCCGTACCGAGGCATCCGCCGAAACCCTCGGGTGGCTTCGCCGGACCGTGCCACGCTATGCGCGGTTTCTGGACGGTTCATCCGAGAATGCTGACCGCCCGGTGTGTGCGTTCGGTATCGATGGCACAACGATGGCGGGATGCCGGGGGCGGGTGGCGGGCCATCGACGGGGCGCGACCACCCCCGCCGGCTCAGGGCTGCAGCACCAGCGTGTGCGTCGCGGCGGCACGTGCGGCCTTCGCCGAGAATGCCCACGGCAGCGCGCGGACGTGCCGCCAGGCATCCACCTGGTCGTCGTAGTTCGGGTGGAACGCGTGCCCGCTCTCGCCGGTCAGGTTCGTCCACGTCGAGCGGTCGAAGTCCGACAGATCCACGACCATGCGCATCGACGGCACCGTGACGACGCCGAACCCGTCGCCGACGATCCAGCCGGTCGCGTCGACCACGCTCGACCCGCCGCCGACGCCGTACGGGCCGCGGTTGAACAGCCACTCGATCGGCGCGATGCCGGACTGGCCGAATGTGCCGCTGGTCAGGGTCAGGGTGTGGATGCCGGCCCAGGTCCAGTTCTCCGGACGCGAGCCGGCGAGCTTCGCCAGCCGCGCATACGCGTCGGTGGCCGCCTTCACCAGCATGTCGTGGCGGCCGCTCACGCCGATCTGCTCGTTGGTCCACCACGGCGAGTCCGGAGTGTCCAGGAGGGTGTTCACGACCAGGAACATCCGGTCCTGCCCCGTCACCGGAGCGGGATCCGCGCGGCGCGCGAACAGGTCCTGCGTGAGCTCGTCCCACACCGCGTTGGCATAGGCGGCCGCCGCCGAGCCCGGGTCATTGTGGCCGTCCCATTCCTGGAACAGATCGAGCGCGGCCTGGATGTCGGCGTCGTCGACGGTGATGTCGGTGTAGGCGGCGATCAGCTTCTTGCCGATCCAGAACTCGGTGTCGGCCTGGATGTCGCGCATGTCGGCGATCGTCAGCTTGTGCGCAGCCGACTTGCGTGCAATGAGCGCCTCGATGCGCGCCGCGCGCCATCCGTAGTCCCAGTCGTTGGTGAGGAAGTACGGATAATCCGTGCCCACGATGGCATTGTTCGCGGTGACGATGTAGCCGGAATCGGGGTTGTACGAGACGGGGAGCTTGTCGAACGGGATGAAGCCCTTCCAGTCGTAGGCCGAGTCCCAGCCCGGCTGCGGCAGCGAGCCGTCGCCGGCCCCGCGGAGGGGCAGCTTGCCCGGTGCTTGATAGCCGATGTTGCCCTCGACGTCGGCATAGATCAGGTTCTGCGCGGGCACGTCGAACTGGGCGGCCGCAGCACGGAAGTCGGCGAAATCCTGGGCGGAGTCGAGCGTGAAGATCGCCTCGGCGGTGGTGCCCGGTGTCAGTGCCGTCCACTTCAGCGCGACGGCCGTCTCGCCCTCGGGCGCGCCTTGCACGGGCGCGATCTTGCCGCCCGTGCCGGTGTAGGGGTGTGTCGCGATCGCGGCGTAGTCGCCCGCGCTGGAGATGATCGGCCCGTTGTTCGTGGCGCGGATCTCGAGGTCGACGTCCTTGGAGCCTGCGATCTTGATCGTCTCGTGCGAGATCTGCAGCGGCACCAGCTTGCCGTCGCGCCAGTACTCGTCGCCCTGGATCTTCTCCAGGTACAGATCGGTCACGTCGGTGGTCAGGTTCGTGAACCCCCACGCGATGTGCGCGTTGTGCCCGATGATCACACCGGGCACGCCCGAGAAGCCGAACCCGCTGACGTTGAACGGGCACCCGGCCGAGGCGGTGCGGCATTTCAGGGTGATCTGGTGCCAGACGCTGGGCATCGCCGCGCCCAGGTGCGGGTCGTTGGCCAGCAGCGGCATCCCGGACTCGGTGAGCTCACCCGAGACGACCCAGGAGTTCGAACCGATGCCCTCGCCGACGTCGCCGACCAGGGCGCCGGCCGCCTCGATGACGTTGTCGACCGTGGACCAGGTGAGCGATGCCGGTGCCACCGCCGCGGACGCCGTGGCCCGGGGGGCATCCGTGGTCAGCGTCGGCACGATCACCGGGTTCTCGTCGAACGGATACTTCGGGTAGAGCTGGTCGATCTGCTGCGCCGAGTAGTGCGGGGCCAGCATGGCCCGTGAGGTCTCTTCGCCGAGATTGGAGCGCAGGTCCCAGGCCATCGCCTTCAGCCACGCGAGCGAATCGGCGATGGTCCACTTCTCGATCGTGTAGTCGGGGTTCTGTATGCCGAGTACGGCATATTCCAGCGAGACCGCGGCGCCATGATGGTCCTTCAGATAGGCGTTCACGCCGTCGGCGTAGGCCTGGTAATAGCCCTTCGCCTGGTCCGAGAGCAGGTCGACCTCCTGCTCGGCGACGGCGCGCCAGCCGAGTGTGCGCAGGAACGTGTCGGTGCCCAGCTGCGATGCTCCGAACAGCTCCGAGAGCCGCCCGCTGGTCACGTGCCGGCGGAAGTCCATCTCCCAGAACCGGTCCTGCGCATGCACGTAGCCCTGCGCGAAGAACAGGTCGTGGCTGTCGTCGGCCGTGATGGTCGGGATGCCGCGGTCATCGCGCAGCACGGTCACGGCGCTGTGCAGCCCGGTCGCGGTGATCTCGCCATCGCGCTGCGGGAACGAGCGCTGGATCGTGTAGGTGAGCACGCCCGCGGCGATCACCGCGAGCACCAGCAGCCCCGTGAAAACACTGAACGCCGTGACGCCGATCGTGTGGCCGATCGATCGTCTGCGGGTCGTGTGGGGCGCGGTCGGATTCTTCGGCATTGAAGCTCTTTCGGTGCTGCGAGGGCGCGCGGTCGGGTCGCGCGCCTGTCCTGGCATCGTATCGTCACCGGCGGGAGGGCCGGGATGCCCTGTCCGCCCGCGGGCCGTCGCCGGGGCGCTCGTGCGGCCGCGCGTCCTCGCGTCAGTCGGTGCCGGCGTCGAAGGCCGCGCCCTCGACGGCCGTGTTGACGGCGGCGGCCGCCTGCTGCGTCTCGGCGCTCGTCTCGGTGATCCCGTCTGCCGCGCCCTGCTCGAGCTGGCCCACCAGGTCGCGGGTCGCCCCGCCGATCAGGCCCAGGCTGGCGTACTGCTCGAGCCGGCCGCGCGAGTCGGCGATGTCGAGGTTGCGCATCGTGAGCTGGCCGATCCGGTCGACCGGGCCGAACGCGGCGTCGCCGACGCGCTCCATCGACAGCTTCTCGGGCGCATAGGACAGGTTCGGCGCGGTGGTGTCCAGGATCGTGTAGTCCTCGCCGCGGCGCAGCCGCAGCGTCACGCTGCCGGTGATCGCCTTCCCGACCCACTTCTGGATCGACTCGCGCAGCATGAGCGACTGCGGCTCGAGCCAGCGGCCTTCGTACATCAGCCGGCCCAGGCGCCGGCCCTGTTCGTGATAGGTGGCCAGGGTGTCTTCGTTGAGGATGCCGTTGATCAGGCGCTCGTACGCGATGAAAAGCAGCGCCATGCCCGGCGCCTCATAAATGCCGCGCGACTTGGCCTCGATGATGCGGTTCTCGATCTGGTCGCTCATGCCCAGGCCGTGCCGGCCGCCGATGCGGTTGGCCTCCAGCACCAGCTCGACCGGATCGCTGAAGTCGACGCCGTTCAACGCCACCGGGCGTCCTTCGGCGAAATCGATCGTCACATCCTCGGTCTCGATCGGCACGGCCGGGTCCCAGAACCGCACGCCCATGATCGGGTCGACCGTCTCCAGCGAGACATCCAGGTGCTCGAGCGTCTTCGCCTCGTGCGTGGCGCCCCAGATGTTGGCGTCGGTCGAGTAGGCCTTCTCGGCCGAGTCGCGGTAGGGGAAGCCGTGCGCCACCAGCCACGCCGACATCTCGGCGCGGCCCCCGAGCTCCGACACGAAATCGGCATCCAGCCAGGGCTTGTAGATGCGCAGCGCGGGGTTCGCGAGCAGGCCATAGCGGTAGAACCGCTCGATGTCGTTGCCCTTGTAGGTGGACCCGTCGCCCCAGATGTCGACGCCGTCCTCCTTCATGGCGCGCACCAGCAGCGTGCCGGTCACGGCCCGCCCGATCGGCGTCGTGTTGAAGTAGGTGCGGCCGGCGGAGCGGATGTGGAAGGCGCCGCACGCCAGCGCGCCCAGGCCCTCTTCGACCAGCGCGCGCTTGCAGTCCACGATGCGCGCGAGCTCGGCGCCGTACTCCAGGGCGCGGCCGGGGATCGCGTCGATGTCGTCCTCGTCGGGCTGGCCGAGATCGCCGGTGTAGGTGCACGGCACGGCGCCGGCCTCACGCATCCAGGCGACCGCGACCGAGGTGTCAAGACCACCGGAGAAGGCGATGCCGACGCGCTCGCCGACGGGGAGGGACTGCAGGACCTTCGACATGCGCTCAAGTCTACTGAGAGCGGATGCCCCGCCCCGGCTTCGGCCGCGGCCGCGGTCCGGTGGGTCCGCACGGGCGCTGCGGTCCGGGGCGATGCGGGCGCGGACCCGGCCGATAGGATGGGGCGTAACCCGTCCCAACACCTTCCGGGGGTCTCTCATGCCAGGAATCGTCATCGTCGGAGTGCAGTGGGGGGATGAAGGCAAGGGCAAGGCCACCGACCTGCTCGGCGATCGCACCGACTGGGTGGTCAAGTTCAACGGCGGCAACAACGCCGGGCACACCGTCGTGGTCGGCGAGGAGAAGTACGCGCTGCACCTGCTGCCCTCGGGCATCCTCAGCCCCGGCGTCACCCCGGTGATCGGCAACGGCGTCGTCGTCGACCTCGAGGTGCTGTTCGGCGAGCTTGAGGCGCTGTCGGCGCGCGGCGTGGACATCTCGCGGCTGCGCGTGAGCGCGAACGCGCACATCATCACGCAGTACCACCGCACGCTCGACAAAGTCACCGAGCGGTTCCTCGGCAAGCGGCAGATCGGCACGACCGGCCGGGGCATCGGCCCGACCTATGCCGACAAGATCAACCGCACCGGCATCCGCGTGCAGGACCTCTTCGACGAGAACATCCTGCGCCAGAAGGTCGAGGGCGCGCTCGATCAGAAGAACCATCTGCTGGTGAAGGTCTTCAACCGCCGCGCCATCACGGTCGACGAGGTCGTCGAGGACCTGCTCTCCTACACCGACCGACTGCGGCCGATGGTCGCCGACACCGCGCTGCTGCTGAATGAGGCGCTGGATGCCGGCGACGTCGTCGTGTTCGAGGGTGGCCAGGCGACGATGCTCGACATCGACCACGGCACCTACCCGTTCGTCACGTCGTCCTCGGCGACCGCGGGAGGTGCGGCCACGGGCTCGGGCGTCGGCCCGAACCGGCTCGACCGGATCGTCGGCATCGTCAAGGCCTACACGACCCGCGTAGGGTCGGGCCCGTTCCCCACCGAACTGTTCGACGAGCAGGGCGAGTGGCTGCGCTCGGCGGGCTTCGAGTTCGGCACCACGACCGGGCGGCCGCGCCGGGTCGGCTGGTACGACGCGCCGATCACCCGCTACGCCACCCGCATCAACGGCCTCACCGACCTGGTGCTGACCAAGCTCGACGTGCTGACCGGGCTGGAGCAGATCCCGGTGTGCGTCGGATACGACGTCGGCGGCGAGCGGTTCGACGAGGTGCCGGTCAACCAGACCGACTTCCACCACGCCACGCCGATCTTCGAGTACCACCCCGGCTGGAGCGAAGACATCACCCGTGCCCGCCGCTTCGAAGACCTGCCGCAGGCGGCCCGGGACTACGTGCTGGCCCTCGAGGCGATGAGCGGCACCCGTATCTCGGTGATCGGCGTGGGTGCGGCCCGCGACGCCGTGATCGTCCGACACGACCTGGTCTGATGCGCTTTCTCACCGGCGGGTACACGGCCGAGATGGACGGCGAGGCCACCGGCATCGGCATGCTGCTGGCGGGCGCGGCCGACGACCGGCTCGCCGGCGGATCACTGGGTTTCGCGGGGGATGCCGTGCGCACCGGCGGATCCCCGTCCTGGATCGCGGCCCACCCCGCGCTCGACGTCGTCTATGCCGCGCTGGAGGGCGACGGCGCCGTGCAGGCGTTCACCCGCACCGGCGAGGCATCCTTCGCCCGACTCGGCGCACCGGTGCCAGCGGGCGAGCTCGCCTGCCACGTCGCCGTCTCGCCCGACGGCGCGTCGCTGGTCGCCTCGTGCTGGGGCGACGGGCAGGTGGTGCGGATGGCGCTGGATGCCGCCGGCCGGCCGTCCTCGCCGCAGACGGCGGTGGCCGCGGTCGACCCGTATGCCGGGTTCGGGGTCGACGACCGCACCTCGCATGCGCATCAGACCCGCTTTCTGCGCAGCGGCCGGATCGTCACCTGCGACATGGGGTTCGACCTGTTGCGGTTCTGGCGCGCGGGCGCGCGCGGCCTGGAGGCGGCCGAAGAGCTCGTGCTGCCGATGGGCACCGGGCCGCGGCATCTGCAGTCGCACCCGAGCGGGCACCTGTACGTGATCACGGAGCTCTCCCGAGAGGTGTTCGTGCTCGCGGAGGGTCCGTCCGGCGCCTGGCGCGTCATCAGCGGCGTGCCACTGAGCGCCGACCCGACGACGGCCGGTGACACCGCCGCCGAACTGGCCGTCTCGCGCGACGGGCAGTTCCTGTACGCCGGGCTGCGCGGCTCGAACACGATCTCGACGCTGCGGGTGCGCGGCGACGGCTCGAGCCTGGATCTCGTGGCCCAGGTCGACAGTGGCGTGGACTGGCCGCGCCACCACGTCGTGGCGCGCGACACCCTGCTGGTGGCCGGGCAGCACTCGAACGAGGTCGCCTCACTCACTCTGGACGAGCGCACCGGCGTGCCGGGCCGCGCGCGCCAGCGCACCGCGGTGCCCTCGCCGACCTGCCTGCTGCCGGTGGCCTGACCGGCCCGGCGGGTTCGGCCGGGCTCACCCGCCGGGCAGAACTCCTTCGATTTCGACCGGTGTGGGCTGTTTCGGCCTGACCCGGCGGCTGTGAGCGCGGATTAGAGGAGTTCTGCCCGCAGGGGCCGCGGCACGGGGCGGCACCCCGCCGACCGAGCCGGCGCTCTAGACCTTGGCGTCCTGGCGGGGGAGCACGACCTGTTTCAGGATCAGCAGCAGCGACGCCGTCACCGGGATCGCCACGAGCGCGCCGAGCAGGCCGAGCAGCGTGCCGCCGACCAGGGCGCCGATCACCACCAGCGAACCGGGCACCGCGACGGCGCGGTTCATCACCCGCGGCGTCAGCACGTATGCCTCGATCTGCATGTAGATCAGGTAGATGACCGCGAACAGTAGCGCGCTGAGCGGGCTGGTCAGCAGCGCGATCAGCGATCCGATGAACCAGAACAGCACCGAGCCGACCAGCGGGATCAGGGTGATCGCGAAGGCCACCACCGCCATCAGCAGCGGGAACGGCAGCCCGAGGATCAGGTAGAGCAGGAATGCGACGATCGAGTTGAAGAACGCCAGCACCACCATGCCGCCGAGATACCCGCCGATGGAGCCTGAGATCTGCTCGGTGATCGAGGACACCTTCAGGCGGTTGCGCGCCGGGGCCAGACGCGTCAGCGACACCTTCATCGCGGGCATCGATGCCAGGAAATACAGCGTCAGCACCAGGATGATGATCAGCCCCGAGATGGTCGTGCCGATCGTGACGCCGACCTGCACGACCCCGCCGCCGATGGCGGCGATGTTGGCCGGGTCGCTGAGGAACTTCTGGATCTGCGCCACGATGTTGCCGACCTGGTCGCCGAAGTTGTGCTGCAGCCAGGCATAGAGGTCCGACGCCCGGAAATCAGTGATGATGTGCGGCACGTTCTGGACGAACTGGGTGATCTGGCGCACCACCGTCGGGATGATCAGCCACAGCACACCCACGATCACGACGGCGAATCCGGTGAACACGATCACGATGCCCCAGGTGCGCGAGACGTCGCGGCGCTCCAGCATCCGCACCAGCGGCTCGAGTCCGAGCGCGATGAACAGGGCGAGCGCGACATAGATGATCACCGTCGACAGGTTCGCCACCGCCAGGCCGAGCACGAACGCGAGCAGGCCGCCGAGGGTCAGCGCGAAGCCGACACCGAACGGGTGGTTCAGGCTCGCCCAGAACGTGCGCGAGGGCAGGGCTTCACCCGATCGGGCCGCGATCTCGTCGCTCGTGGGGCCGGATGCCGTCGCCTCGTCGCCGGTCGCGGGGGCGGCGGCGTGCGCCGGGGCGGTCGGTGTCGAGTCCGCGGTGGTGGCGTCATCGCTCATGTGCACACTCTATGGGCGGGCCGACCGTGACATCGGCAGAAGTGCCGCGGCGTCGTCGCACCGCCCGTGCGAGGTAATCTCGAAACGCACGTCGCCGATGGATGCAGGGAGAGAGCCATGACCGACGCCGAGAACGCCGATCCGATCGCCGCGCTCTGGCGGCTGCGTGGCAGTATCGACAATATCGACGCCGCCCTGATCTACCTGCTGGCCGAGCGGTTCAAGTGCACGAAGCAGGTCGGGCGGCTGAAGGCCGACCACGCCATGCCGCCGTCGGATCTCGCCCGCGAGGAGCAGCAGATCGCCCGGCTGCGCAGCCTCGCCGAGCAGGCCGAGCTCGACCCGGAGTTCGCGCACAAATGGTTCAGCTTCGTGGTGGCAGAGGTGATCCGCCACCACGAAGCCGCGGCCGAAGACGGCTGAGCGCCCAGATTCACGGCACGAGCCGGCGCAGCAGCCGGTAGGCGATCGCCGCCAGCAGCACCGCCAGGATGAGCAGCCACACGGCCAGTTTGGTCAGGTGCTCCACTTCGATGACGGCGGTCACAGCCTGGTCCCTTCTGTGGTGGTGGTTGCGGCGGCGCGCTCGCGGAGGAGTGCGCCGAGGTCGTCGGTGTCGAGGCCGAGCCGCCGTGCCTCCGTCAGCAGCGGCTCGATGTAGCGGTCGGCGAATGCCGGACCTGGCTCAGGTTGCGAGCTTCTAATGTCGGGGGTAACGTCGCTAGAAGGGCTTCGAGCCCTGACGACCAGTCCGCGGCCGCATCACGACCTCTGTGGAGGCCGATTCCCGGGAGGGATTCCCGATGCGGGCGTATGGTCGGCGGTCTGGGCGACAGACCCGATGTGTGTCGCCGACGTGTCTGGGCGGTCCCCTTGCGGGCTCGTGGCACGCGCTGAAGATCGTCACCCGGGCGTAACCGATGCAGCCGTTCGCGGCTGACGAGGCCAAGCAACGTGACCATCCCACCCGCAGTGCAGGCGCAGAGCCTGTTCAAAGTATTCGGCCGGAATCCGAAGGATGCCGTACGCCGATTGAAAGCCGGTCAGACCCGCACCCAGGTGCAGGATGCCGGCACCGCCGCCGTCATCGACGCGAGCTTCGCCGTGCAGCCCGGCGAGATCTTCGTGATCATGGGCCTGTCCGGATCGGGCAAGTCGACGATCATCCGCATGCTCAACGGCCTGCTGCAACCCACCGCCGGTGAAGTGATCGTGCAGGGCGTGAACGTGACCACGGCGAACCCGGCCGAGCTGCGTCGCATCCGCCGCACGTCGATGTCGATGGTGTTCCAGCACTTCGCGCTGCTGCCGCACCGCACGGTGCTGGACAACGCGGCCTACGGGCTCGAGATCGAGGGCGTCGGCAAGGCCGAACGCCGCGCCCGGGCCCGTGAGATCCTGACCAAGGTGGGTCTGGGCGATCGCCTGGACGCGATGCCCGATGAACTCTCCGGCGGCATGAAGCAGCGCGTCGGCCTCGCGCGCGGACTCGCCGCGGGCACCGACATCCTGCTCATGGACGAAGCGTTCTCGGCGCTGGATCCGCTGATCCGACGCGAACTGCAGGAGCAGCTGGTCGAGTTGCAGCAGGAGCTCGGGCGCACCATCATCTTCATCACGCACGACCTGAACGAGGCGATGTTCCTCGGCGACCGGATCGCCGTGATGCGCGACGGCCGCATCGTGCAGACCGGCACGCCGGAGGAGATCCTCACCGACCCGGCCAACGACTACGTCGCACAGTTCGTGCAGGACGTCGACCGGGCGCGGGTGCTCACCGCCGCCGCCGTGATGGAGCGGCCGCTGTTCGTGCCGGTCACCGCCGGCGTCCGAGGCGCGCTGCGCATCATGCGCGAAGAGCAGATAGGCGAAGTGTTCGTCGTCGACGGCCGGCGCCTGGTCGGCGTGGTGACCGACCGCCGGGTCATCCGCGCCGTCAAGGACGGCGAGCGCGACCTGCGCACCATCGCCGATCCGGCGGTGCGCCGCGTGGGTCCCGACGACCTGCTCACCGATCTGGTCGAGCACGCCGTCGGCAGCCCGGTCTCGCTGCCCGTCGTCGACGCCGAAGGGCGCCTGCTCGGCGTCATCCCGCGCATCACGCTGCTGGCGGCCCTGGGCAACGTGCCGGCCACCACGGCCGCGTTGCCGATCATCCCGGCCACGGCGCTGCAGCTCGCCGAGGAGATCGCCGACCTCGAGCCGAATGCACTGGCCACGGCCGCAGGGGGTGAGCAGTGATGGATCTCATCCGCATTCCGCTCGGCGACTGGGTCGAGGCGATCATCAACTGGGTCATCGCCACGTTCAGCGGTTTCTTCGACGTGGTCTCGGCGATCTTCGGCGGCCTGTACGACGCCGTCGAATGGGTCTTCGTCACGCCGCCGTTCTGGGTCATCATCATCGTGATCGCCGCCATCGCGTGGCTCGTGAAGGGCTGGAAGCTCGCGGTCGGCACGGTCATCGGCCTGCTGCTGATCACCACCGTCGACCAGTGGCACAACGCGATGCAGACCATCGCGCTGACCCTCGTCGCCGTGGTCGTGGCGATCGTGATCGCGATTCCGATCGGCATCTGGGCGGCGAGATCGCAGGCGGTGTCGACCATCGTCCGTCCGGTCCTGGACTTCCTGCAGACGATGCCCGCCTTCGTCTACCTGATCCCGGCGATCTTCCTGTTCGGCATCGGCGTCGTGCCCGGCATGGTCGCGACGATCCTGTTCGCCGTCGCCCCCGGCGTGCGGCTGACCGAGCTCGGCATCCGCGGCGTCGACAAGGAGGTCGTCGAAGCCGGCAACGCCTTCGGCGCCACCCCGGGCCGCATCCTGCGGCAGATTCAGCTGCCGCTGGCGATGCCCTCGATCATGGCCGGCGTCAACCAGGTCATCATGCTCGCCCTGTCGATGGCCGTCATCGCCAGCATGGTCGGCGCCCCGGGCCTGGGCAAGGACATCATCCAGGCCCTGAGCCGCACCGACATCGCGCTCGGCTCCGAGGCGGGGATCGCCGTGGTCGTCATCGCGATGATCCTCGACCGCATCACCGGCGCCCTCGCGCTCTCGCGCCGCGCCCGCTCACAGCGATCGTCGTCGGCTGCGGCATCCGCCGACGAGGCGCCCGCCCCGGTCACCGCCGCAGCCTGACTCGCAGACCTCGGTGCGCGAGGCGCACCGTTCTGCCCGCGGGAACCGCGGGCGTCCCCAACGCTCGTGCCACAGCACACGAGAGGAAAGGAATCACATGAAGAAGCGCACACTGCTCGGGGCGATCGCCCTGGGCGTCGTCGCCAGCATCTCGCTGGTCGGCTGCTCGACCAACGCGGCCGGCGCCGGTGACAACAACAGCAACAGCAGCAGCACCGCCGAGCAGAAGAAGGACATCACGGTCGGCGTCTTCAACGGCTGGCCCGAGGGCGAGGCCGCGTCGTACCTGTGGCAGCAGGTGCTCGAGGAGAAGGGCTACAACGTCGACCTGGAGTATGCCGACGCGGGCCCGGTGTTCGCCGGTCTCGCCAAGGGGGACTTCGACGTCGCGTTCGACGGCTGGCTGCCGACGACGCACGCGAGCTACTTCAAGCAGTACGGCGACGACCTGGTCGACGTCGGCTCGTGGAACGACGATGCGAAGCTCACGCTCGCGGTCAACGCGGATGCCCCGATCGACTCGATCGCGGACCTGGCCACCAACGCCGACAAGTTCGGCAACCGCATCGTCGGCATCGAGCCGGGTGCGGGCCTGACCGAGGCGATGGAGAAGAAGGTCATCCCCGAATACGGCCTGGAGAAGATGGACTTCCTCACGTCGTCGACGCCGGCCATGCTCGCCGCGCTGAAGAAGGCGCTGGATGCCGATGAGAACATCGTCGTCACGCTGTGGCGTCCGCACTGGGCTTACGACGCGTACGACATCAAGGACCTGAAGGACCCGAAGGGCGCACTGGGTGCGGCCGAGTCGATCCACACGGTCACGCGCACCGGTTTCGCCGATGACTTCGCCGACGTGAACAAGTGGTTCGCGGCGTTCAAGATGGATTCGGACCTGCTGTTCTCCCTCGAGAACGCGATGTTCCGTGAAGACCACAAGCAGAGCGAGTTCCCCGACATCGTCAAGAAGTGGATGGGCGAGAACCAGGACTATGTCAACAGCCTGACCTCCTGATCCGCGGGAGGGCAGGAGACGAGTGGATGCCGCGGCCCGCGGCATCCACTCGTCTGTTCAGTCGGCGCGAGTTACCGTTCTCGCGCGCGGCAGTGGCAATTCGCGCCGACTGAGCGACGGACGCATTCTTCAGTCGGCGCGGATTACCGTTCCTATGGCCGGAAATGGTAAATCGCGACGACTCAACGGCGTGCGCAGTGGACGAGCGGTGGGATTGGCCCATCGCTTCGCGCCGGCGCCCCGGCTCTTTGGGAGGAGCTCAGTGCAGCCCGTCGTCGCCGACGAGGTGCCACCAGGTCTCGGCCAGCACGTCGAACTCGACCCCTGAACCGGGTTCGAAGCCGCCGCCGCGCATCCAGTGCAGCGCGGTCTGATCGGATTGGCGAACGCGAGCTCGCCGCGGAAGTGCCGGCTCGCGGGATGCTGCTGAGACGCGCGCCGGTCGAGCCGGGGCGCCAGGACGGCGCGGCGAATCGGGTGATCGTCGGGACGGTGCGGACGATTGGGTGCTCGTCAGGACGGTGCGGACGATCTGGTGATCGTCAGGCGTGCGGCCCAGCGGCGCTGCCCCGGCGCGGAACAGGCCAACGCGCGGCATCGGACGCGTCGGCTGCCGGCGGTTCTCCCGCGGAAGCCGAACGTCCCGCGGACGCCGAGCTTCCTGCGGAGGCCGAATCTGCCGCGGACACTGAAGGCGGCGAGCCATCCCGCGTCGCAACGGCCGCGGGCGACCCCTGGCCGACAGGCGGCGGCAGCACAGCCCCGGCCGCGACAGGCGGCGGCAGCACAGCACCGGCCGGCAGTTGCAGCGCGACCTTCTTCTCGAGCACCTCGATCGCGCCGTCCGGGATCGAGATCAGGCCGTCCAGCTCTTCCCGCACGCGGCGGTAGGCGACCTGTCGCTCGGCGGGCGTCGCGGCCTGGTCGGTGGCCATCGACAGCAGCTGCTTGGCGGTGTCGAGGCGCTTGCGTTCGGTGGCCGTGAACGTCGAGTCGCGCAGCCGGCGGGCGTCGCGCTCGGCGACATCGAAGGCGACCTCGAAGTCGGTGACTGCGTTGCGGTACTCGGCCAGTGCCGACGCCGACAGCTTCACCTTCAGCGAGGCGGGGCGCAGCCGATCGGCGACCTTCTTGGCGCGTAGGAACGCCGCCGTCAGCGGCTGACGGCCATCGCTCATCGCCGGAAAGGCGATCAGCTTGGCAACGTCCAGCTCGTAGTCCAGCCAGCGCTTGGTGACCGCATCGTGCGCGGCGAGCAGCTTCTCCAGCTGCTCGGACCGGTCCGGCTCGGGCGGCGCGGCGGAAGCCGCGACCCGAGGAGCCCGCCCCGCCGCACGCATGCCGGCCTGCGCCGACTTGATCTCGGCCTTCGCGCGCACGATCTCCAGACGCCGCTCATGGCGTTCGCGCGCATTGCGCCGCCAGGCGTTGCCGGTGCCGCCCAGCACACCCATCACGGGGAAGATGAGCCACCAGTAGCTGCCGGCGAACTGCCAGAAGTCATCCACCCTGCCATGCTAACCGCAACGAAAGCGGAAGCATCAGCCGAACAGCAGCGCGAAGACCGTGGCCCCTCCGGCGACGAGGATCAGCGCGACGATGACGATCCACGCGATCGTCTTGATGCGGCGCTCCCGCTTCTCGCGGAGCAGGCTGTAGTCGTCGTCCTGGGACATGGCGACAAGTCTACGGCCCGACCCGTCGCCTGACATGCCCCAACCGGCAGGTGCCCCGACCGGCCGGTGCCGGCTCAGCCGGTGACGGTCGGCCCGAACACGGCCGGCAGGGTGGCGGACGTGAGCGCGCGCAGCTCGGACACCGGAATCGTGAACAGTCCCTGCACTTCCAGCGCTGCGTCGGGCCCGGCCTGGTCGGTCACGCCGATGCGCAGCACCGGGTAGCGCCGGCCCGCGCACAGCCCCTGGAACTTCACGTCGTCTTCGCGGGGCACCGTCACGATCACCCGACCCGTCGACTCGGCGAACAGCGCGGCTGCGGCATCCACCCCGTCGCGGTCGATGAGCTCGTCCAGCCACACCCGCGCGCCGACGCCGAACCGCAGCACGCCGTCGGTGAGGGTCTGCGCGAGACCACCCTCGGACAGGTCGTGCGCACTCGAGATCAGGTTCTGGTCGTTGGCGGCGTGTAGCAGGGCGGCCAGGCGCATCTCGGCATCCAGATCGACGGCCGGTGGCCGCCCGCCGAGGTGCCCGTGCACGGTTGCCGCCCACGCCGAGCCGGAGAGCTCAGTGGCGGTCACGCCGAGCAGATAGATGTTCTGCCCCTCGTCCTGCCAGCCGCTCGGGATGCGGTGGGCGACGTCTTCTATGATGCCCATCACGCCGACCACCGGGGTGGGGTGGATCGGGGTGTCGCCGGTCTGGTTGTAGAAGCTGACGTTGCCGCCGGTGACCGGGATGCCCAGCTGCAGGCAGCCGTCGGCGAGGCCGTCCACGGCCTGGCCGAACTGCCACATCACCTCGGGGTTCTCGGGGCTGCCGAAGTTGAGGCAGTCGGTGACCGCCGCAGGCACCGCGCCCGTGACGGCGACGTTGCGGTATGCCTCGGCCAGGGCCAGCTGCGCACCCTGGTACGGGTCGAGCTGGCAGTAGCGGCCGTTCGCGTCGGTGGCGATGGCGAAGCCCAGACCGGAGTTCTCGTCGACCCGGATCATGCCGGCGTCGTCGGGGAAGGCGAGGGCCGTGTTGCCGCCGACGTAGTAGTCGTACTGGTTGGTGATCCACGACAGGTCGGCCTGGTTGGGGCCCGAGACCAGCTGCTCGAACTGAGTGCGCAGCGTGTCGGGGTCGGTCGCCCGCGGCAGCGCCGCGGCGGAGTCGTCGCGCAGCGCGTCGATCCAGGTCGGGTAGGCGACCGGCCGCTCATAGACCGGGCCGTCGACGGCCACGGTCGACGGGTCGACGTCGACGATCTGCTCGCCGTGCCAGAAGATCTGCAGGCGGCCGTCGCCGGTGACCTCGCCCAGCACGCTGGTCTCGACATCCCACTTGCCGGTCACGGCCAGGAACGCGTCGAGCTTGTCGGGCGCGACGATGGCCATCATCCGCTCCTGGCTCTCGCTCATCAGGATCTCTTCGGGGGTGAGCGTGGGGTCGCGCAGCAGCACGCTCTCCAGGTCGACGCGCATGCCCGAACCGCCGTTGGCGGCCAGCTCGGATGTCGCGCACGAGATCCCGGCGGCGCCGAGGTCCTGGATGGCCTCGACCAGCTCGTCGCGGTAGAGCTGGAGGCAGCACTCGATGAGCACCTTCTCGGCGAACGGGTCACCCACCTGCACGGCCGGGCGCTTGGTCGGGCCACCCGCGGCGAACGTGTCGGACGCGAGAATGGATGCTCCGCCGATGCCGTCGCCGCCGGTGCGGGCACCGAACAGCACGACCTTGTTGCCGGTGCCCGACGCGTTCGCCAGCTTCAGGTCTTCGTGGCGCAGCACTCCCACCGCCAGTGCGTTCACGAGCGGGTTGCCCTGGTACACCGGGTCGAACACCGTCTCGCCGCCGATGTTGGGCAGGCCCAGGCAGTTGCCGTAGAACGAGATGCCGCTGACCACGCCGTGCACGACGCGCGCCGTATCGGGGTGGTCGATGGCGCCGAAGCGCAGCTGGTCCATGACGGCGACCGGGCGCGCGCCCATCGAGATGATGTCGCGTACGATGCCGCCCACGCCGGTGGCGGCGCCCTGGAACGGCTCGATGTAGCTGGGGTGGTTGTGGCTCTCGACCTTGAACGTGACCGCCCAGCCCTCGCCGATGTCGACGACCCCGGCGTTCTGGCCCATGCCGACCATGAGCCTCTCGCGCATCTGGTCGGTGACCTTCTGGCCGAACCGCTTGAGATAGATCTTGCTCGATTTGTAGGAGCAGTGCTCGCTCCACATCACCGAGTACATCGCCAGCTCGCCGCTGGTGGGCCGGCGGCCGAGCAGCTCCTTGATCGCCGCGTACTCGTCGGGCTTCAGACCGAGCGCGGCGTACGGCTGCTCCTTCTCGGGAGTGGCGACGGCGTTCTCGACGGTGTCGGCGACGGATTCCTGAGTGGGGGTGGTCATGCGGCTGAGCTCCAGGGTTCGTGCCGCGCGGGAATCGCGGGCGCCGGACACATCGATTCTAGTTGGGCGGATGCGTGCGGATTCCGCAGGGTGCCCACGAGACCCACACGAGGTTCTCCGGCGCGGCGCCGACGAAGGCCGCCACGGCGGCGCGGGCATCCTCGAACGACTCCGTCGCCTCGGCGGCCAGCGTGTGCGCGCCGCGGTGCACGGCCGCGTTCGCGTGCGCGAGGAAGGCGCGTTCGGCGTCGAGCACCACGCGCGGCTTCTGGCTCGTCGCCGCCGAGTCGAGGTACACCAGCGGGGCGTCGCCGACCGTCTCGTCCAGGATCGGGAAGTCCGCCCGGACGGCGCGTACGTCGAACACGCCGGTGTCGGCAGGGGATGTCATGCCATCCAGGCGACGTCTGTCGGGAGGCGTGTCGGCGGCGGCGGCTCGTCGTGCGGCTGCCCTCGTCGCGCTCGGGGCACCTCGTGGCCGGGGCCGGGAGTTTCGCGCCGCATTCTGGCTGTTGTCGGAGGTCAGCGCTACTCTGCACGGATGAGCGACTCTGAGAGGAATGCGTTCCTGCGGTCCCGCCTCGAGGCCGCGGTGCTGGGCGACGGCGCGGCCGACCTTGATCTGCGTCGAGCGGCGTTCGCGGCAGACAACGCCGCGGCAGACGACGCCGAGATCGGCGAGCCGTATCGAACCCTCGTTGATCTCGTCCGGGACGCCTCGTATCGCGTGACCGACGAAGATGTGGCCGCCGTGCGGGACGCCGCCGGCGGCGACCGTGCAGCGTTCGAGGTGATCCTCGCCGCGGCGGCGGGGGCAGGCGTGCGGCGATGGGATGCTGCGGCGCGGGCGATCGCGGAGGCCACGGATGCGCCTGATTGAGATCGAGACCGGCGACCGGATGAAGACCCGGATGCTGTTCGGGTTCGTCTCCGCCGTCTCGGGGATGCGGTTGCCGGATGCCGCCCGGGTGGCGATGTACCACCCCGACTTCGCCGGGCCGGCGCTGAACGCGTGGACGCACGAGGCGATGCGCGGTGACAGCGCGTGGTCGCCTGCCGAGCGTGAGCTCATGGCGGCGATGGTCGCGCAGTGGAACTCGTGCCCCTTCTGCATCGGTGCGCACAGCGCCGTCGCGGTGCACGGCATGGATCCGGAGCTCGTCCGCGCGACGCTGGAGGACTACCAGACCGCCCGGATCCCGGAGCCGCTGCGGGCGGCGCTCGTGTTCCTGGAGAAGCTCACGCGCGATCCGGATCACGTCAGCGCCTCCGACGCACGCGCCGCGTTCGAGGCCGGCGTCACCCGCGAGCAGTTGGAGGATGCGGCCGCTGTCGGTGCCGTGTTCGCCGTGATCACCCGGTACGCGAACGCGCTGGGGTTCGACATCCCGAGCACGGCCGACTTCGCGAAGGCGTCGAACCGGCTCTGGAAGCGCGGCTACGCCTGACGCTCACAGGGTTAGCAGGATCACTCGAAGTTCGGAGCCGTTCGGGGCGCGGCATCCGAGGTGCGCGACATCCTCCGAAGTCTGGACGAGGATGCGGTGGGTGCGCTCGCGAAGGGCAGTGTCGGGAACGTGGTGACGCGACACTATGAAGAAAGTTCGCCGACGCTCGTTCGGACGGCGCCGCATCGATGACTTTCGCGGTGTCGACGACAGGCAGGGGTTGACGCCGGCCGCGGCATCCCGTAATCTACAACCAAATGGTTGCACAAAGAGAGCTCAGCGACGACGACGTGGACCGGATCTTCCGGGCCCTCGCCGATGCGACCCGCCGTGACATCCTGCGCCGCACGATAAGCGCCGAGCAGTCCGTGTCGGCGCTCGCCGCCGACTACGACATGTCGTTCGCCGCGGTGCAGAAGCACGTCGCCGTGCTCGAAGCGGCCCGCTTGATCGTCAAGCGGGCCGAGGGAAGGGAGCGTCTCGTGCGCACCGATCCCGAGATGATCGCCCGGGCGCAGCAGCTGCTCGAGCGCTACCAGGACCTCTGGCGGCACCGCATCGATCGCATCGACGCGCTGCTGGCCGAAGACGCTGAGAACCCGCGGCCCGGGTCTTGAACCCCGCCACACGAACAAGGAGAGACCATGCCCGTCACCGACATCACCAGTGACCCCGAGAAGCTGACGATGAACATCGTCGCCGATTTCGCCGCCACCCCCGAGCGCGTGTGGCACGTGTTCACCGACCCGCGCCAGCTCGAACGGTTCTGGGGTCCTCCGGGATGGCCGGCCACGTTCACCCGGTTCGACTTCGCGCCCGGCGGCCTCGCGCAGTACGCCATGACCGGCCCGCGCGGCGAGACGTCCCGCGGACGCTGGGAGTTCCTGACCATCGACGAGCCCCGTTCGTTCGAGGTGCTCGACGGCTTCGCCGACGAGCACGGGGACCTCGACGACGGGATGCCGGCGATGCGGATGGTCTTCGCGTTCGAGCCGACGGCCACCGGCACGCGCCTGAACGGCGTGACGTACTTCCACTCGATCGACGACCTCGAGAAGGCGGTCGGGATGGGCATGGTCGAGGGCACCCGCATGGCGATGGGCCAGCTCGACGTCGTGCTGCAGGACCTGCGCGATTACGCCGCAGGCAAGGGGACCCGGCTCGAGGTGCTCGACGACCAGCACGTGCGCATCACCCGACTGGTCGAGGGACCGCGCGATCTCGTCTGGCGCGCCCACCACGAGCCCGAGCTGCTGAAGCAGTGGCTGCTCGGCCCCGACGGGTGGCGGATGACGGTGTGCGAGGTGGACGCGGCCCCGGGCGGCACCTACCGGTACGCCTGGGAGCCCGACGAGGGCACCGAGGGCGAGCCGTTCGGCTTCGACGGCGAGACGCTCGTCTCGGACGCCCCGCGTCGCGCGGTGACCACGGAGCACATGACCGGGACCGACTACCCCGCCACGGTCAACGATCTGCAGCTGTACGAGGAGAACGGCGCGACGCTGCTAACGCTGATCATCACGTACCCGGATGCCGCGACCCGCGACATGGTCCTCGCGACCGGAATGATCGACGGCATGGAGACCAGCTACCAGCGCCTCGAGCGCCAGCTCGTCGCCTGAGCGAGGCGGGTGCGGGCAGGATGCGCGGCATCCTGCCCGCACGGGGCCGTCAGGACGCGGGCACCTTCACGTTCTTCGCGAACGTCGTGTCGACATAGGTGGACGGGTCCAGCGCGGTGTCGTACTTGAGCGCGCCGAACTCCATCCAGACCTTCTCCATGCCGGCCAGCTGGTCGGGCAGCGGGTGCAGGTCGGGGAACCAGTCGTACAGCGGCACCGACTTGACCTGCTCGGGTGTCTGGTCGGTCGCGTCGCCGATGATCTTGAGATTCTCGTCCGAGTACTTGGCGTCACCTTGCAGGTCCTGCGCGCCGCGCGCCATCGCGTCGAAGAACGGCTGCGCATACTTCGACGACGCGAACTTACCGCCGTAGAAGACACCGGTGCCAGACGTGCCCGGAGGGGTCTGCCACAGCTTCACGGCCACCCCGTCGGCGACCGCCTGCTCCCAGAACGGCGCCGACACGAATGCGCCGTCGATGCCCCCGGTCTTGATCCCGGTGGGGATGTCGGGGCTGCTCAGGTTCACGAAGGTGACGTCCTTGTTGGTCAGCCCGACCTGGCCCAACGCCAGGCTGACATAGAACGCGCTGGTCGCGCCGCCGCCGCCGAGAGCGCCGAGCTTCTTGCCCTTCAGGCCTGCGACCGACGTGATCGCGCCGCTGTCGTACTCCTTCTTCGAGACGATCAGTGCGGATGCCGGCTTCTCGTCCGCGGGTCCCGCGACGCCCATCGAGGCGACGGCCTTGACGTCGAGGCCGCTCTGGACGGCACTGAAGAAGCCGGCCGAGAAGCCGGCCGCCACCGCGTCCAGCTTGCCGCTGGCGGCGAGCGGGATCGCGTCCTGCCCGGACTTCACGTTCTGCAGGTTGACCTTCAGGCCCGCGTCCGTGAAATAGCCTTTGGCCTGCGCGATGTACAGCGGGGCGAAGATCGGCAGCTGAACGATGCCGACGTTCACCTCATGCAGCTGCCCCGATGCGCCCGTCCCTCCGGAGGCGGCCGGGTTCGTCCCGCCCCCTCCGCTGGAGCAGCCCGCGACGGCCAGGCTCACGCCCACCGCGAGCGCGAGCACTGCGGTCATCGATCCTCTGAGATGTGTCACGTCGTCTTTCCCTTCTTTCGTGGTCCTCGTCCATGGCGCCAAGGCAGCATCGCCCGCTCGAGCAGGATCACCAGTCCGGTGGAGATGGCACCGATGAGCGAGACGGCGATCAGCCCCACGAACATGGAGTCCGGTTGGAACAGCTGCCAGGAGTTCCAGATCAAATAGCCCAGGCCGTTGTTGGACGCGACGAACTCGACGGCCGTGATCACGATGACGGCCATCCCCGCCGACACCCGCAGACCGGTCATGATCGACGGCAGGGCGGCGGGGACCAGCACGTAGCGGAACAGTCGAAACCCGGAGGCCTTGTAGGCGCGCGCCGCCTCGGTGATGCGACTGTCGATCTGCATGATGCCGGCGAGCGTGTTGATCTGCACCACGAAGAAGACCGAGATCGTGACGGAGAGGATCTTCGGCGTCTCGGTGAGGCCGAAGATCAGCAGCAGCAGCGGGAGGATGGCGATCTTCGGGAGCGCGTACAGCGCCGTGAACGTGGGGTCCAGCGCGGCCCGCAGCGGACGCCAGACGCCCATCAGCAGGCCCACCACGATTCCCAGGATCGCGCCTGAGACGAAGCCGGCGATGAGCCGGGCCACGGTGCTGAACACGTCGATCCAGAGCGTCCCCGTCACGATCATCTGCCAGCCGCGCACGGCGATGGCGCTGGGCGGTGTGAACAGCCGCGGATCCAGCAGCCCGGTTCGCGCGGCCAGCTCCCATGCGATCAGCAGCACGATCGGGGTGAGGATGGCGAGGGTCAGGTCGCGTCGGCGCAGAAAGCGCGCGCGGCGGTACTCCCGCTCGATCGCAGTGTCGAGGTGCTCGCGAGGCTCGGATGCCGAGTGCGGCGTCGCGCTCATCGAGAAGCCGGTCATGAGAACCTCATCGAGGCCTGCACCTCGTCGCGCAGCGACTCCCAGATCTCCTGCTTCATCTGACCGAACTCCGGCGACGCTTCGATTCCGACGTCGCGGGGTCTGCCGAACGGCACGTCGATGATGTTCTTCACCTTCCCCGGTCGCGCGGACATGACCACGATCTGGTCGCCCAGCAGCAGCGCCTCTTCGATCGAGTGGGTGACCAGCACGACGGTCTTGCGCTCGCCCTCCCACAGGCGCACCAGCTGCTCCTGCATCAGCATCCGGGTCTGGGCGTCGAGGGCGCCCAGCGGCTCATCCATCAGCAGGGCGGGCGAACCCGTCGCGAAGGCGCGCGCGATCGCGATGCGCTGCCGCATGCCGCCGGACAGCTGATGCGGATAGGCGTGCTCGAATCCGGTCAGGCCCACTTCGGCGATCCATCGCTGGGCGTGTTCGAGCCGGCTCCTCTTGCCCACCGACGCCATCTGCTCGCCGAACGCGACGTTCTGCAGCACTGTGAACCAGGGGAAGACGCCGTGCTCCTGGAACACGAATGCGGCCCGCGGCACCTTCGAGTCGGGGATGTTGATGTGCACGGTGCCGGCGGTGGCCGTCTCGAGCTCACCGAGGATCCGCAGCAGCGTGGACTTGCCGCAGCCGGAGGGCCCCACGATGCAGGTGAACGAGCCGTTGGCCAGTTGCAGGTTGATGTCGCTGAGCGCATGCACCTGGGTGTCGCCGACGAACACCTTCGAAACGTGCTCCACGACGAAGTCGTGCACGGCGGTGTCGGGGGCGGGAGCGGTCGGTGCCATCGTGGATCCTTCCACGGCCGAGCGGTCGCCTGTGGCCGTCATCATCGCCCCGTCCCTGTGCCGGACCCGGGCAGGCGCACGTATCGGGGTGGAGCCTCTGAGCAGAATACGCCACCGATGAATTCACGATCCCACGCGGTGGCGGCGATCTGTGGATCGTGTTCGGCGGCGCGCAGGATGTCGCCGGCGAAGGCCTCGGCGTCGTCTTCGGGACGGTACCCGAGGCGCTCTCCGCCCGCGGCCGAATAGCAGCTGCGCGTGTTGGCCGACACTCCCCACACGGTCTGGAAGCCCGGGTGCGGTGCGGTCAGCGCCGCGACGAACAGCCGTCCGGCGTCGGCCGGCGACAGCCACGAGCCCAGCATCCGCTCGTTCTGCGGTGCCGCGAACCGCGACGCGATCCGGAGGCAGACGACATCCATTCCATACCTGTCGTGATACAGGCGGCCGAGCGCTTCGAGGGCAGCCTTGCTCACGCCGTAGAACGTGTTCGGCCGGATCACCGTGTCATCCGGAATGCGCCGCCCGGGCGGGGGCACGCGGGTGAATCCGGCGGCGTGCACCGAGCTCGCCAGCACCGCGCGGGGCACCGCGGCCAGCCACGCCGCGTGCAGCACATGCTGGGTGCCGTCGATGTTGACGCGGGAGATGTCGCCCCAGTCGGCCTCCAGCGGAATGCCGGCCAGGTGGATGACGGCGGCGGCGCCCGCCAGCGCGCGGCCCAGCGTCTCGGTGTCGGCGAGGTCGCAGCGCACCCAGGGGATGCGCGGATCACCGCCGGGGCGGACGTCGAGCCCGATCACGTCGAAGCCGGCATCGAGCAGCGCCGGCAGGATGTCGTGGCCGAGGCCCCCGGCGGCGCCGGTGAGGACCACGCGCGGCGCGGCCATTCAGATCAGCGCCCCTTGCCGCACCAGTTCGGCCCGGACCCGGTCGAGGTCGTGCCGGCCGCTGTCGGCATAGACCGCCGCGGCGACGCCGGCGGCATGACCGGTGGCGAACGAGGTCCCCATCACCCGCAGCGACGCGTATGCCTGATTGTCGGAACCGGTCAGGCGCCCGGCGGCCCACAGATTGGGGATGGATGCCGCGCGGATCGCGTCGTAGGGGATGTCGTACCAGCCCTTGTCGCGGATGCCGCCGTAGGCGGTCACTCCCGGCTCGACGTGATGCTCCATCGGCCAGCCGCACCGGGCGATGGAGTCGGCCGGCCGTTTGCGCCCGCTCGAGACGTCATCGGCCGTGACGGCGTAGCGGGCCAGGAGGCGCCGCGACTCGCGGATTCCGATCTGCGGTCCGGTCGCGGCGAGGTAGGCGTTCTGCCAGCCCGGCAGATACCGGCGGAACGCCGCCAGGTAGCCCCAGCAGAGCCGACGCGATTCCAGCTCTGCCCGGGTCAGCTCGCCGACGTCGAGCGCGTCGCGATGCTGGTCGGCCAGCAGCAGGAGGACTTCGCGGGAGATCGGCAGCCGTGCGGCGATGCCGTGGGTGCGCACCAGGCTCTCGCCGCTGGCCGCCTCGTACTGGACGACCGCGTGCTGCATCCCCGCGGCGCTGAGGTCTGCGTCGTCGTCGATACCGCCGGCGCGGATGACCTGTGTGCTCGCCTGGCGCTCGCCCACCGGCGAGACGACGGCGGCACCGGTGGCGGCGATGACCGCCCCGTCGCCGCTGGCGTCCACGAACGCGCGTGCCCGGATGCGCGCCCGGCCGCCGCGGTGCGCGATCTCGAGGGACTCGACTCCGGAGGGGCCCGTGGTCGCGTCGATCAGGGTGCTGTGCAGCAGCAGCGTGACGTTCGCCTCGCCGATCAGCTCATCGAGCGCGATCTTGGTGATCTCGGGGTCGAGCAGGACGACCGTGTTGCCGGTCTCGGACATCGTCTGCGTGCGGTACACATCGCGTGCGCTCAGCTTGTCGAGGAAGCGCTGCCCCGCTCCGCGCACGACCTGGGTGCGGGTCTGGTCGAAGAACCCGCAGTAGGTGAGCACCGAACTGTTCGTCGCCGCGCCGCCGAGGAACCCGTACCGTTCGATCAGCGTCACCCGCGCGCCCGCTGCGGCTGCGCCCACTGCGGCGGCGACTCCGGCGGATCCGCCGCCGGCGACGACGACATCCGATTCGAAGACGGCACCGTTGCCCATTGCGCGCACTTTCCCCTCGGCGCGGTGATTCCTGCACTGGGGCAAGTGTGGACGGGGCCAGGTCATGCGTCAAATACCCGTGAGGCGTCGATGCCATGCCTTCACGGCATATCCTCGGGACATGGAATTGCGCCATCTCGAATACTTCGCCGCCGCGGCCCGGGTGGGTTCGGTGAGCAAGGCGGCCGCCGCGCTGAACACCTCGCAGCCGTCGCTGAGCCGTCAGATCCGCGCACTGGAGGGCGAGTTGGGCTACCGGCTGCTCGAACGCACCCCCGAGGGCGTGGTCATGACGAAGGCGGGCGTCGGACTGTACCGGCACCTCGATGTCGTGTTCTCGCAGATCCAGCAGATCCCCGAGATCATCCGGGCGGCCGACCTGGGCGAGCAGGTCGTGCGGGTGGGCATTCCACAGGGGCTGCCCGACGAGTGGTTCCTCGAGATCGCGCAAGCGGTGCGGCAGCACCTCCCGGGCGTCTCGCTGTCGCTGCACGAGGCCACCACCGAAGAGCAGCGCCTGATGGTCATGATGCGCGTGATCGACCTCGCCTTCATCCACTTCGACGCGCCCGAGCTGGAGTCGCGCCTGCTGCTGGAGCAGCCGATGGGGATCGCGGTCGCGCCGGATTCACCGCTGGCGGCGAGGTCCACGGTGAGCTTCGCCGACCTCGACGGGCGGAAGGTCATGGCGCATGCGATCGGCGAGATCAATGCCGAAGAGGCGAGACTGCGGGCGGCGGCGGCCGCGGCGGGGGTCGACGTGCAGTGGGTCTTCCGCCGGTTCTCAGAGCACAGCGAGCTGATCGCCCGCACTGCCCAGGTCGACGCGGTGCTGGTCACTCAGGCGTCGCGGGCGCGCAACTTCCGACGCTGGTCGTGGCTGCCGCTGGAGGGCACCGACACCGAGGGGCGGAGGTTCGGCACGCAGACCTGGGTCGCCTGGCGCGCACCGGCCGGCGCCGAGCTGGCCGAGGTCATTGCGGTGGTCGAGGCGGCCGTGCCGCGCCGAACCGCGCCGTCGGCGAGAACGGCCGGCCGGCGCGCTCCTGGCCGAGCACCGGGCGCGAGCGGCGGCCGTAGATCAGCTCCGACGAATCCAGCAGCCACGGCACCAGGGTGATCGTCACCCCGTGCACGAGCATGAGCTGCTGCGCGATGCGCTTGGCGCGGCGGTTGTGCAGGATCTTCTCCCACCAGTGCCCGACGATGTACTGCGGCAGATAGACCGTGATCACCGTCGGGCCGTGCTCGGCGCGGTACTGCTTGATGAACTCGATCATCGGGCCGGCATAGCTGCGGAACGGCGACTCGATCGTCACGAGCGGGATCGGCACCGCGTGCGCCTGCCAGGCCTTGTGCAGCGCGTTGGACTCCTCTTTGGTCACCGCCACGTGCACGGCCACCGTCTTCTCGTGCTTGGCGGCCAGCGCGTAGTCCATCGCCTTCATCACCGGCTTCTGCAGCTTGTTCACCAGGATCAGTGCGACGTCGCCGGTCGACCCGAAGTGCAGCGTGTCGTCGATGGTGATCTCGTGCTCGACGTCCCGGTAGTAGCGGGAGACCCCCATCATCAGCACCGCCAGGATCGGGATCGCCAGGAAGACCAGCCACGCGCCATGCGTGAACTTCGTGATGGTGACGATGATCAGCACCGTCACGGTCATCGTGGCGCCCATGCTGTTGATCGCCAGGCCCTTGCGGTAGCTCCACAGCTGCCGCCTGGCCAGCTGCTGCTCGCGTGCCGCCGCCGGCAGCGTGGCCAGTCGGCGCAGCCCGCGGATCCAGTGCCGGATCATGCCGATCTGGCCCAGCGAGAACGAGACGAACACGCCGATGATGTACAGCTGGATCAGGTTCGACAGATTGGCCTTGTAGACCACCAGCACGCCGATCGCGGCCACACCCAGCAGGATCATGCCGTTCGAGTACACCAGCCGGTCGCCGCGGGTGTTCAGCGCCTTCGGCGCGTAGCCGTCACGGGCCAGCACCGAGCCCAGCAGCGGGAAGCCGTTGAACGCCGTGTTCGCCGCCAGCAGCAGCACGCAGGCGGTCGCCGCCTGCACGATGAAGAACGGTATCGAGTTCATGCCGAACGTCGCCGCCGACAGCTGCGCCATCAGGCTCGGCTGCGGCAGGTTCTTGCAGTCGAATCCGTTCAGATCGCACGGGTTCTCGGCGTACTTGACCCCCGCGATCAGGGCGAGGGTGACCAGGCCGGCGAACATCAGGCCGGCGATCGAGCCCATCAGCGCCAGCGTCGCGCGGGCGTTGCGGATCTTCGGCTTGCGGAACGCCTGCACGCCGTTCGAGACGGCCTCCACACCGGTCAGGGCGGAGCATCCGCTCGAGAACGCCCGCAGCACCAGCAGGATCACCGCCGCCTGCGAGATGCTCTGCGCGTGCATGCCGTACTGCGCGCTGGAGGCGACCGGCGCGGCGCCCAGGAACGTGCGGACGAGGCCGACGACGACCATCACCGCGACCGAGCCGATGAACACGTAGGTCGGGATCGCGAAGGCCCGCGACGCCTCGCGCACCCCGCGCAGGTTGACGACGATGATCAGCACGACGCATCCGACCGCCATCTCGACCCGCCAGGAGTTGAGCACCGGCAGCGCCGAGATGATGTTGTCGACACCGGATGCCGTGGACACGGCCACGGTGAGGATGTAGTCCACCAGCAGCGCGGAGGCCACCACGACGCCCGGCACTTCGCCCAGGTTCGTTCGGGCCACCTCGTAGTCGCCGCCGCCGGACGGATAGGCGCGGATCAGCTGCCGGTACGACAGCACCACCACGGCCAGCAGCAGCACGACCGCCGCCGCGACCCACGGCGCGAACGCGACGAACGCCAGCCCTCCGGCCAGCAGGATCATCAGCATCTCCTGCGGCGCGTAGGCCACTGAGCTCAGCGCGTCCGAGGCGAAGATGGGCAGGGCCATCCGCTTGGGCAGCAGATGCTCGTCCGCGTTCTGCGAGGCAAGGGGGTCGCCGATCAGGATGCGTTTTGCAATCGGCGACTCCGGCACCGCGTCGCGGCTCTCTTGGGTCACGGCGGGTGACACTACGCCTGTTCTGTCACCGTCGCAACGCGACACGGTCCACGAGCGCTCTCAGACGGCGGCGGGGCGGGCCGTCGACCCGCGCACGACGAGCTCGAACGGCAACGGGTCGGGCGCCGCCTCGGGTGCGCGGCGCGCCGCGTCGACGGGGCCGTTCAGCGCCTCGAGCATCGCCGTCGCCGCACGCTCGCCCTGTGCGGCGGGGAACTGATCCACCGTGGTCAGGCGGAAGAACTCGCCCAGGTCGTGGCCGTCGACGCCGACGATCGACAGGTCGGCGGGCACGCGATGGCCGAGCTCGCGTGCGGCCAGGATCGCGCCGATCGCCATCTCGTCCGACGCGGCGAAGATCGCCGTCGGGCGCTCGCCGGGGCGGCCCAGCAGCCGCGTGGCGGCGCGGAATCCGCCCTCGACCGTGAAGTCCGCCGGCTCGAACAGCGCCGGCCGCAGTTCGACCCCGGCCTGTTCGAGCGCCCGCTCGAAGCCCTGGCGGCGCTGGGTGGGGATGTGGAAGTCCAGGTCGAACTCGGCACTGGCCCCGATGTGCGCGATGTCGTGGTGCCCCAGTGCCAGGAGGTGCTCGGTCGCGAGGCGGGCGACCGCGACCTCATCGATCGTGAGGGTGCGCAGGCGCGGGTCGGGCCCGCCGATCGCGATCACGGGCATGTCCAGCGCCAGCAGGCGCTCGATCTCGGCGTCGCCGAGGGCGATCGACACGGCGATGATCCCGTCCACGCGTTTGCGGCGCAGCAGCGTGTCGAACACGTTGCGGCGCAGCTCGGCATCCTCGGTCACGCTGTACAGCGTGATGTCGTAGCCGTGCCGCATGAGCTCGGCCGCCGTGCCGGCCAGCACCGCCCCGAAGAACCAGCGTTCCAGGAACGGCACGAGCACGCCGATGTTGCGCGCGCGCCCCGAGGCCAGGCTCGACGCGGGCGCCGACACGACGTAGCCGAGCGAGTCGACCGCCGCCTCGACGCGCGCCTTCGCCGTGTCGGACACATGGCCGCGGCCGCTGAGCGCGCGCGAGACGGTCGCCGTGGAGACGCCGGCCATTCGTGCGACTTCGTCGATGCTCACCATTGTGCGCCGTTCTGCTGGTTGCCTGCGGGTCAGTCCGTCTCGGCCCACACCGTCGTGTCGACGGGCACGAGTCCGCCTGCGAGTGCCCCGCTCGAGGCGATCACCCGGCCGGGGGGCGCCGCCACCGGCTGATCGCCGATGTTGGCGAGCACCGTCAGGTTCCCGTTGCGGAATGCGACGACGTCGGGCCCGGAATCGAGCCACTCCAGGCTGCCTCCGCCGAGCCGACGCTCGCGGCGCTCGCGGAGCAGGGTCGTGTACATCGAGAGGGTGGATGCCGCATCCGCCGCTTCGACGTCGCGGGCCAGGTCCGCCCACTGCACCGGCTGCGGCAGCCAGGCCGCCCCGGTGTCGTTGAAGCCGTAGGCGGGGGCGTCGGCGACCCACGGGATCGGCACCCGGCAGCCGTCGCGGCCGTAGCGCTCGCCGTGGGTGCGGAACCAGGTCGGGTCCTGCCGTGCATCGTCGGGGATGTCGATGACCTCGGGCAGGCCGAGCTCTTCGCCCTGGTACAGATAGGCAGACCCCGGCAGCGCGAGCATCAGCGCAGTGGCCGCCCGAGCCCGTCGCAGTCCGACCTCGGGGATGGGCTTGCCGGGGGAGTTCGGGCCGATGCCCGTGCCCTGCGGGTTCTCGGCGGTCAGCGCGAGCCGCGACGCGTGCCGGACGACGTCGTGGTTGGACAGCACCCAGGTGCTCGGGGCGCCGACGGCGGCATAGGCGCGCAGCGACTCGGCGATCACGGCGCGCAGGTCTGCGGCATCCCACCCCGTCTCGAGGTATTCGAAATTGAACGCCTGATGCATCTCGTCGGGGCGCACCCAGAGCGCGGTCTGCTCGATCGTCGGCAGCCACGCCTCGGCGCACAGAGCCCGGTCGCCCGGATACTCGGCGACCACGTCGTGCCAGTCGCGGTACACGTCGTGCACGCCCGGCTGGCCCCAGTACGGCACGTCGACCGCGTCGCCGCCCATCGAGCCGCCGTCCGCCGGCGGATGGTAGTCGGGGAGCCCCGCCTTCTTGATCAGGCCGTGGGCGACGTCGACGCGGAAGCCGTCCACACCCCGGTCGAGCCAGAACCGCAGGATGCGGCGGAACTCGGCGCGCACCTCCTCGTTGGTCCAGTCGAAGTCGGGCTGCGACGGGTCGAACAGGTGCAGGTACCACTGGCCGGGCGTGCCGTCGGCCTCCTGCACGCGGGTCCAGGCCCCACCGCCGAACACCGACTCCCAGTTGTTCGGCGGCAGCTCGCCGTGCGCGCCGCGCCCGTCACGGAACAGGTAGCGCGCGCGTTCCCGGCTGTCGGGGGCCGCCGCCAGGGCCGCCTGGAACCAGACGTGCTGGTCGGACGAGTGGTTCGGCACGAGGTCGACGATGAGCCGGATGCCGCAGGCATGCGCCGTTGCGAGCATGTCGTCGAAGTCGGCCAGCGTGCCGAACAGCGGATCGACGGTGCAGTAGTCGGCCACGTCGTAGCCGGCATCCTTCTGCGGCGACGTCATGAACGGGCTCAGCCACACGGCGTCCACGCCGAGGTCGGCCAGATCGGGCAGGTGCTGGGTGATGCCGGGCAGGTCGCCGATGCCGTCGCCGTTCGCGTCGGCGAACGAGCGGGGGTAGATCTGGTAGATCACGGCGGAGCGCCACCACTGCGCCCCCGGCGCGGTGGGCAGGGCGAAGAGGGCGTCGGCGGGCGCGGTCGAGGTCATGCGAACAGCGTAGTGCAAGCGCTTACAACCGTCTGCAATCGCGATGGGCGCGCTCCGATGCTGGGTGCCCTCCGTCGCGCAGATTCTTGAGTCGTCGTTGAGTCGGCGCATATGGCGGGTGTTTTGCACGAGAGGTCGCCATATGCGACGACTGAAGGCAGCGGCAGACTCTTGAGTCGGCGCATATGGTGGCCTGTCGGGCGGGTGAGGTCGCCATATGCGACGACCGAAGCGTCATCGACGTGGGGCCGGGCCGCGCCGGGCCGCGCCGGGCCGCGCCGGCGGGAGCGTCGCCGGGGCCGGTCGCTGGGCGCGCGTATGGTTGACGGGTGCCCGACGACCAGCTTCAGCGCGCCCAATCGCTCATCCGCAGCATCCCAGACTATCCCGAGCCGGGCGTCCTGTTCCGCGACATCACGCCGCTGCTGGCCGATGCCGTGGCGCTGCGCGCCGCGATCGACGCGATGATCGAGCCGTTCACCGGCACCTTCGACGTGGTCGCCGGCGTGGAGGCGCGCGGGTTCCTGCTCGCGGGCGCCGTGGCGATCGCCGCCGGCGTCGGGCTGGTGCCGATCAGGAAGGCCGGCAAGCTGCCCCGGCCCGCGGCATCCGTCGACTATGCACTGGAATACGGCACGGCCACGATCGAGGCCCATGACGAGATCCATCCCGGCGTGAACCTGCTGCTCGTGGACGACGTGCTGGCCACCGGCGGCACGCTGCAGGCCGCGCACTCCCTGGTGCGCGAGCTCGGCGGCATCGTCGTCGGCACCTCGGTGCTGATCGAGCTCGAGGCGCTCGCCGGGCGCGCGCTGGTCGGCGACGTGCACGCCGTGTTCCGCGCCTGACGCCTGCCCGCACTCGCGCCGGTACGCCGCGGCGGGTCGTCGGCGTTCCGGTACAGACTTGAAGGCATGCGCATTCGGATCGCCGCCGGCATGATGGCCGGCCTGGCACTGCTGGCCGGCTGCGCCGCCGCCCCCGCCGCGAGCCCGACGACCCCGACCACCGCATCAGCCACGTCGACCCCCACGCCGACTCCGACGGTCGACCCGATCGCCGACCTGTCGCTTGCCCAGCGCGTGGGCCAGCTGTTCATGGTCGGCACCGGCACGGATGCGCCGAACCCGCAGACTCTGGCCGACATCGCCGACCGGCACGTGGGCGGCATCTTCCTGCACAGCGGCACGGCCTCCAGCGTCGCGCAGACCGCCGCCGTGGTGGCGCGCTTCACCGCGCTGGTCTCGCCGGCTGCCACCGGCGATGTGCCGCTGTGGGTGGCCACCGACCAGGAGGGCGGCGACGTGCAGGTGCTGCACGGGCCCGGATTCGCGCGGATGCCCTCGGCACTGACCCAGGGCACCCGCGCGCCCGAGACGCTGCGGGCGGATGCCGCGTCCTGGGCCGCCGAGCTCGCCGCGGCGGGCGTGAACGTGAACCTCGCCCCGGTCGCCGACATCGTCACGAGCGCGGCCACCGCACGGCAGAACCCGCCGATCGGCGCACTGGACCGGCAGTACGGCTACGACCAGCAGACCGTCGCCGCGCACGCCGGCGGGTTCGCGGACGGGATGCGGCACGGCGGCGTCATGCCCACGTTCAAGCATTTCCCGGGCCTGGGCCGGGCACGCACGAACACCGACTTCGTGCTCACCACCGACACCACCGTGACCGCGGGATCTCCGGACGTGCAGGTCTACCGCGCGCTGCTGGCCGCCGGTCCCGCCCTCGTGATGGCCGCGACGGCGATCTACCAGAAGATCGATCCGTCCGCCCCGGCCGCGTTCTCACCGAAGATCATCACCGGGCTGCTGCGCGGCACGCTCGGCTTCGACGGTGTCGTGATCACCGATGACCTGTCGGCGGCGGCCGCCGTCGCCGGGTGGACTCCGGCGCAGCGCGCACTCCTCGCCATCGGCGCGGGGTGCGACATCGTGCTGGTCTCGTCCGAGGTCTCGGTGCTGCCGGAGATGTACGACGCGGTGCTGTCGGCGGCGCAGTCGGATCCGGGTTTCGCGGCGAAGGTGGATGCCGCCGCCCGCCGCGTCGTCACCGCGAAGCAGGCCGGACCCGGCGCCGACTGATCCGGGCGCGCGGTCAGCCCGGGATGACGACGTTCAGGGGCGCCTCGCCCGCCCGCATCCGGTCGATCTGCGTGCGGACGAGCTTCGCGACGCGGGGCAGCATGGCGGTGGACGCCCCGCCCACGTGCGGCGCGATCAGCACGCCCGGCAGCGACCAGAGCGGGTGACCGGCCGGCAGCGGCTCGGGATCGGTGACATCCAGTGCGGCGCGGATCCGTCCCCGGCGCACGTGGTCGGTCAGCGCGTCGGTGTCGATCGTCGTGCCGCGCCCGACGTTGGTCACCAGGGCGCCGTCGGGCAGCAGCGACAGTGCGGCGTCGTCGATGACGTTGCGGGTCGCGTCGCCGCCGGGCAGTGTGCTGATCACGATCTCGGCGTCCGGCAGCAGCGCATGCAGCTCGTCGGCGCCGTGCACGTGCACACCGTCCTCGACGCGGGCGCGGTGGGCGAGCACGGTCAGCTCGACCTCGAACGGTGCCAGTCGCGCGGCGGTCGCCTTGCCGACCCCGCCGTAGCCGAGCAGCAGCACCCGCCGGTCGGCCAGGCTCGCCGCGAACACCGGCGCCCACCGGCCTTCGTCCTGCGCGCGGACGAAATCGGGCAGCCGGCGCTGCGCGGCCAGCGTCAGCGCGACGGCCAGTTCGCCGGTCGAGGTCTCGTGCACGCCGGCCGCGTTCGCGAACGCGTGCCCCGCCGGCAGTGTCGACACGACGTGCTCGTATCCGATCGACTGCCCCTGCACGAGCCGCGTGCGCACCCCGTTCAGCCGGGCGAACCGCTCGGCGGCGGAGGAGCCCAAGTACGGCGCCACGACGATGTCGATCGCGTCGCGGTCGGCCGGGGCATCCATCGACCATCGGATCAGCTCCACGTCGTCGGGCAGCGCGCCAAGGCCGGCGGCGAGCTGCTCATCGGGAACGGAGACGACAAGATGGGGCATGGCTCTTACGGTAGTGGCCGCCGCGCCGCCTCGCGCCGTGCGGATCAGATCGGGTAGCCGGCGTGGCACTCCTGCTGGATGGTGACCCAGCGGGTGTTCGTGAACGAGGCGATGCCGTTCTGGCCGCCGAACTTGCCGTAGCCGGAGTTGCCCACGCCGCCGAACGGCGCCATCGGCTCGTCGGCGATGGGCTGGTCGTTCACGTGCACGATGCCGGTTTTCAGCCGCTGCGCGACCTGGATGCCCTCCGAGATGTTCTCGGTGATGACCCCGGCGGTCAGCCCGTAGGGCGTGTCGTTGGCGAAGGCCACCGCGGCTTCGGTGTCGGCCACCGGGAACACCGTCGTGATCGCGCCGAAGATCTCCTGACCGTAGACATCCATGTCTTCGGTGACCCCGCCCAGCACCGTGGCCGGCACCACGCCGTGGTCGTGCCGCTGCCCGCCGGCGAGCACCGTCGCGCCCTTCGCGCTCGCGTCGTCGATCAGCGCGTACTGGCGGGCCGTGGACTGCGCATTGATGGCCGGGCCGATCACCGTGCCCGGGTCGGTCGGATCCCCGGCCGGCAGCGCGGCCGCGCGGGCGGCGAACTTCTCGGTGAACTCGTCGGCGATGGTGCGGTCGACCAGGATCCGATCCGCCGACATGCAGATCTGCCCGGCGTGCATGAACGAGCCGAAGATCGACGCGTTCACCGCGTGGTCGATGTCGGCGTCCTTGAGCACGACGATGCTGTTCTTGCCGCCCAGCTCCAGCACGGCCGGCTTCAGGTGCTGCGCCGCCAGGACGCCGATCTGTCGGCCCACGTTCGTGGAGCCGGTGAAGTTCACACAGCGCACCCGGTCATCGCCGATCAGGCTCGCCACCACGTCCGGACCGTCGGCGCGGGCGCTCGTGATGACGTTGATCACGCCCTCGGGGATGCCCGCCTCCAGCAGGATGTCCGCGATGAACAGGCCGCACGCGATCGGCGCGTCCTCGCTCGGCTTGAGCACGACGGTGTTGCCCACCGCCAGCGGGATCGCCACGGCACGGGTGCCCAGGATCAGCGGTGCGTTCCACGGCGAGATCGCCGCGACCACGCCGTAGGGCTCGCGCACCGCGAGCGAGTACACGCCGGCCATGTCGGTGGCCAGCACGTCGCCACGCGGGGCGGTGGTCGCCGCTGCGGCGGAACGGAAGATGTCGGCGGCCAGGCCGACGTTGAACTGCGCCCACCCGGCCACGCCGCCGGTCTCGGCGGCCATCAGCTCCACGGCCTCGGGCCGGCGCTGCTCGAAGATCTCGGCGGCACGGGTGAAGATCTTGCCGCGCTCGGTCGGGCGCATGCCGGACCACGCCGCGAAGGCGCCATCGGCGGCATCCACCGCCCGGCGCACGTCCTCCGCACCGGCCGCAGCCACGTGCGCATACGGTTCGCCCGTGTAGGGATTGAGGTCCGGTGTCGTCTTGCCCGAGGCGGCATCCACGTGCTCGCCGCCGATGATCAACTGCCGTGTGATCGCCATGAACCCGCTCCCTTGCCGGCCGAACTGAACCCGTTCGGAGTCTATGCCCGCGGCAGCAGGCGCTCCGGCGGGCGGCTCGGGCGGTCGTTGCGGCGGGTCGGTCCGGCCGGCTCAGAGGCTCTTGACGACCGTCAGCAGGAAGGCCGAATCGTCGACCGCCTCGATCGCGTTGCGCCCCGGTGGCACGATCAGAAAATCGCCCGGCAGGCCCTCCCACACGGTCGTGCCCGAGACCAGCCGGATGTGCCCCTGGATCACATTGATCGTCGCCTCGCCGGGGTTGTTGTGCTCTTCGAGCCGGTGCTGGCCGATCAGCGCGATCACGGTCTGGCGCAGCGCGCGCTCGTGACCGCCGTGGATCGTCTTCGCGCTGCGGCCGCTGTCGGCGTCGGCGGCCAGCCGCAGCTGGTGCCGGGCCTGTGCGATCAGGGAGAGCTTCTGGGACACGCGCCACCTCCGTTCAGGTCAGTCAAGCACCTTTCGCTCCGGGGCGGCATCCCGAGTCCGCCGGACGGCTCAGAATGCCGGCGGCACCCCCAGGTCTTCCAGCGTCTTGCGCACGTGGTCGCTGGTCAGCGCCTTGACCAGCGCGGCGATCTTCGCCGACTTCTCGTTGTCGGCGCGGGTGACCAAGGTGACCGCGAAGCGCGGGTCCTTCTCGATGGCCAGGCCGTCCTTGTCGGGCGTGAGGTGCAGCTGCCGGGCGAACGACGGCAGATTGAACACGGCGTCGGCCTCGTCGTAGGCGGTGTTCAGCTGCATCAGGTCGACCTGGGTGATCTTCAGATGCCGCGGGTTGCCGGTGATGTCGTCGACGGTCGCGGCGAAACGCGCCACCGCCGGGGCGATCGTGATGATGTGCGCATCGGCGAGCATCTGCAGCGCGCGTGCCGCGTTGGATTTGTCGTTGGGGATCACGACACTGCCATTGTCGGGCAGGTCGGCGAGCGACTTCAGCGTCTTGGAGTAGAACGCCACGACGGTCGAGTAGACCGGCTGCACGGCGACCAGTGTCGCGCCGTTCTTCTTGTTGAAGTCCTCCATGAATCCGGGGAACTGCACCAGGTTCGCGTCGATCTCGCCGTGCTGCAGCAGGATGTTCGGCTGCACGTAGTCCGACACCGGCACCAGCTCGATCTTGTAGCCGTCACCGATCACGTCGGCGGCCGCCTCGACGGCATCCGTCATCGGGGTGACCGTCGCCGCGACTTTGATCACCTTCGAGTCGGCGGCCGCGGCCTGGCCGGCCGAGCAGCCGGCGGTCAGTGCGATCAGTGCGGTCACGGCGAGTGCGGCCAGGGCGCGGGTCTTCATGGATGCCTCTCGGTAGGGGTTGGTTCTGTGGGGTCGGTGTTCGGCGGGTGCGGGTCAGCGCTTGTCCAGTGCCGCGGAGGCGCGTTCGCCGGCCAGCTGCAGCAGCAGCACGCAGACGATCACGATGACGATCGTGGTGTACATCAGCGGGTAGTCGTACTCCTGGTACCCATACCGCAGGGCGAAGTCGCCGAGGCCGCCGCCGCCGACGATGCCCAGCACCGTGGAGTAGGAGATCAGGCTGATCGAGGCCGAGGTCAGCGCATAGACCAGGCCCGAGCGTGACTCGACGAGCAGGAAGTGGCCGACGTACTGCACGGTGTCGGCGCCCATCGATCGCGCCGCCTGGGTGACCCCGGGCGGCACCTCGAGCAGAATCTGCTCGACGAGGCGGGCGTAGAGGGCGACCCCGACGAAGCACAGCGGAAAGGTCGCGGCGGCCGTGCCGAACGTCGTGCCGTAGACGAGCCGGGTCAGCGGGATCAGGAACACCACGAACAGCAGGAACGGGAAGGAGCGCACCACCGTGACATAGAGGTTGGCCACCGCCCAGACCCGTCGGCGCTCGCGCGGGCCGCCCGGGCGGGTCAGATAGATGAGCACCCCCAGCGGCAGGCCCAGCAGCACCGCGGCCGCCAGCGAGAAGATCAGCATGTAGCCGGTCTCGGCCAGAGCGACGCCGATCTTGTCGGCGTTGGATGTGATCGAGTCGATGAATCCGTTCACACGCTGAGCACCTGGCGGACGTGGTCGAGGTAGCTGCGGATGTCGGCCGGCTCGCGAGGCTTGCGCACCACCGGGATGACGTCGCGCAGCACGCCGCGCTCGAGCACCGCCGCGCGGTCGCAGATCGCGCCGACGGCGTCTAGCTCATGCGTGACCAGCACGATGGTGGTGCCGAAGTCGCGGCGCGTGTGGGCGAGCAGTTCGAGGATGTCGGCCGCCGTGTGCGTGTCGAGGGCGCTGGTGGGCTCGTCGCACAGCAGCAGGCCCGGTCGGGTGGCCAGCGCGCGGGCGATCGCGACGCGCTGCTTCTGGCCGCCGGACAGCTGGGCGGGGTAGCTCTCGGCGCGCTCGAGCAGCCCGACGTAGTCGAGCAGGTGCTCGACCAGTGCGGCATCCGAGCGCCGCTGTAGCCGCAGCGGGAGTGCGATGTTCTGGCGCACGGTGCGGTTGGAGAGCAGGTTGAAGCTCTGGAAGACCATCCCGATCCGGCGACGCAGCAACCGGCGCCCGCGCTCGGTGAGCGCCTGCGGGTCGGTGCCCTCGATCAGCACCCGGCCGGCTGTGGGCCGGGTGACCGCGTCCAGCAGGTTCAGCAGCGTCGATTTGCCCGCGCCGGACTCGCCGACCACGCCGATGATCTCGCCGGCTGCGATCTCCAGATCGATGCCGGACAGTGCGGTGGTGGCGCCGAAGCGCACCGTGACCTGCTCGAGCGCAGCGACCGGGCCGGTATCCGGCATATGTCCGTCCTGCTCTCCGTCGTAGGTCATTGTTGAACTGAGTACAAGTATAGGGGTGTCGCGTGCCACACGTCGCCGGGAGTCGACATCCACTCCGAACCGGCGTCGAGAATGCGCAAACGGCGCGCCACGGCTCCAGACCGCGCAGTGTGCGCGTTTTCGGCGGCCGGTGGGCTGGGCAGCCGGCGCGGCGAACGCGCATAGATCCGCCGGCAGATGCCGCCAAGCGCCCGGGCCGGGTGTAGACCCGCGGGGCGCCGCGCCTCAGGCGGCGGCGCGGGCGGTCGCGGCGATGACCGATGCGAACATGTTCAGGCCGTCGACGCCCGAGCGCATCGCGGCGGTGGTGTCGGGCCCGAAGCCCGGCTCGACGGCGTGCTCGGGATGCGGCATCAGACCGACGACGTTGCCGCGGTCGTTGGCCAGGCCCGCGATGTCGTTGAGCGACCCGTTCGGGTTGACGCCGACGTAGCGGAACGCGACCAGACCATCGCCTTCGATGCGCGCCAGCGTCTCGGCGTCGGCGATGTAGCCGCCCTCGCCGTTCTTCAGCGGGATGACGATGTCCTGACCGGGTTCGAAAGCCGACGTCCACGCGGTGTCGGCGTTCTCGACGCGCAGCACCTGGTCACGGCGGATGAACTGCTGGCCCGCGTTGCGGATCAGGCCCCCGGGCAGCAGATGCGCTTCGACGAGCATCTGGAACCCGTTGCAGACGCCGAGCACCGGCATCCCGCCGGCGGCGGCATCCTTCACCTCGGACATGATCGGCGAGCGGGCCGCGATCGCGCCCGAACGCAGGTAGTCGCCGTAGCTGAACCCGCCCGGCAGCACCAGGGCGTCCACGCCCTGAAGGTCGTGCGCGCCGTGCCACAGCGCGACCGGCTCGGCACCGGCGATGCGGATCGCGCGGTGCGCGTCGCGGTCATCCAGCGAACCGGGAAAGGTGATGACCCCGATCCGGATGGTCATTCCACGACCTCGATGCCCACGACGTCCTCGATCACCGCGTTGGAGAGGATGTCGTCGGCCACCTGCCGCGCCTGCGCGAGCATGGCCTCGTCGACCTCGCCGTCCACATGCAGCTCGAAGCGCTTGCCGATGCGCACGGCGGTGAACGGTGTCTCGCCGATGCGCGCGAGGGCTCCGGCGACGGCCTTCCCCTGCGGGTCGAGCAGTTCGGCCTTGGGCATGACGTCGACGACGATGGTGGGCATGGACAGCTCCGGATGTCGCGGGGAATGGGGCGCTCCCAGTCTACGGCCGTTCCCGCGCCGGCCGCGGGGCGCTGCCCGGCCGCGGGCCGGGCCCGGCCGCGTCTACCGGGCCGCGGGACGCTCCCAGTCCGCCATCGGGCCGGGCTCGACGCGAAAGAGCGGATGCGGGTGCGGCACGGCGTCGGCGGGCCACCTGGCCAGCCAGTCGGGCGCCCGACGTTCGAGCTTGGCGCGCAGGTGGGCCGCTTCGAACTCTAGCTGGCCGGTGGTCACCGGCAGTGGGCCCGCCGGACCCGGATGGCGGATCTTGGAGCGGTCGAATCGATAGCCGCGCGCCGCCGCCTCGTCCACGATCCCGATCAGGAACGCGCCGAGCGCCGCTTCGGGATCGGGAGCGAGGCGAAATCGGATGAGCTGCGGATGCTGCGAGTACCCGGCGCCCGGCCTGCCGATGACCGCCTGCGCGAGCAGAGCCTCACGCCACGCGGCGACCAGGCCGGCCCGATCGAGGTAGCGCGGGTGCAGCGACCAGAGTCTCATCGGCCTGGTCCGTCCGTGCGCGCGACCGCTGCGGCGAAGGCCAGCGCCGCAGCCGAGCTCTGCTCCCGGGCATCGGCCGCGTCGATGGTCGGCACGCCGTCGCCCGCCTGCGGACCGTAGGCGCCGAACTGCGCGTGCGAGGCACCCTCGATCACGATGAACCGGGTGCTCGGCGGCAGTGTGGCGTGCGAGGCCGCGATCTTCGCGGGCGTGGCCAGCCCGTCGCGCGATCCCGAGAGGGATTCCACTGGCACCGCGAGCGTGGCGCTGATGTCGGTGGCGGGATACGCCGCGAAAAGCAGCAGGCCTGCGGCCGCTCCCGGATCGTCGTGCTGCGCGTCCTGCGCCGTGATGGCCGCGACGGTGCCCCCGAGCGAGTGGCCGCCGATGATCCAGTCCGCGATCTCGGGGTGATCGTGGCGTGCGGCGTCGAAGGCTCCCATCGCGAGGAAGGCGATGCCCAACGGCTGCTTCGCGATCACGACGGTATGGCCATGCTCGGCCAGGGGACGCAGCACCGCTGCGTATGCGCGCGCATCGACGAGTGCGCCGGGCTGGAAGAAGACGCCGAGCGAGTCGGCGTCGTGGCGAGGGGTGAACGTCACCCGGTCGACGGACTCGGTCACCTGCACCCCGGCGTCGCTGTGCATCGCCGCCACGGCGACCGGCGCGGCCGAATGCGGGCGCAGCCAGGCGACCGCCGCGATCCAGAGCACCGCCAGAAGCACAGCCACGATGCGCAGGACCCGGTGGCGGCGGCGCCTCGCGCGCAGCGCGAGGATCGCGCCGAGCACCGAAGCGACGGCGGTGACGGCCAGCACGATCGCGTACGCGGGCTGTCCGTGCACGATCGCTCCCCAGGCCGTGTTGACAGCCCAGAGCACCACCGCCACCCCGCCGACGGCGACCGCCAGTCCGATCCAGGAGAGCACGCGGCGCCCGGACTCCGTGTGTCGCGCGCCGACGTCGGCGGTCACGCCGGCCTCCTGTCGCGGCCCCGACTGGGCGGTCACACCGTTCCTCGTCGCGCTGTCTGGCGCAGATCGCGGCGACGAGGGTCACCCGAACCCGCCTCGTGCGCCGCGGTCTGCTCCACAGGCGTCTGCGGCGCGGATGGCGCAGACGGTGCGGGCGATGAGAGCCGGAACGTGGCCGCCAGTCCCAGAGTGAGAAAGCCCGCCGCGGTGAACGCCGCATAGCGGGTGCCGTCGCTGAAGGCCTGGCGCGCCTCCCCGCCCACCGCGGCATCCTTCTCGACCAGCCCGGGAATCGCGCCGCCCGCACTGGTGACCACGGCGTCGACGATCTGGCTGCGCACCGTCTCGGGCAACGCCGCCGACGTCTGCGCCAGCGAGCTGCTGAGCACCGCGCCCGTCGACGAGAACAGGATCGTCCCGAGGATCGCGATCCCCAGGGCCGATCCGATCTGGCGTGCCGTGCTCGCCGTCCCTGACCCCTGGCCGCTGCTGTCGACCGGCACATCCTGGAGCACGACACCGGTGAGCTGAGCCGTCGCCAGGCCGACGCCGATGCCGTACACGAAAAGGCAAGGCACGATGGCCCACCACGCCGTGTGCGGCGCGATGATCACGCCCAGCGACACGACGCCGACGATCTCGGCCGCGATGCCGGCACGGACGATGGTCACCGGACGGGTGGAGCGGATGACGGCGGCCGACAGCCCACTGGCGGCGAACGAGCCCAGTGCCAGGGCCAGCAGCACCACGCCGGTCTGCAGGGCGCTGTAGCCGAGGACGTTCTGCAGCCACAGCGGCAGCGCGAGGATGATGCCGAACTCCCCGAGCGAGACGATCATCGCGGCGACGTTTCCGTTGCGGAATGACGCAATCGCCAGCAGGTCGAACGGAAGCATCGACGTGCGTCCGGCGCGGGTGCGCCGCCGGCCCCGCCAGATGAGGGCAGCTGTGGCCGCGGCGGCCAGCACGAAGACCAACGGGATGGGGGAGATCGACAGCGGCCAGGTGCCGCCGAGCACCGACGGGATGTGGGCGGCCTCGGCGAGCCACCACCCGTAGGTGCGGCCCTCGATCAGCCCGAACACGAGCGCCGCGCTGGCGAGGATGGACAGCACCGCCCCGCCGATGTCGATCCCCGCCTCACGCGAGTCGGTCGATTCGCGCGTGGTCAGCAGGATTCCGATGGCGATGATCAGCCCGAGCGGAATGTTGATGCCGAACGCCCATCGCCACGAGAACGCCGTGGTGAGCCATCCGCCCAGGAGCGGACCGACCGCCACCATGCCGCCGATCGTCGAACCCCAGACGGCGAAGGCGATCCCCCGCTCCCGGCCGCGGAAGGTCGCATTGATCAGAGAGAGCGTCGTCGGCAGCACCATGGCCCCGCCCACACCCTGCAGCACACGCGATGCGATCAGCAGATCGCCGGTCGGCGACAGCGCGGCCAGAACCGACGCGACCGTGAACACACCGACGCCGATGAGGAGCATGCGTCGACGCCCCCACCGGTCGGCGAGCGTGCCGAACACTAGCAGCAGCGCCGCGAACACGAGGGTGTAGCTCTCTTGCACCCACTGCACCTGGGTCGAGGTGATCCCCAGATCGTCGACGATCGAAGGGATCGCGACGTTGACGATCGTCGAGTCGACGATGATGAGGGCCACCGCCAGGCTGATCGATACCAGCCCGATCCAGCGCCGTCGATCCGCGCTCATGAGCGAACCTTTCGCAGCGCCTGGACGCGGAAGATCAACGTGACGATGATCACGGCCGCAGCGACGATGATCGCGGCGATCGCGGTGGTGGTCGAGTGCGGAGAGCCGCCCAGGCGGGCGACGGCGATCCAGGCCAGCCCCCAGCACAGCGACAGCATGGGCGAGATGCGGCCACGGCTGACCACCGCGAGCGTGATCGCGATGGCCCCGGTGATGATCAGGATGCCGGTCGACCAGGCTTCGGCAGGCAGTCCCCAGCCCGTGAATCCCGCCGCCACGAGCGTCGCGGCGATGCCCGCCGCAGTCGCCACCGACACCCAGCCGAGGTAGAGCCCGATCACGCCGTCGGTGAGGATCATGTCACCCACCCGGCGCGCCGGCGAGCGGACGGTGCGCGCGAACGCGAAGGCCAGCACGGCCACCAGCGCTACGATCACCACGACGCTCAGCGCCAGCAGGTCCGCCTGGACGCTGAGAATCCATCCGGCGTTCAGCACCAGCGATGCGGCCACGAGGTAGCCCAGCGCACGCTGCCGCGAGCTGGTGGCGTGGGCGGGAAGGGCCTGCCAGATCGCGTAGCCGATCAGGCCGAGGTAGATGACGCTCCAGATTCCGAACGCCGGCACCGCGGGGGCCAGCAGGGTTGCGTCCGCGCGCAGTGCGCCTCCGGCCGCGTCCTGGATGGCGGTGCCGCCGAAGGCCCCGGAGCCCACCGCTCCGCCGACGATCGCCACGACGGCGCAGACGGCCACGATGATCTGGCGCACCCGGTCGCTGGTGCGGACATCTCTTCTCACTGTCATGTGCGGCATCCTCGAACCTTCCTCGAACCTTCTTCGAACAGGGATCAGCCCCGGGCGATCGCATACGCGATCAGGAGCATGGTGATGAAAAATCCGACCGCGTAGTTGAGCCAGATGAACCGGCGCCACCCGCGATTGGCCGCGGGCGAGAGCTCATCGGTGATCGAGCGGAACGGGAACGCGGCCCACAGGTACGGGATCGCGGCCAGCGCGGCGAGCGGACCAGGCCAGGTCGTGAACAGCATGAGAACCCCGGCCGTCGTCCAGCATGCGAGCGCGAACCGGACCGTCCAGCGGGCGCCCATGACCGTGGCGATCGACCGGATTCCGCCCGCACGGTCGGGGACGACATCCTGGACCGCGCCGAACGCATGGCTGGCCATTCCCCACAGAAAGAACGCCGCCAGCAGTGCGACCAGTGCGCCGGTCGGCCGCGCCCCTGCCAGCACGAGCCCGTACACGGCGGGACTGACGAAGTGCGTGCTGGATGTCACCGAGTCCAGGAAGGGGCGCTCCTTGAAGCGCAGGCCGGGCACCGAGTAGGCGGCCACGGCGAACAGGCTCACCGCCAGCACCGCCCACGACGCGGGATCGCCGAGGACGACCAGCGCGACGACGAACGGCACGCACGAGGCGATGGCGGCGACCAGCACCACCCGGTGCGCTCCGCGGTCCAGGACCGTGCCCTCCATCCCGCCCTTGCGTGGGTTGGCGAGGTCCGAGGCGTAGTCGAAGACGTCGTTGATGCCGTACATCGCGAGGTTGTACGGAATGAGAAAGAACACGACGCCGATGACGAAGGCGGCATCGATGCGGCCTGAGGTCAGCAGATAGGCGGCGCCGAACGGGTACGCAGTGTTGATCCAGCTCACCGGCCGCGACACGGCCAGGATTTCACGGGTGCGCAGCAGCACGGGTTCAGCCACGGCTGCGCCGCCTTCCGAAGATCAGCCACAGGGCCGGCAGCAGCATCACTCCGGCCAGCGGGTAGGAGAAGTCCTCCACCGGCGCCATTCCGATGCGCACCCCTGAGGTGGTCGCGTTCTGATAGGTCATCAGTCCCGAGGCGATCATCACGTTGTCGAAGATCGCCGTCAGCACGAGCAGCGCCACTGTCGCCACGGTGATCGGCCCCCACCAGTGAACGATGAGCACGCGCCGATCGGACTGCATCGCGAGCGCGAATACCAGCACCGCGGCCGCGATGCCCAGAAAGATCAGACAGAGGATCAGGTAGGTCATGGCCGCTCCTTCCTGCGCCGCTGCGTGATCCGCCGCGAGCCCGCGATCAGGACCAGGGTGAGGTGGCACAGGAACGCGAGAAAGAACCCCTCTTCCAGCGGCAGCTCCGGCGCGAGCAGGATGCCAGTCATCACCGCGTTCTCGCCGCGGGCGAAGATCCCCAGCGCGATGCCGCACAGGTCCCAGGCCAGAAAGAAGATGATTCCGCAGGCCAGGACGAACCCCGCGGTGCGCGCGTTCCGGCCGAACACCAGGTGGAAGCGTAGATCGATGAGGATGCTGCCGCCCAGGCAGACGAGCAGGACGGCCAGATACAGCAGGCTCACAGCGGTTCCGCCAGTCGCGCGGCGGAGGTGTCGCCGCGCAGTCGCTTGAGCACCAGCTCTGCGCTGATCAGGCACATCGGCAGCCCGATTCCGGGGAGCGTGCTCGAGCCGGCGTAGAGGAGGCCGGCAACCCGCGCCGACGCGTTCCGACCGCGCAGGAACGCGCTCTGGCGCAGGGTGTGCGCCAGGCCCAGCGCCCCGCCGCGCCACGAGTTCAGGTCATCGGCGAAGTCGGCGGGGCCGATGGTGCGGCGCACGGCGATGCGCTCGGCCAGGTCGGGGATGTCGGCCCACTCGGCGATCTGACGGATGGCACGGTCGGCCGTGGCCTCGACGTCGTCCGCCCCGGCCCCGGCGATCCCGCCCGCGCCGATCCCGGGGTCGGCGGGCACCGGAACGAGGATGAAGAGATTCTCGTCTCCCTCCGGTGCGGCGCCGGGATCGGTCGCACTGGGGCGGCACACATAGATCGATGCGGGCGTGGGAATCGTGGTCGGGGGAGTGAAGATGGCCTCGAAGTTGGCCGTCCAGTCCCGGGTGAACAGCAGCGTGTGGTGCGCGAGCTCGGGCAGACCGCCTCGCACGCCGAGCATCACCAGGACCGCGCCGGGACCCGGATTGCGCTTTCGCCACCACTTCTCCGGAAAAGTGCGCAGGTCGGCCGGCAGCAGCTGCGTCTCGGTGTGGTGCAGATCGGCCGTCGAGACCACCACGTCTGCCGCGAAGTGGCGGGTGTGCCCGTTGGGTCCCGCCGCCGTCACGCCCGTGACCTGCGCGCGGCCGCCGGCTGCCGTCGTGTCGATCCCCACCACCTGCTGCTCCGTGTGGATGACCGCACCCGCACGCCGGGCGAGGCCGGCGATGGCGTCGATCACGACCCCGAAACCGCCCTGGGGATACCAGACCCCGTCGTCGAGGTCGAGGTGGCTCATCAGGTGGTACAGGCTCGGGGCCAGCTTCGGCGAGGCCCCCAGGAAGACGGCGGGATAGCCCAGGACCTGGCGCAGCCGCCGATCGCGGAACTGGTGCGCGATGAAGGAGTCCAACGGCTGGAGCAGCAGTCGCGCCAGTCGTCCCGCGCGTGCGAGCAGCTCGGCCGAGATCAGTGGCCGATAGGACGCGTACGTGCTGTAGAGAAAACGGCCCACCGCGAGCCGATACGCCTCTGCCGCGGAGTCGAGGTACCGTTCCAGGCGGCGACCGGCGCCGGGCTCGGCATGCTCGAACAGGTCGACGTTCGCTGCGCGACCGGGGCGGATCTGCAGCGGTTGGTCATCCCCCTCGAACAGCACCCGATATCCGGGATCCAGCCGACTCAGGCGCAGCTGCTGGTCGGTGCTGGTGCCCAGCAGGCGGAAGAAGTGGTCGAAGACCTCGGGCATCAGGTACCACGAGGGTCCGGTGTCGAAGCGGAACCCGTCCTGCTCCCAACGTCCGGCGCGTCCGCCCAGCTGATCGCGGGACTCCAGCAGGGTGACGTTGTCGCCGTCTTGTGCCAGCAGCGCGGCCGTGGCCAGCCCTGCGATCCCGCCGCCGATCACGACCACCCGCCGGCCGGTCACGGCATTCTCCGCGGACGCACGCCCAGGCGCGCGCGCACGAGGATGGTGAGCTTGTGGAGATTCGACACCCGCACTCGGGTGGAGAGCAGCCGGTCCGCGTCGGTCGTTCGCAGCCGGCGCGACAGCGCCGAGAACAGAGCGTGAGCGGCGGTGACTGCGGCGCGGCAGCCGGGCGGGAGATCGGCGATGGCCGCTGCTGCGACGTTCAGGTCGGCGTCGATGTCGTTGAGGATGCGGTGCTTGTCAGCCTCGGAGAGCTCGTCGGGACGGATACCGGGAAAGTAGCCGCGTCCCAGACTCTCCCAGTCCGCGGAGAGGTCGCGCAGGAAGTTCACCTTCTGGAATGCGGCGCCCAGGCGGCGGGCGCCCTCCTCGAGCCGGCGTCGGGTGGCGGCGTCCACGGCGTCGTGGATGAGGAAGGCGCTCAGGCACATCAGGCCCACGACCTCGGCGGAGCCGTGGATGTAGTCGGCGACCTCGGGGGCGGTGTACTCGGTGCACGTCACATCCCGGCGCATCGACGCGAAGAACGGCGCGATCACGGTGTCGTCGATGCCTGCCTCGCGTGCGGTGTGTGCGAAGGCGTGCACGACGAGGTTCGCACTGTACCCGCCGGCGACCGCCTGCGCGGTCTCGGACTCGAGGGCATCCAGCAGGATTCGCTGCGCCCGCGGGTCCAGGCCGGCTTCGGCCGCCGCGCCGTCGACGATCTCATCGGCCACGCGGACGAGGGCATAGATGCTCCGCACGTGCGTGCGGGTGACCCGATCGAACAGGTACGTCGCCATCCCGAACGATGTCGAGTATGCGCCGATGACGCCCGCCGCGCTGCGCTGCGCACATCGCGTGTACTGCGTGAGGTCGGTCACAGCAGTCGTGCCGGTCACCATGATCGCGCTCCGGCTTCGTGCGCGATGGCGATCAGACGTTCGTGCAGCGTCTCGGGCAGAGCCGCTTCGCGCAGGGCCGCCTCGGCGGCGGCCACATGGTCGTCGATGAGTCCTTCGACGAACTCGCACGCGCCGGAGTGCATCAGGATCTCGCGGGCGCTGGCCACGTCGACATCTCTCGGAGCGCCGGCTTCCATGATGAGCCGCAGCCGGGGCCCGTGCTCGGTGCCGAGTGCATAGGCGACCAGAGGCGTCAGCTTCGCACGACAGATGTCCACCGAGTTGCTCTTGCCGGTGACTGCGGGGTCGCCGAACACACCGAGCAGGTCATCGCGAAGCTGGAAGGCGATACCCGCACGGTGGCCGAAGACGCTCAGTGCGTCGTGCTCGCGGCTCCCGGCCCCGGCGAGGATCGCGCCCGCCTGCAGCGGTGCCTGGAACGAGTAATGGGCGGTCTTGGCGCGGGTGACCGTGAGCGCGTCGGCGAGCGACGGCGTCGCCGTCCCGACGCTGAGCGCCACGTCGCCCAGCTCCCCGGCTGCCGTGACCGACAGCGTCCGGTCCAGCAGGTCGAGCAGGCCCAGCCGCCTGCCCTCGTCGATGTCCAGACGTGCGATCAGCGCCTGTGCGGCGTGCAGCAGCAGATCGCCGGCCAGAATTCCCGCGGCGCTGGACCAGGCCAGCGCCGCGCGCTCCGCGACACCGTGCGAGCGCGCACCCGCGTAGAACTCACCGATCAGATTGGGCTTGCCGCGCCGCCGGGTATCGCCATCGATGACGTCGTCGTGCAGCAGAAAGGCGGTGTGCAGCAGTTCGAATGCGGCCGCGACCGCGTCGGCAGCCTGCGGCCGGTCGCAGCCCAGTTCGCGGGCGGTGTGCAGGACGAGTGACGGACGGATGCGCTTGCCGCCGATGCTCGCTCTGCGCAGGGCGGCCCACAGCGCCACGAAGTGCTCACCCTGGTCGCCTGCGAGCGCCTCCTTCTCGTCGAAGAAGCGCTGCAGCCGCTCATCCACCCCGGCAAGTCCCCGCGCTGCGTCGGTGGCGGTGATGCTCATCTGGCCACCTCCACGCCGACCGGACCTTCCACCTCGCGGTGGGACGGTCCGCCCCCGAACAGCGGCAATCGCTCGGCCTGCAGGCCCAGCCAGGGGCTGAACCTCCACGGGGCGCGGCGGATGGTTCGTCCCAGGGCGATAGGGTCCACCCAGGCATGCTCCATCACCTCGTCAGGCCGCGGGTTGGGCTGGTCCGAGGCGGTCGCGAGGTAGACCGGGCAGACCTCGTTCGCGGTGAGGTCGCGGGCGTCGATGGCCCGGTAGCGCAACACCGGAAGAACGAGTTGCACGTCGTGAAGATCCAGTCCGAGTTCGGAGTCGGCGTGCCGACGCACGGCATCCAGCATCGCCTCGGCTGAGCGGGGATGGCCGCAGAAGGCGTTCGACCAGACGCCGGGCCAGCCCTGCGCCGTGAGTGCGCGACGAGTGATCAGGACCCTTCCCTCGGCATCCCGCACATGGCAGGAGAACGCGAGGTGAAAGGCAGTGCCTGGACCATGCACGCTGACCTTGGATGCGTGCCCGATGGCGCGACCGGCCTCGTCGAGCATCACCACCCGCACATCGTCTTCCATGGCTTTCCCTTTTAACTAGCCTAGCAAGCAATAAGTTTAGCATGCAATATTCCGAGTTATACAATGATGCTATGAGCGCCCCCCGCCGTCAAGATCCACAGCAGTCGGATCGCATGCTCGACCCTCGCGTGATCGATCCGCACCAGGAGCTCGTCGACTACAGCGCGCTGGCGGAGGACGAGATCGCCCAGATCGTGCGGGTCCTCCAGGGGATCCGTCGGTGGCGCGAGGCGGAGCAGAAGATGAGCTTCACTTCGCGCGATCGGATGAAGCTGAACGAGACCGATATGCAGGCGCTGCGGTTTCTCGTGGTTGCCAAGAATGACGGACGCATCGTCACGCCGGGAGCGCTCGCGGGCTATCTGGGCATATCGTCTGCGTCTACCACGAAGCTTCTGGATCGGCTCGCGGCGGCCGGACATATCGAGCGGGCTGCGCACCCCACCGACCGGCGCGCGCTGACCATCCGGATCACCCAGCAGACCCACGAGCAGGTGCGTGACACGGTCGGACGGACGCACGCTCGGCGGTTCGAGGTCGCGGCGCGGATGTCTCCGGCAGAGCGGGAGACCGTCATCCGCTTTCTCGACGAACTCAGCGAGACGGCCGACGAAAGCGCGTCCGCCATCCAGGAAGCGACGACCTGATCGTCCAGGGGGCGAGTGGGCGCGAACCGAATCAGATCTGGCTTCCGGTGATCAGCGGCAGCGCCTGCGTCGTGGTCGGCGGCTCATCGGCGGTGCCCATCAGCAGAAATGCGCCGGCATACGGCGCCAGCCGCACGGCGAAGCTGTTCAAGCCGTCGACGTGGCCGATCTCGGTGCCACTGTCGACATCGGTCACGGTGCGGCGGGGCGGCAGCACGTCCGAGCGGATGGTCCCCTCGATCTCTTCGCCGGTGAAGTTCAGGACGGTCACCTGCAGCTGCGCGTGATCGTCCTCGACGTCGCCGGCGTCGAGTCGGTGCACCATCACCAGCATGCCCGGGTGGGCGACGTCGGGGATGTCGATCTGCGTGGCGACGTCGATGCCGTGCTCGCCCCGGATGCGCAGGATTCGTGTCAGCCGTGCGGCGAACGAATCTTCGGCGGCGAGCTGGGTGGGCAGCGAGCCGTACAGCGAGCGCCCCCGCGACATTCCCGAGCTCGACATCGTGGCGGTCGGATTGGCATCGGTGAGGTCGTGCGCACCGCGATGGATCCAGCGCGTGTCGCCGTGCTTGATGAGGCTTGAGACCTCGTCCTGCGGCAGCGGCAGCATTCCGAGCAGGTCCCACGCCGACAGCGCGAACACGCCGGGCTGCCAGGCGTTGAACATCGCCAGCAGCAGGTGCGCTCGCCGGATCCCGTCGATGTCGTCCTCGCCGATCTCGTCCAGGCTGGTGAACCCCTGCGCGGCGGCGATGACGGATGCCGTGGTGCAGGCGATGCCGTTCGTGGTGAAGATGAGGTTGTACTCGGCGCGCGGGCCGGTCAGCGTCTCGATCAGGTCGGCTCGGACCGTCTCGGCCAGCTGCGCACCGGTGATGTCCTCGCCCCGGAACGAGTACACGTCGGCCCGATGCCGGGTCGCCCAGTGCACCAGCTCGTAGGTGAGCTCGTCGTGGTTCTGCAGGGCGTGCACGAGCGTGACCGGCTGGACGTGCCGCGCCAGCGAGGTGCGCAGCGTCAGCCGCAAGAACTCGGTGTCGCCCATCGCAAGGGCGTGGTGGTATGCCGGCCGGTTGATGAAATCGTAGGAGAGGTCCGCACCGACCCGGCCGGTGTCGCGGATGTCTTCGATCGTGAGGTTCAGCTCTTGGAACGAGAACCCGCCGACCTTGCGCAGCATGCTCGCGATGATGTGATTGGCGGCCTCGGAGAGCGGGTGACCCTCTGACCAGCCGGGTGTGCCATCCATGCTCTTCTCGACGCCGAGGAACCCGTTCGCATCCAGCCGAAGCGCGCTCGAGCCCAGGTCGCTGAACGAGTGCAGCGCGTCGCCGATGACCAGGCGCATGCCGGCGAATGTGGGGTCGAGCCAGTTGATCGATGGCTGGCCCTGCTTGAAATAGTGCAGGTAGACCCACCGTCTGGTGCGGCCGTCCACGCCCAGCACCGGTCCGGTCGCGCTCCAGTTCGTCTCCTTGACGCCGAGGGAGTAGAAGATCACGCGCTGCAGTTCGCCGATGATGAAGCCCTGGGCGGCAAGCGTGGCCTCGGTCTGCGCATTCAGGTTCGCCGCATCCTCTCCCTCCGGCACGTCCGGCAGCAGCGACCAGCTCTCTTCGGGGATCTCGACCATGTGGTAGATGCCGGGATAGTCCTTGTACGCCATCTCGGCGAGCCGAAAATCGGCACCCTTGCCGGTGTGGCCCGGCACGATGTCGTCGATCACGCAGCCGCCGTGGTCATCGGCGACCTCGCACAGCTGCCGGAACTCCTCCTCCTGGCCGAACGCGGGGTCGATCTGGGTGCTGATCCGGTCGAAGTGCCCGTCCACGCTCGCCGTGTGCGTCCACCCGGTGATGCCGCCGGCATCTTTGACCGGGCCGGTGTGCACCGCGGTGATGCCGATCGATTCGAAGGCCTGCCAGAGATCGGCGCTGCCCAGTGCGCCCAGATAGGACTGGCCCGGCGCGGTGATCAGCGAGATCGGGTAGGCGGTGAACCAGACCGAGGCGGTGCGGATTGCCCGGCGGGCGTCGGGCCGGGCATACGAGTTGCGCCACATGCTGGGCTGGCCCGACAGCCCTCGCACCAGCACGTCGGCGTCGCCGAGCATGGACTGGCGGCGCAGCCACTCCACATAGGACGGGTTGGATGCGTCGGCGACCCGGGGATCGGCGAAGGAGCGACGGATGCCGCTGGCATGCAGGTGCGCTCGTGGCCGCAGCCGGCGTGGCCGGGCCGGGTAGAGGCCCTCGTCGTAGGTGATCTCGGCCGGCGCGCCCGCATCGGGGCTGTCTTCGACCGGATCGATGGGGTCGTGCGTGATGGCTGGCTCGGCCTCGTCGCGAGAACTCATGGTGCGGCTTCCTCACTCGGTGTACGGCTGGCGTGCCGGTCGGAGTCGGTCGGCGGCGTGTCCAGGACGACCAGACTGTGTGGGCCGAGCGTCCGGTCGCCGCCCGCGCTCAGGCAGCTTCCGAACGAGGCGATGACCTCCGCCGCCGGCACGATGCCCGGCAGCGGCCGAGCATCTGCAGAGAAGTTGACCACGAGCGTGGTGCGCTCCCGGCGCAGGACGAGCCAGGCGGCATCGGCGGCGGCATCGGCGTGCACGGACGCGAAGCGCTGGTCGCGCAGATCGGGTCGCTCGCGGCGGATGCGGGCGAGCTCGCGGTAGAAGGCGAGCAGCCGCGCGTGCCGGCCGTCGTCCTTCTCGGTCCAGTCCAGCTTCGAGCGCAGGAACGTCTGCGGGTCCTGCGGGTTCGGAACCGCGGACTCATCCCAGCCCATGCGCGCGAACTCGGCGAGTCTGCCACGGGCGGTCGCCTGGCCGAGATCGGGTTCGGGGTGCGAGGTGAAGAACTGCCACGGTGTCGACGCCGCCCACTCCTCGCCCATGAACAGCATCGGCGTGAACGGGCCGAGAAGCGTCACCGCCGCCGCGATCGCGAGCTGCCCGTCGTCCAGCGTGCTGCTCGGGCGGTCGCCGATCGCGCGGTTGCCGATCTGGTCGTGATCCTGGCTGTAGACGACCAGGCGCGCGGGAGGAATCGTGCGGGTGTCGATCGGGCGACCGTGGTGTCGGCCCCGGAAGGTCGACATCGTGCCGTCGTGGAAGAAGCCGCCCGTGAGGGTCTTGGCGAGCGCGCCGGGCGCGGCGAAGTCGGCGTAGTAGCCGGTCACCTCGCCGGACAGCGCGACGTGCAACGCGTGGTGGAAGTCGTCGTTCCACTGCGCGTCCAGACCATAGCCGCCGGATTCGCGCGAGGTGATCAGGATCGGGTTGTTCAGATCGGACTCGGCGATCAGGCTCAGCGGACGCTGCACCGCCGCCGACAGCGAGGCGACGGCACCGGCGAGCTCCTCCAGAAGCGGCAGTGCGCGGGTGTCGACCAGCGCGTGGACGGCATCCAGTCGCAGCCCGTCGACGTGGTAGTCCCCGAGCCAGCCGAGCGCATTGTCGATGATGTAGCGCCGCACCTCGTCTGACCCCGGCCCATCCAGGTTCAGCGCACTGCCCCAGGTGCTGGCCGCATCCGTCCGCAGGTACGGTCCGAACTGCGGCAGGTAGTTGCCGCTCGGGCCCAGGTGGTTGTACACGACGTCCTGGATCACTCCGAGCCCGGCCGCATGGCACGAGTTGACGAACCGCTGATAGGCCTCCGGCCCGCCGTAGGGCTCGTGTACGGCGTACCAGAGCACCCCGTCGTATCCCCAGTTGTGCACGCCGTTGAAGGCGTTCACCGGCAGCAGTTCGACGAAGTCGACGCCCAGCTCGACCAGGTGGTCCAGTCGGGCCGCCGCCGCATCCAGGGTGCCCTCGGTCGTGAACGTGCCGATGTGCAGCTCGTAGATGACCGCGCCGGCCAGCTGCCGCCCGCTCCAGGCGTGGTCGGTCCACGCGAACCCGTCCGGATCGTAGACCCGGGACAGCGCGTGCACGCCGTTCGGCTGACGCCGGGAGCGCGGGTCGGGGTAGGGTCCTGCGCCGTCGATCAGATAGCCGTAGTCGATCGGGCCGCCGGGCACCGGCACGTCGGTGCGCCACCAGCCGTCGGCGACCGCCTGCAGCGGGTGCGCGGCCTCGCCGACGACGACCTGGACCGTGGTCGCCTCCGGCGCCCAGACCTCGAACGCCTGCGACCTGCTGCGGTCCGTCGCCATCATGAGCGACCGGCGTTCTCGGCAACCGGCGCCGTCAGCAGGGCGACCGGGTACCGCTCGAGCAGCTCGGCGAGCAGGATGCGTCCGCCGGTGAATTCCCGTCCGGTCACCACGTCGACCAGGTGCGTGCCGGCCGGTTCGATGCAGGTGTCGCGCCAGCCGCCGTCGCGGCCCAGAGCCCACGGCAGCCGGGTGCCGACGGCGACCGCTCCGCCACGGTCGAAGGCGAGGGCGTGGCTGCGCGCCGCACCGTACACCGGGAGCGCCCGGTAGGCGCCGAATCGCTCCGGGTGGTCGCGCCGCAGCCGCAGAGCGCGCGAGGTGACCAGCAGCTTCGCCGCACCGGTCTCATCGATCCGCGGGAGCCAGCCTTCATCCAGCCGCTGCAGCAGGGCGGCGCGGGCGGTGAAGTCGACCGGGCGGCGGTTGTCGGGGTCCACCAGCGACCTCTCCCACAGCTCGCTGCCCTGGTACACGTCCGGGATCCCGGGGGCTGCCAGCTGCAGCAGCTTCGCGGTCAGAGAGTTGCACCGGCCAGCATCCTGGATCTCGTCGACGAGACCCTCGATCACCGCGCGCACCTGCGGGTCGTCGAACGCCGCGTCGATCGCAGCGTGCATCCGTGCTTCGAACTGCGCGTTCGGCGCGGTCCACGATGTCTGCGTGCCCGATTCGCGTGCGGCCTTCTCGGCGTAGCCGTGCAGGCGCTCCCGCGATGCGGGCCACGCGCCGATCACGGCCTGCCAGAGCAGGTTCTCGAGCGCGGGTTCGCCGAGGTCGGCTGCGCGGTGCAGCTCGGCGAGGGCGGCGCGCCAGAGCTCGGGACGCTCCGCGAGCGCATCGATCCGAGCCCGGACATCCTCGCTCCGCTTCGTGTCGTGCGTGCTCAATGTCGTCATCGAGTGCGGGAGCTCGGCCTGCCGTCGCGCCTGGCGCGCGTGGAACTGGTCCGGCTCGATCGAGAATTCGCTCGGATCCGCCCCGACCTCGGCCAGTGAGCTCAGTGTGCTCCAGCGGTAGAACGCGGTGTCCTCCACGCCCTTGGCCATGACCATCCCCGACGTCTGCTGAAACCGCACCGCGGCCGGGTGGGTCGGGTCGCCGAGAAGGGCGACGACGTCGGCCAGCGCATCGCGCAGGTCGGGTCGCCGCGCGGCGGCGTCGGCGTGCGCGCGGGCGAGATCCTCAGCGCCGAGCGGCAGGTAGGAGCGATAGACCGGAAAGCAGGCCGCCAGCTCGATGAGAGCATCGGTCGCCTGGTCGACGGTGGGCATGAGTCGAGCGAGCCGGTTCATCTCGGAACGCAGGATGCCGTCGGCGATGCCGCGCTTGGTGTCGTGGATGAGATTCGCCCACGAGTCGGCGGGGGCAGGACCGCTCAGATCGCAGACGGCCTGACGCAACCCGTCCTGGCCGGCGGGATCGATCAGAACGCGGTCGACGTCGCCGAGCGCGTCGTACCCGGTAGTCCCGCGCGTCGCCCAGTTGGCGGGAAGGCGCTCCGCACCCTCGAGGATCTTCTCGACCCATACCGGCGCGTCTGTGGTGAGGCGGGCCAGGGCGTCGAGGTATTCGCGTGGATCGGCCAGGCCGTCGGGGTGGTCCACCCGCAGCCCGTCGACCAGACCCTCCTGAAACCAGCGTCCGATCTCGACGTGGGACGCGTCGAAGACGGTCGGGTCTTCGACGCGGATCGCGGCCAGCGAGTTGACCGCGAAGAACCGCCGGTAGTTGAGGTCGTCGTCGGCGCGTCGCCAGTTGATCAGCTCGTAGTGCTGCCGGTCGTGCACCTGCGCGCCGCTGTCGCCGTCGCCGCGGGTGCCGGCCGCGATCGGGTATCGATTGTCGTAGTAGGCCAGCTCGTCGCCGTCGACCCGCAGCAGGTCCAGCTCGCCCGCGCCGTCGGCCAGCACCGGAATGCGCACCCGCCCGGAGCCCGCGGCCCAGTCCACGTCGAACGCCTCGGCATGCGTGGCGGTCCGGCCCGCCTTCAGCAGGTCCCACCACCACGCGTTGCGGGCGGGCGTCGCCACCCCCATGTGGTTCGGCACGATGTCGACCAGCACGCCCAGGCCGTTCGCGCGCGCGGCGGCCACGAACCGTTCGAATGCGGCCGGACCGCCGCGCTCCGGGTCGATCGTGGTGTGGTCGATCACGTCGTAGCCATGGTTCGACCCCGGCTCGGCGCGCAGCAGCGGCGAGAGGTAGACCCACCCGACGCCGAGATCGGCGAGGTATCCGCAGAGGCCGGCGGCGGCATCCAGGTCGAATGCCGAGGTGATCTGCAGTCGATACGTCGATGTGGGCAGCGGCATCCGGCTCACGTCCCTTGCCCCGACGACCGCAGCAGCGTGAACGAGGTCTCGCCGAGGATGAGCGAGGTGACGGTCTCACCCTCGGTCTGCTCGGGATCGCTCGAGACGACGTGCACCCACGGGCGGCCTGGGGCTGGCGGCAACGTGAACTCGACCCCGTTCTCGGCTCCGTTCACCAGGAACGCGAACGAATCCGCACCCTCGTGCGCGAGCAGGAACGTGATCGAGCGGGCATCCGGGTTGTCCCAGTCCTCGGGCTCGAAGTACTTTCCGTCGGAGCGGAAGATCTCCACGGTGTCCGCACCGCCGGTGCGGGGGGCCTGCCGGAACCAACTCGGGCGCAGTGCCGGATTGTCGCGGCGCAGGGCGATCAGCTGCGCAGTGAAGTCGTGCAGCTCGGCATCCGGGCTCTGCCAGTCGTACCACGAGATCTCGTTGTCCTGACAATAGGCGTTGTTGTTGCCCGACTGCGTTCTGCCCATCTCGTCGCCACCGAGGATCATCGGCACGCCGGCAGACAGCAGCAGGGTCGCCAGGAAGTTCTTGCGCTTCCTGTTCCTGCGCTCGAGGACGGCCGGGTCATCGGTGGGGCCCTCGACCCCGCCGTTGGACGAGCGGTTGTCGTCCTCGCCGTCGTTGCCGCCTTCGCCGTTGGCCTCATTGTGCTTCTGCTCGTACGAGGTGAGGTCGGCCAGGGTGAAGCCGTCGTGCGCGGTGACGAAATTCACGCTCGACAGCGGCGCGCGGCGGGATGCCTCGTACACGTCGGGGCTTCCGAGGACGCGTTCCGAGAAGGTGCCGAGCACATTGTCGACGCCGTTCCAGAAGTCGCGCACATCGTCGCGGAACTTCCCGTTCCATTCCGACCACGTGGCGGGGAATCCGCCCACCTGATAGCCGGCGGTGTCCCACGGCTCGGCGATCATCTTCACCGGCGCCAGCACCGGATCCTGCTCGATCAGGGTGAGAAAGGCGCTGTGCAGCTCGGCGGACCCGTCCTGCCGGGTCAGCGTCGTGGCCAGGTCGAAGCGAAAGCCGTCGACGTGCATCACGGTCACCCAGTAGCGCAGCGAATCCATGATCAGGCCGAGCGCGGCCGGGTGGCCGACATTGAGGCTGTTCCCGGTGCCGGTGGTGTCGTAGTACGACGAGGGGTCGTCGTCGACCAGCCGATAGTAGGCGGCGTTGTCGATGCCCTTCAGCGACAGCATCGGGCCGAGGTGGTTGCCCTCCGCGGTGTGGTTGTAGACGACGTCGAGGATGACCTCCAGCCCGGCGGCGTGCAGCGACTTCACCATGTTGCGGAACTCGTTGACCTGGCTGCCGTCGTCACCGGAGGCGGAATACTCTCCGTGCGGGGCGAAGAAGCCGATCGAGTTGTAGCCCCAGTAGTTGGTGAGCCCCTTCTCGATCAAGTGGTTGTCGTGCACGAACTGGTGCACCGGCAGCAGCTCGATGGCGGTGACGCCGAGGTTCTTCAGGTAGTCGATCATCGCCGGATGCGCCACACCGGCGTACGTGCCGCGCAGATGCTCGGGCACTCCCGGGTGCAGCTGCGTGAAGCCGCGCACGTGCGTCTCGTAGATGATCGTCTCGGCGAGCGGGGTGCGCGGCGGCCGCTCGTCGAGCCAGTCGAAGTCGGGATTGGTGACCACGCACTTCGGCACCGACGCCGCAGGGTCGCTGTCATCCATCCGCTCGGGTTCGGTGAAACTGTGCCCGTAGGTGCTCTGGCTCCAGCCGTATTCTCCCTCGATGGCTGTCGCATGCGGATCCAGCAGGAGCTTGTTCACGTTGTGCCGCAGCCCGTTCGCCGGGTCCCAGGGCCCGTCCACCCGCAGCCCGTACCGGGTGCCGATCTGAACGCCCGGGACGAGGCCGTGAAAGACGTGCCCGGTGCGCCCGTTCAGGCGCGTCCGGTGCTCGGTCTCGCCGTCGAACACGCAGACGTCAACGCTGTCTGCGGTCTCAGAGTAGACGGCGAAATTCGCGCCTTCCGGTCGCAGGGTGACGCCAAGTGGATAGGGCACGGAACCGTCGGCGGACATGTCCCCATTGTGCGGTGCTGATCATGACTCGTCCACCCCACGGTGCGGCCCGGGCTGTTGCGCGGCGATGTGATATGGGAGGGCGCCGCGGCGGCCATCCGGCTAGCCTGTTGCCATGACCGCAACGAACGCTGTCCTTCACGCCCTGGCTGGGTGGGTCGGCGCGCAGCGGTGGTTCACCGGCAAGGGAGCGGTGCCGAAGCTGCGCATGATCGGCTCGTGGGATCTGGAGCCCGGACCGGATGTGTCGATCACGACCTACCTCATCGTCGACGGCGGCTCCGAGCGATCGGTGCTCTACCAGGTGCCGGTGACCTTCCGGCGCGCGCCGCTGGAGTCCGCGACATCCGCGCCGATCGCACAGCTCACCGATACCGACGGGACGCCGGTCTGGCTCTATGACGGACCGCACGACCCCGCCTACGCCGAGCGCCTGCTGCAGCTGGTCTGCGGCGGCCGGCACGCGCAGGGCGACGGCGCGGTCGCCGACGGCGTGCCGATCACGCCGTTCGAATGCCACAACGTCCGCTCCCGGGTTCTGTCCGGCGAGCAGTCGAACACGTCGATCGTGTACGAGTACGACGTGGCCGGTGGGCCTGCGGGCTGTCGGGCGATCTGCAAGGTGTTCCGCACGCTGGCGCACGGAGAGAACCCGGATGTCGTGCTGCAGTCCGCGCTGTCGGCCGCCGGTTCGCGCTCGGTGCCGGCAACTCTCGGCAGCGTCGTCGGGCAGTGGCCGGATCCTCGCGAGCCGGGTGGCCGCGCGCCCGGGCATCTCGCGTTCGCGCAGGAGTTCTTCAGCGGCGTCGAGGACGGCTGGCGCCATGCCACTGCCGCCGCTGCCGGGGCGGTGTCGTTCGCCTCCAGCGCCCGGGCGATGGGAGCTGCCACGGCCGACGTGCACGCGACGCTCGCCGAGGTTCTGCCGACCACTGTCGCGGAGGATGCCGACATCGCCGCGATGGTCGCGCAGTGGCGCGCGCGGCTGGATGCCGCCATCGCGGCAGTGCCTGAGCTCGCTGCGCTGCGCAAGCCGATCGAGGCGCTGCAGACCCGCGCCGCCGCCGGACCGTGGCCGCGGCTGCAGCGCATCCACGGAGATCTGCACCTGGGTCAGGTGCTGTCGATGCCCGGCGGCGGCTGGGCGATCATCGACTTCGAGGGCGAGCCGATGCGGCCACTGGCCGAGCGGTCCGAGCCCGACGTGGCGCTGCGCGACGTGGCCGGCATGCTGCGCAGCTTCGACTACGTGCGCGGTGCGGAGCCCGACGCGCAGGGTGTCGCGGCGTGGGCCGAGGACTGCCGGGCGGCGTTCATCGACGGATACGCCCGGCGATCGGGCCAGGACGTGCAGGCGCAGGGCGTGCTTGTGGACGCGTTCGAGCTCGACAAGGCGCTGTACGAGACGGTCTACGAGGCACGCAATCGTCCCGCATGGCTGCCGATCCCGATGGCGGCCGTTCGCCGCCTCGCTCAGCGCGCGCGCTGAGGTCGAATCGGCGTCGCGCGCGCCGTAACCGCACCCGCACCGTGCCTTCACTCGCACCGCGACCCAAACGTTATGCGCAGATGGGAGCGCTCCCTGACGTCATGGGAGCGGTCTCATAGAGTCTGGAGACAAGCCTGAGAGCGATCTCAGACGGGACCGAGTGATATCGCATACGTGACCGCGAGAGAACGCACAGGATGCCCTGACCGCACTCGCACCATCCGACACCACAAAGGAGTGACAACGTGAAATCACGCGCACTGCGGCGTACCGCCATCGTGGCGGCCGCCGTCTCCACCACCGCCTTGGTCCTCGCCGGCTGCGCCAGCAGCGGCGGCGACAGCGGATCCGACGACCCGAACGCCAAGATCACGCTGACCGTCGCGACGTTCAACGACTTCGGCTACACCGACGCGCTGCTCAAGGGCTACACCGCCGAGCACCCGAACGCTACCGTCGTGCACAACAAGGCCGCCACCCAGTACCTGCGTCAGGCCGTTCCGGACGAGCTCATCGAGGCGGCGCGGGTCGACGGGGCGAATTCGTTCCGCACCTTCATGACCGTCGGGCTGCCGGCGGCGCGGCCGCCCGCGGCGATGCTGGGGCTGTTCACCTTCGTGACCGCGTGGAACAACTTCTTCTGGCCGTTCATCGTGCTCGATCCCCAGTCGCCGACTCTGCCGGTGGCGCTGTCGCTGCTGCAGTCGGACTATTTCGTCGACTATTCGATCGTGCTGGCCGGCGTGCTGCTGTCCACCGTCCCGCTGCTGATCCTGTTCATCTTCGCGGGAAAGCAGCTGGTCAGTGGCATCATGGCCGGAGCCGTCAAGGGCTGAGCCGCACGTCCGGTCCCGCATCGCCGCCCGACTCCCCCACCGAGAGGAACCCGCCCGCATGAACGCGAGCACCCGCCACTTCCCGCCGAACTTCCGGTTCGGCGCCGCCACGGCCGCCTTCCAGATCGAGGGCGCCGCCGCCGAGGACGGTCGTCGCGCCTCGATCTGGGATGCCTTCTGCCGCGTCCCCGGTGCCGTGCTCGGCGGTGACACCGGCGATGTGGCCTGCGACCACTATCACCGCTACCGCGACGACGTCGCGGTCATGAAGGACCTCGGCCTGCAGTCCTATCGCTTCTCGACGTCGTGGGCGCGGGTGCGCCCGGACGGCGGCGCGCTCAATCACGCCGGCGTCGACTTCTACGCGCGCCTCGTGGACGAGCTGCTGGATGCCGGCATCCAGCCCTGGCTCACGCTCTATCACTGGGACCTGCCGCAGGCGCTGCAGGAACGCGGCGGGTGGACGGTGCGGGAGACCGCGGACCGGTTCACCGAGTACGCGCTGGACATGCACGACGCGCTCGGCGATCGGGTGGCCGTGTGGACGACGCTGAACGAACCGTGGTGCTCGTCGTTCCTCAGCTACACCGCCGGGGTGCACGCGCCCGGGCGCACCAGCGTGGCCGAAGGCCTGCTCGCTGCGCACCACCTGCTGCTCGGGCACGGCCAGGTCGTGCGGGAGCTGCGGGCGCGGGATGCCGCGCTGAACCTCGGGCTGACCCTGAACCTCACCGTCGCCGACCCTGTGGACGCGGCCGACCCGGCCGACGCCGATGCCGCCCGGCGCATCGACGGCCAGTTCAACCGCTGGTTCCTGGATCCGGTGTTCCGTGCCGAATACCCGGCCGACATCGTCGCCGACATCCGCGCCGTCGACGCCGATGCCGTCGGCCGGTTCGAGGCAGCGGTGCAGCCGGGCGATCTGCCGGCCATCGCCGCGCCGATCGACACGCTCGGCGTCAACTACTACCACGGCGAGCTCGTCGGCGGCCGGCCCCCCGCCCGGCAGATCGGCGGCGGCGAGGCGCCGACGAGCCGGCCGACGGCATCCCCCTATCCCGCACATCACGGCATCTTCTGGCACGACCGCGGCCTGCCGCGCACCCCGATGAACTGGGAGGTGCAGCCCGAGGGGCTGACCCGGCTGCTGGTGCGGGTCAGCGCGGAGTATGCGGCGCCGGTCGGCGTCGCGCTGTACGTGACCGAGAACGGGGCCGCCTACGACGATGAGCCGGCTGGCGACGACGGCGAGCTGCGCATCCGGGACCTCGACCGCACCGAGTACGTGCGCGACCATCTGGCGGCGGTGCTGGATGCCGCGGATGCCGGCGTCGACGTGCGCGGCTACTTCTACTGGTCGCTGCTGGACAACTTCGAGTGGGCGTGGGGCTACCGCAAGGGATTCGGCATCGTGCACGTGGACTATGACACGCAGGTGCGCACGATCAAGGACAGCGGCCGCGAGTACGCTCGGATCATCGCGGCGCGTTCCCTCGCGGGCGTGTGCGCCCCCGCGCGCGGGTAGCATCATCCGACGGGGAGGAATCCGATGAGCGGTGCAGGCGTGCGGGCGACGATCGAGGAGGTCGCCGCGGCCGCCGGGGTCTCCCGGTCGACGGTGTCGCGTGTCGTGAACGGGTCCACCGCGGTCAGCCCCGCGGCGCTCGAGGCCGTGCGCCGGGTGATCGCCGAGATGAACTACGTGCCCAACCGGGCGGCGCGCTCGCTGGCCAGCCGGCAGACGCTGGCGATCGCATTGGTCGTGCCCGAAGACACCACGCGGTTCTTCGGCGATCCGTTCTTCGCATCGATCGTGTCGGGCATCAACGCTCGGCTGACCCGCTCCGACTACGTGCTGAATCTGTTCATCGCCAGCGACGACCCGGGCGAGAAGACGACCAGCTACATGCGCGGCGGCAATGTCGACGGGGCGATCATCGTCTCGCACCACACCAGTGACACGTTCATCCACCGCATCGCCTCGGTCGTGCCGGTCGTGTACGGCGGCCGGCCGACGCATCAGCGCGAGGGCGACTACTACGTCGACGTCGACAACGAGGCGGGCGGCAAGGCCGCGACCGACTACCTGATCGGGCGCGGGCATCGCAGGATCGCGACGATCACAGGCCCGCCGACGATGCCGGCCGGCGTGGACCGGCTGCGCGGGTACCGCGCCGCGATCGCCTCGGCCGGACTCGAGGCCAGTGCCATCGTCGACGGCGACTTCACCGCGGACGGCGGAGCGCGCGCGATGCGTGAGATCCTGGCCTCGGGCGACCGGCCCGAGGCCGTGTTCATCGCCAGCGACCTGATGGCGCGCGGTGCCCTGGCGGTGCTGGCGGCGGCGGGGGTGCGGGTGCCGGACGACGTGGCGCTGATCGGGTTCGACGACTCGCCGGTCGCGACATCCGTCTCGCCGCAGCTGACCACGATGCGCCAGCCGTCGTTCGAGCAGGGCGAGACGATGGCCGAGGTGCTGCTGCAGATCCTGTCCGGCGGGGCGCCGGCGCACTCGACGGTGCTGCCGACCGAGCTGGTCGTGCGCGCGTCGGCGTGAGCCGGGTCGCGCACAGAGTTCGGAGGATGTCGCCGACCTCGGACCGATCTCCGCGAAGTCCTCCGAACTTCGTGCGATTCTCCGAACTCTGTGAAGGCCGCTCAGCCCGCTGCGCGCGCGACTCAGCCCGCCGCGCGGGCCACGAGCTCGGCGATGCGCTTCTCGTCGGCCTTCGTCAGCGACAGGATCGCGTACGACGTCGGCCACATCTGCCCGTCGTCCAGCTGCGCGTTGGTCTCGAAGCCCAGCGTGGCATAGCGGTCCTTGAACTTGGCGGCCGGCTTGAAGAACAGCACGACTTTGCCGTCGCGGGTGTATGCCGGAAAGCCGTACCAGGTCTTCGACGCCAGCTGCGGGGCGACCGACGTGACGATGTCGTCGATCGCGGCGGCGATCACCCGGTCGGCGTCGCCCATGCCGGCGATCGCGTCGAGCAGGTCCTGCCGGTCGATCGCGGCCTTCTCCGCCGGCGACTTGCCCTTGCGCTCCTGCGCCTTCAGCTCGGCGGCGCGCTGGCGCATCGCCGCGCGCTCCTCGGCGGTGAATCCGGACTTCGTGCTTCGTTCGGGGCTCATGTGGACAACGATACGGATGCCGCGGCCGAGCCGCTTCTCTGATCCTGCTCGGCTGCGCCGCGAATCCCGCTCGGCTGCGCCGCGAATCCCGCTCGGCTGCGCCGCGAGTCCCGCTCCGCTGGGCTTTGCGGGGCCGCGGTGCGGGCTACAGGGCGTCGACGGGGTCGCCGCCGAGTGGGCCGACCGCGGGGATCGGGCCGCCGTCGTCGGCGCCGGTCCTGCGCGCCCGGGCCAGCGCGTTGCCGACGTGGTAGATCAGCAGCGCCGCCACGGTGCCCAGCACGATGCCGGAGAGCACGAAGTCGCCCCAGTTCATCGTGAAGTTGGCGATCGCGATGACCAGGGCCACGGCGCCGGTGTACTGGTTGACCGGGCGCGAGAAGTCCACTCGGTTGTCGACCCAGATCTTGATGCCGATGATGCCGATCAGGCCGTACAGCGCCGTGGTCGCCCCGCCCAGCACGCCTTGCGGGATGGAGTTGAAGATCACGCCGACCTTCGGTGACAGCGCCAGCACGATCGCGACGATGCCGGCGACCCAGTATGCGGCCGTGGAATAGACCCGGGTGGCGGCCATCACACCGATGTTCTCGCCGTAGGTCGTGGTGCCCGACCCGCCGAACGCGCCGGCGATGGTCGTGGCGACGCCGTCGGCGATCAGCGCCTTGCCCGTCTGCTTGTTGACCGACTTGTCGGTCATCGTCGCCACGGCGCGCACGTGGCCGACGTTCTCGGCGATCAGCACCAGCACGACCGGCAGGAACATCGCGATCGCGCCCCAGGTGCCGGGCGTCGTGAAGTCGGCGATGTGGAAGGTGGGCCATCCGAACCATTGCTCGTCGGCCACCTTCGACCAGTCGATCTCGCCCTGGAACGTTGCCACGATGTAGCCGACCACGACGCCGAGGAAGATGGAGATGCGGCCGAGGAAGCCGCGGAACAGCACGCTGAACAGGATGATCGCCGCCAGCGTGATGCCGGCCGTCAGCGGCTGCTTCTGCACGTTGTCCCACGCCGCCGGCGCCAGGTTGAAGCCGATCAGTGCGACGATGGTGCCGGCCACGACGGGCGGCATGAACTTGTCGACCCAGCCGATGCCGGCCACCTGCACGACGACGCCGACCAGCAGCAGCAGGATGCCGACGGCCACGATGCCCGCCAGCGCGGTGCCCATGCTGTGGGATGCCGTGGCCGCCGTGACCGGGATGATGAACGCGAACGAGCTGCCCAGGTAGCTGGGCAGCTTGTTGCGGGTGATCAGCAGGAACAGGATCGTGCCGATGCCGGAGAACAGCAGCGTCGTCGAGACCGGGAAGCCGGTGAGGATCGGCACCAGGAACGTCGCGCCGAACATGGCGACCACGTGCTGCGCACCGATCGCGATGGTCGCGGGCCAGTTCAGCCGCTCGCCCGGGTGCACCACCTCGCCAGGGGCGACCGTGCGGCCGTTTCCGTGCAGAGTCCAGATCGGCATGCGCGCTCCTGTGGGCGTGAGAAGAGGGGATGGCGCCGGATGCCGCCGAAACGACTTTATCGGTGGGATGGCATCGCTTGCGGGAGCACGCACCGCAGTGTTTTCATGCGCCCGGAGCCGGGTGCGTCGGGCGGTGCTAGCGTCGAATCAACTCTGGAAGGGAGTTTCATGAGCGAGCGGGTAGAACTCGACGTACGGACGCTGGAGCCGGCTCGTCGGCACCAGATCATCTTTGAGAGGTACAACGCGCTGGGCCCCGGTGAGGGGTACGTGCTGGTCAACGACCACGACCCGAAGCCGCTGTACTACCAGTTCGCCGCGGAGCACGCCGGTGACTTCACCTGGGACTACCTCGAGGAGGGCCCCGAGGTCTGGCGCGTGGACATCGGGCGCCCCGCCGCTCAGTGAACACACCGTGACCGGCGGGTATCCCCCCGCACTGCAGGCGGTTCTGCTGATCATTCTGTTGCTGGCCACCTGCGTGTGGATCGGCGGCTGGGCCACGCTGATCGTGGTCGCGCGCACCGCGACGGCCGCGCTCAGTCGCGCCGACCGGGTGTCGTTCTTCCGGCTGTTCGGCCGCAGGTTCGGCATCGTCTCGACGATCGCACTGGTGCTGGCCCTGGCATCCGGCCTGCTGCTGTTGGTCGCGATGCCGTGGACGGCACTGTCCACGTGGATGGTGGTGCTGGCGGTCGTGCTGCTGCTCGTTGTGGGCGCGGGCGTCGTGCAGGCGCGGATGCTGACCCGTCAGCGTCGTGCGCTGATCGCGGCGCACGACGAGGGCCTGGAGGCGCGGATCGCCGCCGGCGCCCGTGCTGCGACCGTGCTGCGTGCGAGCCTGGGTGCGATCAGCATCGTCATACTGATGCTCGCGGTCCTGCCCCGGTAGCTCGCGTCGGCCCCTCCTTCGCCGAGAAGGCGCATCCCGCGCCGAGGTGGTGCGTCCCGCGCCGAGGTGGTGCCTCCCACCGCGAGGTGGTGCCGACCTTCTCGGCGTAGGAAGGACCCTTCTCGGCGTAGGAAGGACCTTCTCGGTGCAGGGGGCACCTTCTCGGCGGCGGGGCGGCGGGGCGGCGGGGCGACCGGATCAGGCGGTCAGGCGCTCGACGAGCTCGCGGTAGCGGGTTGCGGTGCGGGCCACGATGTCGGCCGGCAGTTCCGGCGGGGTGCCGGTCTTGTCCCAGTTCGCCGACAGCCAATCGCGCACGATCTGCTTGTCGAAGCTGGCCATCCGCTCCGCCGGCGTCGAGCCGGTGCGCCAGGTCTCGGCATCCCAGTACCGCGACGAGTCCGCCGTCAGCACCTCGTCCGCGAGGGTCACGGTGTCGTCGTCATCCAGGCCGAACTCGAACTTCGTGTCGGCGAGGATCAGCCCGCGCTCGGCGGCGGTGTCGGCCGCGCGCTGATAGACCTGCAGCGACAGCGCCCGCACCTTCTCGGCGTGCGGCACGCCGACCAGCTCGACGACCCGGTCGAACGAGATGTTCTCGTCGTGCTCGCCCATCGGCGCCTTGAACGCCGGCGTGAAGATCGGCGCCGGCAGCCGGTCGCCGTTGTGCAGCCCGTCCGGCAGGTGGATGCCGCACACCGTCTGACTCGCCTGGTATTCCGCCCACCCCGACCCGGTCAGGTACCCGCGCACGACGCACTCCACCGGCAGCATCTGCAGCCCCCGGACGACCATCGCCCGCCCGGCCACCTCGGCCGGCACGTCGGCGTCCGCGATGACGTGGTTCGGGATGCCGGGCCCGCCGTCCCCACCGGAGAGGCGATCGAACCACCACAGGCTCAGCGTCGTCAGCAGCTCGCCCTTGCCCGGAATCGCCGGCGAGAGCATCACGTCGAACGAGCTCACCCGGTCGCTGGTGACCACCAGCATCCGGTCCGCCCGGGTGTTCGGCGGCAGATCGGCCGGCACATACAGATCGCGCACCTTGCCGGAGTAGATGTGCGTCCAACCGGCCAGTTCACGGGGAGCAGTCATCTGCCCATCTTCGCACTCCGCCCGAAGCGTAACCATCCCAGCGAAGATGCAGGCCGACGGGTATATAGTCCATCTGGACTAATCGATCTGGAGCATCCATGAAGCATGCCGCACTGACCCCGCTCGGGGTGATGGTGCTCGCGCTGCTGCGCGAGGGCGACATGCATCCGTACGAGATGATCCGGCTACTGCGCCTGCGCCGCCAGGACGCCATCATCAAGATCACCAACGGCACGTTCTACCACACGGTCGGCCGGCTGCAGCGGCAGGGACTGATCGCCGAAGTCGGCGTGGACCGCGACGGCAACCGCCCCGAGCGCACCACCTACGCGCTGACGGATGCCGGCCCCCAGGCGCTGGCCGCATGGGTGCGGACGCATCTGGCCGACGCCGACGGCACCACCGGGTTCCGGGTCGCGCTCGCCGAGGCGCACAACCTCGACCGTGCCGAGGTGGCCGATCTCATCGGCATCCGTCGCACCGCACTCGCGCGCGAACTCGCGGAGGTGCAGAAGCGGCTGACCCGCGCGCAGGCGCTGAACATCCTCGAGCAGTTCGCCATCGAGAGTCACCGGCGGCGGGCGATGCTGCGCGCCGAGATCGAGTGGACCGATTCGTTCCTGGAACGTCTTGCGCGCCCCGACTACCTCTGGGGGGTCACTGACATCCCCGTCGAACATCAGGCCGGCAATCTGGCCCTCCGAAAGGCAGCACGAGCATGACCGTGACAACGCGAGCGGCAGCGCGGGCGGCACTGCCGGTGCGCCGCGGCGGCACCCCGCGCAGCCCGTGGCCGGCGCTGTGGGCGCTGGTGATCGGCTTCTTCATGATCCTGGTCGACACCACGATCGTCTCGGTGGCCAACCCCGCCATCAAGGCGGCGCTGGACCCCGACACCACCAACCTCGACAACGTCATCTGGGTCACCAGCGCCTACCTGCTGGCCTATGCGGTGCCGCTGCTGATCACCGGGCGCCTGGGCGACCGGTTCGGTCCGAAGAACATCTATCTGATGGGCCTGGCGATCTTCACGCTCGCCTCGTTCGGGGCGGGGATGTCGCAGACCCTCACCGTGCTGATCGCGTTCCGCGCGGTGCAGGGCGTCGGCGCCTCGCTGATGACACCGCAGACGATGGCCGTGATCACGCGCACCTTCCCGCCCAACCAGCGCGGTGCGGCGATGGGGCTGTGGGGGGCGACCTCGGGCGTCGCGATGCTCGTCGGCCCGCTGGCCGGCGGCCTGCTCGTGGACGGCCTGGGCTGGGAGTGGATCTTCTTCGTCAACCTGCCGGTGGGCGTGCTCGGGTTCGTGATGGCATGGGTCCTGGTGCCGAAGCTGCCGACGCATCCGCACCGCTTCGACATCGTCGGCGTGTTCCTTTCAGCCGCCGCTCTGTTCTTCATCGTCTTCGGCTTGCAGGAGGGGCAGAAGTACAACTGGGGCGAGATCTGGGGAGCGGTCACGGTCTGGGAGCTGATCGGGTTCGGCGTCGTGCTGCTGGGCGCTTTCCTCTGGCAGCAGGCGAAGACCCGCAGCGAAGCGCTGGTGCCCCTGGGGCTGTTCCGCGACCGCAACTTCGCGGTCTCGAATCTCGGCATCGCCGTCGTCGGGTTCACCGTGACGTGCATGTCGCTGCCGTTCATGTTCTTCTTGCAGCTCTCGCGCGGGCTCAGCCCGACCCAGTCCGCGCTGCTGATGATTCCGATGGCCGTGCTCGCCGGCATCCTCTCGCCGTTCGCCGGCCGCCTGCTCGACCTGGTCGATTCGCGCCTGCTGCTGGTGCCCGGCATCGGCCTGTTCGCCGCGGCGCTGTTCTGGTACGCGGCGCTGATGAACATGGACACCCCGGTCTGGATGTTCCTGCTGCCGTCGGCGCTGATGGGCATCGGCAGCGCCGGGGTGTGGGGGCCGCTGGCCACCACCGCCACCCGCAGTCTGCAGCCGCGGCAGGCCGGGGCCGGCGCCGGCATCTACAACACCACCCGCACGATGGGGTCGGTGCTCGGCTCGGCAGCGATCGCCTCGTTCATGCAGGCGCGGCTCGAGGCGAATCTGCCCGGCTCGGGCAGCAGCACCAGTGCGGTCGGCGCGGGCCAGCTGCCGGCGCCCATCGCCGGACCGTTCGGAGCCGCGATGGCGCAGTCGATGCTGCTGCCGGCGATCGTCATGGTGGCCGGAGTCATCGTCGTGCTGTTCATGCGGCACGGCCGGGTCGCCGACTGGCACGGCGCGCACCAGGGCACGGCACCGATCGCCGTGGTGGACGCGCCGGTGGTGGACGCGCCGGTGGTGGCAGCGCCCGTGGTGGCTGCGCCCGTGGTGGCTGCGCCCGCGGCGCCCAATGCGTCGCCGGTGTCGCCGCTGCGCCGCCAGAACTCCTCCGATCCGGACCGGGTGGCGCCGAATCGGGCCCGTTGAGTGGTGAATCGCACCGATGGGAGGAGTTCTGACCGGGGTGGACGGCGCCCGCTGCTGCGGCGCCGGCATGGTCAGTCCGGGTCGACCGGGTCGATCGGCGCGTGGTGGTCCCAGGCCACGACGCCGCGGCGCCAGTAGCCGGTGACCGAGTACTGCTCACGCGGCAGCTGCAGCGTGTGCCGCAGATGGCGGCGCAACGGCACGAGGGCGGATGCCTCACCCGCCGCGAACACATAGGTCGTGGCATCCACGCCCACCGCCGTCACGCCGGCGACCAGGTCGTCGCCGGCGGCCGTCAGCGCGAACTCGCGGTCGGCGAACGAGCTCAGGTAGGCGCGCGCGCTGTCGAGGTCGCCGTCGGCGATGATCTCGACGCGGGTGGATGCCGGCACCTCGGCGAGCCAGCGGCCGGCCGCCGGCAGCGAGGTGCCGTCGACGACCAGCAGCACGCGGGGCGCGTTCTGGGTGGCGGCCTTCGATCCGCGTGGGCCGACCAGCACGAGCTGCGATCCGATCGTCGCGGTGGCGCCCCACTGCGCGGCCGGACCCGGGCTGTCGTGACGCAGGATGTCGAGGTCGACGAGCCGCCGGCCGTTTTCGTCGCGCACGTTCAGGGGCGTGAAGTCACGGCCGAAGGTCGGCTGGTCGGGGCGGACGATGCCGTCCTCACCGGGGCCGGCGGCGACCGGAGCGACCAACTCGCCGGTGGCGGGGTCGGGGAAGAACGTGCGGGTGTGATCGCTGGGGCCACCGCTGGCGTAGTCCGCGAAGTCGGGTCCGGTCAGGGTCACCCGGATGTACTCCTGGGTCGGCGCGCTGACGGCGACCACGGTCGCCTGGCGCGCCGTGAAGCGGTTGCGGCCGGCGGCACGGGCGAACAGAGCGGGGGCGTCGGTCGGGGCGTCCGGCATGGGTATTCCTCCACTGGTCACGTCATCGAGTGAGAATTGCTCACGTCATCGGGGTAGGACCAGGCTATCGGCCCCCGATCATCACGAGCCGCCCGCGGTGCGTCCGGCCGAACGGAAGCTAGGCTCGATCCATGCGAGTCGCAGTCACCGGGGGCGCCGGCTACATCGGTGCGCATGTCGTCGACCTGCTGGTGGCCCGGGGCGACGAGGTGGTCGTGCTCGACGATCTGTCGACCGGCGTGCGTGAACGAGTCGGCACGGCCGACTTCGTCGGCGTCGACCTGGCCGCGACGTTCGACCCCGAATCGTTGGCGACCCACCTGGCCGGTGCGGACGCCGTGATCCACTTCACGGCCAAGAAGCGGGTCGATGAGTCCGTCGCGCGCCCGGCCTGGTATTTCCACCAGAACATCACGTCGCTGGCGAACGTGCTGGCGGCGGCGGCGGCAGCGGATGCCACGAAGTTCATCTTCTCTTCGTCGGCCGCGGTCTACGGGGCGGTCGACGGGCGGCCGGTGCCCGAGACGACACCCGCGCATCCGGTGAACCCGTACGGCGAGACGAAGCTGGCCGGCGAGTGGCTGGTCGCCGACGCCGCAGCCTCGATGGGCCTGCAGGCATCGAGCCTCCGGTACTTCAACGTCGCCGGCGCCGCCCGCCCGCAGCTGGGCGACACGGCGGCGCTGAACATCATCCCGATCGTCATGCAGCATGCCCGCGCGCATCAGGCGCCAGTCATCTTCGGCGACGACTACCCCACCCCGGACGGCACCTGCGTGCGCGACTACATCCACGTCACCGATCTGGCCCGCGCGCACCTGGCGGCATTGGACGGGCTGGCCGGCCGTCCCGAGCCGCACCGCACCTACAACGTGGGCACCGGCACCGGCCACTCGGTGCGCGAAGTGGTGGATGCCGTCCGTCGGCATGCGCCCGACATGCCGGCCGCACAGATCGCGCCACGGCGGCGGGGCGACCCGGCCTCCGTCGTCGCCGATCCGACCCGGATCCAGCGCGAACTTGGCTGGTCGGCCGACCACTCGCTCGCCGACATCGTCGATTCGGCCTGGCAGGCGATCGCCGCAGGCTGACAGCGCGTCGCCGACTGAACCTCCGGCTGACAGCGCGTCGCCGGCCAGCGCCCCCGCCCTACCCCCAGCGGTGTGTGCGCACCGGACCGGTCACCACGACCGCCGGCGGGGTCGCGATCAGGGTGTCCAGCTCCGCGATGACCTCCGACGTGTAGGCGGCGGCATCCAATGTGCTGGCCGGCACGTCACCGTGCAGGAAGGCGCGCATGCCGTCGCGCAGCGCGTCGTCGGACTGCGCGACGACGTGGATCGTGTCGCCGGGCAGCGCGTCGCGCACCGAGCCGAACACGGTGGACACGATCGGCAGGTCGCACAGCGCGGCCTCCAGCAGCACCATCGGCTGCCCCTCGTACTTGCTGGACAGCACGAAGCAGTCCGACGCCGCCAGGACCGCGAACGGGTTGCTGCGCTGCCCGGCCAGGAAGGCGACGTGGTCGAGGCCGGCGGCCGCGATCTGTCGCCGCAGCGCGTCTTCGAGCGGACCGGTGCCGACGATCACCAGTCGCGTCGACGGGTCGTCGGCGTGCACCTGCGCGAACGCCCGGATCAGCCGGGCATGGTTCTTCTCGCTCGACAGCCGCCCGACCGTGACGAACCAGCGGGTGTCGTGATCGGTCTGCTGCAGCTGCGCCATCCATTCCGGAACGGCCTCGCCCGGCTCCAGCAGCGACGGCAGCGGTTCGCGTTGTGCGGTGAGCACGCGATCGACGTTGGGCAGGTTGCGCACCGTCGTGAACCGGTCGGCGGGCGCGTATTCGGCCAGTTCGGCGCGGTTGAGCTCGGTCAGTCGCTCCGACACCGACACCAGGTGGTCGAACGAGTGGTAGAGCGAGAAGACCAGTCCGAGCGAGTGGCGCATCGGCTGCTTGCCGCCGATGATGCGCTGCTGGTCCGACGCCATCTGGCTGTGCAGCCAGATGGCGCGCTGCGCGTAGGGCGAATGCAGCAGCAGGTTCGTCCAGATCGGGCTGTAACCGCTGAAATCGGCCACCCAGTCGAACCGCGCGCTGCCGAACACGCGCGCCCATTCGCTGCCCCAGAGCAGCGAGTGCCAGCGCTCGTCGCGGGGGGCCGGCGGCAGGCCGCGGCGATCCCGGGCACGCCGGCGCAGCTGCAGCGCCTTCGATCCGTTCATGCCGCCGATCCGGAACACCTGCCGCACGGCCGGGTGGATCAGGGCCTGGTTCTGCAGCGGGTTCTCGGCGCGGAACATCGGCATCAGCGCCGTGACGTCGTATCTGTTGTGGTCGATCGCGTCGAGCAGGTTCAGCACCGAGGTGGTGATGCCGTTCGAGCGCATCCCGCCCAGGAAGAACAGCAGCCGGGTGCGCCCGTCGGCGCGCACCGCCCGCACGCGGCGACCGGCGGCGGCGCCGCGGAACACGATGTCGACGACGCGCCGGGTCACGGCGCCGTCTTCGTAAGGGGTGAACCGCGCCGCCCATTCCGCATAGCGCGGGTGCGGGGCGCCGCCGTCGAGCATCTCGGCCATGAGCCGGCCCGCTTCGGCAGGGTCGGCGGTGACGGGGCCGGGCAACTGGTCCAGCGGCAGGTACGTGCCGCGGCCGTGGGCATAGGCATCCGCATCGGGAGTGAAGAAGGCGATCGGCCGCCCGGTGGCGAGATAGTCGAAGAAGATCGACGAATAGTCGGTGATCAGGGCATCGGATGCCCCGAGGATGACGTTCGTCGGCAGGGTGTTGGGCACCAGGATCCGGCGCAGCCGGGGCCGCTTCGCCGCCAGTGCGTGCACGATCTGGTGCGTCTTCAGCAGCACGACGGTGTCGTCGCCGAGCCGGGCCTGGATGGCCGCGGTCTGCGCCGCCAGGGCGTCGACGTTGTCGTCGGGTGCGTGGAACGAGGAGCCGCGCCAGGTCGGGGCGAACAGCACGATCCGCCGATCGCCGACGGCGATGCCGGCGCGGTCGAGTTCGGCGCGCACGTGCGCGGCCTGGGTGTCGGTCAGGCGCTGCCGGTCGATGCGGGGGTAGCCCTCTTCGATGATGCGGCCCTGGTACACGTTGCGCAGGCGGAAGGCATCCTCATACATCGTCTCGGCCATGAACTCGTTCGCGGCGAGCACGAAGTCGGCCGAGAGCAGGTTGCGCAGCGTGTTGGCCGCGCCGATCGCGCCGCCGGGGATGTCGAACCCCATCAGCTTCAGCGGGGTGCCGTGCCAGGTGTTCAGGTAGACCTGGCCGGGCCGCTTGCCGAATGCCGGCGGGAAGGTGGCGTTGTTGATCACGAAGCCGGCCGTGGACAGTGCACGCCAGTAGGCGAAGCTGCCGTGCCGCACGAAGCGCACCCGCGGGTGCGCGCCGAACTCGGCGTCGAAGTGCGCGATGGCCGCATCGTCGGCGATCGACCAGACGTGCCAGAGGTGGTCGAAGTCGGGCCGGTTCAGCAGGTGCCGGAAGATCGCCTCGGGGTTGTCCAGCACGCCGTTGCCCGCGAACGACTCGTAGAAGACGACGTCGTGCTGGATGCGCAGGTGCCTGGTGTAGGCGATCCGCTCTGCTCGCACCGCCCGTCCGGCGCGTGAGACGTAGCGGTTCAGGCGGCCGGGCAGCGGGAGTCTCACGGCACCGAGCCTAGGGGAGGGGGCTGAGAGCAGGCTTGGGGATGCCTCTGGGGGACGGGTGCCGTTCATGGCCGACAGGCGTAGCCTTGCGCAATGCACGCGGGAATCCACTTCTGGAACTACACCATGCCGGGCGCCCCGGCATCCATCGCGGCCACGGTGGCCGAGACCGCGCGGGTTGCCGACGCCGGCGGATTTGATCAGTTCACCGTGATGGACCATTGGTTTCAGATGGAGAACGCCGGCGACCCCGCCCAGCCGATGCTCGAGGCGTTCTCGACTCTCGCCTTCGTCGCCGCGCAGACCCGGCGGATGCGGCTGGCGCCTCTGGTGGCCGGCGTCACCTACCGGCATCCGGGTCTGCTCGCCAAGACGATCACGACGCTCGACGTGCTCAGCGGCGGCCGGGCCGCGCTCGGCATCGGCGCCGCCTGGTACGAGCGCGAGCACCACGCGCTCGGCGTGCCGTACCCGGTCCTCTCGGAGCGGTTCGAGCGGCTCGAAGAGGCGATCCGGATCGCACTGCAGATGTGGGGCGATGATGCCGGGCCGTTCGCAGGCGCGCACTACGAGCTGGCCGAGACGCTGAACAGCCCGGCGCCGGTGAGTGCGCCGCATCCGCCCCTGCTGATCGGCGGCAAGGGGGAGCGCAAGACCCTGCGCATCGCCGCGCAGTACGCGCAGATCGTCAACCTCACCTCGGCGGATCCCGACGAGGTCGCGCACCTGCTCGAGGTGCTGCGCCGGCACTGCGCCGATGTCGGCACCGACTACGACGGCATCGAGAAGCAGGTCATGGCCTCCCGGCTCGACCCGGCCGGCGCGGACTTCTGGTCCACGATGGAGCGCTTCGTCGCGCTGGGGGTCGACCTGGTCGTGTTCGGCGTGCGGCCCGGCGACCAGCTCGCCTCGGTCGAGACGCTCGCCGCCGACGTTCTGCCGCGGCTCGCCGACCTGTGAGCCCGCACCACCCCGCACCGCCCCGCCCCGCCCCGCCGCCCTTCTCCGTGACTTGCCACAAGTGGCGACATCGACGTCGGCAATTCCAGCCACTTGTGGCAAGTCAAATTCGTGGGACGCCGCGGCGAGGGGACGCCTGGACCTGTGCCTGTGGATAACTCGGCGCCATGTCGCCTGGGCCCGGCATCCTGGGCAGATGGCACGGCATCCTGCTCCGCTCCCCGACTCCTTCCAGGGCAGGTCGTTCGCGGTCGCGACAGCGCGGGCCCACGGCATCCCGCGCAGTCGGACCCGGGCGCAGGATCTGCTCCGTCCGCACCGCGGCATCCGATCACCTGCCGGCGTCGAGTTGACTTACGGCCACGAATGCGCGGCGCTGCAGCTGCGGTTGCCCGTGACGGCCGCGTTCAGTCACGTGACGGCCGCACGGCTCCACGATCTGCCGCTTCCTTCCGTCCTCGAGAGCGCGGATGTCTTCCACGTGGTCGTCCCCCGTGGCACGCGCGCGCCACGGGGAAAACGGGTGTGCGGCCACCAGTCCACGATCGGTGAGAAGGATGTCGACAGGCGCAAGAGGGTGCCCGCCACCACGCCCGAGCGCACTTTCTGCGACCTGGCATCGATGCTCACACTGGGCGAACTCGTCGCGATCGGCGATGTGATCCTGCGCCGCGGCGGTCGCGCGGCGCGCATGAAGCTCGCGAAGGCGGTCGCCGCACACCCGGCGCGCAAGTATCGACTGCACCTGAAACGCGCTCTCGAGCTCCTGAATCCGAAGGCCGAATCGCCGAAGGAATCCGAGCTGCGCGTGCTGCTGATCGCGGCCGGGTTCCCGGCGCCGGCGGTCAATCACGTCGTCTACGACGTCGACGGGACCTTCGTGGCACGGATCGACCTGACCTACCCAGGCTGCAAGGTCGCGATCGAATATGACGGTGATCAGCACCGCACCGACAAGAAGCAGTGGCGCACGGACCTCAAGCGCCGCCGCCGCCTCGAGGCGCTCGGGTGGAAGTACCTCACCGTGACCCAAGCCGACCTCGACGACCACGGGGACTTCTTCGCCGACCTGCGCACCGCCCTCATCCGGCCTCTCTGACGTCTCGGGGCCGTGGTCTCGGCATCCCCCGCCCTCGGCATCCCCCGCCCTCGGCATCGATTCCCGGTTCATGCGTCCTCGATCCGACCGTCCCCGCCTCTGATTCGTGACTTGCCACAAATGGTGAGTGTTTGCCGGGCGATTCCCACCACTTGTGGCAAGTCAGTGCCGCGCGCGGCCGCGCCGGCCCGACGGGCCGGAGACTCTCGGGCTCAGCCCTCGACGACGCGGGCCGCGATGTCGGTGCGGTACTGGCCGCCCTCCAAATCGATCGCGGCGATCGCCTGGTACGCGCGCCCGGTCGATTCGGCGAAAGTGCTGCCCAGCGCGACGACGTTCAGCACCCGCCCGCCGGTCGCCACCAGTCCCGCCTCGGTGCGCCCGGTGGCGGCGTGCGCCAGGTGCACGCCGGTCACGGCGGCGGCGGCATCCAATCCGGTCAGCGGCCGCCCGGTGACCGCCGCCGCCGGGTACCCCTCGCTGGCCAGCACGACGCTCACGGCGGTCGCATCGGCGAAGGCGGGCCGCGGGCAGTCCTCCAGGTGGCCGGATGCCGCAGCCAGCAGCAGCGCGCTGAGCGGGTCGACCAGCCGGGGCAGCACGACCTGCGTCTCGGGGTCGCCGAAGCGGGCGTTGAACTCGATGACCTTGACGCCGTCGTCGGTCAGCACGAGGCCGGCGTACAGCAGCCCGATGAACGGGGTGCCCTCGGCATCCAGCTGCCGGATCACCGGCTCGGCGACCGTGCGGGTGACCAGGTCGGTGAACGCGTCTTCGCCGCCGAAGCGCTCGAGCAGCCATGGCAGCGGCGAATAGGCGCCCATGCCGCCGGTGTTCGGGCCCTCGTCGCCGTCGCGCAGCCGCTTGTAGTCCTGCGCGGGGCTCAGCGGCAGCACGTGATCGCCGTCGCTGAGGAAGAACAGCGACACCTCCGGCCCCGACAGGAACTCCTCGACGAGCACGGGCGCGGCACCCAGGTACGACGCGGCGTGGGCGAGGGCGGCGTCCCGGTCGGCGGTGACGATCACGCCCTTGCCGGCGGCCAGCCCATCCGCCTTGACGACATAGGGGGCGCCGAACTCGTCGAGCGCGGCGGCGACTTCGGCCCAGGTGTGCGCATGCACGGCGCGGCCGGTGGGCACGCCGGCGGCCTGCATCACGCGCTTGGCGAACGTCTTCGAACCCTCCAGCTGCGCCGCCGCCCTGCCCGGGCCGAAGGTAGGGATGCCGCGCTCACGCAGTTCGTCGGCGACACCGGCGACCAGGGGAGCCTCGGGTCCGATCACGACCAGGTCGATGTTCGCGTCGTTGGCGTACGCCGTCACGGCCGCCGGGTCGTTCGGATCCAGCGCGACGACGGTCGCGTCCTGCGCGATGCCGGCGTTGCCGGGGGCGGCGAAGATCTCGTGCTCGGCCGGCTCCATGCGCAGCGCGAGGACGATGGCGTGCTCGCGCGCGCCCGAGCCGAGGACCAGGATTCTCACACCGCCAGCCTATCTGCGGGCCCCCACAGGAGGGATGCCGAGAATCGAGCTCGGCGAGCTCGGCGATGTCGCCGATGCCGGTCAGCCGGGCGCGAACCCCGGCGATGAACGTCCCGGTCCTCTGCCCGGATGGTCGCGGGTCGCGCCTCCGCGGGATCATCCGAGCCGCCGGGCCCGCACCGGAGCCTGCGCCGGGGTAGCGTGGGCGCATGGCCCGCACTATCTCCACGGAGGACGGCAGAACCGCGATCGCCGGGGTGAACAGTGGCGATCCCGAGCGCACGGATCTCGCGACCGCCGTGCGCTATCTGCTGCAGCTGCTGGCCGAGAAGGCACCCGGGCACACGGTCGAGGTGCGGGTGCCGCCGTTCGGCGCGGTGCAGGTCATCGAGGGCCCCCGGCACACCCGCGGCACACCCCCGAACGTCGTCGAGACCGACCCGATGACGTGGATCTCGCTCGCGCTCGGCAGGCAGCAGTGGCAGGATGCCGCCGGCGACGGCCGCATCCTCGTCTCAGGGGTGCGCGCCGACATCTCGGATCTGCTGCCGCTGCGCCCCTGATCGGACGCTTGTGCCACGGCGCAGTGAGACAATAGAGGCATGGTCGACGAGCGGGACACCCCCGAGCAGGTGGATGCTGCGGCCGCGCCCACGCAGCGGGTGCGGGAGCGCGTCGAAGCGGGCACCGTGCGGCGCGCCCCGAAGATCTCGGTCTTCCTCGTGCTGGGCGCGGCGATCGGTGTGATCGCCGCGCTGATCCTCACCTTCGCGTTCGGCGAAGTGGACGCGTCGGGTGCCGAGACCAGCATCATCGGCGTGGTGTCGTACACGAAGGCGCAGGTCTTCGGCTTCCTGCTGCTGATCTGCATCCCCGCCGGTGTCGCCCTCGGCGGTGTCGCCGTGATCATCCTCGACGCGACCACGCGCCGCCATCGCCGGCAGGTGCAGGTGCAGCGCGAAACGGTCTCTGCGGTCGACTGATCGCACCGGCGTCCGGCTCGGCGCGCGTCAGGCCAGTTCGGCGATGATCGGATGGATCGCGGCGTCGAACGCCGCGACATCCTGGCGCAGTCCGTCGGTGACCGCGACCGTCAGCGCGCCGATCCACCACACGCCGCGCTGGGTCAACGGCAGCACCTGCACGTTCAGCTCGAACGAGTGCGCGCGCCGGCCCACCTGCCGCTCGTGCTCGGCGATCGCCGACGCATAGCCGCGGTAGGACGTGCCCGGCTTGGCCGTGGCGACCCGCGCGTAGCGCGCCTGCATCGACTGCGACAGGGCCAGCGCCTCGGACGCGTGCGGCGCGATCGCCCGACGCAGCTCGTCGAAGCCCTCCACCGGCAGGGCGATCAGCGACGCGAAGTCGTCGATCAGTTCCAGCGGCACCGGCGACGGGTGCGCGGTCGGCTCGACCGTGAGGTCCCAGTACGTGCTCCACTGGCTCTCCAGCGTGTCCTGCGCCTCCGCGCTGCGGTCGTTGACCCGCAGCGGGATGCCGCGCAGGTGCGGCAGCTCGTCCGGAGAGCGCACGCCGATCAGCTGTCGCAGGCACAGGGCCAGCAGAACGGGGTGACTCGCGTCCTCGCGAATCACCCACTCCGGGCTCCCGGCGCTGTGCATGCCGCCATTGTAGGACGCGGCACGTCACGCCGGGCATCTGCACAGGGTTCGTCCCAGTACGCTTAGGGTGTGGCCGAACCCTCCCACGCGAACCCCTATGCACAGGCCGGAGTCGACACTGCCGCGGGTGATCTCGCGGTCGAGTTGATGAAGTCGGCCGTTCGGCGCACCCACGGCCCCGAGGTGCAGGGCGGGGTGGGCGGATTCGCCGGCCTGTTCGACGCCTCGGCGCTGCGCGGCTACGCGAAGCCGCTGCTGGCCACCAGCACCGACGGCGTGGGCACCAAGGTCGCCATCGCGCAGGCGCTCGACAAGCACGACACGATCGGGCAGGACCTGGTCGGCATGGTCGTGGACGACATCGTCGTGGTCGGCGCCACGCCGCTGTTCATGACCGACTACATCGCCTGCGGCAAGGTCGTCCCCGAGCGCATCGCCGACATCGTCGGCGGCATCGCCCGCGGCTGCGCGGACACCGGCACGGCGCTGATCGGCGGCGAGACCGCCGAGCACCCGGGCCTGCTCGGCGTCGACGACTACGACGTGGCGGGGGCCGCCACCGGCGTCGTCGAGGCGGCCCGCGCGCTCGGCGCCGCGAACGTGCGACCGGGCGACGCGGTGCTGGCGCTGGCCTCGTCGGGCCTGCACTCGAACGGCTACTCGCTGGTGCGGCACATCCTCACCGGCGCCGGCATCTCGTACGCCCAGCATTCCGCCGACCTCGGCACCAGCTGGGGCGAGGCGCTGCTGGAGCCCACCCGGCTCTACACCCGGCCCCTGCTCGAGGTCATCGGCGGCCTGGACGGCGGCATCCACGCCCTGAGCCACATCACCGGCGGCGGCATCGCCGCCAACCTGGCCCGGGTGCTGCCGCAGGGCTCGTGGGTCGACGTCGACCGCGCCACCTGGTCGCCGGCTCCGGTGTTCCGGGTGCTGGCCGACCTCGGAGGCTTGAACCTGACATCCACCGAGGGCACCTGGAACCTGGGCATCGGCTTTCTCGCCGTCGTCGCGGCGGCAGCGGCGCAGGATGCGGCATCCCGCCTGACTGCGGCCGGCATCGCCACGTGGCAGGTCGGCGTCGTGTCGGGCGGCGCGCGGCCGGACGGCGAATTCGAATCGGGCGCCAAGGGCGTGGACGGCGGGGCCGTGCGCCTGGTCGGCGCCTATGCAGAAGATGGAGCGAAGTAACAGCAGATGTGCGGCATCGTCGGCATGGTCGGGCGTGGCCCGGTAAGTCAGGACATCTACGACTCGCTGCTGCTGCTGCAGCACCGCGGGCAGGACTCGACCGGCATCGCCACGGCGGAATCCAACGGCGTGTTCCACCTGCACAAGGCGCAGGGCATGGTGCGCGAGGGGTTCCGCACCCGCGACATGCGCGCACTGCTGGGCGAGATCGGGCTCGGGCACGTGCGGTATGCGACCAAGGGACTGGCCTCCAGCGAAGAGGAGGCCCAGCCGTTCTATGTGAACGCGCCGTACGGCATCGTGCTGGTGCACAACGGAAACCTGACCAACACGCGCGAGCTCACCGACGAGCTGTTCCACAAGGACCGCCGGCACCTGAACACCTCCAGCGACACCGAGCTGCTCGTGAACGTGCTGGCCAACGAGCTCCAGTCCACGATCTCGGGCCTGGAGCTCGGGCCGGACGAGGTGTTCCAGGCGGTCGCCCGGGTGCACGAGCGCGTCGAAGGCTCCTATGCGGCGATCGCGCTGATCGCCGGCTACGGTCTGCTCGCCTTCCGCGACCCGTTCGGCATCCGTCCACTCATCCTGGGCACGCGCGCGGCCGAGGGCGGCGGCTACGAGTGGCTGGTCGCCTCCGAGTCGCTGGTGATGGAGAACGCGGGCTTCGAGATCGTGCGGGATGTCATGCCCGGCGAGGCGGTGTTCATCGACATCGACGGCAGGCTGCACACCAAGCAGTGCGCGCCGGACCCGCAGCTGGTGCCGTGCTCGTTCGAATACGTGTATCTGGCCCGGCCCGACTCGGTGATGAACGGCATCTCGGTGTACGAGGCGCGGCTGCGGATGGGTGAGCGGCTGGCCGACACCATCGCCGCGCACACCCCACCCGGGTCGATCGACGTCGTGATGCCGATCCCGGAGTCATCCCGGCCCGCCGCGATGCAGGTGGCCCGCAAGCTGGGTCTGGAGTACCGCGAGGGCTTCTACAAGAACCGCTACATCGGCCGCACCTTCATCATGCCGGGGCAGGCGGTGCGCAAGAAGAGCGTGCGGCAGAAGCTGAACGCGATGTCGAGCGAGTTCAAGGGCAAGAACGTGCTGCTCATCGACGACTCGATCGTGCGCGGCACCACGAGCAAGCAGATCATCCAGATGGCGCGGGATGCCGGTGCCCTGTCGGTCACGTTCGCCTCGGCCGCTCCCCCGGTGCGCTACCCCCACGTGTACGGCATCAACATGCCGTCACGGCACGAGCTCGTCGCGCATGGCCGCACGATTCCCGAGATCGCCGCCGAACTGGGCTGCGATCGGCTCGTCTACCAGGAGGTGGACGACCTCAAGGCCGCGATCCTGGAGGGCAGCGACATCCAGGACCTGGATATGAGCTGCTTCGACGGGCGCTACGTCACCGGGACGGTGACCGAGGAATACCTGGACTGGGTCGAGGCCGCTCAGGAGTCCTGAGTCTGCAGTCGTGTGCGGTCGGCGCGCTGACCGGGGGGCGCCGCGACGGGCGCAGTTCGGCTAGGCCTTCTCGTGCTGATAAGACTCTTCGCTCTCGTCGTCGGAGTCGTCGGCGTCGTACTTGTCCGCCCACTTGTCGACGAGGTCATCGTTCTCACCCGGGTGACCGAGCTCACGCTCCAGCGCGCCGAAGTTCACGCTGTAGGTGTCGTACTTGAGTTCACGGGCGATTTTCGTGTGTTTCGCCTTCTGACGGCCACGCCCCATGCGAGACCCCCTTATGTTTCAAGTGGCGGGAGCTGCGTCCCGACGTGTTCGCGAAGTCCGGTTTCACACCGGCAAGAGTAGCATTCAGGATAGCACGCGGGGGATTGAACAAGCCGGTCGCGGTGTGTTCAGCTTGCTGTGCATCTCGTGAACGAGGGGGATATATGTCTGACGCGGCATCCGAGCCCGCGACCGCGCCCGATCATACCGGCGCGGTCATCGTGGGGGTCGTTCCGGGTGAGCCGGCGCGCGTCGTGCGAGAGGCCGCGCGGTTCGCCAAAGCGCTGGCCGTGCCGCTGATCGTGGCCAACGTCGACGTGACCCGATTCGTCGCCTACGAAGACCCCGCCGGCGCGGTGCAGACCTCGCCGATCGACCTCAGCGTGGCCGGTCGTGAAGAAGAGGTCGCCCAGATCCGCCGCGAGGTCGCCGCCGCGCTGGAGGGGTGCGGCGTGGCCTGGTCGCTGCAGCAGTTCGTCGGCGATCCGGCCATGGCCATCAAGCGGCTCGCCGAGGAGGTCGACGCATGCATGATCGTGATCGGCACCCGCAAGCGCGGACTCGGCGAGTCGATCCGGGAGTTCTTCACCGGATCGGTCGCCGTCCGTCTCGCGCACCGGCAGCCGCGCCCCGTGCTGGTGGTGCCGATCGGGCACCTTGCCGCCGACGACGAAGACCTGGGCTGGTAGGCGCGCCGGATGCCGTGGTGCCGGGATGGCGGTGCCGGATGCCGGGGTGCCGGGATGGCGGTGCCGGATGCCGGGGTGCCGGGCGCGGCCGAGAACGCGCGAACTGCGCGGTTGCGGGCCGGAGGGCGCAGTTTGCGCGTTCTCGACGGGGTCGGATGCCGGGATGCCGGGTGACGGGATGCCAGGATGCGGGATGGCGGTGCCGGAGGCCGGATGCCGTGGTGCCGGGCGCCGGGTGCCGGGGTGCCGGGATGCCGGGCGCGGCCGAAAACGCGCGAACTGCGCGGTTGCGGGCCGGAGGGCGCAGTTTGCGCGTTCTCGGCGGGGTCGGCGGCACGAGTCCGCGGCCGACCCCGGCACCGCCCCCGCCTCCGTGGCGGCAGTCGACCCCGCGATCCGCGGCCGATCTGCCCGGTGCCCTCGAGGCCCCTACCGGCGCAGACTCGCTGCGACCGCGTGGGCTGCGTCATCCAGCGCGCGGCCGAGGTCGTCGACGATGGATGCCGCCAGCTCGCCGCCACGCGCGACATGCGTACGCAGATCGGCGCGCACCTGGGCGCGGAACGCGTTGACCGCGGCATCCGCCCGTTGCAGCTGCTCCCGGCTGCGCACACGGGCATCGTCCTCGCGCGGCGTCGCGGTCGGCGTCGTCGCCTGGTGCGACGCGGCGGCGAGGTCGGCGCGCAGGCTCTTCATCGCCGCGCGCACGCTGCCGCGCACCTCGTCGGCGATCAGCCGCACCGAGTCAGCCAGACCCGCCTCGATGCCCGACATGTCGGCGGCACGCGCGCCGACCTCGGCTCGCCCGGCATCCGTGATCGCGTACACGGTCTTGCGGCCATCCACGGTCTTGGTGACCAGGCCTTCTTCTTCGAGCTTGGCCAGCCGCGGATACACCGTGCCGGCGCTGGGGGTATAGGTGCCGCCGGTGCGATCGGACAGCGCCTGCATCAGGTCGTAGCCGTGCCGGGGCTGGTCATCGAGCAGGTTCAGCAGGTACAGGCGCAGGTCGCCGTGCGAGAAGACGGGGGTCATCACCACTCCTCATCGTCGGCGGCGACCGGCACCGGGCGGCGCAGCACCGTCAGGTCCCCCGAGACCGAGTTCACCCGCACGTCGGCGAAGCTGCCCGAGAGCTCACCGGTCGAGCCGGTGTAGTTCGTGGTGGGGCCGGTGCCACGGCCCGACCAGGTGGTGCCGTCGATCTGCACGCGTCCGCTCACCGATCTCGCGACGTAGTTCGCCGCGAGACCGTCGTCCAGTCGCACGGTGCTGTTGCCGCTGACCGTGTTCAGCGCGATCTGGTGCACGTCGCCCGTCGAGTCCACCAGCATCCCGCCCGAGACGGTGTCGATGCTCGCCCTGCGGATGCTGCCGGTCGCGAAGACGTCGCCCGAGACGCTGTTGGCCGTCAGACTGCCGACCAGGTCGCGGATCTGCACGTCGCCGGAGACCGCGTTGACGGCGATGTCGCCGGTCAGCGAATCGACGATGATGTCACCCGAGACGGTGTTCAGCTTCGCGTCGTGGCGGATGCCGGTCACCAGTGCGCTGGCGCTGACCACGCCGAGGTTCAGCGCGACGTCGCGGGGGACCGCCACGCTGATCTCGGCCTTCGCGCCGCCCGATCCGAAGTTGCGGAACACGTCGAGGAAGTTGTCCCACCGCAGCTGCGGGTGGTCGATCTCGACGACGTCGTCGGTGACCTCGACGCGCAGATCTTTGACGGTCACCGAGTGGACCTCGATGCGCGCGCCGGGCTCGTCGTGCGCGACGACGTCGATCTGGCCGCCGATCAGGGCGACCTTGAGCTTGCGCACGTCCTCGATGTCGATCACGCGCGTCTCGCCCGGGTGGATGAGCCACTTTTCAAGGGTCATGGGATGCTCCTGGTAGAGAGGGGAACTCGCGATGTATCGCGATTGCTCCACTCTAACACGATATATCGCGATCTCACCAGATCCTTGGGACACAAGCACGCTTGACATTGACGCAGCGTCAAGCAGTACCGTCGGGGCAGAAAGGAGGGCGCGCGATGGATTGGTCGATTCACGAGCTGGCCACGTTCGCCGGCACCACCAGCCGGACGCTGCGCCACTATGACGCGATCGGGCTGCTGGCCCCGACCCGCACCACGACGAGCGGGTACCGGCACTACGACCGGCACGCGCTCATCCGGCTGCAGCGCATCCTGCTGCTGCGCGAGCTCGGACTCGCTCTGCCGCAGATCGCCGAAGTGCTCGATCGCACGACCGACGAGGTTGACGCCCTCACGACGCACCTGGCGCTGCTGCGACAGGAGCAGGAGCGGCTCGCGCGCCAGATCGCCGCGGTGGCCGGCACCATCGCCGCGCTCAACGGAGAGGAGCAGCTCATGGCCGAGCAGATGTTCGACGGATTCGACCACACCGTATATCGGGAGGAGGTCGAGACCCGCTGGGGCCGGGACGCGTATGCCCGCAGCGACGCCTGGTGGCGCGGGATGGATGCCGATGCCCGGGCACAGTGGCAGCGGCGCAGCGCTGAATGCCGACTGGACGGATGCCGCCGCCCGCGGCGTCGCCGCCGACAGCGCCGAGGCGCAGGCACTCGCGCAGCGGCATGTGCAGTGGCTGGCCGCCATTCCGGGCACGCCGGCCGCCGCGCCCGATGGCGACACTCGCGGGTACGTCATCGGGCTGGGTGAGATGTATGTCGCCGACCCGCGGTTCGCCGCGAACTACGGCGGAGCACAGGGCGCCGAGCTGGTGCGCGACGCGCTGCGCGAATACGCGCGGGCGCACCTGTAGCCGCGCCGCGCCGGGGCGCGGCTAGGCTGGCACAGTGAGCGACCCGGTCCGATTCCTGCGCGAATGCGCGCTGGGCACCCGCGTCACGGTGCGCCGCCGCATCGACGACGGGTTCACCGACGCGCTCGGCTATCTGCGCGAGCTCAGCGACACGGCGTGTGTCGTCGAGACGCGGCGCGGCCTGGTCGAAGTGCCCCTGGATGCCGTCACCGCGGCGATCCGCGTGCCCGAGCCACCGCCGCGCCGGGCACCGCGGCACCCGATCGTCTGAACCCGATCGGGTCGCGGCATCCGATCACCTGCACGACCGGCGCCACGGCATCCGGTCGTCTGAACACCACTGGGCAGCACTTGACGGGAGCATGGATGACATCGGCAGCGGAACGTTTCGACCAGATCACGGTGGAGCAGCTGCGCCGGATCGGCGGTATGAAGTGGTCGCGCTTTCCCGAGGCGATCGGCGCCTTCGTCGCCGAGATGGACTTCGGCGTCGCGCCCGTGGTGCACGCGGCGATCCAGTCGGCCGTCGACGCCGGGCTGCACGGCTATCTGCCCACCGCGCACCAGGAGGCGATGCAGGCGGCCTGCGGCGCCTGGCAGCGCGAGCGCTACGGCTGGGAGGTGCCGTCCGAGTGGGTGCGCCCGCTCGGAGACGTGCTGCAGGGCATGCGTGCGGCCATCGAGATGTTCACCGAGCCGGGCAGCGCCATCGTGGTGCCGACCCCGGCGTACATGCCGTTCCTCACCCTGCCGGCGATGACCGGTCGCGAGGTGATGCAGGTCCCGATGCGCTCGGGTGACGACGGGTGGTCGCTCGATCTGGACGGCATCGACCGCGCGTTCGCGGCCGGCGGCGGGATGCTGGTGTTCTGCAATCCGCACAACCCGATCGGCAAGGTCTACAGCCGCGCTGAGATGTCCGCCGTCGCCGAGATCGTGCAGCGTCACGGCGCCCGCGTGTTCGCAGATGAGATCCACGCCCCGCTGGTCTTTGCCGGCGCTGCGCACGTCCCGTATGCGGCGGTGTCGGCGGTCACGGCGGGCCACACCATCACCGCGACCTCCGCATCGAAGGCCTGGAACCTGCCGGGGCTGAAGTGCGCGCAGGTGATCTTGTCGAATGAGCAGGATGCCGCCACCTGGACCGGGCAGTTCAAGGGCTTCTACACCGAGCACGGTGCAGGCAACCTCGGCGTGATCGCCAACACTGCGGCCTACTCTGCCGGCGGCGACTGGCTCGGCGAGATCGTCGACTATCTGGAGGGCAACCGCCGGCTGTTCGGTGAGCTGGTGGCCGAGCACCTGCCCGGTGTGCGCTGCGCGCTGCCGGAGGGCACCTACCTCGCGTGGCTCGACTGCCGCTCGCTGGGGCTGGGCGATCGCCCGGCGGAGTTCTTCCAGGAGCAGGCGCAGGTCGTGTGCACCGACGGCGCCGAGTGCGGCGACGTCGGCGCGGGGCACCTCCGGTTCAACTTCGCGACCCCGCGCCCGATCCTGTGCGAGGCCGTAGGGCGGATGGGCCGCGCCCTCGCCGCCCGCTGACCGGACGTACGCGGGGCACGCCGCCGCGTACGTCGGGCAGAGCGCCGGTGCGGTGCGCCGCAGCGCGCGGGCAGAGGGTGCCCGCAACCGCGCGGGCAGAGGGTGCCCGCAGCGCGCGGGCCGGGTGCGCGCAGCGCGCGGGCCGGGGTGCCGAGAACGCGCGAACTGCGCCCTGGGGCGGCGTGGCGCGCAGGTTGCGCGTTTTCGGCAGGGTGCCCGCAGCGCGCGGGCAGGGTGCACTGCAACGCGCGAGCAGGGTGCGCCGAGAATGCACAAACTGCGCAGGGGAGGGGTATGGCGCGCAGGTTGCGCGTTTTCGGCAGGGGTCAGGGTGCGGGGTGGATGCCTCCGCCCAGCCGGGCGCGACCCGCGAGGTCGCGCCCGGCACCGCGACGGCTCAGCGCGCCGGCTCGCCGACGAAGCGCGGGCGCCCCGCGAAGATGCCGGTGATGAAGATGCCCACGGTGACGGCCAGCAGCACGAACAGGGGAAGATCCCATGAACCGGACGTGTCGTGCAGCACGCCGATCATCACCGGACCGAGCGCGGCCAGCAGGTAGCCGACCGACTGGGCCATGCCCGACAGGGAGGCCGCACGGTGGTGGTGGCGCGTGCGCAGGCCGAACAGCGACAGCGCGATCGTGATCGACGCGCCGCCCGAGATGCCCAGCAGCACGATCCACAGCACGGCTGACGAGGGCCACAGCAGCTGTCCGCCGATCCCCGAGAACGCGAACACCGCGGCGACCGCCGCCAGTGTGGACTGGCTCCGCAGCCGATGCAGCAGCGCCGCCGCTGACAGGCTGCCGACGATGCCCAGCGACTGGAAGAGGAATTGGTGCCAGCCGGCGGCGGTGGCATCCAGCCCCTGATGCTGCTCGATCGTGGGCCACCACGTGATCACGGTGTAGTAGATGGTCGACTGCAGGCCGAGATAGAGCGTCACGAACCAGGCCAGCGGCGAGCCCCACATCGCCTGCGCGGGCATGACCGGCGCATCGCTCTGTGCGACGGCGCCGGCATTCGCGGCCAGCGCGGACGCGGTGTGCCGGCGGCGCAGCTGCGGCAGGAACACGGCGAAGCCGATCAGGGCCAGCGCCGCCCAGATGCCGATCGAGACCCGCCAGCCGGCATCCGTCATTCCGGCGATCGGCACGGCCAGGCCCGCCGCGAGCGCGGCCACGCCGCTCTGCAAGGCGGCATAGATGCCCGTCATCGCGCCGATGCGCTCAGGGTATTCGCGTTTGATCAGCGCCGGCAGCAGCACGTTCAGCATCGCGATCGCGACGCCCAGCAGCGCTGTGCCCACCCAGATCGCCCCGGGCACCGGTGCCGATCGGGTGATGATGGCCACCGCCAGCACGAGCAGCGACCCGCCCAGCGCCCACTCCAGGCCGACCTTGCGGGCGACCGCGGGCGCGACCGGCGAGATCAGCGCAAACCCGATCAGGGGCAGCGCGATCAGAAAGGATGCCGCCGCCCCGCCGATTCCGAGATCGGTGCGGATCTCGCCCAGCACCGGGCCCACCGAGGTGATGCCGGCGCGCAGATTCACCGCCAGCAGCAGCACTCCGGCCAGTATCAGGCCGCCGCGGACCGCCGCGTCCCGGGGTGGCGAGCCGTGCGCGTGCGGGGGGACGGGCGCGCGGGAGGGGGGCATGGATGTCAGGCTATGCCCCGGTCAGCCGGGGCAACGAATCCGCCGATGGGCCCGACCGCAAAACCAGCGAGGAGTCCGGCCGAACCGGCCGGACCCCTCGCGCACGGATGCGTCAGGCTCTGTTGCGACCGCCGATCACCCGGAGCAGGAAGGCGATCAGCGCGATCACCGCCACGATCAGCGCGACCCACAGGAGCCAGTGCAGCGCAGCGTTCAGGCCGCTGAAGATCGCGACGATGATCGCTATCACGAGAATGATGATCAGGCCGATGTTCATGGACGTTCTCCCTTTCTACAGCTGTGGTGCGGTACCGCGGCATCGCGGAATGCTCCACGCTGGCACACATGAAACGTCGCGGCAAGCACCGCCCCGGCGCGTCTGTGTCACTACCGCACACCCCGCCCGACCCCGCTCCGAGCCGTGGCACGGCCCCTGTCCTGCCTCTGGCTCGGGAGCACCGTCCCGGCGCAACCACAACGGGCACATGGAATACTGACGTGGATACGCTCTCGTATCCAGTGCCGCATCCCGAAGGTCCTCTGTGTCACACCTTGCCGTCCTCAGCCTGCGCAACCGTGCGCTGATCGCCCTCATCACGATCGTGGCCGCCGTCTTCGGGTCGCTGGCGCTGGTGAACCTCAAGCAGGAGCTGATCCCTTCGATCGAGTTCCCGCAGCTGGTCATCGTCTCCAACTACCCCGGCGCCTCGCCCGAGGTCGTCGCGAACGACGTGTCGACGCCCGTCGAGACGGCCATCCAGGGGGTGCCGGGCCTGGAGAAGACCAGCGCCACCAGCACCACGAACGCGTCGATCATCCAGGCATCCTTCACCTACGGCACCAACCTGTCCGCCGCCGAGCAGAAGATCAGCCTGGCGATCAACCGCATCAAGGCGAACCTGCCGTCCGGCGTCGACCCCAACGTCATCTCGGCGTCGATCGACGACTTCCCGGTCATCCAGCTCGCCGTCACCGGATACTCCGACGAGCAGACCACGCAGGCGCGACTGCAGTCGGTCGTCGTGCCGGAGCTGCAGGACCTGACCGGTGTCAATGCCGCCCAGATCGTCGGCGGCCGCGGGCAGCGCGTGACGATCACCCCCGACGCCGCAAAGCTCGCGAAGGCCGGGTTCACGACCCAGGCCATCAAGGACGCCCTCGGGCAGAACGGGATGCTGTTCCCTGGCGGCGCCATCACGCAGGGCGACCAGACCCTCACGGTGCAGACCGGCTCGAAGCTGACCTCGGTCGACGAGATCGCGGGTCTGCCCCTGGTGCCGACCACTCCGCAGCAGGCTGCCGCGGGCACCACGTCGCTGGCCGATGTCGCCACCGTGAAGCTTCAGCAGGACCCGGTCACCACGATCTCGCGGGTGGACGGCAAGCCGGCCCTGACCCTGGCGGTCACCAAGCTGCCGTCGGCGAACACTGTCGACGTGTCCACGGCCGTGCGTGGCGCGCTGCCCGACCTGCAGAAGAAGCTGGACGGCGCCACCTTCACCGTCGTGTTCGATCAGGCCCCCTACATCCAGCAGTCCATCGATGCGCTCGCGCAGGAGGGCCTGCTCGGACTGCTGTTCGCCGTCATCGTGATCCTGATCTTCCTGCTGTCGGTGCGCTCGACGCTGGTCACGGCGATCTCGATCCCGACCAGCGTGCTGATCACATTCATCGGCATCCAGGCGTTCGGCTACTCGCTGAACATCCTCACGCTGGGTGCGCTGACCATCGCGATCGGACGCGTGGTGGATGACTCGATCGTGGTGATCGAGAACATCAAGCGGCATTATGTCGACGGCGCCGACAAGATCGCCGCGATCACGCGCGCCGTGCGCGAGGTGGCGATGGCGGTGTCGGCATCCACCCTCACGACCGTCGCGGTGTTCCTGCCGATCGCGTTCGTGGGCGACATGACCGGCGAGCTGTTCCGCCCGTTCGCCCTGACCATCACGATCGCGATGGTCGCCTCGCTCCTGGTGGCACTGACCATCGTGCCGGTGCTCGCCTACTGGTTCCTGCGGCCGGGCACGCAGCTGCGGGATGCCGCCGGCAACGCCGTCGACCCGGAGTCGCCGGACGCCCCGCCCTCGCGCCTGCAGCGCGGCTACCTGCCGATCCTGCACTGGACGCTGAAGCACTCCTGGGTCACCGTGATCCTCGCGATCCTGGTGCTGGGCGGCACCGGCGCGATCGCCCCGCACCTGAAGACCAACTTCCTCGGCGACTCGGGGCAGAACACCTTCACGATGACGCAGGACCTCGGGCCGGCGGCATCCCTGGGCGCCGAAGACACCGCCGCGAAGAAGGTCGAGACGGCGCTGGCGAAGGTCAACGGCATCGCGACGATGCAGGTCTCGATCGGCTCGAGCGGGTCGGCGCTGCGCGATGCGTTCTCGGGCGGCGGCAGCGGCGTGACCTACTCGATGACCACCGACCCGGATGGCGACCAGCAGCAGATCCAGACCGACGTGCAGCGCGCCGTGGCGGACCTGAAGGATGTCGGCACCCTGACGATCACGAGCGCGACCGGCGGGTTCGGCTCCAGCGACGTCGAGATCGACGTCACCGCGCCGGACGGACCGACCCTGCAGACCGCGACCGATGCCGTCGTGCACGCGGTGTCGGGCAAGGACGGCATCGGTCAGGTCACGACCAACCTGTCGGCCTCGCTGCCGTACATCTCGGTGGCGGTCGACCGCGGCAAGGCCGCGGCGCTCGGCCTCAGCGAGGTGTCGGTGGGCGCGCTCGTCTCGAACACCATGCGGCCGGCCTCGATCGGCACGATCGAGATGGACGCGACGACCCTGACGGTGTATCTGGCCGCCCCCGAGGCACCGGATTCGGTCGCGGCGCTGAAGGCGATGGCCGTGCCGTCGGCGACCGGCCCGGTGCGGCTGGACTCGGTGGCCACCGTGACACAGACGACGGGCCCGACATCCATCACCAGCCAGCGCGGCGTGCGGACCGCCACGGTGACGGTCACGCCGTCCACCGACAACCTCACCGCGGCGTCAGCCACGATCAGCGACGCGCTCGCGCAGGCCGATCTGCCCGAGTCGGCGACCGCCTCGATCGGTGGTGTGCTCTCGCAGCAGGACACGGCATTCTCGCAGCTCGGCCTGGCGATGCTCGCGGCGATCCTCATCGTCTACATCGTCATGGTCGCGACGTTCAAGTCACTGCGTCAGCCGCTGCTGCTGCTGATCTCGGTGCCGTTCGCGGCGACCGGCGCCATCCTCCTGCAGCTGGCCACCGGCGTGCCGCTGGGGGTGGCATCCCTGATCGGCGTGCTGATGCTGATCGGCATCGTGGTCACCAACGCGATCGTGCTGGTCGACCTCATCAATCAGTACCGCGCCAAGGGTCTTTCGGCCCACGACGCGGTGATGGCCGGCGGTTCACGCCGGCTGCGGCCCATCCTGATGACGGCGCTGGCGACCATCTTCGCGCTGACGCCGATGGCGCTGGGTATCACGGGCCACGGCGGGTTCATCTCGCAGCCGCTGGCGATCGTGGTCATCGGCGGGCTGATCTCGTCGACGTTCCTGACGCTGCTGGTGCTGCCCACGCTGTACAACCTGGTCGAGGGAGCCCGCGAGCGCCGGGTCGCCAGGCACGCGCCGCGCGACGGTGTGAAGCCCGTGTTGGCCGGGGTGTCGGCGATGGCACCGGTGCAGCAGGCCGCGGCGGAGGGGTCCCGGCGTTCGCGGCGGTCGTCCGCCACGAACTGATCGGCGCCCGCTGCACAGCCTCCCGTGGCCCGCTCGTGTTCGAGGGTGCGGTGCAGCGCGCACGCGAACACGACAAGCCAGCCGAACATGACGCCGAAGGCGACCAGTTCCAGGGCCGCGAGCGTGAGCAAGCCGGTCATCATGGCGACGATCCCGACCACGAGCACGCCGGCGACAAGAGCGGTGGTGCGCAGCATCGTCGCGGAATAGTGGCGGCGGCGCAGCCCCACGACCAGCAAGGCGATCAGGAACGACAGCGTGATGCCCGACGCGGCGCGCTCGTGCCAGAACGTGTTGACGTTGACCGGGATCATCCCGACCACGCTCAAGTGCACGGCGGCGCTGCCGATCAGGATGCTGATGCTGCTGGATCGCTTCACGCCGCGCAGATCCTGCAGTGCGAACATGTCGCGACGCAGGCACAGTGCGAATGTCAGGACGAGTATGCCCGTGACGATCAGGGTGATGTTGAAGGTGCGGCCGGAGAAATCGCGCACGGTGCCCAGCTCGCTGAACGCCAGCTGCCACCAGGTGTGATCGGATGTGGTCGCGATCGAGATCGATGTGCCGAGTGATATCAGCACGATGACGGCGGCGGCCAGCGCCGGGGTGGACGGCCACGGCAGCACTCGCCCAGGCACACCGACAGCACTGACTTTGCCGGTCAGTGCGAGTGAAGTCATCGGGTTCCCCACCGATATCGGGGCGCCACACCCGCGCCGGTCCCCAGACCGACTCACGTGTGCCGCCGGATGCAGGTCTCCCTTGCCCCAGTACGACGATGATGCCGTCCAGGTAAGTGTATTCGCTCAAGTGGATGAATGTCGCCCTGCCTGGCCGGTCAGTTCCCAGCCAGGGCCGCTAGTCTGGTGCCGTCGGCTCTGGACACCGCGCTGAAAGCGGATGGGTCTGTGAGTCCAAGGGGCCGATGGTGAGTGTCGATCGACGCACATGTGATCACCAGAATGGCCCCCGGCCCACGACGTCCGGGTTGCTCGAGCGAGCCTGCTCGAGCGCTGTTCTCGTGCAAGAGAACCCAGAAGGACACCTCCATGCCCAAGAGCAAGAAGCCGGCCGGCGGCCGGCCCGCGAAGAACTTCGACCCGCGCTACGCGTCCAAGACCAAGCGACGCCCCGGTGAGTCATCCACCGGCAAGCCCGGCAGCAAGAGCCCCGGCCACCGCGGCTACCGCGCGGCCGAGAGCGAGTCCCCCGTCGGCAAGCGCCGCTGGAGCGCCGACGACCGTGCCGTCCGCGGCGCGTCGCACGCGACGCGTCCGGCCGGCGACGGTCGTCGTGACGAGCATCCCCCGTACCGCGATGGGCGCCCCGCCTATGGCGATCGGCGAGGGTCTTTCGGGGATGCCCGCGCCCGGGATGAGCGGCCGGCCCGCCGTGATGACCGGCCTTCGTATGGTGACCGTCCGGCCCGCCGTGATGACCGGCCTTCGTACGGTGACCGTCGCCCGTCGTATGGTGACCGTCCGGCCCGCCGTGATGACCGGCCTTCGTATGGCGACCGTCGTCCGCCCTACGGCGAAGATCGTCGTCGGGATGAGCGTCCCGCGCGACACAGCGACCGGCCCGCATACGGTGACCGTCCGGCCCGCCGCGATGATCGGCCTTCGTACGGTGATCGTCGTCCGTCGTATGGTGACCGTCCGGCCCGCCGGGACGACCGGCCGTCGTTCGGTGACCGTCCGTCGCACCGCCCGGCGCATCGCGACGACCACCGGTCGTCGGCGCCGGTGCATCGCGCATCCTTCCGCGCCGACGACAGTCGCACCAAGCCGGCGCACCACGAAGAGCAGGCCGATGTCGTCTATGAGCGGCTGCAGGCGCAGACCGTCCAGGCCGATGAGGGCTCGACCGCGTCGTTCTCCGACCTCGGCCTCGGCGAGAACATCGTGAACTGCCTGGCGGGCCTGGGCGCGCCGCACCCCTTCCCGATTCAGGCCGCCACCATCCCGGCGATCCTCGAGGGCAAGGATGTGCTGGCCCGGGGCCGCACCGGCTCGGGCAAGACGATCGCCTTCGGCGCTCCGCTGGTCGAGTCGATCCTGCGCTCGCAGGCCGGGCAGAAGCGCGAGTTCGGTCGCGCGCCGCGCGCGCTGATCCTCGCGCCGACGCGCGAGCTGGCGCTGCAGCTGGACCGCACCGTGCAGCCGATCGCGCGCAGCGTGGGCCTGTTCACCACCCAGATCTATGGCGGCGTGCCGCAGGCGCGTCAGGTCGGCGCGCTGAAGAAGGGCGTCGACATCATCATCGGCACCCCGGGGCGCATCGAAGACCTCATCGACCAGGGCAAGCTCGACCTGTCACAGGTGCGCATCGTCGTGCTCGACGAGGCCGACCACATGTCGGAGCTCGGATTCCTCGAGCCGATGCAGCGCATTCTGCGCCGGGTCGCCGACGGCGCCCAGAAGCTGCTGTTCTCGGCCACCCTCGACCGCGAGGTCGCAGCCTTGGTCGACGAGTTCCTCGTCGAGCCGGCCGTGTACGAGGTCGCCGGCGAAGATCAGGACTCCGGCACGATCGACCACCGGGTGCTCGTGATCGACCACCGCGACAAGGCCGAGATCCTCACTTCGCTGGTGGACCGTCCCGGCAAGACCCTGGTCTTCGCCCGGACCCGGGCGTACACCGAGATGCTGGCCGAGCAGTTCGAAGACGCCGGCATCCGTGCGGTCGCCCTGCACGGTGACCTGAACCAGGCCAAGCGCACGCGTAACCTGAAGCGGCTCACCGACGGCAAGGTGAGCGTGCTCGTGGCCACGGATGTCGCAGCCCGCGGCATCCACGTCGATGACATCGACCTGGTCATCCAGGCCGACGCGCCCGCCGATCACAAGACCTACCTGCACCGCTCGGGCCGCACCGGGCGCGCGGGTCGGGCCGGCACCGTCGTCACACTCGTGGCGCGGCAGCGCCGCCGCAAGATGACCGAGCTGCTGCAGAACGCCGAGATCCACGTGGCCTTCGACGACGCGCGCCCCGGCGACGATGTCATCGAAGAGCTGGCCGGCCGGCAAGTGGACCCGATCGCCTGACCGCGGTCGCGCGCCGCTCGCCGGCCGCCGGTGAGCGTCTCAGAAGCATGCCGGATCCTGCGTTTCACCGCCCCGGTGCCCTGGGCAGACGGATCCGGCATGCTTCTCACCCACAGCCGAGGTCAGAACAGGCGCTCCGCCGCGCCTGCGACCCGGCTGTTCCCGGATGCGGCGTCTCGATCGCGGCCGGCGGCTGCGCGCCCGCGCGAGGTGGTCACCACGGCTCGGCGGGCGGCGAGCCCCGGCACCGGCGTGCCGCGCGGCTCGTCCTCTTCGGCGTGGCCGTCCAGGCCGCGTATGCGCAGCAACGGCCGCACCCGACGGTTCAGCCAGGAGCGGTACTCCTTGGGCGCGTAAGCGGAGACCCCCGGGTACAGCCTGCGGTACGACGAGACGAGCTCGGGATGGGCCCGCTGCAGCCACTGCAGGAACCAGGCCTTCGCGCCCGGCCGCAGGTGCAGGGCGCCGAACACCACGCGCACCGCACCGGCGGCGCGGATCCGCGCCAGCGCGTCATCCAGGGCCGGAATCGAGTCGGTCAGGTGCGGCAGGGTCGGCATCAGGAACACCGTGACGTCGAATCCGGCCGCGGTGGCCGCGCGGACGGTGTCCAGCCGTGCGGCGGTGGCCGGTGTGCCCGGTTCGATCGAGCTCTGCAGCGCGTCGTCGAACATCGCGATCGACATCGCCAGCGAGACCCGCACGCGGGTCGCGGCATCGCGGAGCAGCGGCAGATCGCGGCGTAGCAGCGTGCCCTTGGTCAGGATCGAGAACGGAGTGCCCGAATCGGCCAGCGCGCCGATGATCTCGGGCATCAGCCGGTAGCGGCCCTCCGCGCGCTGATACGGATCGGTGTTGGTGCCGAGCATCACCGGCTCGCGCTGCCACGACGAGCGCGCGAGCTCACGGCGCAGCACCTCGGCCACGTTCACCTTGACCACGATCTGCGAGTCGAAGTCGTGCCCGGCATCCATCTCGAGGTACTCGTGCGTTCCACGGGCGAAGCAGTAGGAGCATGCATGAGAGCATCCGCGGTACGGGTTCACCGTCCAGTCGAACGGCATCGCGGATGCCCCGGGCACATGGTTGAGGGCGCTCTTGGCCATCACCTCGTGGAACGTGATGCCGGCGAACTCGGGTGTGGTCACCGAACGCACGAGAGAGTCCAGGCTCTCCATCCCGGGCAGTGCCGCGGCATCCGCCACACCGAGTTCCTGCCCCTGCCACCGCATCTCTCCATGGGAACATAACTGCGATAACATGTCAACATACCGTTCGAGACTCTCGAAACGAGAGCCCTCCTCTCGCATTCCCGGCGCCGGCGCGGCAGAATAGGCCGAGTGACGGTTTCCGACCCGCACTCCGCGGCGCATGCGCCGGCTCCGCTGACGCGTCGCGCGCTGCGGACGCTGCGTGACCGTTCCGTGGCGACCGACCCCGTTCAGGCGGCAGGCTCGGATGCCGCCTGGAGGGCGGGGCACGAAGACCCGGCACCGACCCTCCCACTCGAGCTCGACGCCCTGCGCCGGGCCGACGCCGCAGTCGACGCACCCGCCCATCCGCCGATCTTCAAGCCGCCGCCACCCCCACGCCACTCCCGGCCCACCCCCGCCACCGCCGCGATCCCGGTGCCGCTGATCGAGGCCGGCGAGTCTGCGGCGGCACGCCACGCCCGCCGCCGGCCGATCGGCTGGGGGTCGCGACTGGCGATCGCCGCGGCATCGCTGCTGGTGGTCACCGGCGGCGCCGCCGTCGCCGCCTGGGCCGGCAGCACCCCGGAACCGGCGCCCCAGACGCTGGCGTCGGCCGACATCACCGGCTCGCAGGTGCAGCCCTTTGAGGCGGCATCGACGCCGGCGGCCACCCGCGGCACGATGTCGGTCACCGATCCCGCCGTGCGGCTGCCACGAGCGGCCGCACCCGCATCCCTCGCCCTGTGCGACACCCCTGCGTTCGCGACGGCGCTCGCCTCGGGCGACGATGCCGCTGCCATCGCCGCGGCCGGCGGTGGAGCGCAGTTCCGCATCGCGGTGGCCACCGGCGCCGCGCCGTGCGTCTCGCTGGCCGACCCGGCGCGCACCTGGGTGCTCATCGACAAGCTGCGCCCGTTCCACCCGCTCAGATATGCGCCGTCACCGTTGAAGCTGCCCGCCGATTTGCGCAGCGTCGAGGGCAGTCCGCTGCGGGTCGACGCCGCCGACGCCCTCACCCGGATGGTGCGGGCCGCCGCCTCCGCCGGCGCCGGCCAGATAGCACTCGAGAGCGGCTACCGCTCGTACCAGACCCAGGAGGGCTCGTACGGCCGGCAGGTCGGCATGCGCGGCACCGCCAAAGCCGATCTGGTCAGCGCCCGGCCCGGCTACAGCGAGCACCAGACCGGCCTGGCCGGCGACATGGTCGCCTGCACCGACGGTCGATGCGGCACCCTCGACGACCTGGCGGGATCCGCCCAGGGCCACTGGATCGTGCAGCACGCCTGGCAGTACGGCTGGATCGTGCGCTATCAGAAGGGCCAGACCGGCGTCACCGGCTATCTGCCCGAGCCCTGGCACCTGCGCTACATCGGCACCGACCTCGCCAAGGCCTATCACGACGGCGGTTTCCACACCCTCGAGGAGTTCTTCGGGCTGCCGCCCGCACCCGATTACGCCGATTGAATTCACGCAGGTTGTGCGCTCCCACATGGCCGGACCGCGGCATCCGCCGTTTCGTTGTCGCTGGCACTGAATGCCATCGCCGGTGATACTGGATGCCGAATAGGATCGGAGCAGGTGAGGCCAGCGCCGCACCATGAAGACTCAGGCAACAGAGAGGTGCGCCCGCCATGGAACGGGAGATCTACGACGAGGACCATGAGGCGTTCCGCGACGTCGTCAAGGAGTTCATCAAGCGCTACGCCACGAACGAGAAGCGCGAGCAGTGGGATGCCGACGGCGAGGTCGACCGCGCGACCATGCTCGCCGCCGGCGAGGCCGGCATCCTCGGTCTGAGCGTCCCCGAGGAGTTCGGCGGCGCCGGCATGCTGCAGGACTACCGCTTCCGTGCGATCGTCAACGAAGAGGTCATCAAGGCCGGGCTCGGCTCGCTGGCTGGGGCCCTGGGCATCCAGGACGACCTGGCCGTTCCGTATCTGGTGCACATGGGCACGCAGGAGCAGAAGCAGAAGTGGCTGCCGAAGATGGCCACCGGTGAGGTGATCGGCGCGCTGGCGATGACCGAGCCGGGCGCCGGCAGCGACCTGCGCGGCATCAAGACGACCGCGAAGAAGACCGACGGCGGCTACATCGTCAACGGCGCGAAGACGTTCATCTCCAGCGGCAAGACCGCCGATGTCGTGGTCACGTTCGTCAAGACCGGCGAGGGCAACCGCCCCGATGCGTTCAGTCTGGTGCTGATCGAAGACGGGATGGCGGGCTTCGATCACTCCAGCAAGCTGAACAAGGTCGGCTTCCACGGCTGGGACACCGCCGAGCTGAGCTTCTCCGACGTGTTCGTGCCCGACGAGAACCTGATCGGCGGCGCCGAGGGCAAGGGCTTCATCCAGCTGATGATGAACCTGCCGCTGGAGCGGCTGTCGATCGGCGTGGCGGCGGCGGCTGCCGCCGAGGCCGGGTTCCTGTGGTCGCTGGACTACACGAAGAGCCGTGAGGCGTTCGGTCAGCCGGTCGCCGACTTCCAGAACACCCGCTTCGGGCTGGCCGATATGGCCACCACCGTCGATGTGATGTGGGCGTATATCGACCGCGCAATGCTGCTCTACAAGGACAAGAAGCTCACCCCGGAAGAGGCCGCGAAGGTCAAGTTCTGGGCGACCGAGCGCGAGTGGGAGGTGCTCGATCTGGGCGTGCAGCTGCACGGCGGCTATGGCTACATGCTCGAGTACCCGATCGCCCGCGCCTGGGCCGACGCCCGCGTGCACCGCATCTACGGCGGCACCAACGAGGTCATGCGCGAGATCGTCGCGCGGCAGGTGACCGGCCGCAAGTAGACCAGCCGATGAGGGATACCGCGGCCGGCCGGCTGCGGCATCCCTCGACTGCCCTGTGCGCGGCGAGCGGGCGGCGCCTTTCGCTGAGTTCTGATCCGGCACAGGAAGAACACTCAGCCGGCACTGGGGAGTCTTTGTCATTACGGAGCGCTTACTTGGGGAAGAAGGTCCCGCAGCGAGAGCGCTGACACAATCCTGGCGCTCGGCGCACGAGCTCAAGCCGGGAGGCTCAGCATGAAAACTCATTCCTCCGGCGCCTGGCGCCGACTCCTGATACCAGGAGTGATCGTCGCCGCCGCATCCATGGCATTGGTCGGGTGTTCAGGCGGATCGGCGAACAACCCGACGTCTGCCCCCAACGCGAACGCACCGGGCAAATCGGCCGACACGATCTCGTGGGCGCTGCCGCCTGGGACCGTGCCGAACTGGATCTGGCCGTTCTCGCCTATCGCCGACTTCTCGGTGACCAATGCCGAGATGCAGTCCATGATGTACCGCACGCTGTACTGGTTCGGAGACAACGGCAAGACCGGTGTCGACGACTCGCTGAGCCTCGCGAACGAGCCGACGTACAGCAACGGCGGCAAGACCGTGACGATCACGCTCAAGCCGTACACCTGGTCCAACGGCGAGAAGCTCACCGCGCAGGACGTGCTGTTCTGGATCAACATGGACAAGGCCGAGAAGGCCAATTACGCCGGCTACGCACCGGGACAGTTCCCCGACAACATCGTCAGCGCGAAGGCGCCGAACGACACGACCGTGGTGCTGACGACCGACAAGGCATACAGCCAGCAGTGGTTCCTGTTCAACCAGCTGAGCCAGATCACCCCGATGCCGGCGGCCTGGGACATGAGCAGCGCCACCACCAAGGGCGATTGCGCGACGAACGTCAGCGGCTGCAAGGCCGTGTTCACGTATCTGACCGCGCAGTCGAAGGACCTGCCGGGCTACGCCACCAGCAAGATCTGGTCGGTCGTGGACGGACCGTGGAAGCTGCAGAGCTTCAACTCGGACGGCCACGTCACGTTCGTGCCGAACCCCACCTACTCCGGCCCGCAGAAGGCGCAGGTCAAGGAGTTCAAGATGGTGCCGTTCACCACGGACACGGCTGAGTTCAACGTGCTGCGCGGCGGCAGCACGCTGGATGTCGGCTACATCCCGACGCAGGACATCGCCAAGGCCAAGCCGGCGAACACCTCGCCCGCCACGCCCGGCCCCAACCCGCTGAGCGCGAACTACGAGCTGCTGCCGTGGTTCCTGTACGGGTTCAACTACTTCCCGATCAACTACAACAACCCCACCGTGGGGCCGATCTTCAAGCAGCTGTACATCCGTCAGGCACTGCAGTCGGTCGTCGATCAGAAGGGCATCATCTCGTCCACCGCGAAGAACTACGGCGTCGAGACGACGGGCCCCGTCCCGCTGTTCCCGGACAGCCCGCTGGTGTCGCAGACCGAGAAGAACAATCCGTATCCGTTCAGCATCGCGGGCGCGACGAAGTACCTGACCGACAACGGCTGGAAGGTCGTACCCGGTGGCGTGACCACGTGTGTCAAGCCGGGCACCGCGTCCGGCGACTGCGGTGCGGGCATCGCCTCCGGAGCCAAGCTGACCTTCGCGCTGCCGTATGCGAGCGGCAACGCGACGATCGACACCGCGATGGCCTCGTTCAAGTCGAACGCGGCGCAAGTCGGCATCACCCTGAACCTGAAGCCGGAGCCGTTCAACACGGTCACCGGCGCGACGGTGCCGTGCTCGGGCAAGACCTGCACGTGGGAGATGGGCAACTGGGGCGGCGGCTGGGTGTACGCACCCGACTTCTATCCGACCGGAGAACTGCTGTTCGCCACCGGTGCCGGATCGAACTCGGGCAGCTACTCCAATCCGCAGCTGGACAAGCTGATCGCTGCGACGAACACGCAGAGCGGCACGGCGGTGATGCAGGCGTATGAGGACTTCATGGCCAAGAACGTTCCGGTCATCTACCAACCGAACTACACGTATTCGCTCACCGAGATCGCCAACGGGCTGAAGGGCTACACGTCCAACAACCCCTATGGCTACATCACCCCGGAGGACTGGCACTACTGATGATGCAGTGACGACGAGAGCACGGACGGGCAGGGGGCGCAGGTGATGGTCGGATACATCGTCCGTCGCCTCCTGCAGGCCGTGCTCGTCGTCTTCGTGGTGACGATCATCGTCTTCCTGCTGCTGCACTCGCTGCCCGGCGGGCCGGCCCGGGCCATCCTCGGGCCGCGCGCGACGGCGCTGCAGGTCCAGCAGTTCAACGTCGCCAACGGCCTGAATCAGCCGCTGGTGGTGCAGTACTTCACGACCGTCGGCGGCTGGCTCCGCGGCGACTTCGGATTCTCCTATGTGCTGAACCAGTCGGTCGGATCGCTCCTGGTCGAGCGACTGCCGAAGACCATCATCCTGGCGGTGTTCGCGCTGATCCTCACGGTCATCGTCGCCATCCCGATCGGCATCTATCAGGCCGTGCGGCGCAACCGCACGTTCGACTACGTCGCGACCGGGCTCTCGTTCATCTTCTACGCGGCCCCGACGTTCTTCCTCGGCCTCATCATGATCGAGGTCTTCTCGTCGTACCTGGGCTGGTTCCCGCCCGAGGCACCCCAGTCCAACGGCGTCGTGCCGATCTTCCAGGACTTCAGCGCCATGGTCCTGCCGATCGTGACCCTCGCCCTGCTGGGGATCGCCGGGTTCTCCCGCTACATGCGCTCCTCGGTGCTCGACAACGTCAGCCAGGACTACGTGCGCACGGCGCGCGCGAAGGGCGCCTCGTCGTCGCGAGTGCTGTGGCGGCACGTGCTGCGCAACGCCCTGATCCCGATCATCACGCTGCTCGGCCTGTCGCTGCCGGCGCTGTTCGCCGGGGCCCTGATCACGGAATCGATCTTCAACTTCCCCGGCATGGGGCTGCTGTTCTGGCAGGCGGCGCAGCAGTCCGACTACCCGGTCGAGATCGGCGTGGTCATCATCACGGCGTTCGCGACCGTGATCGGCAACCTCCTGGCCGACGTCTCGCTGGCGGCGATCGATCCGCGGGTGACTTTGTGAGGATGGCGCCATGACGACACAGGTGGGCGGGATCCCTCCCGCCGAACCGGCACCCGGTGCGGGTGCCGCAGCCGTGCCCGGGGGGGCATCCCTCGCCGCCGGGGGCGCCATCACGGGACGGCCGAAGAGCCTGCTGCGGCTGGGCTTCGAGGTCTTCGTCGAGAACCGGCTGGCGATCGTGGGGCTCGTGGTGGTCGCCCTCGCGGTGCTGTTCTGCTTCGTGGGCCCGCTGATCTACCGCACCGACCAGGTCACCGTCGTCCTCACCTCCGCGAACCTCGCGCCCGGGGCGGGGCATCCCCTCGGCACCGACGGGTCGGGCTACGACGTGCTGGGCCGCCTCATGGTCGGCGGGCAGACCTCGCTCATCGTCGGCTTCGCCGCCGCCGCCATCGCCACGATCGTCGGCACCGTCTGGGGTGCGATCGCCGGCTTCTTCGGCGGCATCGTGGACGGTGTCATGATGCGCATCGTCGACGCCATCCTGGCGATCCCGATCCTGTTCCTGCTGCTGTTCCTGGTCACGATCGTGCGCCCGTCTCTGCCGGTCATGATCTTCGTGATCGGGCTGACGGCGTGGCTCGTGCCCGCCCGGCTCGTGCGCGGCGAATCGCTCACCCTGCGGGTGCGGGAATACGTGCAGGCGGTGCGCGTGATGGGCGGGTCGTCGTGGCGCTCGGTCACTCGGCACATCATGCCGAACGTGATCGGCACCGTGATCGTCAATGCCACCTTCCAGGTCGCCGACGCGATCCTGCTGGTCGCGTACCTCGGCTATCTGGGCCTGGGCATCTCGCCGCCGGCCACCGACTGGGGCGGGATGCTCAGCAACGGGACGCAGTACGTGTTCCTCAACTACTGGTGGTTGATCTACCCGGCCGGGTTCGCCATCATCCTCGTCGTGGTCGCGGTGAACCTGGTCGGTGACGGCCTGCGCGACTCCGTCGAGGTGCGCCTGCAGCGTCGCTGACACGGGCGCATCGCAAGGGGGATGATGAGGACATGGCGCTGTTGGAGATATCCGGCCTGAGCACGGACATCCATCTCAGCAAGAGCGTGGTGCATGCGCTGAACGACGTGTCGTTCTCGGTGGATGCCGGTGAGACCGTCGGGCTCGTCGGCGAGTCCGGGTGCGGCAAGACGATGACGGCGATGTCGATCGAGCGGCTGCTGCCGCCGGGCGGTCACATCGTCGGCGGCAGCGTCGTCTTCGACGGACGGAACCTGGTCACGCTGCCTGAGAGCGCGATGCGCGGGATCCGCGGCGGCGACATCGGCATGATCTTCCAAGACCCGATGACGAGCCTGAACCCGGTGCAGACCATCGAAGAGCAGGTCACCGAGCCGCTGCTGCTGCACCGCGGCATGTCGGCGGGACGGGCCCGCGCCCAGGTGCTCGAGATGCTGGATCTGGTCGGCATCCCGAACCCCGTCCAGCGCATGCGCAGCTACCCGCACCAGCTCTCCGGCGGGCAGCGCCAGCGCGTCATGATCGCGATGGCGCTGATCTGCCGGCCCAAGCTGCTGATCGCCGACGAGCCGACCACGGCGCTGGATGTCACGGTGCAGAAGCAGATCCTCGAGCTGATCGACTCGCTGCGCGAAGAGCTGGGTATGGCCGTCATCCTGGTCACCCATGACCTGGGCGTGATCGCCGGCCGCGCCGACCGGGTGGTCGTGATGTACGCCGGCAAGGTCGCCGAGACCGCCGGCACGCACACGCTGTTCCATGCGCCGCGGCACCGCTACACCGAGGCGCTGTTCGAGGCGCTGCCCGAGCGAGCCGCCGGCACCGGCGAGAGGCTGTACTCGATCCCGGGCCTGCCGCCGGACCTGGTCGATCCGCCGCCGGCGTGCCGGTTCGCCCCGCGCTGCCGGTTCGCGATCGATCGCTGCCGTGGCGAGGTGCCGCAGCTCGAAGACGTTCCCGCCGACGACGGCCCGCACCGGTTCGCCTGCTTCGTGCCGCGCGAGGAGCCGATGCCCGCGCCCGTGCAGATCATCCTGGAGCGCTCGCCGGCCGAACCCGCCGCGCACAGCGACGACCGGGAATGGGTCGCGCCGACCCGGTTCATCCCGGACGACGGCCCGCCGCTGCTGCAGCTGGACAAGCTGGTCAAGGACTTCCCGGTCACCCGGGGTGCGCTGCTGCGGCGCAAGATCGGGGCGGTCAGCGCGGTCGCGTCGGCCAGCTTCACGATCTCGCGCGGCCAGACCGTCGGGCTCGTGGGCGAATCGGGCTGCGGCAAGACGACGCTGGGCCGTCTGATCGTCGGGCTGGAGCTGCCCACCGATGGGCGCATCCTGTTCCGCGGCCGCCCGCTCGCGCATCGGAACCGGGCCGACCGGCGGCAGAACCGGCGCGACGTGCAGTTCATGTTCCAGGACTCGTACGCCTCGCTCGACCCGCGGATGCGGGTGCGGGCCATCCTGCGCGAGCCGCTGGAGATCCAGCATGTGGGCGCCGGGCGCGACCGCGACCGGCGCGTGGACGAGCTGCTCGAAGACGTCGGCCTGCCGCGCCGCGCGGCCGAGCGCTACCCGCACGAGTTCTCGGGCGGGCAGCGCCAGCGCATCGGTCTGGCGCGAGCGCTGGCGCTGCAGCCGGCGCTGATCGTGGCCGACGAGCCGGTCTCGGCGCTGGATGTCTCGGTGCAGGCGCAGGTGCTGAATCTGATGAAGCAGCTGCAGCGCGAGCGCGAGCTGACCTATCTGTTCATCAGCCACGACCTGTCGGTCGTGCGATACCTGTCGGATGTCATCGCCGTGATGTACCTCGGCAAGATCGTCGAGATCGGGCCGGCGGCCGAGGTGTACGCGGCACCCCAGCACCACTACACGCGCGGCCTGATCGACACGATTCCGGTCGCGGATCCCGTCGCCGAGCGGGCCAAGGCCAAGCTCGGCGTGCGCGGCGAGCTGCCGTCGGCGATGAACCCGCCCAGCGGCTGCCGGTTCCGCACCCGCTGCCCTGCGGCGCAGGAGATCTGCGCACAGGTCGAGCCGCGGCTGCGCATCGGCGGCGGCAGCGCGCAGGACGGCCCCGCGGCGCCCCCCGGTGTGCGGCCGCATCTGGTCGCCTGCCACTTCCCGCTGCAGATGGCGGCGGCGGGCCTGACCCCCGGCCGCCCCGCCCTGCCGCTGCCGCCGACCGGGCTCGGGCCGGTGCGCACGACCGGGCACGGGCCGCGCTGAGGCGCGGCGCGGTGCGGCCGCGTGGGATGCAGAGTGCGGGTCGGGCCATCCCCTGCTCGGCGCGCAGCAGTCAGCCGCCGGCGGCGACGCCTCGACGGGGCTCAGGGCCAGAGTGCCCAGAACAGGGCGGCCGACGCGGCCAGCAGCAGTACGACGAACACCATGTCGCGCACCCGCCACGGCACCTGGTGGCGCTCCGTCCGGGTGGGGAACGCGCCGAAGGCGCGGGCATCCATCGCCATCGCCACCCGCTCGGCGTGCCGGATCGCGCCCGCCAGCAGCGGCACCACATAGCCGAGCACCCGCGCGGGTGCGCCGAACGGATTGCGGGGCTCGGCGGCCGAGCGCACCCGGTGCGCCTGCCGGATCGTCTGCAGCTCGCGTCGGAACCGCGGCACGAACCGGAACGACGCGATGGCCGTGTAGCCGATCCGGTAGGGCACCCGCAGCTGCTGCACGAGCGAGCGCGCCAGGTCGGGCCCGGTGGTGGCGACCCCGGCGATCAGGGCGAGCGCGATGATCGCGGCCAGCCGCAGCCCGGTCGCGAAGCCGACCTGCAGGGCTCCGGCATACAGCGTCCATCCACCGATCCGCAGCACCGCGACGGACCGGTCGACGCCGGCCGGGTCGGTCCACAGCGAGAAGCCGAGCCCCATCACGGCGACCAGCACCGGCACCGCGACGAACATCAGCAGCGCGAGACGGCCGGTCATCCGCGCACCCACGAGCACGATCAGACAGGCCAGCGCGAGGAACGCGATCGGTGTCGCGGCGTCGCGCACGAACACCAGCAGCACCATCGCCGGAGCCGGCGCCAGCAGCTTGGCCAGCGGATTCACCCCGTACAGGAACCGCACCGGCGACGCGGGGGCGATCGGCGCGTACGGGTCGACGGGCAGGGATGCCGTGGTCATGCCCCGCCTCCCTCGTCGCGGGTGGGCTGGATGCTGCGGCTCGCCGGGTCGGTGGCGCCGGCGGACGTGGCGTGGGCCGGGCCGGCGGGGTCGGGTGCGTCGTGCGGCAGGTCGGCGAGCCGCGAGATGCCGGCCAGCTCGGGGTGGCCGCGCAGCCCCGACAGCGCCGCGCGCAGCGGCGGCAGGCGCAGCCCCGCAGTATCGATCAGGGTGCGGGCGGCGAAGACCTGGCTGGTCGGGCCATCCGCCAGCACCCGGCCGCCGCCGAGCATGATCGTGCGGCTCGCGTACTCGGTCACCAGCTGCATGTCGTGGGTGACCACGATCACGGTCGTGCCGTGGGCGCCCAGCCGTGCGAGCAGCTCGAGCAGCTCGTCGGCGCGAGCACGGTCCTGCCCGAACGTCGGCTCGTCGAGCACCAGCACCGGCGCACCGGAGACCAGGGCGGTGCCGACCGACAGCCGACGCTTCTGTCCGCCCGACAGCAGGAACGGGTGCACATCCGCCCGACTGGTGAGGCCGAATCGCGCCAGCACGTCGGCGACGCGCGCCTTGGCCTCGCCTGGCGGCAGATGGCGCAGGCCGTGCGCGAGCTCGTCGTGCACGGTGTGCGCGATGAACTGGTGCTCGGGGTTCTGGAACACGAATCCGACCCGTTCGGCCACATGCCGGGCCTTCATCCGCGTGATGTCGACTCCGTCGATGCGCACCGTGCCGCGCGGCGGACGGATCACCCCCGCGATCGCCTGCACCAGGCTCGTCTTGCCGGCCCCGTTCGCGCCGGCCACGGCGATGAACTCGCCGGGGTGGATGTCGAGGTCCACGTCGCGCAGCACCTCGGCGTGACCGTGGCGCAGCGTCAGCCCGCGCACCGTGATCAGGGGGTCGCCGGCCGCGCCGTCGTGAGCCGCCGGCGCGGCGGTGGCAGCCGGCGCGGCGGTGGCAGCAGGAGATCCCGGCGGCGGAAGGAGATCCGGGCGGGAGACCTCCTGCTCTGGCAGGACTCTCCTTCCTTCGCCGAGTGGGGCATTGCGCACGGCTGGGGCAGAGCTCGCGGCCGGGGCGGGCGCCGCCTCGAGCGCGGCGCGCAGCTCGGCGGGGGTCAGCGGCAGCGGGTCGAGCGGGTATCCGGCGCCGCGCAGCCGGAGCGCTGCGAGCGCCGAGGTAGGTAGCCACACTCCCAACGCGTGCAGCTCGGCCGCGCGGCGGCGCAGGATGGCATCGACCGTGCCGTCCGCGACGGTGCGGCCCGCGGCATCCAGCACCACCACCCGGTCGACGAGCCCGATCGCCGCGTCGAGGTTGTGCTCGACGAGCACGATGGCGCGGTCGCCGGATGCCACGACCTCGGCCAGTGCTGCATAGACCTCGTCGATGCCGGCGGGGTCGAGGTTCGCGGTGGGCTCGTCGAGCACCAGCAGCGACGACCCGAGCGCGAGCGCCGCGGCGATCGCGAGGCGCTGCCGGCCGCCGCCCGAGAGGCCGTCGGGGTTCTCGTGGCGCCGGTCCCACAGGCCCACGCGCCGCAGCGCCGCCTCGGTGCGGCCGAGCACCTCGGCGACCGGCAGCCGCATGTTCTCGGGTCCGAACGCGACCTCGTCCAGCACTGTGCCGGTGACCAGCTGCGCGTCGGGGTCCTGGAAGACCATGCCCACCCGCGTCGACAGGACCGAGATGGGCGTGGCCGCGGCATCCAGCCCGTCGACCGTGACCGTGCCGGACACCTCGGCCTCGATGTCGTGTGGAATCAGCCCGTTCAGCGCCCGCGTCAGCGTGGACTTGCCCGACCCGCTGGGGCCCAGCAGCAGCACCACTTCACCGCGGCGCACCTGGAACGACGCGCCGGCGGGGGTGAACGCCATCTCTCCGGCGTAGCGGATCGCGACGTCCCGCACGAGCAGCAGTGGGTCGTTCATCGCCGCCCGATGCCGGCCTGTCGCAGTCCGCTGCCGATCGCGAGGGCGAGGGCCGTCCAGGCGACCGGGCCGAGCACCGACAGCACCAGGTACGAGATCTGCGCCCACGGGGCCAGCGAGCCGAGGTTCACCACCAGCGCCACCACTGCCGCGACGACGAGGCCGATGATCACCGCCGAGATGAAGAACCGCCACGCCCGCCACACGCGGTAGCGGGTGGCCGCCGCCACGAGCTCCTGGATGCCCCCGAACAGCACCGCGGTGCCCAGAAAGCGTCCGGCCCACTGCGGCGCCATCGCGCCGGCCACCAGCGCCGCGAGCACGTGCGACATCAGGGCCACCCACGGCAGGCGCAGCACCTCCTGCGCGATGATGCCGGGGATCACGTGCGCGCCCAGCACGAACCCGTACACGATCGGGATGGTCGCGATCACGACCGGCGTCACCCAGCCGGCGATGCCGCCGACGATCCCTGCCGCGACGCCGATCGCCGCGCACACCAGCAGGGTGCGGGTGGACAGGGCGGCGCGTGCGGGCATCGGCCCAGCTTACCGGGTCAGGTGAGGCCACCCTAAGTCGTTCGGCCGCCCGGCCGGCGTCGCCCACCAGCGCCGCGCGGCGTCCCCCACTTCGTGAGAATCGGCATCCTGGCCGAGACTCCGGGCGACGCCGCGATTCTCGGACGGGTGCCGATTCTCAGTGTGGGCGTTCGTTCTCGGTGAGGGCGCGCGTCTCGGTGGGCGGGTTCGCGGGCTGCCGACCTCAGCGGCTCTCGGGCCAGTCCACCACGAGCCCCGGCACGTCGTGCTCATGCAGGTAGCGCACGACCACGGGGCACAGCGGCACGACCGTCTCGCCGCGGGCGGCCACGTCGGCCATCGCCTCGGCGACGAGGATGCCGGCCAGTCCGCGCCCGCGGAAGCTCGGGATCACCATCGTCTCGGGAAAGCGCAACCGTCCCGGCTGCTCGATGCGGAACTCGGTGAATCCGGCGAGCTCCTCGTCGACGCGCACCTCGTAGCGGTGGTATTCGTCGCTGCGGACGACGGTCACGCCCGAATCGGTCGACATGGCTCAGACCGTCTCGGCCGGCCACTGCACGGCCAGGCCGGGCACGTCGTGCGTGTCGAGGTACCCGTGCACCACCGTGCACAACGGCACGACGATCTCACCACGGGTCGCGACATCCGCCATGGCCCGCTCGACGAGCACGACCGCCAGCCCCTTGCCGCGGAACGCCGGATCGATCACGGTGTGCGGAAACCGCAGCACACCGGGCTCGCGTTCGTGGAACACGGTGTACCCGCCCAGCACGTCGTCGACGTGGATCTCGTAGCGGCGCTCATCGTCGTTACGCGTCACGCGCAGCTGCGGCTCGGGCATGGCATTCCTCTCGTCCCTTGTCTCTAACGTACGGCGCGGACGGTGTGTTCCGCGAGCGCGGCACCCGATGCCGCACCCCGCAGCAGCTCCGCCGTCGGCGGCGCCGATCGCCCGCGTGGGTCGCCGGGGCACAGCCGCCGCCGATGCGGAGCACCGACGTGCGGCAGACTCAGAGGGTGACCGACACCCTGCTCGACCGATTGCACGGCGCGGCCCGTGCCGACCTCGACGCCGTCTACGACGCGTTCGTCGGATGGGCCGAAGGCCTCGGCCTGTCGCTGTACCCGGCGCAGGACGAAGCGGTGATCGAACTGGTCTCGGGCTCGAACGTGGTGCTGTCCACGCCGACCGGCACCGGCAAGTCGCTGGTCGCGGTAGCCGCGCACGCGGCAGCACTGGCCGCCGGCACCCGCAGCTATTACACCGCGCCGATCAAGGCGCTGGTCAGCGAGAAGTTCTTCGCACTGGTCGACACGTTCGGCGCCGAGAACGTCGGCATGGTCACCGGCGACTCGTCGGTCAATCCGGACGCCCCGATCGTGTGCTGCACGGCCGAGATCCTGGCGAACATGGCGCTGCGCCATGGCGCCGACACCCCGGTCGACCAGGTCGTGATGGACGAGTTCCACTACTACGGCGACCCCGACCGCGGCTGGGCCTGGCAGGTGCCGCTGCTGCTCCTTCCGCGTGCGCAGTTCCTGCTCATGTCGGCCACCCTAGGCGACGTCGCCGACATCGCCGCCGACCTGTCCGCCCGCACCGGCCGCGCCACGGCCCTGGTGACCGGAGTGGAGCGGCCCGTCCCGCTGAACTTCGCGTACGAGCGGCGGCCGGTGCACGAGGTGGTCGAGGCGCTGCTGGAGAACACCGAGATCCCGGTCTACATCGTGCACTTCTCCCAGGCCGCCGCCGCCGAACGCGCACAGGCGCTGTCGAGCATGAAGGTCGCCACCCGCGCGCAGCGCGACGAGATCGCCGATGCGATCGGCGGATTCCGCTTCTCGACCGGGTTCGGCAAGACGCTGTCGCGACTCGTGCGCGCGGGCATCGGCATCCATCATGCCGGGATGCTGCCGCGGTACCGCCGCCTCGTCGAGACGCTCGCGCAGCGCGGCCTGCTGCGGGTGATCTGCGGCACCGACACCCTCGGCGTCGGGATCAACGTGCCGATCCGCACGGTCGTGATCACCGAGTTGGCGAAGTTCGACGGCACCCGGATGCGGCAGCTGACCGCTCGCGAGTTCCATCAGGTCGCCGGCCGCGCGGGCCGCGCCGGCTTCGACCCCTACGGCAACGTCGTCGTGATGGCGCCGGAGTGGGAGATCGAGAACGCCGCGGCCCTCGCGAAGGCCGCGGACAACCCCGCCAAGCGCAAGAAGATCGTGCGCAAGAAGGCGCCGGTCGGCGCGATCAACTGGGGGCAGGGCTCGTTCGACCGGCTCGTGGCCGCCGTTCCCGAACCGCTCGTGCCGCAGTTGCCGCTGACGGCGGCCATGCTCATCAACGTGATCGCACGGGGCGGGGATGTCTTCGCGCACGTGCGATCGCTCGTCTTCGACAACCACCAGACACGGCCGCAGCAGTACGCGCTGGCCCGGCGCGCGCTGGCGATCTTCCGCACGCTGCGCGACGCCGGCATCGTCGAGGTCGCGAGCACCGGGGGCATCCGGCTCACGGTCGACCTGCAGCCGAACTTCGCGTTGAACCAGCCGCTGTCGCCGTTCGCGCTGGCGGCGATCGACCTGCTCGACCCGGACGACGCGCCGGATGCTGCGGGCAGCGGCCACTACGCGCTCGACGTCGTGAGCGTGATCGAGGCGACGCTCGACGATCCGCGCGCGATCCTCGCCCAGCAGGAGCACAAGGCGCGCGGCGAGGCCATCGGCGCGATGAAGGCCGAGGGCCTCGACTACGACCAGCGCATGGACGCGCTCGACGAGATCACGTATCCGAAGCCGCTGGACGAGCTGCTGCGCCAGTCGTACGAGGTGTTCGCGTCGAGCCAGCCCTGGGTGCGCGACTTCGAGCTGAGCCCGAAATCGGTCGTGCGCGACATGTTCGAACGGGCGATGTCGTTCGCCGAGTTCGTCTCGTTCTACCAGCTCACCCGCAGTGAAGGGCTCGTGCTGCGGTACCTGTCGGACGCGTATCGGGCGATCCGGCAGACCGTGCCGCTGGAGGCGCGCACGTCTGAGCTGCTGGACGTGATCGAGTGGCTGGGCGAGCTGGTGCGTCAGGTCGACTCGAGCCTGGTCGACGAGTGGGAGGCGCTGATCCATCCGGTCGCCGAGGCGGATGCCCCGGTGGTGCCGCCGGCGCCGACCTCGGTCGTCGCCAACCGGCGCGCGTTCACGGTGCTGGTGCGCAACGAGCTGTTCCGGCGGGTGCAGCTGGCGGCGCGGCAGCGCGACGACGAGCTCGTGGAGCTGGATCCGGATGCCGGCTGGCCGGCCGCGCTGGACGGGTATTTCGCCGAGCACGACTCGATCGGCATCGACGGCCGGGCGCGCTCGCCGCGGCTCTGCGCGATCGACGAGGACGACGCCGCCGGCGTGTGGCGCATCGAGCAGACGATCGACGATCCGGCCGGCGACCACGACTGGCGCATCCGGGCCGAGGTCGACCTGGCCGAGTCGGCGGATGCCGGCACCGCCGTCGTGCGGGTGGCCGAGGTCGTGCGGCTGTAGCCGCTCCGGTGGGGCGGGGTGGGGTGGGGGCGTGGGACGCGACGGCTTAAGTCGTCGCAAATGGTGGCGTGGATGCCGGTGAACCCGCCATATGTGACGACTGAAGGTCGGCACGCGGCTACGCACTGAGTTCAGTCGTCGCAAATGGTGGCGTGGATGCCGATGAACCCGCCATATGTGACGACTGAAGGTCGGCACGCGGCTATGCCCTGGGTTCAGTCGTCGCAAATGGTGGCGTGGATGCCGGTGAACCCGCCATATGTGACGACTGAATGTGGGAGTGGCCATGGCGCGGAGGAATCGATCGCACGTGCTGACAGCACAGCCTAGGGATGCCCGTGGTGGAAGTGTGTATGGAACGGGTAGACCCTCTACCGTGAGCTTGAACATCAAGAACGACGCGGTGCACGCGGCGGTGCGAGAATTGGCGCGCCGCCTCGCCGTCAGCCAGACCTCCGCCGTGGAATTCGCCGTGCGGGCGAAGCTCGCCGAGCTGGGCTCCGGGCAGCAGCGCGAAGACCGGGTGCGTCGCATCCGCGCCGCAGCGACGGCCGCGCAGGAGGCGTTCCGCGGGGTCGATCTGCGTGCCGCCCGAGGCTGACCTCTATGACGAGGCGACCGGGATGCCGCGGTGATCCGACACCTCGGCGCTCATCGCGATACTGCAAGGCGAGACCGCGGCGGCGGATGTGCTGACCGCCCTCGAACGGTCCGAGACCGCCGCGATATCGGCGGCGACGCTGGTCGAGGCATCCATCGTCGCCGGCAGCCGACACGATCCGGTGCGCTCGGCACGGTTCGACGCGCTGGTGGATGCGCTCGACCTCGAGGTCGTGGCGGTCGACGCCACGCAGGCGCAGATCGCGCGGCGCGCCCATCGGGACTACGGGCGCGGGTCGGGGCATCCGGCCCGCCTGAACTTCGGCGACTGCTTCGCCTACGCGCTGGCGACGGCGCGGCGCGCACCGCTGCCTACGTGGGCGACGACTTCGCCCGCACCGACATCCCTTCCGCGCTCGCGGGCGGCTGAGGGCGCTGCAGCGCGCGGATCACCGGAGCGCGGGGCGCGCGGATGACGTCGCATCGTCGGGGCGCGCGGATGTCGCCGCCGCGCGGCACAATGGGCGGATGCCGACCTATCTCGCGTTTCTGCGGGCCGTGAACCTCGGAGCCACGCGCGCCTTCCCGAAGGACGACATCCGCCGCGTCGCAGAGCAGGCCGGCTGCACCGACGTGCAGACGCACATCAACAGCGGCAACGTGCGGCTGCGCTCGCCGTTGCGGTCGCGCGCGAAGATCGAGTGCGCGCTCGAGGGGGCGTTCGCCGCCGATCGCGGCTTCGAGGTGCCGACCGTGGTGTTCGAGGCATCCGAGTTCGCCGCCATCGCGCGTGACGTCGACGAGCTCGCCGTGGCGCACCCCGAGATCGTCCGGCACTACGTCTACCTGCTCAAGGACGAGCTCGATGCCGAAGCGCTCGCCGCGGTGGCGGCGACGAAGTCGGATGCCGGTGAGATGGTCGTGCGCGCACGTGCCGCCCACGCGCTGCTCGGCGCCGGCTACCAACCCGGCGCGGTCGACCCGCTGAACGCCGCGAAGCTGCTCGGGGTGGCCACCAGCCGCAATGCGACCGTCATTCGCGCGATCGCCGCGAAGTGGTGCTGAGGGCCTGCATAGCGCGTCGAGCAGCGGCGGCCGATCGTGGCAACGGTCGTGCTTGCCCCCGCAATTCCATCCGCATGGCTGGACGCAGGGTGGGGGATACTTGATGCCGGAAGGTTCACGTGTCGCCGGAGTATCTTCCGCAGGGGATGGCCTACCCCGAATCCTTTGGGATTCTCATCGATGGCCCAGGCTATCTGCCGTTCGCAACCGGATACGAGAACCTCCAGCGGCTTGCACGCATCCGGAACACTGCCCGGCGTGCTGAGACCGAGGCCGCGATGGTGGCTGTGGGGCTTGATCCGACATTGCGACAGCGCGTGCGGAACTACTCACTGGGCATGAAGCAGCAGCTCGGAATTGCGCAAGCGATCATGGAAGACCAAGAGGTGCTGCTCCTTGATGAGCCGTTCAACGGCCTCGACCGCAGCAGTGTCGCTGAGATGCACGCGCTGCTGAGGCGTCAGCGGTCAGAGGGTCGCACGGTTCTGTTCACAAGCCATATCGGCGCGGATGTCGATGAACTCGCAGACACGGTGTACGAGGTGGATCGAGGAGGGCTCGCCCGCGTGCGCTGACCCCTGGGCTGTGGATGCCGCGGCGTCGGTGGGCGCCATTAGCCTGGAGGGGTGAGCATTCCCGCCGGTGACCCCTACGCAGACGTGCCGTGGGCGAGCACGGATGCTCCGCCGGACGAGTGGGCCCCTCCGGAGGAGGACGAGGGGTGGATGCCGCCGGCCGGTGGGCGGGTTGCCCCGGCATCCCGTTCTCAGCGCGGCGGGCCCGTGGCATCCGATAGGCGTGACTTCATCCCCACGCCCCCTCCACGCGCCGCTGACGCGTCGCGCGGAGCCTCCGGGCGCGTGGGCCCAGGCGCAGACCCGCTGCACGTGCTGCACGAGGTGTACGGGTACGACGCGTTCCGCGGCGATCAGGCCGCGATCGTCGAGCATGTCGTCGCCGGTGGTGACGCGATAGTGCTGATGCCCACCGGCGGCGGCAAGTCGGTCACCTACCAGGTGCCGGCGCTGGTGCGGCCCGGCACGGGACTCGTGGTCAGCCCGTTGATCGCCCTGATGCACGACCAGGTCGACGCGCTCGTCGCCAACGGCGTGCACGCCGGATATCTGAACTCGACGCAGACGCCCACCGATCGGGCCGTCGTGGAGCGGGCCTACCTGGCCGGCGAACTCGACCTGCTCTATGTCGCGCCCGAGCGACTCAACGTCGCCTCGACCACCGCGCTGCTGTCCCGCGGCCGGCTCAGCGTCATTGCGATCGACGAGGCGCACTGCGTGTCGCAATGGGGGCACGACTTCCGTCCCGACTACCTCGCGCTCGGCGACCTGGGGCAGCGCTTCCCCGGCGTGCCGCGGATGGCGCTGACCGCGACGGCCACCCGCGAGACCCACCGTGAGATCACGGAGCGGCTGCGGCTGCAGGACGCGCGGCAGTATGTCGCGAGCTTCGACCGGCCCAACATCCAGTACCGCATCGAGCCGAAGGTCGACGCGCGCCGGCAGCTGGTCGCGTTCATCCGGTCGCAGCCCGAGGGCGCCGCCGGCATCGTCTACACGCTCAGCCGCAAGAGCGTCGAGCAGACCGCCGAGCACCTGCGCACGCAGGGCATCGACGCGCTCGAATACCACGCCGGCCTGCCCGCCGGGGTGCGCGCGCGGCACCAGGCGCGATTCCTGCGCGAGGACGGCGTGGTCATGGTCGCCACGATCGCGTTCGGCATGGGCATCGACAAGCCCGACGTGCGCTTCGTCGCGCACATCGACCTGCCGAAATCGGTCGAGGGCTACTACCAAGAGACCGGCCGGGCCGGCCGCGACGGCGAACCGGCCGTGGCCTGGCTGGCCTACGGCCTGGGCGACGTCGTGCAGCAGCGGCGGTTCATCGACGCATCCGAGGGCGACCGCACCTTCAAGCGACGCCTCGGTCAGCACCTGGATGCGATGCTCGCCCTCTGCGAGACGGTGGGATGCCGCCGCCAGAACCTGCTCGGCTACTTCGGCGAGGCATCCCAGCCCTGCGGCAACTGCGACACGTGTCTGACCCCGCCCGACACGTTCGACGGGCTCGTGCCGGCGCAGAAGCTGCTCTCGACGATCGTGCGGCTGCAGCGTGAGCGCGGGCAGGCGTATGGCGCGGGGCACCTGATCGACATCCTGCGCGGCGCGACGACCGAGCGCATCGTCCGGTTCGGGCACGAGCGGCTGGCGACGTACGGTCTGGGCGCCGACCTGTCCGACCAGGACTGGCGCAGCGTCGTGCGGCAGCTGCTTGCGCGCGGGCTGCTCGTGGCCACGGGGGAGTACGGCACGCTGGCCCTCGGCGAGGGCGCGGCCGGCGTGCTGCGCGGGCAGATGCCGGTGCCGCTGCGTCGGGATGTGCTCGGCCGCACCACCTCGACGAGGGTGCGCAAGTCGTCGGTCTCGGATGCCGTCGACCCGGCCGATCGTGAGCTGTTCGAGGCGCTGCGCGCCTGGCGGTCCGAGCAGGCGCGGGAGCAGGGCGTGCCCGCGTATGTGGTGTTCAACGACGCCACCCTGCGCGCGCTGGCCGAGCACCGGCCCGGCTCGGTGGATGCGCTCGAGGGCATCACCGGCATCGGCGCCAAGAAGCGCGAGGCCTACGGCGCAGCCGTGCTCACGGTGATCGCCCGGGCGTAGCCCGCGCGCAGGCCACGCCGAGGTGGCCCCTTATCCGCCGAGGTGGTGCGCTTCGCGCCGAGAAGGTGCGTTGCGCGCCGAGAGGGTGCGTTGCGCGCCGAGAGGGTGCGTTGCACGCCGAGAAGGTGCGTCGCACGCCGAGAAGGTGCGTCGCGCGGGAGGGACCTTCTCGGCAGAGGAGGGACCCGCTGTTTCGGTTCGGGCACGGGCTCCGCCTGTAGCCCGGGTGCGCCGGTCAGGTCGGGCCGGTCGGCTGTCGGTCGGAGGTGCGCCGGGGGCCGGACGGCGGGCCTGCCGTCTGCTGCGGGTCGCGGACGGGTGTGGCCTGTCGGCAACCGGTTGTCTTATGAAGTGGCGGATCGCTCAGCAGGATCGAGATGCCGTATGGCAATCGGTTGACAAACCTGCTGCGAACGCGGATGATGGACACATGCCGAAGACGTCTCCGGAGCTGGCACTGCTGCCGACCGATCCCCACGTGCGCGATGTCGCGTTCGACCTGTACGGTGAAGTCGCCGATGCGCCGATCATCTCGCCGCACGGTCACGTCGACCCCGGCATTCTGCTGCGCGACGAGCCGTTCACCGATCCGGCCGAGCTGCTCATCACGAAGGATCACTACGTCACCCGGCTGCTGTTCGCCTCGGGCGTGCCGCTGGCAGAGCTCGGCGTCGGACCGGATGCCGCGGCCGACCCGCGCGAGATCTGGCGCGCGCTGGCCGCGAACTGGCACCGCTTCGCGGGCACCGCGTCGGCGTACTGGCTCGGATATGAGCTGCGCACCCTGTTCGACATCTCCGACGAGCCGTCGGCGGACAACTCCGACGACCTCTACGACCGCATCTCGGCGCGACTGCACGAGAGCTCGTTCCGGCCCCGCGCGCTGTTCGACCGGTTCGCGATCGAGGTGCTCGCCACGACCGACGACCCGCTCGACGACCTCGCCGCGCACGCGGCGCTGGCCGCGGACCCGTCGTTCACGGGACGCGTGCTGCCGACGTTCCGTCCGGACGCCTATCTCGACCCCGAGGCAGACGGGTTCGGCGACCGGGTGCAGCGGCTGATCGAGACGACGGGCCAGCCGACATCCTTCGCCGGATATCTGCAGGCGCTGCGCACGCGCCGTGCGCATTTCGTCGGCCACGGTGCGGTCTCCGCCGACCACGGCGTCTACGAGCCGTATACGACCGACCTCGACCCGATTGCCGCCCAGACCCTGTTCCAGGCCGCCCGCACCGGGCGGCTGGACGCCGCCGGAGCCCGCGAGTTCCGCGGCCACATGCTCTACCAGATGGCGAAGATGAGCGTGGATGACGGGCTGGTCATGACCATCCACTCCGGCGTGCGGCGCAACCACCACCGCCCCACGTTCGCGGCGTTCGGCCCCGACACCGGGCACGACATCCCGGTGCGCACCTCCTACACCGAGAACCTGCGGCCCCTGCTCGAGTCCTTCGGCACCGCGCCCGGTCTGCACATCGTGCTGTTCACGGTCGACGAGACCAGCTTCTCCCGCGAGATCGCGCCGTTGGCCGGCTTCTACCCGAGCCTGTACATCGGCGCGCCGTGGTGGTTCCTGGATGCCCCCGACGCGATCACGCGCTTCCGCTCCGCCGTCACCGAAACCGCCGGCTTCTACCGCTCCAGCGGATTCATCGACGACACTCGCGCGTTCCTGTCGATCCCGGCACGCCACGACGTGTCGCGGCGGGTGGATGCCTCGTTCCTGGCCCGTCTGGTCACCGAGGGCCGCGTCTCGCTGCCCACCGCCCGGCGCATCGCCCGGGACCTGGTCGATGCGATCCCCCGCGAGGTGTTCAAACTGTGAGCGACCCAACCGGCGCCCGCCCCCTGACCCGCAGCGCGGTCGGCGCCCCCGCCGCCCCGGTGCGCATCGTGCACCTGGGCCTGGGCGCCTTCCACCGCGCCCACCAGGCCTGGTACACCCAGCGCGCCGGCGACGGCTGGGGCATCGCCGCCTTCACCGGCCGCTCGCCGCGCGCGGCCGAGCCGCTGGCCGCCCAGGACGGCGTGTTCGCGCTCGTCGAGCGCAGCGCGCAGTCGGATGCCGTCGAGGTCATCACCAGCATCAGCGAGGCGCGCGACGGCGCCGATCTGCAGCGCCTCGGCGAGCTTCTCGCCGATCCGCAGGTGGGCGTGGTCACCCTTACCATCACCGAGGCCGGCTATCGGCTCGGACCTGACGGACAGCTCGATCAGGATGACGCGGACGTCGTCGCCGACATCCGCGCCCTGCGCCGGACATCTCTGTCCTCATCCTCGGCTCAGCCGAGGGGATCTCGCGGGGCGAGGACCGAATCGGCCGAATCCGCCCTCGGCTCGGCAGATCTCCTCGCCTCAGCCGAGGGCGTGGCCCCGCCGGAGGGCATGGCCCCGCCCGAGGGCGTGGCCCCGCCCGAGGGCGCAGCCCCGGACGGGGGGATGGGCGAGAAGGATGCCCCGACCACCCCCCTGGGCCGCCTGCTGCTGGCCCTGCAGGCCCGGCGCGCGGCGGGCGCGGGGCCCATCGCCGTGGTCTCGTGCGACAACATCCCCGCCAACGGCGCCGTCACCGCCCGCGCCGTCACGGCCCTCGCCGCCCGGGTCGACGCCGACCTGGCCGCCTGGGTGCGGGAGAACGTGTCGTTCGTCGGCACCAGCGTCGACCGCATCACCCCCGCCCACACCGGCGAGGTCGACGCCGTGATCGAGGCCGGCTGGCACGACCGGGCCACCGTGATCACCGAGCCGTTCACCGACTGGGTGCTGCAGGGCGACTTCCCGGCCGGGCGGCCGGCGTGGGAGCGCGGCGGCGCCCGCTTCGTCGACGAGATCGGCCCGTGGGAGGACCGCAAGCTCTGGCTGCTCAACGGCGCGCACACGATCCTGGCCACCGCCGGCCCGGTCCGCGGGTACGACACCGTCGCCGCGGCCTTCGCCGACCCGGACTGCCGCGCACTCGTCGACGCGTTCTGGGCCGAGGCCGTCACCTGCCTGCCCGCCGGCGTCGAGCACGTCGAGTACCGCCGGCAGCTGGCCGAGCGGTTCGCGAACGCGCGCATTGTGCACCGGCTCGATCAGATCGCCGGCGAGACCACGACGAAGATCCGCTACCGCATCGTCCCGATCGTCACGCGGCTGCGTGCGCGGGGGGAGGATGCCGCGGCCTGCGCCGATGCGCTCGCCGCGTGGATCGCCGTCGCGGCGGACATTCCCGCCGCCGACCGGGAGAGCCAGGCGGTCGCGGCTGCGGCGTCCTCGGCCGATCCGATCGGGGAACTGCTGCGACTGGTGGGCGCCGACATCGACGCCGACTTCGTCGCACGGGTGCGCGGCACCGTCGCTGCGACCGTGTGAAGACGGACAGAAAGGTCACCATGCTCACGCCGAAGATCACCGCCACCCGGGAACTCGTGTCGCTGAACGGGCTGTGGGACTTCGCCGTCGACGACGGCAAGGTCACCGCGCCCTGGACGGGACGGCTCGGCACCCGCCTGCAGGCACCGGTGCCCGCCAGCTACAACGACCTCTTCACCGACCCGTCGATACGCGACCACGTCGGGTGGGTCTGGTACCAGCGCACGGTGCGCGTCCCGCGCGGCTGGGCCGGCGAGCGCGTCATCGTCCGCGTGGATGCCGCAACCCACCACGGCGTCGTCTACGTGAACGACCAGAAAGTGGCCGAGCACGAGGGCGGCTACCTGCCGTTCGAGGCCGACGTCACCGACCTCGTCGACGCCGGAGCGGAGTTCCGTCTCACGATCGGAGTCGACAACCGGCTCACGCCCGACACGATCCCACCGGGCACGGTGACCGTCCGCTCCGACGGGCGTGCGACGCAGACCTACATGCACGACTTCTACAACTACGCCGGCCTCGCCCGGTCGGTGTGGCTCGCCAGTCGCCCGGCCGTGCACGTCGCCGATGTCACGGTCGTCACCGACATCGACGGCGCCACGGGGGTCGTCGACTACCGCGTCGCCGTCGAGGGGGACGCCGACGTGCGCGTGCGCCTCATCGACGAGGACGGCCGCGAGGTCGCCGCATCCGCCGGTGCCAGCGGCGTCCTCCGCGTCGCGGACGCGCACCTGTGGCAGCCCGGTGCCGCCTACCTGTACCGGCTCGACGTCGAGGCCGTCGTCGACGGCGCCGTGGTCGACGAGTACCCGCAGACCGTCGGCATCCGCACCGTCGCCGTCGACGGCGGCCGATTCCTCATCAACGGGGCGCCGTTCTACTTCACCGGGTTCGGCAAGCACGAGGACTCCGCGGTGCGCGGCAAGGGGCACGACGACGCCTACCTCGTGCACGACTTCCAGCTGATCGAGTGGATCGGCGCGAACTCGTTCCGCACCTCGCACTACCCGTACGCCGAAGAGGTCATGGACTTCGCCGACCGGCACGGCATCGTCGTCATCGACGAGACCGCCGCGGTGGGGCTGAACAAGAAGATCGGCGGCGGGATCGCCGACATGCTCGGCGGGGCCGGCGACAAGGACTTCGCCGACGGGTTCGGGCCGGCGATGCAGGACGCGCACCGGCGCGAGATCCGCGGGCTGATCGCCCGCGACAAGAATCACCCGTGCGTCGTGATGTGGTCCATCGCCAACGAGCCCGACACGATGAGCGAGGGCACCGACACGTACTTCGAGCCCCTGTTCGCGCTGGCCCGCGAACTCGACCCGACCCGGCCGGTCACGTTCGTGAATGTCATGATGGCGCCGCCGAACGTCTGCCGCGTCTCGAAGTTCGCCGACGTGCTGTGCCTGAACCGCTACTACGGCTGGTATGTCGACGGCGGTGACCTCGTCGCGGCCGAAGAGCACCTCGAGCAGGAGCTGCGCGGCTGGGAGCAGATGTACGGCAAGCCGATGATCATGACCGAGTACGGCGCCGATACGATCGCCGGCTACCACTCCGTGTGGGATCAGCCCTGGACCGAGGAGTACCAGGCCAAGATGCTCGACGTCTACCACCGCGTGTTCGATCGCGTCGAGACGATGGTCGGTGAGCAGGTGTGGAACTTCGCGGACTTCCAGACGTCGTCCGGATTCTTCCGCGTCGACGGGAACAAGAAGGGCGTGTTCACCCGAGACCGCAAGCCGAAGGCCGCCGCACACGCGCTGCGGGCCCGGTGGACCGCACTGAAGGGCGCAAGAATCGATGCGGACAGGAAGGAACCATCATGATCATCGACAAGGCAGACGTGGTCGTCACGAGCCCCGACCGCAACTTCGTCACCCTCAAGATCACGACCGACGACGGCCTGACCGGCCTGGGCGACGCGACCCTCAACGGCCGCGAGCTGGCCGTGGTCGCCTATCTCACCGAGCACGTCGTGCCGCTTCTGATCGGCTCGGATGCCGCGAAGATCGAAGACACGTGGCAGTTCCTGTACCGCTCGGCGTACTGGCGTCGCGGTCCCGTGACGATGGCCGCGATCGCCGCCGTCGACATGGCGCTGTGGGACATCAAGGGCAAGGCCGCGGGGATGCCGGTCTATCAGCTGCTGGGCGGCGCCAGCCGCACCGGGCTGCTGGCCTACGGGCATGCTTCCGGCAAGGAGCTGCCCGAGCTGTTCGACTCGGTGCGCGAGCATCTAGAGAAGGGCTACCGCGCCATCCGCGTGCAGACCGGTGTGCCCGGGCTCAAGGCCATCTACGGCATCGCCTCGCAGGGCGCCGAGCAGGGCGAGCCCGGAGTGCGCTATGACCATGAGCCCGCACGCCGCGGCGCCCAGCCCGTGCAGGAGGACTGGGACACGCGTGCCTATCTGCGCCACGTGCCCGGCGTGTTCGAGGCCGTGCGCAATGAATTCGGCCCCGAGATCCCGCTGCTGCACGACGGCCACCACCGGATGACGCCCATTCAGGCGGCGAAGCTCGGCAAGTCGCTGGAGCCGTATGACCTGTTCTGGCTCGAGGACTGCACCCCTGCCGAGAACCAGGAGGCGCTCCGGTTGGTGCGCAGCCACACCACGACGCCGCTGGCCATCGGCGAGATCTTCAACACGGTGTGGGACTTCAAGGACATCATCCGCGAGCAGCTGATCGACTACGTGCGCGGTGCGGTCACGCACATGGGCGGCATCTCGCCGCTGAAGAAGACCCTCGACTACGCCGCGATGTATCAGATCAAGTCCGGCATGCACGGTCCGACCGACGTCTCGCCGGTCGGCATGGCCGCCGCGATGCATCTGGGTCTGGCCATCCACAACTTCGGCATCCAGGAGTACATGGAGCACGGTCAGCGCACGAACGAGGTGTTCGAGCAGTCGTTCAGCTGGCAGAACGGGATGCTGCACCCGGGCGACAAGCCGGGCCTGGGCGTCGAGCTGAACCAGGACGAGGCCGGCAAGTACCCGTACGAGCAGGCGTATCTGCCCTACAACCGGCTCGCCGACGGCACCGTCCATGACTGGTGAGCCGCTCCTGACGGGCCCGGTCGGGGATGCCGCATGACCGGGGAGGGCCCGGGCCCGGCGATCGTCGTGATGGGGGTGTCGGCATCCGGGAAGTCATCGGTGGGCGTCGCACTCGCCGACCGATTGGGCATCCGGTTCGTGGATGCCGACGATCTGCACCCGCAGGCCAACGTCGTCAAGATGGCGGCAGGGATGCCGCTGGACGACGCCGACCGGGCGCCCTGGCTGGATGCCGTCGCGACGCGGCTGGCCGCCGGCGGGATCGTGGTGGCATGCTCGGCGCTCAAGCGCGCCTACCGCGACGGGCTGCGCTCATCCGCACCCGATACGGTATTCGTGCACCTCACCGGGTCGGGTGAGCTGCTCGCACAGCGGGCGGCGGCCCGGCACGGCCACTTCATGCCGGCGAGCCTGCTGGCATCGCAATTGGCTACGCTCGAGACTCTGGGCGTGGACGAGCGCGGCTTCAGTATGGATGTCGCGGACTCGGTGCACGAGATAGTCGAACAAGCAGTGGATCGGATCGCATGGGCACGCAGTCGGTGACCGAGCAGGGGGACGACCCCGCCGAGACGATCCTCGCGCGCATTCGCGCCCGGGGCGGCGCCGCCACGATCTATGACATCGCGGAGCTCGCCGAGGTGAACCCGTCCACGGTGTCGCGGGCGCTGGGCAAGCCGGGCCGGATCAGCGCGGCCACGGCCGCGCGGGTGCACGCCGCCGCCGAGCGGCTCGACTTCCGGATCAACCCGATGGCACGGGCGCTGCAGACCGGCAAGACCCGGATGCTGGGGCTCGTGCTGGCCGATATCACCAACCCGTTCGTCTTCGGCATCGTGCGCGGCGCCGAGCTCGAGGCCGCCGCCGCGGGCTACACGCTCGTGATCGCCGAGTCGCAGGAGTCCGGTGAGAACGAGGCGGAGGCGATCGAGCGGCTGCTGCCGAGTGTCGACGGGCTCGTGCTGGCCACGACCCGTCTGGGCGCCGGCGCGATCGGTCGGCTGGCCGCACGCAAACCGGTGGTGCTGATCAACCGCGCCGTCGAAGGCGTGCAAAGCGTGCTGCCCGACGTCGAAGCCGGCGTGGAGGCGCTGATGAGTCACCTGGCAGGGCTCGGCCACCGCTCGGTGGCGTATCTGGCCGGGCCCGACTCGTCGTGGATGAGCGCACGGCGGTGGTCGAGCATTCTGGCCGCCGCCGAGCAGCGCGACATCGCGATCGTCGAGATCGGTCCCGGCGTGCCCACCATCGAGGGCGGCCGCGAGGCGCTGCGGCGGGTGAACGCGGCACGGGTGAGCGCCGTGATCGCCTACAACGACCTGATGGCGCTGGGCCTGATGCAAGAGGCCGCCGCACGCGGTGTCGTGGTGCCCGACCAGCTCAGTGTGGCGGGCTTCGACGACATCTTCGGCACCGAGCTGATCACCCCGCCGCTGACGACGGTGCATGCCGACCTCATCACGGCCGGCCGTCGTGCCGTGCAGGAGCTGCTCGAGCCGGGGACCGCCGTGCAGATCGAGCAATCGGACGACCTGCTGCCCACCCGGCTGATCGTGCGCGGCTCGACCGGCACGGCGTGATCCCGGCCGACCGGACCGGCCGACGGGCGCGCCGCGGTGTGGGAGGCGCACAAACCCGGCGTCACCCAAGCCGCCGCCCGGTTGTGGCAATACCCCAACCGAGTTTCACCTGCGTTGTCGAAGATCTACTGTCGAGGTGACTTCTGCGAAAGGTGAACCATGGCCGACGTCGTCCGCCCCAAGCGACCCGCAACCAGCAGGCACACGCCGGCCGGCGGCGCGCCGACCGCACCGCACTCGGCGGCCGAGGCCGACGAGCCCCGCATCGACGTCGCGCACGTGACCGACATGCTGCTGGGCACCTGGGCCGACACCCGGCGCCGGGTCCGCGAGATGATCAAGGATCCCGCGTACTGGAAGATCGACGGTCACACCGTGGCCGAGCAGCGCGAGCGGGTGCTGGGCCAGCTGCAGCTGCTCGTGGACGGCGGGGTCGCGGGCCGGGCGTTCGCGCCCGAGTACGGCGGCCACAACGACAACGGCGGCAACGTCGCCGGTTTTCAGGAGTTCGTGCTGTCCGACCCCAGCATGCAGATCAAGGCCGGCGTGCAATGGGGGCTGTTCGGCTCGGCCATCGAGCAGCTGGGCACCAAGAAGCACCACGACAGGTGGCTCGACGACGTGCGCACCATGAAGGTCGTCGGCGCGTTCGCGATGACCGAGATGGGGCACGGCTCGGATGTCGCGGCCATCGGCACGACCGCAACGTACGACGCGGCCACCGAGGAGTTCGTCATCCACACGCCCTTCCGGGCGGCCACGAAGGAGTTCCTCGGCAACGCCGCCCTGCACGGCCGCGCGGCGACGGTGTTCGCACAGCTGATCACCGGCGGCGTCAACCACGGCGTGCACTGCTTCTTCGTGCCGATCCGCGACGAGGCCGGCCAGAATCTGCCCGGCGTGACCAGTGAGGACGACGGCGTCAAGGGCGGCCTGAACGGCATCGACAACGGCCGGCTGGCATTCGATCACGTGCGCATCCCGCGCGAGAACCTGCTGAACCGCTATGGCGATGTGGCACCCGACGGCACCTACACCAGCGACATCCCGAGCACCGGCCGCCGGTTCTTCACGATGCTCGGCGCGCTCGTGCAGGGCCGCGTCTCGCTGGACGGCGCGGCGACCACCGGCACGGCCCTGGCCGAGTACATCGCAATCACCTACGGCAACCAGCGCCGCCAGTTCACCTCGGGCGCCGGCACCGACGAAGTGGTGCTGCTGGACTACGGCGCGCACCAGCACCGGCTGCTGCCCCGACTCGCACAGACCTACGCCCAGTTCTTCGCGCACGACCAGCTGCTGACCACGTTCGACGGCGTCTTCAGCGGCGAGCACGACACCCCCGAAGAACGGCAGAACCTCGAGACCCTCGCCGCCGCGTTCAAACCGCTGTCGACGTGGAATGCGCTGGCGACCATCCAGGTCTGCCGCGAGGCGTGCGGGGGCGCCGGCTACATGGCCGAGAACCGGCTGGTCGGGCTGCATCACGACCTGGACGTGTACGCGACGTTCGAGGGCGACAACACGGTGCTGCTGCAGCTGGTCGGCAAGCGACTGCTCAGCGACTACGCCGAGCAGTTCGCCGGCAAGGATGCCGCATCCCTGGCCCGCTATGCCGTGGGCCTGGCGGCGGGCAAGATCTTCCACGGAGCCGGCCTGCGCCGACTCGGGCAGTCGTTCGCCGATTTCGGCTCCACGGCCCGATCGGTCGAGCTGGGCCTGCGCGCCGAGCAGCAGCACGAGCTGCTGGCCGGCCGCGTCGAGCAGATGGTCACCGACCTCGCCACGGCGTTGCGGCCGGCCGCGAAGCTGGAGCCCGCGGAGGCGGCGGCCCTGTTCAACGAGCACCAGTCCGAGCTGATCGAGGCCGCTCGGGCGCACGGCCAGCTGCTGCACTGGGAGGCCTTCGCCGAGGTCGTCCGCACGGTCGCCGACGACGGCACCCGCCAGGTGCTCACCTGGCTGCGCGACCTGTTCGGGCTGTGGCTGATCGAGCAGCACCTGGCCTGGTATCTGATCAACGGCCGGCTCTCGACGCAGCGCGCGGCCTCGGTCACCCGCTACATCGACCGGCTCTGCGGGCGGCTGCGCCCGCACGCGCAGGATCTGGTGGATGCCTTCGGCTTCGCCCCCGAGCACGTCCGGGCCCCGATCGCCTCGGGCGCCGAGAACGATCGCCAGAACGAGGCGCGGGAGTACTACGCCGCGCTGGAGGCATCGGGCCGGGCCCCGATCAGCGAGAAGGCGATGCGCAAACAGCAGAAGCCGGCGTGAGCCCGGCCGTACCCGACCGTGCATCCCAGTTGATTGGAACCATTCGGATCACGAACGTGCCGGCCAAGCGAGAGGGCCGGCTGCGGAGGGGTGGCGATCCATGGCATTCTGGTTGTATAGGTCTAGTGCCTTCAGATCATCGATGAGTTTCGTGATCGGGATTTGATCCATGAGGGCGGTGAACGCCAGTCGGCCACGCGCCGCGGCGGCCGACCTGTCATCGATTGTGCGTAAGGCCTGGGTGCGCATGTGGTCGGTGAGGTCATTGAAGTAGTAGGCGACGGATCCTGAACCGAACGCGGTCGCGACGAGGTCTTGGGCGAAGCCGATGGATGGTTTCCGCCTCTGCGCCCAATACTCGGTGTCGGGCGTGGTCAGAGGGACGTCATTAAGGCGACCGAGGATGTCATAGGCAGCGACGGTCAGGTCCCCGAATGGATCATCACCGCTGTGGCCGCCGAGAATGTCGCCCGCTTGGCCGTGCAGGAGGGCTTCGAGGGCATCGATGTACAGCATCGGTACCTTGTGGGTGTCAAATATGTCGCGGATGACGGGGCTGATGAATAGACCAGCGGGCCCGTGAAGGCTGGTCCATATTATTCGACGGAAGCCTTGGCGAATCAGAGACTCGGACAGCGCGTACAGGTAGTCGATTGACGACCGCACGCTGACCTGGGTGGTGCCGCGACCGGATGCCGTCGCCCCGGCATATAGGTATGGCAGGTTGTGTAGGACGAGGCTGTCGGTTTTATCGGCTAATTGGAGTGCCATTGCCTCAGACAGGACTGATTCGGCGTCTAACGGCAGACCTCCATGCAATTCGGTGACGCCGGCGGCCACGAACAGCACGTCGCTGCGGTCCAGGTAGGCGTCCACTTCGTCATTGGTGCATTTGGACAGGAACCGGGTGCGCATCTGCAAATTCCGTTCAGGCGTGGACATTGTCGATATCAGACAGCGCGAGGCTACTCGTTTCTCGGCCAGACATGGCAGAGATGGCGGCGATGATCGAGCACGCTGCGGCGAAGATTGCCACGGGGATCCATCCCCGCCCGTTGGTGGCGAGGGCCTCCTCGATGGTGGGAGCGAACCCAGCGACGATGAACCCCAGCTGCGTGCCGATCGCGACGCCGGTATAGCGAACACGTGTCGGGAACATTTCCGTGTACATGGACGCACCCACGGCATTAGCACCACCGGCGACCGCACCGAGGACGCTGAAGATGATGATGATGGCGATGAGGCTTCCGACCGTCAGCAGTGCGAAGGCTGGGAACCAGAGGATGGCCGTGAGGGTCATGGTGCCGGCAAAGATCCACCTTCTGCCGATCCGATCCGACAGGGCTCCCCACAGTGGCTGGGCGATGAGCCCGACCACACCGGAGATAATCAGAGCGATCAGGATCATGGAGACGGGGATCTTGTCCGTATTGGCCGCGTAGCCGAGCATATAGACGGACACCGTGCTGCCCGACACGGCTAGCAGGCTGCATAGCACGACTCGCAGTACGCTGCGCCAGTGGAATCGGAACACGTCCACCAGCGGCACCTTGGGTGCCAGCTTCTGCCTCTTGGTCATCAGGAAAGCGTCCGTCTCGTCCACCGACTCTCGGATGAAGAGAGCCACGAGGGTCAGCGGGGCGGATACCAAGAACGGGATTCGCCAGGCCCACCCGAGGAGCACATCGTGGGGCAGAAGGACGATGAAGAGGAACACGGTTGCTGACAGGAGGGTGCCGAATGACGTTCCCTGCATGGTCCAGCTTGCATAGAGGCCACGGCGCTTCTGCGGAGCGTGCTCAATCGTCAGCGAGTTCGACCCACCCTGCTCGCCGCCTGCGGACAGGCCCTGTAGAAGGCGCAGCGCGATCAGAAGGATCGGAGCGGCGATGCCGATGGTCTCATAGGAAGGGATCAGGCCGACAGCGAAGGTAGCGGTGCCCATTAGAACCAGCGTGTATACGAGGGTGCGCACCCGCCCGATTCGGTCCCCCAGCCAACCGAACAGAATCGCACCCAACGGCCGCATGACGTACGCGACACCGAACGTTCCGAACGCCGCAAGCTGGCCGCCTACGGGACCGAGTCCGGCGAAGAACACGGGGCCCAGTATCAAAGCTGACGCCGTGGCGAACAACGTGAAGTCGTAGTACTCCACTGTGCTTCCGAAGAACGCGCTGAGTGCAGCTCGTCTGCCCATTTTCGATGACCTTGAGCTGTTAACTGCGGGCATGTCACCGACCGTTGGCTCTGCCATGCTTATTCCTCCTTGAATTAGTCCAGATGGCAACTGATTGCCATGAGTCATACTACACTGATACATGCAGGCGTGTCACGCAATATCTGAACCGTGATCTTTACGCCTAGAGGCGGGTTTAATCGCGCCCTGTGGCATCGCTGGCCATCGACTGCCGGACTAGTGGGTCGGCTGCTGAGCTAGCGGATCGTGGGCATCGATGGTAGAAGGCGATGCGCAAGCAGCAGAAGCCGGCGTGAGCCCGGCCGGCCGCACCCGTCAGGTCACGAAACGGTAACGATCGCAGGACGGATGTCCGAAATGCGGCCACCGCGGACACTACCTGGGTGAAGGCCCGTCGGGACGGCCTTCCTGAAGGCGTCGTCGGGACCGCCTTCCTGCCGAGGGGCCGATGGGGATCGCGCCCCTCGGCCCCTCTCCTTCCGCCGACGCGGCGCCGCCCGACGCCGGCGCTACCCTGGCGGAATGAGCGATCTGCACCGCGGCCCCGACGGCATCACCCGGTGCGCGTGGCCGGGCGAGGACGACGAATACTGCCGCTATCACGACGAGGAATGGGGTCGGCCGCTGCACGGTGACCGGGCGCTCTTCGAGAAGCTCACGCTGGAGGGCTTTCAGGCGGGCCTGAGCTGGATCACGATCCTGCGCAAGCGGCCCCGGTTCCGCGACGTGTTCGCCGGGTTCGATCCGGCCGCGGTCGCCGCGTTCGGCGATGACGACGTCGAGCGCCTGATGGCCGATGCCGGCATCATCCGCAACCGCAGCAAGATCGCCGCCGCGATCGGCAACGCACGGCTGGTGGCCGAGATGCCCGGCGAGTTCGACGCCTTGATGTGGTCGTTCGCGCCCGTCCGGTCCCGGCCACACCCGACGGCATCGGCCGAGATACCGGCATCCACCGCCGAATCGACGGCGTTGAGCACCGAGCTGCGCCGGCGCGGCTTCCGCTTCGTCGGCCCCACCACGATGTATGCCCTGATGCAGTCGGCCGGCATGGTCGACGATCACATCGCGGGCTGCTGGCGCGCCGACTGAGACAGTGGCGCCGCGGCGCGCGCCGACTAACCTGTACGGGTGCGTTCCGACGGCGGGGCGCAGCCGACGGAGGATTCTGCATGCTGTTCGCCATCCGACGCGCGGTGCGGTGCGTCGGTCAGCTCGTGGCGATCCTCGCGGTGACGGCCGTCCTCGGCGGAACCCTGGCCACCGCCGCGGTCCTCGCCGACCGGTTCATCGACGCCGGCACCGCCGGGCTGGTCGCCGCCGCCGACCCGATCGACCGCAGCGTCGTGGTCGACGGCCCCGCCGACACCACCGAGCGCGCAGTCATCGACGCCGCGATCCGGCAGGCCTGGCACGGGATGCCCCTCGACGTCGTCCGCACGACCGGAGCCACCGTCATCACGGGCGGCCGCACGCTGCTGCTGCGCTCCGACGCCGGCATCGCCGCCCGCGCCGCGCTGGTGTCCGGGGCCTGGCCGGCGGGTGACCACCAGGTCGCGCTCGCCGCGCCGGCCGCCGCACGCCTGGGCCTGGCCACCGGCGACACCGTCGCGATCGGCGACGACCGGGCCACCATCAGCGGGGTGTGGCGGGCCAAGGATGCCGCGGCCACCGCCTGGGCCGGGATGCCGGCCGTCGCCTCGGGCCGGCAGGACGACGCGATCGGTCCGCTGATCGGCTCTGCGGGGCTGGTGGACTCCGCCGGCGCCCGGGCGAGGTGGACGATCAGCGCGGCCGGCCCGGTGACCGCCGCCGAGGTCTCCGGCTACCGGGCCGGACTGGTGCGCCTGCAGGCGAGCCTGGACGGCATCGAGGGCCTCGGCGACCGGGTCACCGGCGGCTGGGACGCCACCCTCGCCCGGGCCGGCGCCGCCGCAGCCGTCGCGCGCAGCATGCTCAGCGTCCCGCTGGCGCTCGTGATCGCCGTCGGGCTGCTGACGCTGGGGGTGCTCGGCCACGCGGCCGGGCGCCGCCGCGCCGCCGACATCCGGCTGCTGCGCGCCCGCGGCGCCTCGCGCACTGCCGTCGCGGCCGAGACGGCCCGCGTCGTGGGAGTCGTGATGGCGGTCGCCGCCGCCCTCGCGGCCGGAGCGGCCGCGGCCGCAGGAGCAGGGCCCGCCGCCGCGATCGGCATCCCCGTCGTCGTCGCCGCCGGCGCCCTCGTGCTCGTCGCGGCGGTCGCCGCCGCGACGTCCCTCGCCTCCCCGCGTGCCCGCGGCGACGTCGGCACGCGCAGCCTTGCGGCGGTCGCCGGCGGACTCGCGCTGACTCTCGTGCTGGCGGTGATCGCGGTGGCGCAGCTGCTCGCGTCGGGGCTGGTGCACGGGGCCGGGGCGGTGGATGCCGCGCCGGCCGCGGCCCCCGCACTCGCCCTCATCGCGGCGGCTCTGGCGGCCGCGCTGCTGGCGGCGCCCGGCGCCGCGATCGCACAGCGGCTGGTGCGCGGCATCCGCTCCCTGGTCCCGGTGCTCGCGCTGCGCCGCATCGCGCGTCAGGCGGCGGTCGTGGTCGCCGGGGTGCTGAGCCTGAGCCTGGCCGCCGGCGGCGTCGCGTTCGCCGTGTCGACGTCCGCGCGCGCCGCCGCGATGGTCTCTGCCGGCGCCACGCGCACCCTGGGCGCCGACGTCCGCGCGGTCTACGACCGATCGTTGATCGCCGATGCCGAGCACCCCTCGCTGTCGGCCGAGTCGGTGCCGGGGCTGGGTGCCTACCCCGTCTTCGCATCGGACGCCACCGTGGGCAGCGTGCCGGTGCGCCTGATCGGACTGCCCGCCGAACGCCTGGGCCCGCAGGTCGGAGTGCCTGCGGCAGATCTCGAGCCGGCGCACCCGCACCCGCTCGACGGCACCCTCGATCTGACCGTGACCGCGGTGCGGGAAGGCGGCGGCGGCTGGCCGGGCGGAACCGTCACCGTGTCGGCCTGGCTGGTCGACGGCGACGGCGCCGCCCGCACACAGCAGATCGGCGTCGTCGGCGCGGACGGCCAGGAGCACCGCCTGCAGGCCCGCGTGCCGGCCGGGCTGTCGCTGATCGCCGTCGACCTGAGCGTGCCGGCGGCACCCGCCCCGGTCAGTGCACAAGTCGTCGTCGGCAGCGACGGGGCGCGGATGCCGCTGTCGATCGGACCCCGCACGACCCGCGCCCGGGCCATGACCGTGACGGGCGGGTCCGGCACCGTGCCGGTCGTGATCACGCGTGCGCTCGCCGAGCAGCTCGCGGTGGCGCCGGATGCCGCGGTCGCGGTCCGCCTCGGCACCCGCGCCCACCCGCTGCGCGCCGATGTCGTCGCGGTGCGCGACCGGCTGCCCGGCGTCGGCACCGGCCCCGGTGTCGCCGTCGACCTCGGCGAGTTCGTCGCGGCCGCGGCCGACGGAGGCGGGTCGGTGCCCGCCGCCGGTGAGCTATGGGCGGACACGACCGACATCCCCGCCGCCTCCGCGCGTCTGCGCGAGGTCGCCACCCAGCCGGTGCGGGTGCTCTCGGTCGCGTCCGTGGGCACCGCCGCAGTGATCACGCCGGTGCTCGCGCTGACCGTCGGCGGCGCGGGCGTCGTCGCGGTGCTGGCGGTCCTGGCCTTCATCGCGGTCGCGCTGCAGGTCGTGCGCGCGCGGCGCGACGAGGCCGTGCCGCTGCGCGCCTTCGGCTTCACGCCGGCGCGGATGCGCGCGGCCACGGCGCTCGAGCTGGGCGGCGCCGGCGTGTTCGCGGTGGCGGCCGGTGTCGCCGCGGGCCTCGCCATCGCGGCCTGGCTCGGGCCGGCGCTGCTGTCGGCGGTCGCGTTCGGGGGAGTGTCGTGAGCGGCCGGGGCGCCGGCGGCATCTGGGTCGCGCTGCGCGCTGCGGTCACGGCACCGGTCGTCTCGACCGTCGTGGTCGTGCTGGTCGCGCTGGTGGCATTCGCCGGCGCGGCGCTGCCGGCACTGCTGCAGGACGCGCGCACCGCCACCGTGCAGCAGGCGCTGACGGCGCTGCGCTCCGACGCGCTCGACCCTGCCACCGAGGTGCGCGGCGCCCCCGACAGCGGCGGCGGGTCGAACGCCGCCGGCCTCGGCGACCTGTCCACGACCTGGGGTGGTGCGGCCACGGCGCTGCGGGCCATCCACGACCGGCTGCCGCAGCCGCTGCGCGGGGTGCTCGGTGATCCGCAGGTGCAGGTCACGTTCGACGGTGCGGCGGCGATCGTGCCGGGTGGGGTGCCGAGTCCGTCGAATCGGGTCGAGCTCACTCTCGACCCGGGATTCGCGTCCCGCCTCCGCATCGTCGCCGGCGCGCTGCCGCAGCGCAGTGTCGACGCGCCCGTGCACCTGGTGCAGATCGTGCTGTCAGACGAGGCGGCCAAGGCCCTCGACTGGCCGGTGGGTCAGCGGCGCACGATCAAGTATCCGTCCCAGCCGATGGACGTCGAGCTGTCCGGCATCTATCAGGCCCGCGACACCGCGGACCCGGCTTGGCAGCACCAGCGCACCGGCGTGCATCCCGACATCGAGCAGATCGGTCTGGGCAGTCCGATCCACCTGGCGCGGGCCTACGCCGCCCCGCAGCTGCTGCCCGACATCGATCCGTGGCTCACCGACGCGCGCACGAACGCGTGGATGCCGCTGCAGGCCGATCGCGTCGACGGCGCACACGCCGCCGACCTGGCCGCCCAGCTGCGCGGCTTCGCCGCCACGCCCCTGGCCTTCGGCATGCGGGTGGGCAGCTGGTACGCGCCGCAGCTGAGCTTCCGCAGCGCGGCGCCGCAGCTGCTGGACGCCGGCGCCGCACGCGGCGACGCGATGGCGGCCATCGTCACGCTCGCGCTGATCGGCCCGCTGACGGTCGCGATCGCCGCCGTCGCGATGACGGGGCGGATGCTGGCATCCCGCCGGATCACGACGGTGCGCCTGGCCCGCGCCCGCGGCGCGTCGACCGCACTGCTGTCGGCGCTGCTGGCCGGCGAAGGACTCGCCCTCGGCGGCATCGGCGCGGCCGCCGGCGCGATCATCGCGGCTGCGATGGCCGGCTGGGCCGGTGCGCCCGCACTCGTCGTGCCGGTGCTGGCCGCTCTCGCCCCCGCAGCGGCCGTCCCGCTGATGGCGCAGCTGTCGGCGCGGCGCACCGCCCGCATCGACCTGGGCATCGCCGATGCGCCCACCCGGCGTCGGCGCCTGTTCATCGAGGCCGGCGTCGTGCTCGCCGCCGGTGCGGTCCTCGTCGCCGCCGTCACGCAGTCCCCGCCCGACCCGACCGGCCCGGTGCTGCTGGCGGCGCCGGTGGCCGTCTTCGCGATCTGCTGCGTGGTCGTGCTGCGGCTGGTCGCGCCGACGATCGGACTGCTCGAACGGCTGCTGCAGCGCGGTCGCGGTGTGATGGCGGTGCTCGGCCCGGCGCGTGCCCGCCGGGGCCGCACGCTGCCGATCATCTCAGTGCTGGCCTCGCTGGTGTGCGTGGCCACGGCGCTGCTGGCAGGCGTCTCGGCAGCGACCGTGGCCGGCGGCATCCAGTCGAGCGCACTGGGCCAGACGGGTGCCGAGCTGCGACTGACCGCCCCGCAGATCGGGGCCGACGCCGTCGCCGCGGTGCGGGACCTGGCGGGAGTGCAGACGGTCGCGCCGGTGTACGCCGACGTGCAGCTGCCGGCGCGCGCCACCGCGAAGTGGCTGACCGTGACGATCCTGGCCGTCGACCCCGGCGAACTGGCCGCCGTGCAGCACGGCGTGCCCGACGCGCTGGCACTGCCCGCGGGCTTCGGCACCGGAGCCGCCGATGAGGTCCAGGCGGTGGCTTCGGATGTCGTGGCCGAAGCCGTCGGCGAGGGCGACCTGCAGATCCACGGCATCGCGGTGCACCTGGTCGCCTCGGCGCCGTCGCCGCCGTTCGCCGCGACCGCCCGATGGATCGTCGTCGACCGCGCCGACGCGGCGCGCCTGGTGGGCCCGGCCACGACGGTGCACACGCTGCTGGTGGCACTGGACCCGGATGCCGAACCGGCCGCAGTGGCGGCTCGGGCGACAGCGGTGCTCGGCACCGGCGCCGCCGCCGTGATCCCGGCGCAGGTGGCTGCGCACATCTCGGCCGACCCCGCACTGCAGACGGTGCGGCTCGCGCTGTGGGCGGCGCTGGCAGCCGTCATCGTGCTGCTCGTGATGACGGCGGCCATGACACTGCTGCGCGGCGCGCCCGAACGCGGTCGCGTGCTCGGGCTGCTGACGGCGATGGGCTATCCGCGCGGGCGCATCCTGCCGCTGGTCGGATGGGAAGTGGGGCCGCCGCTGCTGCTGGCGCTGCCGGTCGGGATCGTCGCCGGGTTCGTGCTGCCGCCGCTGCTGCTGTCGGCGGTGGACCTGACCCGGTTCGTCGGCGGGACCGCGCAGCCCGAGATCATCGTGGCCGGATGGTTGCCGTGGGCCGTCGTCGCCGGTTTCCTGGTGGTCGCGGCGCTGGCCGTGGCCACCGCGGCGGCGGTGGCGGCGCGGGTGACGGCGGCGGGCGCGCTGCGGTGCGTCGATGAGCAGGACGCGATATGAGGAGGAGCCATGACTGACGCACCGGACATCGTCTGCGAGGCGCTCGTGCGCATCTACACGGCGCAGGGCGTCGAGGTGCAGGCGCTGCAGGGGCTCGACCTGACCGTGCAGCGCGGCGAGCTGGTGGCGCTCGTCGGCGCCTCCGGCTCGGGCAAGTCGACGCTGCTGAACATCCTGTCCGGGTCCGATCTGCCCAGTGCCGGTCGTGCCCGCGTGGCCGGCCACGAGCTCGTGGCGATGCGTGGGCGGGAGCGCCTGGACCACCGGCGGCGCCGGGTCGGCTTCGTGTGGCAGCAGTCGGGCCGCAACCTGCTGCCCTATCTGTCGGCGCGGGAGAACATCGCGATGGTGCACGCCGTCGCCGGGGTCATCCCGCGGCGGCAGCGGGCGCAACGGGCCGTCGAGCTGCTCGACGTGCTCGGGGTCGGCGACGTCGCCGACCGGCGCCCCGGCGAGCTGTCCGGCGGGCAGCAGCAGCGGGTCGCGATCGCGGTGGCACTGGCCAACGCGCCCGCCGTGCTGCTGGCCGACGAGCCCACCGGTGAGCTGGACGAGGCCACCAGCGCCGAGGTGCTGGCCGCGATGGAGACGGTCAACCGCGAGCATGCCGTCACGACCCTGATCGTGACGCACGACGTGGCCGTCATCGAGCACGTCGATCGCACCGTGCGCATCCGGGACGGCCGCACCTCGACCGAGACGCTGCGCACGACGCACACCGACGACGCCGGGCGTCGGGTGCGCACCGCCGCCGAGTACGCCGTGCTCGACCGATCGGGGCGGATGCAGCTGCCGGCGGACTATGTCGACGCGCTCGGGCTGCGCGAGCGGGTGCGGCTGTCGCTCGAACCCGACCGCATCGAGGTGCGGGGCGGGCACGACCCGGCGCCGGATCCGGCGTCCGCCGAAGAACCCACGGGGGAGCAACCATGAGCGTGCTGCAGGCGACCGGTCTGGTGCGCACCTACCGCGCGGCCGGCGGCGACGTGACCGCGGTGCGCGGCATCGATCTCGCCGTATCGGCCGGCGAGCTCGTCGCCATTCGCGGCCGGTCGGGGGCGGGCAAGACGACGCTGCTGACGATGCTCGGCGGGCTGGATGCCCCGACGGCGGGCACGGTGCGCATCGACGGGATCGATCTGTATGGGCGCGGCGGCGACGCGCTGCTCGGCGTGCGCGTCGCGTCGGTGTTCCAGGGATTCGGACTCGTGCCGATCCTCTCGGCGGCCGAGAACGTCGAGGTGCCGCTGCGCATCCGGCGCACCCCCGCCGCCGAGCGCACCCGCCGGGTCGCCGCGGCACTGGATGCCGTGGGCCTGGCCGAGCACGCCGCCCAGCGCCCCGCTGAGCTCTCCGGCGGGCAGCAGCAGCGGGTCGGCCTGGCCCGCGCACTGGTGGCGGGACCGGCGGTGCTGCTGGCCGACGAGCCGACCGGGCAGCTGGACTCCGAGACGGGCGCGCAGATCATGGCCCTGATCGCCCGGCTCGTGCACGAGCAGGGCACCGCCGCACTGGTCGCCACGCACGACGCGACGCTGCTGGCGCGCGCCGACCGGGTGCTCGAACTGCACGACGGCCGGCTGCGACCCGCGGCGACCGGCCCTGAGCCCGCACCGGCATCCGCCGCGACATAGGCTCCCGTCCGGCGGCGTCACATGCCGACGGCGCCGGAATACCCTCCCGCCCGGCACGGTTGCCGCCACCGGAGGATCACATGGATTACGGGCACTCACTGCAGTTCGGCGCGTTCGTCACACCGACCGCCGCCGACCCGCAGCAGCCGGTCGCACTGGCGCAGCTGGCCGAGCAGGCCGGCCTCGATCTGGTGACCTTCCAGGACCACCCCTACCAGCCGGCGTTCCTGGACACCTGGACGCTGCTCTCGTTCGTCGCGGCGCAGACGAGCCGCATCCACATCGCCCCGAACGTGCTGAACGTGCCGCTGCGGCCCCCGCTGGTCGTCGCCCGTGCGGCGGCGAGCCTCGATCTGCTCTCCGGCGGCCGGCTCGACCTGGGGCTGGGGTCGGGCGGGTTCTGGGATGCGATCGCGGCGATGGGCAGTCCGCGCCGCACCCCCGGTGAGGCCGTCGGCGCACTCGAAGAGGCGATCGGGCTGATGCGTCAGGTGTGGGATGCCTCCACCCGCGGCGGCATCTTCGCCGACGGCACCTACTACCAGGCCCACGGTGCACAGCGCGGCCCGCGGCCGGCGCACGAGATCCCGATCTGGGTCGGCGCCTACAAGCCGCGGATGCTGTCGTTGACCGGGCGGCTCGCCGACGGCTGGCTGCCCTCGCAGGGGTACATGCGGCCGGGCGACTACGCGGCCGGCAACGCGCGCATCGACAAGGCCGCGCGCTCGGTCGGCCGTGACCCGCGCGAGATCCGCCGGATGCTGAACATCGGCGGACCGACCGGCGATGCGCGCGCGTGGGCGCAGCAGCTCGCCGAACTCGTGCTGACCGACGGCGTCGGCACGTTCATCCTGGCCGGCGACGACCCGCGGCTGATGCAGGTCTTCGGCGAGGAGGTCGCCCCGGCGGTGCGTGAACTCGTCGCCCGCGAGCGGGCCGAAGCCGGCGTCGCGCAGGCACCGGCTCGATCTTCGGCGGCGCTGGCCGCCCGGGTGCCGGGGATCGCCTACGACGCCGTGCCGCAGGGGGTGCACGCCATCGAGCCCGGCGACTTCGACTTCCCCGACGTGCAGTCGACCTACCTGCGCGGCGGCCGGCCCGGCATCGTGCTGCAGCCCGACTCGGCCCAGCACGTGGCCGACGCGATCGCCTTCGCGCGCGACCACTCGCATCTGCCGCTGTCGGTGCGCAGCGGCGGCCACGGCGTCTCGGGCCGCAGCACGAACGACGGCGGCTTGGTCATCGACCTGCGCCGGCTGAACCGGATCGAGGTGCTCGATCTTGCCCAGCGCCTGGTGCGCGTCGGCCCCGGCGCGCGCTGGACGGAGGTCGCCGAGGCCCTCGGCGAGCGCGGCTGGGCGCTCAGCTCGGGCGATTACGGCGGCGTCGGGGTCGGCGGCCTCGCCACCGCCGGCGGCATCGGCTGGCTGGCACGGTCGCACGGGCTGACCATCGACCACGTGCGCGCGGTCGAGATGGTCCTCGCCGACGGCACGATCACGCGGGTGGACGCGGCATCCGACCCCGACCTGTTCTGGGCGGTGCGCGGGGCCGGCGGCAACATGGGCATCGTCACCTCGTTCGATTTCACGGTCGACGAAGTCGGACAGCTGGGCTTCGCGCAGCTCGTGTTCGAGGCATCCGACCCCGCAGAATTCCTCGTCCAGTGGGGTGCTCTCGTGCAGGCCGCACCCCGCGAGCTGACCAGTTTTCTGATCATGGGGGCGCCCCGGGGCGACCGCCCGCCGACGGCACAGGTGATGGTGACCGTCCAGCGCGACACGCCCGACGGCATCCTCGAACTGCTGCAGCCGTTCGCCCAGCTCGGCCCGCTCCTGCAGCAGCAGGTGCAGCTGACCACCTACCCGCAGATCATGGCGAATGCGGACCTCGGGCCGCAGCGCGGACTCGGCGAGCCGGTCGCGCGGTCGGCGCAGCTGGATGCGATCACGCCCGCCTTCGCCGCGGCGGCGCAGCGGATGCTGGCGGCCGGCGACTCGTACTTCTTCCAGATCCGCTCCACCGGCGGCGCCGTCGCCGACGTGGCCGACGACGCGACCGCCTACGCCCACCGGCAGGCGAACTTCTCGGTGGTCGCGTTCGGCGCGAACCTGACCGGCTTTCCGCGAGCCTGGCAGCAGCTGGCCGAGCACTCCCGCGGCGTGTACCTGAGCTTCGACAGCTCGGACCGTCCGGAGCGGATCGGCGAGGCGTTCCCGCCGGCGACGCTGGAGCGGCTGCGCCGAGTGAAGGCGCGCGTGGACCCGGACGGCATCTTCCGCGACAACTTCGCGATCCCGCCCGCCCAGGCCCTCGCCGGCTGAGCCGTGCCGGGCGATGGGGAAGGTTACCCATCGCGATTCTCAGCAAGGTCACTTATTCTTCTCAGGGTCGGCCGTCGGGCCGGCATCGAATGAGGACCGCGTGCGCCCCCTTCGGATCAGGGGCTCGTCACCCTGGCACCGGGCGGGCGCTCCCGCGGCGGGCAGTCGGGTGCCCGCCGCGAGACCCGGAGGGAACCACTACCGCATGAGCATGGCGTCATGGCTGCGTGCCCGCCCGCGAACCTTCGCTGCCGCCGGCGTGGTCACCGCGGGCGCGGTGGCGATCACGACGCTGGCATTCGTGTACCAGGGCAACCCGACCACCGAAGTCGACCTCAACGACGGCAGCGTCTGGGTCACCAATCAGTCCAGCCTCATGGTCGGCCACTTCAACTACCAGTCCGGCGTGCTCGACGGCGGACTGCGCACAGCGGCCGCGTCCTACGACGTGCTGCAGTCCGGTGGCAACGTCGTGATGCACGACGTCAGCGACAGCGCCATCTCGTCGGTCGACCCGGCGACGGTCGCCCTCACCGGATCGACCAAGGTGCCCACCGGTGCGCAGGTCGCGCTCGGGGCCAGCACGATCGCGGTTCTCGACGTCGCGAAGGGCGCCCTGTGGGTGCTGCCGGCCGGTGGCCTGGCGGCGTTCAACGCGGCGACCACCAAGCCCGTCGCGACCCTGGGCGCGGGCGCCGCGGTGACCGTGGGCACCGACGGGACGGCCTATGCGGTCTCGGCCGCCCGGGGCACGCTGACCACCGTGCCCGTCGACGCCGAAGGCGCACCGGGCGAGGCCAAGACGCAGCGGCTGGATGCGCTCGGAGTCCACGCCCAGGTCTCGATCACGGCGGTCGGGTCCACGCCGGTCGTGCTCGAGGCGAGCACCGGCACGCTGGTGACGGCATCCGGCCTGAGCGAGAAGCTCCCGACGGCCGGCGATGCCGTCCTGCAGCAGCCTTCGGCCGCCGATGCCGCCGTGACCGTGGCCACCGGCACCGCCCTGCTGCGCGTGCCGCTGGACGGCTCGAAGCCCGCAGCGACGGACGCCGGCGGGACCGGCACCCCGGCCGCGCCGGTCTGGCTCAACGGCTGCGCCTACGGCGCCTGGTCGGGCTCGGGCCGCTTCATCCGCGACTGCACCGGCACGGCATCCGACCTGGCCACCGCCATCGGCGGCATCGACACGAAGGCCCAGCTGACCTTTCGCCAGAACCGCGATGTCGTGGTCCTCAACGACATCGCCGGCGGCAGCACCTGGATGGCCAGCGACAGCATGCAGCAGGTCGACAACTGGGATCAGCTGACCCCGCCCAAGGGCCAGTCCGAAGACAACGAGACCACCGTCACGGAAGACACCATCCAGTCGACGCTCCCCAAGCGCTCCGCGCAGAACACGCCGCCGATCGCGAATCCCGACGACTTCGGCGTGCGCCCCGGCCGCACCACAGCCCTGCCGGTGCTCGAGAACGACACCGACGCCGACGGCGACGTGCTCACCGTCAGCGTGCCCCAAGCCGGTCCGCGCATCGGCACGCTCGAGTCGATCAACAACGGGTCCGGCCTGCAGATCGTGGTGCCCGCCGACGCCACCGGCTCCGACGGCTTCACGTATCGGGTCGATGACGGTCGCGGCGGCACCGACACCGGCTCGGTGCGGCTGACGCTGCACCCGTGGTCGGCGCCCGACCAGGCGCCGAAGCAGGTGCGCAGCACGGCGTTGACGATGGAGGCGGGCGGCGTGCTCACCTACAACGTGCTGCCGGACTGGCGCGACCCCGACGGTGACAACATCTACCTCGCCAGCGCGACCCCGGCCACCGGCGACGAACTGTCGGTGACCCCGGACGGCCGCCTCACGTACCGCGCCGTGTCGGGCACCCTCGGTCGCAAGGACATCACGATCGTCGTCTCGGACGGCACGAAGGCCACCACGGGCACGCTGCGGCTGGACGTGCGGCCCCGCGGCGCCACCGACCCGGTGGCCACTGCCGACCATGTCGTCACCCACGTCGGCCAGGTCGCCACCGTCTCGCCGCTCGTCAACGATTACAGCGCCAGCAGTCAGGAGCTGCGCCTGACCCGCGTCGACGACGTCGCCGGGGCCAAGGTCACCCCCGACTTCGGCAACCGCCAGTTCTCGTTCGTCGCAGACGCCGTCGGCACCTACTACGTGCAGTATCTGGTGGCCGCCGGCACCGCCACTGCACCGGGCATCGTGCGGGTCGACGTCAAGGCGACCGGCGATACGGATGCCCCGCCCGTCGCGGTGCAGGACGTCGCGCTGCTGCCGGTCGGCGGCGACACCCTGGTGAACGTGCTCGCCAACGACGCCGACCCCGCCGGCGGCATCCTGGTCGTGCAGTCGGTGCAGGTCCCCGACGGCGACGGCGTGTCCGTGGCCGTGCTCGGCCACCAGACGCTGCGGGTCACCGACCAGGGCGCCCTGACGCAGCAGGTCACGATCGGCTACACGATCTCCAACGGCATGCACAGCGCGACCGGCCAGGTCGTGGTCATCCCGGTGCCGGCGCCGTCGGTCATCCGCCCGCCCGTGGCGGCCGACGATCAGGCCGTCGTGCGCGCCGGCGACGTCGTGACGATCCCGGTGCTGGCCAATGACTCCGACCCCAACGGCGGGCGGCTGCACGTCGCCCCCGACCTGGTCGCACCCCTGGTCAGCCCGAAGGACGGCGAGGCCTTCGTCTCGCAGGACACCGTGCGGTTCAGGGCCGGCGCCACGCCCGGCACCGTCTACCTCACCTATGAGGCCGTCGACGCCAGCGGCCAGAAGGACGCCGGCTACGTCACGATCCAGGTGCTGGCCCCCGACCTGAAGACGAACCAGGCACCGCGCCCGCGCGACGTCACCGCGCGGGTGCTCTCCGGCGCGACGGTGCGCATCCCGATACCACTGGACGGCATCGACCCGGACGGCGACTCGGTGCAGCTGACCGGTCTGGCATCGGCTCCCGGCAAGGGGCGCGTGGTCGCCGTCGGTGCCGACTACATCGACTATCAGGCGGTCGGCGACGAGACCGGCTCGGACTCGTTCACCTATCGGGTGCGCGACCGCCTCGGCAAGGACGCGACGGCCACGATCCGGGTGGGCATCGCCCCCGCCCCGTCGACGAACCAGGCGCCCTACGCCGTGAAGGACGCCGTCTCGATGCGACCGGGCCGGATCATCGCCGTGCCGGTGCTGACCAATGACTCCGACCCCGAAGGCGACGCGTTCGGACTGGTCCCGAACGGCCTGGTCCTGCCCGATGTTCCCGGCCTCGCCGCGACCGTGCAGGGCGGCCGCGTCGTGGTGACGGCACCGGATACGCCGATCGAGAGGTCGCTGCAGTACACGATCCGCGACGCGCACGGCGCCGAGGCGGTGGGCGTGCTGCAGATCTCGGTGCGCCCGGATGTGCCGCTGATCGCGCCGATCGCGCGCGACGACCAGGTGCAGGCCGACCAGATCGAGGACGGGCGCGCCAAGCTGAATGTGCTCGCCAACGACGAGGACCCGGACGGCACGATCGACGCGCTGAAGGTGCACGTGGGCGGCGACGCCGCCGCGGTGCAGGCGGACGGCACGGTGAGCATCGCCCTGGGCGATACCGAGCAGGTGCTGCCGTACACGATCACCGATCAGGACGCTCTGACGGCATCCGCGTTCATCTGGGTTCCGGCGATCACGACGCTGCCGCCGGCGCTGACCTCGACCACGGGCGTCACCGTCAAGAGCGGTGCCACCATCGAACTGCCCCTGCCCGACTACGTGCGGGTCGGCCGCGGCAGCGGCGCGGTCATCACCGAGGCGGGCAACGTCTCGGCGCTGCACGGCAACGGCGACAGTCTGATCAAGGATCAGCGCACGCTGGTCTACACCTCGGCCGACCGCTACTTCGGGCAGGATGCCATCACCTTCGAGGTCACCGACGGTACTGGCCCCGACGACCCCCAGGGCAACAAGGCGACGCTGGTGCTGCCGATCACGGTGCTGCCCCCCGACAATCAGCCGCCGACGTTCACCGACTCGCAGCTGAAGGTGGCGCCCGGTGAAGCGGCATCCACCCTCGACCTGCGCGCCCTGACCGCCGACATCGACGAGGGCGACCTCGCGGGCATGACCTACCGCATCGCCGGCGACGTGCCCCGCGGCTTCACCGCGGCCGTCGAGGGGCAGAGCCTGCAGGTGGGCGCGGACGCGTCCACGCCCAAGGGCACCACCGCGAGCATCGAACTGCAGGTCTCGGACGGCCACACGCCGCCGATCACCGGCACCGTGACGGTGGCGGTGACCGCCTCGACGCGGCCGCTGCCGACCGCGAACGACGACGTGGTGCCGCAGGCCGACCAGGGCAAGACGATCCGGGTGGACGTGCTGGCCAACGACTTCAACCCGTTCCCGGACACGCCGCTGAAGATCGTGGACGTCGCCACCGAGGCCGGCGACGGCGTGCCCGAGATCGCCGGCGACCACATCCAGATCACCCCCGCCGCGGACTTCGTCGGCCGGCTGACCTTGCGCTATCGCATCCGGGACGCCACCGGCGACCCCGATCGCACGGTCGACGGCCACATCATCGTCACGGTGCAGGGCGTGCCGCAGACGCCCGGCACGCCGACCGTCTCGAGCGTGCAGGACCGCACCGTCGTGCTGTCGTGGACGCCGCCGGTGGACAACGGCGCGCCGATCACGCAGTACACCGTCTCGGCGGTCGGCGGCGGAGACAGCCGCGTGTGCCAGGCGACCACGTGCACCCTGGACGGCCTGACCAACAACGTCGAATACAACTTCACGGTCGTCGCCACCAACCGCATCGGCGACTCACCCGCCTCGCCGGCATCCGAGACCGCGCGCCCCGACGCGCGGCCGGACACCCCGCAGGCGCCGACCCTGGCCTACGGCGACGGCAGCCTGAAAGTGGCCTGGACGACGCCGCCCACGCCCGGCTCACCGGTCGAGAGCTACAACCTGCAGATCTCACCGGCGCCGCCGTCGGGCATCGCGCAGAAGACCAAGGTGACCGGCAACACGCTGACCTGGACCGGGCTGGAGAACGGCACCGCGTACCAGGTGCGGGTGCAGGCGGTCAACCGCGCCCCCGAGCCCTCGAGCTGGAGCAGCTGGTCGGCGACCGAGATCCCTGCGCGGGCACCGGATGCCCCGGGCCGGCCGACGACGTCGATGCTGAGCCCGGTCGGGTCGCAGGCGCAGATGAAGGTGTCCTGGTCGGCCCCGGCGAACAACGGCGACGCGGTGTCGGGCTACCAGCTCGCCGTGATGCGCGGCTCCTCCACGCTCCGGACCATCTCGGTCTCCGGCGGCGTGACGTCGCAGGCCGTGGTCGTGGACACCAACACGACCGACTACACCTTCAAGGTGCGCGCGCAGAACAAGGCCGGCTGGGGGGCGTTCAGCGCCGTGTCGGCGCCCCGACGCGGTGTCATCCCGCCCGGTGCGCCGACCGGGGTGAAGGCCACGGCCGGCGACAAGAAGCTGTCCGTCAGCTTCACCGCCGCCACCGGCAATGGTGCCAAGAGCACCGAAGTGCGTTACCAGTACAGCCTCAACGGCGGCGGGTGGACCGGCAGCTGGACCGCGACATCGGGCACGATCGGAGGACTGAACAACGGCACCTCGTACACCGTGCGCATGCGCGCGGTGGCCACCGTCGACGGGGCCACCTACACCGGCGCAGCCTCGGCGGCATCGGATGCCGTCGTCCCCTACGGCCTGCCCGGCACCCCGGCTGTGCGGGCATCGGCCAGCGGCACGAGCATCACCTTCTCGTGGACGGCGCCCTCGACGGGCGGCGCCACGATCGACCAGATGCGGGTCCGCTACGACGGCGGCAGCTGGCAGAGCGTCGGCCTCAGCGGCTCGGTCACGAAGAGCTACGGCTACTCCCAGACGCACAAGATCGAGGTGCAGGCGCACAACAAGGCGGGATGGGGTGCGATCGGCTCGGCCAGCGCGAAGACGGGTGCCAAACCGCAACCGCCCACTGCCGGCGCCAAGACGGTCAAGGGCGCATCCCACACCAGCAGCACTTGTACGACGTGGTCCTGCGCGTACATGAACTTCTCGGTGTCGAACTTCCCGGCCGGCACCTACAGCGTCTCGTGCAACGCCACCGGCCCATGGGGCGGCACACCGTTCGCCAGCGGCTACAGCGTCTACATCCCGGCCAACGGCACGGTCAACCTGAACCGGTGCTACTTCGGCGACCCGGGTCAGGAGGCCTGGATCCACATCGGCGGCTGGGGCGACGCCGCGCACATCACCTGGTGACAGGCAGAGAAGAGGAACGACACCGATGACCATGACACCCGAGCAGGCAGCCTGGTTCCAGGGCACCTTCGCCCGCCTCGTCGACAACATCGACAAGGCGGTGATGGGCAAGCGCGAGGTCGTCGCCCTGGTGCTGTCGGCCATGCTGGCCGAGGGGCATGTGCTGCTGGAGGACGCTCCCGGCACCGGCAAGACGAGCCTCGCCAAGGCACTGGCCGCGACCGTGCAGGGCACCTCCAGCCGCATCCAGTTCACCCCCGACCTGCTCCCCTCGGACGTGACCGGCGTCACCATCTACGACCAGGGCACCCGCACCTTCGAGTTCCACCGCGGACCGGTGTTCGCCTCGATCGTGCTGGCCGACGAGATCAACCGCGCCTCGCCGAAGACGCAGTCGGCGCTGCTGGAGGTCATGGAGGAGTCCCGGGTGACCGTGGACGGCGCCGCGCACGAGGTCGGCCGCCCGTTCCTGGTCATCGCGACGCAGAATCCGATCGAGCAGGCCGGCACCTACAAGCTGCCTGAGGTGCAGCTGGACCGCTTCCTGATCAAGACGTCGATCGGCTACCCCGACATCGCCGTGGCCGAGCGGATCCTGGCCGGTGCGGCCGACCGCAACCCCGCCGCGCACCTGTCGCCGATCATCACGACCAGCGCCGTCGCCGACATGGCCGACCTGGCCGCGACCGTGCACGTCGAACAGGCCGTGCTGCGCTATGCCGCGCAACTGTCCGAGGCCAGCCGCACCGATCCGTCGTCCCGGCTGGGCGTCTCGGTGCGCGGATCGCTGTCGATGGTCCGGATGGCGAAGGTCTGGGCGGCCGCGCAGGGGCGGCACTACGTCATCCCGGAAGACATCAAGGCGCTCGCCGCCCCGGTGTGGACGCACCGGATCGTGCTCGACCCCGAGGCCGAGTTCGCCGGCCACACCGCCGAGACCATCATCACCCGCGTGCTGGAGAGCGTGCCCGCACCTCAGGCCAGATCCGCCGCCTGATGGCCTCCTCGACGATCAGCGCACCCGCGCGCACCGGGGCCGACCGCACGCCCTGGACGGCGGTCGCCCTCCGGGCGCGGTCCGCGGTGCGCGCGGGAGCACGCGAGACCGCTCGGGTGATCCGGCCCGTCACCTGGGTGCTGATCGCCGTGACGGCGGGACTGTGGATCGCCGGCGAGCTGCTGGGCTGGTGGGAGCTGGTGGTCGCGGCGGTGGTGCTGTCGGTCATCCTGGTCGTCTGCGCGCTGATGCTGATCGGCCGCACCGCCTACGAGATCGGCCTGGACCTGACCCGCGACCGGGTCGTGGTGGGCGAGCGCGCGGTCGGCGCGCTGACCCTGACCAATGCCGGCGGCCGCGCCATCCGGCCCTCTCGGGTCGTGCTGCCGGTCGGCGCCGGCCGGGGCGTCTTCGACGTGCCCCGGCTGGGCGCCGAGCAGTCCGTGGAAGAGCTGTTCGCCATCCCCACCTCACGCCGCGGCGTGCTGCCGGTCGGCCCGGTCAGCGTGGTGCGCGGCGATCCGCTCGGCCTGTTCGAGCGGGTGGCCCGCCGGGACGAGCCGGTGGACCTGTTCGTGCACCCGAAGACCGTCACCTTCGGCGGGCAGACCCTCGGGTTCATGCGCGACCTGGACGGCCTGCCCACCGCCGACCTCGCGCCCGACGACGTGTCCTTCCACGCTTTGCGCGAATACCAGCCCGGCGACGACCTGCGGCATGTGCACTGGCGCTCCACCGCGCGCACCGGGCAGATGATGGTGCGGCAGTACGAGCAGACGCGCCGCTCGCACTTCGTGATCGGCCTGTCCACCCTGGCCGCCGACTACCGGGTGCCCGACGAGTTCGAACTGGCGATTTCGGTGGCCGGATCCCTCGGCCTGCGGGCGCTGCGCGACTCGCGCCAGGTCGATGTGCACGTGCCCGGGCGCACGTTGCCGGCGGCCACCGGCAAACGGCTCCTCGACAGCCTCGCCGCGCTCGGCCACTCGCGCGCTCGCGACGGGCGCGTGGAAGACCTCGCCGGCGCCGTCGCCGCCGCGGTCCCGCTGGCCAGTGTGGTGGTGCTGGTGTGCGGGTCGAGCGTGGATGCCGCACGCCTGCGCGCCGCGTGCGCGCGGCTGCCGTTCGGCACCCGCGTGCTGGCCGTGCGGGCGCAGGACGGCGCAGCCCCCGCGATGAACCGGATCGGCGATGCGTCGGTGGTCACCGTCGGCGCCCTCGAGCAGGTGGCACCGGCACTGGCGAAGGTGCTCTCGTGAGCGGCAGCCTGCCCCGCCGCCGGTGGATCCTCGACATCGCGGCCACCGCACTCCTGCTGCTGGTGCCCGTGATCGGGTTCTGGCCGACCTTCGGCGGCCCCGGCTATCTGCTGCCCGCGCTCGGCGGCCTGGCACTGGGCATCGCGATCGCCGCCGTCGGCGCGCGGCTGCGCTGGGGCATCCTGATCGTGGCGGCCGTCACGATCGGCGCCTACTTCGTGCTCGGCACGGCCCTCGCCGCCCCGCAGAGCGCAATCGCCGGGGTCATCCCGAGCCTGCGCTCGCTGCAGAGCCTCGCGGCCGGCGTGATCACCTCTTGGAAGTCGCTGCTGACCACGGTCGCGCCGGTCGCGACAGCCGACGGCTTCGGCATCGTCCCGTTCCTGCTGCTGCTGACGGCGGGCGTGCTGACCGCCGGTCTCGCGCTGCGGCTGCGCCGACCCGGCTGGGCGCTGCTCCCGGCCGGGGCGACCCTGATCGTCCAGATCGCGCTGGGCACCTCGCGGCCGGCCGCCGCGGTCATCGAGGGCGTGCTGTTCGCCGTCGTCGTGGTGGTGTGGCTCGCCTTGCGTCAGGCCTGGCAGCCCGGCGCCGCCGTCATCTCCCTGGCCGAGACCGGCGCGGCTGCCGGCGCCGGCACCCGCCGCCGGGTCGTCGCGGGCGCCGGGATCATCGTGCTCGCGGTGCTCGCCGGCGTCGCCACGAGCGGTTTCTCGGCGCCGGCATCCCCGCGCTACGTGCTGCGCGACGTCGTGATCCCGCCGTTCGACATCCACGACTATGCGAGCCCGATGCAGTCGTTCCGACGGTACGTGCGCGATGACCGTTCGACCACGCTGTTCACCGTCACCGGCATGCCGCCGGGCGCACGCGTGCGCCTGGCCGTGATGGACGCGTACAGCGGCACGGTCTATAACGTGTCGGACACCGGATACGGCTCGTCCAGCGCGTTCTCGCCGGTGCGCGCGAACATGTCCGCCGGTGCCGTGGGCACCGCGGCGCGGGTGCGGGTGGACATCGGCGCGTTCACCGGGGTATGGATGCCCGAGGTCGGCGCCGTGCAGTCCGTCAGGTTCGCCGGCGCGCGCGCCGACCAGCTGGCCGCCGGCGCGCAGTACAACGACGCCACCTCGTCGGGGCTCGTGGCGGCGGGGCTGAACAAGGGCGACGCGTACGAGCTGACCACGGTCGTCGCGGCGCAGCCGACCGACAAGGCCCTGGCCAAGACACCCATCGCCCCGGTGAAGATCCCGGCGCAGCTCGGGGTGCCGGCGGAACTGGCCGTGATCGCCGGCAAGGCCACCGCCGAGGCGAAGACCCCGATCGAGCAGGTGCGCGAGCTGCAGAAGTACCTCGCCGACGGCGGCTTCTTCAGCCACGGGCTGGAAGGCGAGCCGTGGTCGCTGCCCGGCCATGGCGCCGCCCGCATCGCCGCGCTGCTGGGCTCGAAGCAGATGGTCGGCGACGATGAGCAGTACGCGACCGCGATGGCGCTGATGGCCGGCCAGCTCGGCATCCCCGCGCGGGTCGTGATGGGCTTCTACCCGGGGCCTGACGCAGCCGCCGGCGCCCGGTTCGCCGCCACCGGCGACGATTTGCACGCCTGGGTCGAGGTGCCGTTCACCGGCGTCGGCTGGGTCGCGTTCGACCCCACCCCGCCGAAGGACCACATCCCCACCGACCAGGCCACCAAGCCGCGCTCCGAGCCCAAGCCGCAGGTGCTGCAGCCGCCGCCGCCCGAGCAGCAGGCCGTCGACGCGCCGCCGACGGTGGCCGCCGATCACGGCAAGAAGAAGCCGGACCCGGCGGCCGCGAACGGCCTGATCGCCGTCCTGATCGCCACCGGCATCGGGGCCGGCGTGCTGGCCGTGCTGGCGTCTCCGCTGTTCATTATCGGTGCGCTGAAGGCCTCCCGGCGCAGACGGCGCCGTCAGGCGCCGCGGCCTGCGGACCGGATCAGCGGCGGCTGGGATGAGCTGATCGACCGCGCCGTCGACTACGGCACACCGGTGCAGCCCGGTCGCACGCGCGGCGAGGACGCCGCTGCCGTCAGTGCGGCCTTCGGCGGGCCCGCCGTGGCCGTGCTGGGCCGGGATGCCGACGCGCAGGTGTGGGGTCCGGGCGAAGCCAGCGACGCCGAGGTCGAGACGTTCTGGCAGCAGGTCGACTCGGTCGTGAAGGATGTCGGCCGGCAGCGCGGCTTCTGGCGCCGGCTCGGTGCGCGGCTGTCGCTGCGGTCGCTGCTGGCCGGCACCGCCGCGGCGACGTGGCTGCCGCGGCCGCGGGCACAGGCCGCGCCGGTCGAGCACGACGGCAGCGCGGCAACGGCCCGCCCCGCACCGAAGGAGAGCGCATGAGCACACTGCAGCTGTCTGCGCCCGGGCAGGCGCCCGGCCCGATGCCGGCCGCTCTGCTGGTGTGGGATGACGGCACCAGCGTCGCCGTGTACGGGCGTACGCTGTTCGGGCGAAATCCCGTCCGTGCCGACGGCGTGGTCGTCGTGGCGGTGCGGGACGAGACGCTCTCGCTGTCGAAGACGCATTTCGAGGTGGGCGGCGACGCCGAGGGCGCCTGGGTCATCGACCACGACTCCACCAACGGCGTCGTGCTCGTGCGCCGTGGTCGCCGGGCCACCCTGACGCCGGGGCAGCGCACCCCGGTGCGCCCGGGAGACCGGCTCGAGATCGGCGATCGCAGCGTGAGCGTGCAGGTGCCGGCATGAACGCCGAAAGCGCCCCCCGACGGGCATCGACCATCGCCGTGGTGTGCGGTGCGGCCAGCGACACCGGGCTGCGTCGCCGACTGAACGAAGACGCCTACCTCGCGGCATCCCCCCTCTTCCTGGTGGCCGACGGCATGGGCGGCCACCAGGCCGGCGAGGTCGCCAGCGCGACGGTCATCGCCGAGTTCGCCCAGCTCGTGGGCCGGCCGGCGGTCTCGATCGCCGAGCTGCGGGCGACGTTCGCCCGCGCCCGCGGCCTGGTCGACGACCTGCCCAGCGGCGCCGGAGCCGGAGCCGGGACGACCCTCACCGGCGTGGCGATCGCCGATGTGGACGGCGACGGCTACTGGCTGGCCGTCAACATCGGCGACTCGCGCACCTACCGGCTCAGCGACGGTGTGCTCGAGCAGATCAGCGTGGACCACTCCGTCGTGCAGGAGCTCATCGACAGCGGCGAGCTGGACCAGGCCCAGGCCTTCGGCGATGCGCGCCGCAACATGATCACCCGCGCCATCGGCGCCGGCAACGACGGCGAGCCCGACTACTGGCTGATCCCCGCCGAGGAGGGCGACCGCATCCTGGTGTGCTCCGACGGCCTCACCGGTGAGCTGGCGCCCGAGCGCATCGACCAGATCCTGCGCGAGGAGGGGCACCCGCAGGCCGCAGCCACCCGGCTGGTGCACGAGGCCATGCTGCACGGCGGTCGCGACAACATCACCGTGCTCGTCGTCGATGCGCTCAGCGTCGGCGACGGCGGGCACCACGCGCGCGACGGGCGCGGCACGCAGCCGGTGCGGCCCGATGACGACGAGCTGGATGCCGACACCCGGCCTCGCGAGCCGCGCCTGACCGAAGGAGCCCGCTGATGGTCACCCTGCGCTATGTCCCCGGACGCGCCCACCTGGTCGCCACCGCCGACACGGTGGTGCTGATCGATGCCGACATCCCCGCCGACCTGCTCGGCCGCATCTGGCGAGAAGTCGAGCACGGCCGCGGCATCGCGGCCGTGCTCGAGGCGCTCACCGGCGCCTTCGGCACGTCGCTGACCACGATCCCGCCGTTCCTGGTCGCGATCGCCGAGCCCGGCGGCGTGCGGTTCGCGGTGCGCGGCGACATCTCGATCACCGCGCTCGGCGGTCCGGAACCGGTGCAGATCAGCGGAACCGGCGTCACGACGTGGTCGGAGCAGGTGGTGCGCGCGGTGACCCGCACCGAGATCCGCATCGCCGCCGATGCCGCCGATGCCGCCGATGCCGCCGACCTGCCGCTGCGCGACGGCGTCGTGCGTGCCGGCGGCGCGGTGGTCGATTGGACTGCGCACGCGGACGCGCCGGTTCGCCCAGCCGCGGCGCCCGGCGTCGCGCAGCCGGATGCGCCATCCCGCCCGGCGCCGGCAGTCGAAGCGGCGCCTGCGGCCGCACCGCCGGCTCAGCCGCTCGAGGCGCCGCACCCTGCGGCGGGCGAGGGCCCTGCGCTGATCGATTCGTCCGCCGTGCTGACCCTCAGCGGTGCCGACACCTGGCTGCCGCAGCATACGGTGCTGCGCCCCGACTCCGACGCACCGGAGGTTGCGTCGGAGGAGGCGACCGATACAGTGGCATCCGTGCGCATCCGGGGGGATCACGATGGCGAGACCGTCACCGTCGCGCACGCGCGCGCGCTGCGCGACGGTCTCGGCACCAGCGCCGCCCCGGCCGGCGACGTCGAGCCGCTCGCGCCGCCCCGGCCTGCCGCGCCCGGAGCGCTGCGACTGTCCACCGGTCAGACCGTCCGGCTCGATCGCACCGTCGTGATCGGCCGCAGGCCCCGCTCCACCCGCGTGACCGGAACCGATCTGCCGCACCTGATCGCCGTCGACAGCCCCGACCAGGACATCTCGCGCAGTCATCTGGAAGTGCGCGTGGAAGGCGACAGCATTCTCGCCACCGATCTGAACACCACCAACGGCACGACGCTGCGACGCGTCGGCGCCGACCCGGTGCGGCTGCACCCGGGGGAGCGCAACGTGGTCGTGGTGGGCGACGTGCTCGATCTCGGGGACGGTGTCACCGTCACCGTCGTGGAGAACGCATGAGTCCTCGCCGCACACCGGCCGCCCCGCCCGACCTGCCCGGCTTCAGCTACGTCGAGCTGCTCGGGTCGGGCGGATTCGCCGACGTGTACCTGTATGAGCAGCAGCTGCCGCGCCGCCGGGTCGCGGTGAAGGTGCTGCTGACCGAGCGGATGTCGAGCGGGTCGGCGGCGGAGTTCACCGACGAGGCCAACGTGATGGCGATGCTGTCCACACATCCGGCGATCGTCACGATCTACCAGGCGGGCGTGGCCGGCGACGGCCGCCCGTATCTGGTGATGGAGTACTGTCCGAAGCCGAACCTGCAGGTGCGCTACCGGCGCGAGCCGTTCTCGGTCGCCGAGTCGCTGCGGGTGGGCGTGCAGGTCGCCGCCGCCGTCGAGACCGCGCACCGCGCCGGGGTGCTGCATCGCGACATCAAACCGGCGAACATCCTCGTCACCGAGTACAACCGGCCGGCGCTGACCGATTTCGGCATCGCCTCGACCACGACCGCCGCCGCCGAGTCGGCCGGGCTGTCGATTCCGTGGTCGCCCCCGGAGTCGTTCGCCGACACCCCGCACAGCGACGTCCGCTCGGACGTGTACGCGCTCGGTGCCACGGTCTACACGTTGCTGGCCGGCCGCTCGCCGTTCGAGCTGCCCGGCCAGCGCAACACCGCCGCCGACCTGATCGGGCGCATCGAGTCCACCGCCCTGCCGCCGTTGGGGCGAGCGGACACGCCGCTGTCGCTGCAGCAGGGCCTGGAACGGGCGATGGCCAAGCTCTCGGCCGCGCGGCAGCCGACGGCGCTGGAATTCGCGCGGATGCTGCAGAAGGTGCAGATCGAGCTGTCTCTGGCGGTCACCCCGATCGACATCCTCGACGACGGTGCGGCGGACGACCTCGTCGACGACGAGGACGACGGGCTCACCCGGGTGCGCGGTGTCGTGAGCATCGATCCGCAGACGGCGCCGGCCGCGGGCCTGACCCGCCCGGCGGATGTGACGGCGGCGGCGACAGACCCGACCCGGGCCCGCTCGATGCGGCCCGGCCCGACGGTGCCCGATCCGACCTCGGCTGCGCAGACCCGGCCGCGCAGCGGGTCGGTGCCGATGGCGCCGCCGCCGCCGGTCGCGCCGCCGACGTGGGCGTACCCCGATGCCGAGGTGCCCGATGACACCGTCATCCGCGCTGCCGCGCCGCCGCCGGAACCGGTATATGCCGAACCGGGCATCCAGTCGACCCGCGCGCGGATTCTGGACGTGCCGAACGCGGTGCCGGACGAGGCGCCGACGGCTGGGCGGCGCCCGAGGGCGGGGCTGTTCACCTGGATCGGCGCGGCCGTGGTCGTGGTCGCGCTGGTGGTCGTGGCCCTGGTCGCATTGCCGCAGCTGCTGGGCGATGCCGCGGCGCCGCAGAACACGGCATCCGCGGGGCCGCCCCAGCCCGTCGACCCGCTGCCTCCTGTGGTCGCATCGCCGACGAAGCTGCACGGCGCCGTGCAGGGGTCTGCGGTCGTGTGGACCTGGCAGAGCGCCGACACCGATGCCGACGGCGTGTTCCTGTGGCAGGACGTGTCGCGCCCCGATGCTCCGGGCAAGACGCAGCGGGTCGACCAGGCCACCGTGACGCAGCCGGTGGATGCGTCGGGCCGCACCTGCATCCAGGTGCGCACGCTGCGACCCGACGGCGCCAGTTCCGACCCCGTCACGGGCTGCGTCCCGTGACGGCCGAGGCTCTGCCGGTCACCGTCGAGTTCGCCGGCGAGCTGTTCCCGGTGCACCCGGGTGACGTGTTCACGGTCGGCCGTGAAGGCGACCTGGCCATCGAGGACAACCTGTTCCTGCACCGGCACTTCCTGTCCATCCACTGCGCGGACGGTCTCTGGCTGCTGTCCAACGTCGGATCACGGCTGGCGGCGACCGTGACCGATTCGGGCGGGCGTGTGCAGGCGTGGCTGGCGCCGGGGGCGCGGCTGCCGCTCGTGTTCGAGACGACGACGGTGGTCTTCAGCGCCGGCCCCACCACCTACGAGATCATCGTGCACGCCGCCGAACCTACGTTTCGCGAGGTCGCGCGATTCGACGACGACGCCGGGCAGAGCACGATCGGCGAGGTCCCGCTCACGCCGAGCCAGAAGGTGATGATCCTCGCCCTGGCCGAGCCCGTGCTGCGCCGCGAGGGCGCCGGCATGAGCGAGCTGCCCACCTCGGCGCAGGCGTCGGCACGACTGGGTTGGACACTGACCCGCTTCAATCGCAAGCTCGACAACGTGTGCGACAAGCTCGACCGGATGGGCGTGCCCGGCATGCGCGGCGGCGTGCGCTCCTATGCGACGGGACGGCGGGTGCGCCTGGTCGAGCACGCCATCTCGGCACGCCTGGTCACGCGCGAGGACCTGCCGCTGCTGGACGCCGAGGCCGCCCCCGACGACTGAGCCGGGTCGGCTCAGCGTCCCGCGTCGAACAGGTGCCGGCCATTGTGATCGAGCACCTTCACGACGACGCCGCGGCGGCGCAGTTCGGCGACCGTGCGGGTCTCCTCGTCGATGTCCCGGCCCAGCGCATGGATGCTGGCGACCACGAGCACGTCGCCGCGGCGCAGCGTGCCGAACAGTCGCACCAGGCGCTGTTCCCAGGACTCCATCGTCTCGGGGGCGGGATGGCGGAAGCCTTCGATCGGCACGCCGAACAGCGCCAGGTCGTCGCGCTGTTGCTTGATCGAGGGCATGTCTTCGCGGCCCACGACCAGGCCGACCAGTCGTGCCCCTTCGGGCCGCGCCTGCCACCAGTCGCGATCGCGCTGCAGCTGAACGAAGCACTCCGGACAGACGGCTGCGTCGTGCGGCAGCGGAAGCGGAGACGTGTGCGGCATGCCGCTATTGTCTCTCGTCCGGCCGGGAAGACGTCATTCGTCCTCCAACCGCAGCCGCAGGCTCAGCTCGTCGGCATCGAGCTCGGCCAGCGCGCGCCGCAGCATCGCAGTGCCGAAGGTGCCCTCGTGCGAGAGGTCGTGCAGCCGGTGGCGCATGGCAGCGATGGCGATCAGGCGCAGCTCGAGCCGGTCGCGGTGCGCATTCGACTGGTCGTCGTCGGGCGGATCGGTCAGGTGCTCGCCCAACCGGTCCGCCAGTCCCTCGGTGAATGCGGTGCCGTCGCGGCGCGCGAGGCCCTCCGATCCGAGGGCGGATGCCGCGGCCTGCCGCAGCTCGCCGTCCAGGCGCGCCTTCTCGGTGCGGTCGACGCTCTCATCGCCGGTGCCGCCGATCTTCAGGATGCGCACCACCGCCGGCAGTGTGAAGCCCTGCAGCATCAGGCTGACCAGCGCCACCAGGAACGCGACGAACACCAGCAGCGCACGATGCTCGATGCCCTCCCGGGGCAGCGTCTGAGCCGCCGCCAGGGTCACGACGCCCCGCATCCCCGCCCAGACGATGATCGAGCCGTGCCGTGCGCCCAGCGGCGTCGCCTGGTAGTAGTCGATGTCAGCGAGGCCCCGGGCCACGCGGCCGCGCATCGCGTCCAGCCAGCGCTGCGGGTCGGCGACGCGGCGCGGGCCGCGGTGCGCCCGTGTGGGCAGCGAGATGCGGCCGTCGGCGACGGCATCCAGCCGGTCGCCCAGGTGCTCCAGTCGGGCGCGGTTCATCCGCCGTGCGCGGCGTCCCTGCCCCCAGACGACGAGCGACACGTATCCGGCGCGCACGGCCAGCACGATGCCCAGCGCCGACAGCGCCAGCCAGGTGCCGTGCCACAGACCGGAGCTGTCGATGAGGTTCTGCGTGACGATGTCGCGCAGCTCCAGGCCCATGATCAGGAAGACCGCGCCCTCGAGCACCAGCTCCACGGTGCGCCAGTTCAGGGTGTCGCTCAGCCGCTCCTCGGGGGTGAGGCGCCGGGGCGCGCCCTGCCCGGTCACGATGCCGGCCACGACGGCGGCGACCAGGCCCGAGCCGCCCAGCTGCTCGGTCGGCAGATAGGCCAGGAACGGCACCGCGAAGCTGATGGCGGTGCCTGCCGCTGAATTGCGCACCCAGTGCCGCGCGCGCAGCAGCAGCCATCCGACCACCGCGCCGACTGCGATCGCGATCAGCACGCCCCAGGCGAACGCGCCGACCGCCCCCCACAGCGAGAAGCCGGCGGCGATGGCGGCGATCGCGGTGCGCAGCAGCACCAGGGCGGTCGCGTCATTGAGCAGGCTCTCGCCCTCGAGCATCGTGACCACGCGCGGCGAGATGCCCAGGCGCTTGACGATGGAGGTGGCGACGGCGTCGGTGGGGCTCAGGATCGCACCCAGGGCGATGCCCAGCGGCAGGCCGACGCTCGGGATCACGAGCCAGAAGAACACCCCCAGCACGAGTGCGCTGACCACGACGAGCACGACCGAGAGCCCGGCGATCGGAGCGAAGTCGCGACGGAACTCGATGGCCGGCAGGCTCACCGCAGCCGAGTACAGCAACGGCGGCAGCACGCCGATGAGGATCCACTCCGGCGCGATCGGTGGAACATCCACGAACGGCAGCAGCGCGATGCCGCCGCCGACGGCCACCAGCAGCAGCGGTCCGGCGACGCCCAGCCGCCGGGCGAGCCCGTTGATCAGGGCGATGAGCACTACCGCGAAGACGGCGATCAGCAGCGTCAGCAGTGCCTGATCCATCAGTGCCCTTCCGTGCTGACCGCTCAGGCGCATCCCGGCCGCATCCCCCGACGGCTACCCGAACTCATCCTCTCTCGAGAATCAGCATCCCGACCGAGACCTTGTGCGACGCCCTGAGTCTCGGCCAGAATACTGATTCTCGCGGGTCGGCGGCAATGCCGGGCCTTCGGGGCGCGGCGCCAGGATCCCCGCGCCGGCGGCGATCACCGGGTAGCGTGAACGCATGACGTTCAAAGAATATGCGGACGTCGGGGGGAAGCTGTGAGTGGTCTGACACATCTTGACGACATTCTGTATCCGTCGATCGAGCCGTACGGCGACGGGATGCTGGTGGTCGGCGACGGCCACCGGGTGTATTGGGAGCAGAGCGGAAACCCCGACGGCAAACCGGTGATCTTTCTGCACGGTGGCCCGGGCGGCGGCACGGCGCCCTGGCATCGGCGCTTCTTCGACCCGGAGAGGTACCGGATCGTGCTGATGGACCAGCGCGGCAGCGGCCGATCGACGCCGCACGCCTCCGCGCCCGACGCCGACCTGAGCCGCAACACGACCTGGCACCTGGTCGCCGACATCGAGCTGCTGCGCAAGAACCTCGGCATCGCCGCGTGGCAGGTCTTCGGGGGATCATGGGGCAGCACGCTGGCGCTGGCCTATGCGCAGGCGCACCCGCACGTGGTCACCGAGCTGGTGCTGCGCGGCATCTTCACGCTGCGCTCCCACGAGCTGGAATGGTTCTACGAGGGCGGCGCCGCAGTGCTGTTCCCCGACCTGTGGGAGGACTTCCTCGCGCCGATCCCGGTGCTTGAGCGATCGCGGCTGATCGAGGCGTACCACCGGCGGCTGTCCGACCCGGACCCCGCCGTGCACGTGCCGGCGGCCCTGGCCTGGACGCGCTGGGAGGCGGCCACGGTGTCGCTGCTGCCCGATCCGCAGCGGGTCGACGAAGCCAGCCGGTCCGAGCACGCCGTGGCGTTCGCCCGCATCGAGAACCATTACTTCGTGCACGGCGGGTGGCTGCGGGAGGGTCAGCTGATCGAAGACGCCGGCGTCCTGGCCGAGATCCCCGCGGTGATCGTGCAGGGCCGTTACGACGTCTGCACCCCGATCATGACGGCGTGGGACCTGCACCGTGCGTGGCCGCAGGCGCAGCTGCAGGTCGTGCCCGATGCCGGGCATGCGGCATCCGAGCCCGGCATCGCCCGCGCGCTGCGCGCCGCCACCGACCGCTTCGCGGCCTGACCACTCCGGCGCTGCCGGTCAGCGGCCGCGGATCAGGTCTGCCGCGACCTCGCCGATCACGATCGACGGGGCGTTGGTGTGCCCGCGGATGATGGTCGGCATGACGGATGCATCGGCCACGCGCAGTCCGCGCACTCCGCGCACGCGCAACCGGGGGTCGACGACGGATGCCGTGTCCTGCCCCATCCGTGCGGTGCCCACCGGGTGGTACAGGGTGTGCGAATAGCGGCGCAGCGACAGCTCGTCCCGCTCGTCGGCGCTCATCGACCCGGCGTCCTCCGGCTGCACCCATCCGCCGGTGAGCACCGCACGAAGCGCCGGGGTGTCGATCAGCCGCTCGCAGACGGCGAGTCCGGCGCGCATCGTGCGCGCGTCCGCACCGTCCGGGTCGGAGAGGTAGGCCGGGTCGATCAGCGGCGCCCGGGCCGGGTCGGCCGAGGCCAGCCGGATCGTGCCACGGCTGCGCGGCTGGATCAGGATCGCACCGACCGTGAGCCCCTCCGCCGGCAGCGGCACGAGGCCTTCGCCGACATACGGGGCCGCCGCGAAGATGATCTCGATGTCGGGCAGGTCGTCGGGCGCCCCGACTTCGTCGGCGACGCCGGTGCGCACGAAGCCGTACGCCTCGGCGACGTTGGAGGTCAGCATCCCCCTGCGCCGGGTCAGGTAGGCGACCAGCTGCGCCGGCTTCTCGGCGGTGTACAGCGTGCCGCCGACCGCGGCGGGGGCGAGCCCCGCGACGAGGTGGTCCTGCAGGTTCGTGCCGACGTCGGGCGCGTCCACGCGCACCGTGATGCCGTGCTCGGCCAGGTGGGCCGCCGGCCCGATGCCCGAGAGCATGAGCAGTTGCGGCGTGTTGATCGCCCCGCCGCAGAGGATCACCTCGCGGTGCGCGAGGGCCTGCCGGGTCACGCCGTCGATGTCGACATAGACGCCCGTCGCCCGCGGCGTCTGCGCGTCGGCGCCCTCTGCGAACGTGACCCGTCGCACCAGCGCGCCGGTGATCACTCGCAGGTTGCGCCGGCGGCGGGCCGGGCGCAGATACGCGTCGGCGGTGGATGCCCGTGCCCCACGGTGGTGCGTCACCATGGTCTGCGAGAAGCCCTGCCCGTCGGGCAGGTTCGGCGCCGTGACCGGGTAGCCGGCCTCTGCGGCGGCGGCCAGGAACGCGGCGGTGTGCGGCCGCGGGTCGCGCTGATGCTCGACCGGCTGCGCGCCGTCGGTGCCCTGTGTGGGGTCGGCCGGGTCTGCGGTGCATTCCACCCGCAGGAAGTACGGCACCAGGGACTCCCACGACCATGCCGGTCCGGCGGCATCCGCCCACGCGTCGTAGTCGGCGCGGAAGCCGCGCACCCACATCATCGCGTTCAGCGACGACGACCCGCCGAGCGTCTTGCCGCGCGGCCAGTACACCGTGCGGCCTTCGAGCTGCGGCTGCGGCACGGTGTCGTAGTTCCAGTCGTAGCCACCGCGGAACAGCTTCGAGAACGCCGCCGGGATGTGCAGCTCGAGCGCCTTGTCGGGTCCGCCGGCCTCCAACAGCAGCACCGAGGTGGTGGGGTTCTCGGACAGTCGGGCGGCCAGGGCCGCTCCGGCGGATCCGGCGCCGACGATCACGTAGTCGGCTTCGAGGGCGTCTGTCATGGTGCTCCGTCGGTCAGGATCGCATGGCCCGGGTCAGGGTGGCCAACAGGCGCGGCACGCTGTGGTCCATGTACCAGCGGGTCAGGCCCTCGGCGACGAGGGTGCTGGTGCGCGAGTCGACGAACCACGGCGGCTTGGGCAGCACCGAGAACCGGTTCTTGCCGCCGAGTGATCGCGGGAACGGCCGGAACGGGCCGCGCAGCACCGAGCGCTCCACGCCGGCCAGCAGCAGCGAGTTGTGCACGACGCCCACGCCGCTGGCGACGTCCTGCACGGTCGCACCCGGGTAGGCGCCCCACGACAGGATCGGGGTGGCGAACAAGACACCGGTCCACCCGTTGATCGCGATGCCGCCGTAGCGCAGCTCGGCGATCGCCCGGTCGAATCCGTCGCCCAGCACCGCCTCGGTGGCCGGGTCGATCAGCACGTTCGCGCCGAGCGTTCCGGCCAGCTTCTCGTTGGCGTGCGCGACGGCGGCGTCGAGGAACTCCTGGCCGTTGCCGGCCAGTTCGACCACGCCCAGCACCGGGGCGAAGTACTCGGTGGTCTCCAGAGCGGTCGCATCCGCGCCGGCGCCGATGTCGATCAGCGCCCGGGTGCCGTCGGCGCTCCATGCGGCATCCGGATAATCGGCGCGTGCGCGCGCCAGTTTCTCGTCGCTGCGCGGGTACCAGACCGGCCGACGCGGCGCCGCGGTGTAGGCGGACCGCAGCGCCGCCAGGAACGCCTCGCGCTGCGGCCAGTCCGCGCCCACGATCACGACCTGGCCGGCGATGCAGTTGTGCCCGCTGTTGTGCAGGCGCATGGTCGCGATGTGCGACGCCTGATAGGCCAGGTCGTCGTCGGTCCACTCACCGGGCACCACGATGATCGGGGCGACTCCGCCCAGCTCGGCGGTGATCGGGACGGTCAGCTTCGGGTCGTCGGCCTTCTTGCGACGCGTCGCCTCGACGCCGGTGCCCCACACGATCGCGTCGAACGTGGTCGTCGAGCCGGTGATGTGGATGTGCTCGAAGGCCGGATGCCGGGTCAGATAGGCACCGACGTCCCCGCCCCCGCGCACGATGCGCAGGAAGCCCGGCTCGATCAGCGGGGCGAGCACCCGCTCGTACACCGGCACGAGGTCGTCCTGTGTAGGGCCCACCTTCAGCACCGACACGCGGTTGGCCGCCAGCAGCTCGTAGAGCACGTCCAGCAGCGGGATCGAGGTGATGTTGCCGGCGCCCAGCACGAGCCCGGCCGTCGCCCGAGCGGACCGATCGCGCTGACCGAGCCCCGCCTCGAGGCGGGCCTCGGCCAGCGTGTAGCCGGGCTGCATCCACACCTCGCCGGTGAAGCCGGACAGCAGCAGAGAATCCATCCGCGTTGCAGGGAACACGTGCGCGCGCAGCCGCCGGCCCGGTACCAGGTCGGTGCGCACACCGTCGAGCGGGCTCTTGCCGGCGGCGAGGGTGCGCAGCGTGGCGATGTAGCCGTCCAGGGCGCCGAGCAGGGAGTAGGGGCCGGACAGCCATTCCTCGCCGACCAGCGGGTGGGACTCGTTCAGCCCCTTCGACCGTGCTGCCGTGATCGCCCATTCCTCGGCCGAAGCCACGACTGCCGCGCGGACGCGTTCGAGCAGCCGGATGCGCTGCTCGCCGGTGAGACTGCTCCAGGCGCGCGCGCCGTCCTGCACCTGGGCGATCGCCGCATCCAGCGGCTCGCGGATGGCGTCCGGGAGGGTGTCGGCGGGTTCGGTCGCTGCCGCCTCGGCGACCCGCGGCTTCGGCGTGGTCTTGCGCTTCGGGGCCGTCGTCTCCGCGGTCTCGGGCTTCGCCGCGGTCGCCGTGGCGGATGCCTTCGAGGGAGCAGCCTTCGAAGTCGCGGGCGGTGCCGCCTTCGCCGCCGCCATTGGCTTCGGGGCCGCCTTTGGTAGCGCCTTCGGCTTGGTGGCAGATGCCTTCCGGGGAGCGGCCTTCGCCGCGGTGGCAGATGCCTTCGAGGGAGCAGCCTTCGGCTTGGCTGCGGGTGTGGGCTTGGCCGCGGTCTCGGGCTTCGCGGTGGCCTGCGAGTCGGCCTTCGTGCTCGCTGCCGTCCTGGCCTCGGTCTCCGGCTGGGCCGCAGCCGGAGCACTCCCACGGCTCTTCTTCGCGGGCGGTGTCGGGCTGGTGGCAGGTGTCGTCACGACGCTCTCCTTCGTGCGGCGGGTTTTCAGTCTACGCGTGGGACTCAGTGGCACGGCCACTGCGACCGGATGTCAGACTCCGGTGTCGCCTGGCTGCCCCGCCCGGCGGGCGGAACTCCTCCGAAACCGACGGTTGTGGCCTCCAGAGCCCGCGCCAGGCCCACTCCGGGCGCGGATGGGAGGAGTTCTGCCCGCCGCGGGCCGCGGCTACATATCAGCCGAGCTCGCGCAGCGCCTCGGCGACGCGTTGCAGGCCGGTCGCGACCTCGGCGAACGACGTCGACAGCGGCGACAGACCGATCCGCAGCCCGTCGGGGTCGCGGTAGTCCGGGATCACATCCTGCGCCCACAGCCGCGCGGTCACCGCGCGCATCGCCGGGTGCGCCAGCGTGACGTGCCCGCCCCGCCGCGCACAGTCCCGGGGCGAGGCGACCCGCACCCCGAGCGGTGCCAGCCAGGCATCGGCCAGCCTGATCGCGAACTCGGTCAGAGCCACCGACTTCGCCCGGATCGCACTGATGCCGACCTGCTCGATCAGTGCCAGCGCGTCGCGCAGCGGCAGCATGCCGGTGATCGGCGGCGTGCCCGACAGGAACCGGCGCGCGTCCGACGCCGGCGCGTACTCCGGGGCCATCGCGAACACGTCCGCGGCGCCCATCCAGCCGTGGATGGGCTGATCCAGCACACCGAGGTGGCGGCGCGCGACATAGGCGAACGCCGGTGCGCCGGGCCCGCCGTTCAGGTATTTGTAGGTGCAGCCGACGGCCAGGTCGAACTGCCACGCGTCGGCGTCGACGGGCGCCGCGCCCACCGAATGGCACAGGTCCCACACGATCAGGGCGCCGGCGTCATGAGCGATCCGGGTCAGGTCCGCCGCGTCGGCCAGGTATCCGGAGCGGTAGGCGATGTGGCTCAGCAGCACCACTGCGGTCTGCCCGCCGACCGCAGCCCGCAGCGCATCGGCGGTGACGCCGGCGTCCGGGTCGGCCTCGATCCAGCGCACCTGCCCGCCGCGCTCAGCCGCGATGGACTCGACCAGGTACCGGTCGGTGGGAAAGTTGTCGCGGTCCACGACGATCTGCACCCGCGCCGGGTCGCTCCCATGCACCGCGTCGAACGCCGCGCGCAGCAGCTTGTACAGCAGCACCGTGGTCGAATCGCCGATCACGGTCTGCCCGGGCTCGGCGCCGAGGCACACCCGGCCCAGCTGGTCGCCGAGTGTCACCGGCAGCGACATCCACTCTTCATCCCAGCCGCGGATCAGCCGCCCGCCCCACTCGTCGCGCACGAAGGCGGCGGCGCCGTCGACGCTCGCGCGCAGCGGCCGGCCCAGCGAATTGCCGTCGAAGTACACGAGCGGCGTCTGCGCGCCGACGAACGCGTCCCGGTGCGCCCGCAGCGGGTCGGCGGCGTCGAGGGCGGATGCCTCGGCCGGCCCGTCGGCGGCGGGCAGCGCCTCACTCGCCATCCGTGATCAGCTCCTCCGCCGGCACGACGACGGCGCCGCCCAGCCACGCGGCGATGCCGTCCGGGCCTTTCGGAGGCGGCCCGGGCACGAACGTGGCCACGCCGGTCTCGGGCTCGGGCCGCGGCCAGGGGTCGGTGAGCGTCGCGATCAGCGCCGGCCCGCGCACCCCTGCCGTGTGCAGCGCGTGCAGCTCGGCGACGTCCAGGGCGCTCGGTCGGTTGCCGTTGCCGAGGTCGGTGCCGTACAGCACCCGTCCGCCGGCGGCCGTGAACGCGGTCACGTTCGAGATCGCGATCGCCGGGTCGGCGTGGATGGCCAGCGTCGAGATCCAGCGCTGCCCGGCGCCGACCGCCCGGGCGATGAGCTCCTCGTCCAGCGGCTCGGAGAACGGCGCATGGGCGAGCAGATCGATCCCGGCATCCAGAGCGAGTCGGGTCATCCCGTCGCCTTCCACATGGGCGATCACCGGCAGCGAGCGACCGTGCGCGGCGTCGACCACCGCCTGCAGCGTCGCGATGTCGAACACCGGTCCGACGGCCCGGTTCAGCGCGATTTTGACGACGGATGCCCCGGCATCGGCCATCTCGTCGACGAGGGTGCGCGCGCCGCCCGAGGCGCCCGGCGCGTTCGACGGCGACGTCACGATGCGCATGATCTGCGGGGGCGCCCAGGACTCGAACGAGGGGTAGCCGCCCGGCACGGTCAGGAACGCGCCGGCATATGCCACATGCGGAATGCCATCCTTCGGGTGCCGTGCGAAGAAGGCGGGGTCGCCGCCCAGGTCGACGACGGCGGCGACGCCGTGCGCGGGCAGCGCGTGCTCGTCCACCAGATGCAGGTGCACGTGGTGGTCGGTGAATGCCGCCAGGGCGGTGCCGACGTCGCCGGTCTGTCCGCGTCGGCAGAAGCGGGCGGTGCGGCCGAGCAGCGCCTGCAGCGCCTCGGCGTCGGGGTGGCTCATCTCAGCGTCCGATCTCGGTGCGCACCGCGTACAGCTCGGGGAAGAAGGTCAGATCCAGCGCGCGTTTGAGGAAGTCGACGCCGCTGGAGCCGCCGGTGCCGCGCTTGTGCCCGATGATGCGCTCGACGGTCTTCACGTGGCGGAACCGCCAGAGCTGGAAGTTGTCCTCCAGGTCGACGAGCTCCTCGCACGTCTCGTAGGCGCCCCAGTGCGCGGCCGGGTCGGCGTAGATCGCGCCGAAGACGGGCACGAGCTCGGCGGTGAACCGCCACGGCTCGGTGACATCGCGCTCCAGCACCGCGGCGGGCACGGCGTGGCCGCGGCGGGCCAGCAGCCGCAGGAACTCGTCGTACAGGCTCGGCGCTTCCAGCGCCCGCCGCACGAGCGCCAGGCTCGCCGGATCGGACGCGAACACCCTCAGCATCCCGGCGTGCTTGTTGCCGAGGGTGAACTCGACGGCGCGGTACTGCGCGGACTGGAATCCGCTGGCGTTGCCCAGCACGCCGCGGAACTGGGCGTACTCGGTCGGGGTCAGGGTCGCCAGCACCGACCACTGGTCGGTGATCGACTTCTGGATGTGCTTGACCCGCGCGACGCACTTCAGCGCCGGGGCCAGCTCGTCCGCGCGCAGCAGCGCGCACGCGGCCTCAAGCTCATGCAGGATCAGTTTCAGCCACAGCTCGGTGGTCTGATGCTGCACGATGAACAGCAGCTCGTCGTGGTGCTCCGGGTTGCTGAGCGGATGCTGCGCGTCCAGCAGCGTGCTCAGCTGCAGATATCCGCTGTAGGTCATCCGATCTTCGAAGTCGGTGACCACCGACTCCTCGATCGTCCGGGTATTGCCCTCGACGCCGTCGTCCACGCTGACAGCCTACTCAGGCCGTCCGGTCTCAGATCAGTGCGAGCTCGCGCAGCTTGGACTCGACATCCGCGTTGGACGGCTCGACCTGGTGCGAGGCATCCGGGTAGACCACGACAGGGATGTTCGTGCGGCCGGAGATGTCGCGCGCCACGTCGGCCGCGGCTGGGTCGGCCTCGAGGTCGACGTACGTGTAGGCGACACCCAGCGAGTCCAGCTGCTTCTTCGTGCGGCGGCAGTCGCCGCACCAGGCGGCGCCGAACATCGTGATGGTGTCAGTTGAAGTCGTCATGCCTCTATTGTCCCAGCCCGCAGCTGTGACGTCGCCGGATGCCGCGGCCCGCGTCGGAGCCTATGGAGGCTGAGACGGTATAAGCGATCGCTGTGCATTCGCCATCGTCGCCGTGCGATACCCGGCCGGGCATGGGACGATGGATGCTGGTGCGCTGCCCGCGCGCCGCCCAGAACCGGAAGACCCATGCAGCTGTCGATCATCGTCCCGACGTACAACGAGGCGCCCAACGTGACCGAGCTCGTGCGTCGCATCGCCGCGGCGATGACGGGCGTGGACGCCGAGATCGTCTTCGTCGACGACAGCACGGATGCCACCGCCGACGTGGTGCACGAGGTCGCGGCATCCGCCCCGCTGCCGGTGCGACTGATCCATCGCGACGTGGCGACCGGGGGACTGGGCGGTGCGGTGGTCGAGGGCATGCGCGCGGCGCAGAACGACCTGTGCCTGGTGATGGACGGCGACCTGCAGCATCCGCCGGAGGACATCCCGATCCTGCTGCGCCGGTTCGCGGCCGGCGACGTCGATCTGGTGGCGGCATCCCGCTATCTGCACGACGGGTCGGCGCAGGGGCTGGCCGATCGCACCCGGGTGCTCGTGTCGCGGGCGTCGACGATGATCACCAAGGCGATGTTCCCGATCCGACTGCGCGACGTGTCCGACCCGATGACCGGCTTCTTCCTGCTGGATCGGCGTGCCGTGGACTATGCGGGGCTGAAGCCGCGCGGCTTCAAGATCCTGCTCGAGATCCTGGCCCGCAAGAGCCTGCGCGTGGCCGAGGTGCCGTTCCGGTTCGCCGACCGGTTCGCCGGCGAGTCGAAGGCATCATTTCGGCAAGGCGTGAACTTCCTGGTGCAGCTGACCGGCCTGCGGTTCGGCAAGATGTCGCTGTTCGCCATCATCGGCGGCCTCGGCGCGATCGCGAACCTCGCCATCATGTGGGCGCTGATCGAGCTGGGCATGCACTACATCCCGGCGGCGATCATCGGCGCCGAAGTGACCATCATCGGCAACTTCATCCTGCAGGAGCGCTTCGTCTTCCAGGACATGAAGGGTGAGGCATCCGGCATCTGGTCGCGATTCGCGAAGTCGGTGGGGTTCAACAACGGCGAGGCGCTGGTGCGCATCCCGGTGATCGCGCTGCTGGTGAACACCTGGCACCTGTCGAGCATCATCGCGGCGGCCATCACGCTGGTGCTGGCGTTCATCGTGCGCTTCATGTTCCACTCGCTGGTGGTCTATGCGCCGCGCAAGGCCGGCGCGAAGACGTCGACCGCACGCGAGGTCGCCGAGCAGCTCGATTCGCAGGCCGTCTCACCGGGAGAGCTGTAGGCGGTCGCTGCCGGTCGCCCGGCGCAGCGGGCGGTACCGTGTCGGAATGACGTTCAACGACAACGCGCGCGTCGGGCCGAGCCGGGCCAGGCGTCGCGGCAAGGGCATCACGGTCGCCGGCGTCGTCGTCGGCGTGCGCGCGATCGCGGTGCTGCTGCTGAACCTGTTCACCGGCGGCGACTTCACCTTCGCGGCGGCAGCGCGCGGCCTGTGACGCCGAGCCGCAGCCGCGGGTTCAGCGATTGCCGATTCCGATCACGGGCGGTAAGGTGTGGGCACAGAGGCAGTGGGATGCTTCGGCCGATCCGGGTGGGACCAGGTTCGGCACTGGGGGAAGAGAGCGATGGGATCGCTCGCAAAGTGAATATCTGGGGAACAAGTGGCTGTTGGGGAGCCTGTGGTCGCGCTTGCGCACGATTATGTGACGCAGCGCGGGGGCGCAGAACGAGTCGCGCTGTCGATGACGCGCGCGTATCCGGGTGTGGCATTGCACACGACCCTCTACGATCTGCCGGGGACCTTCCCCGAGTTCGGGTCGGTGGACGTGCAGCCCATGCCGATCAATCGCTGGCCGATGTTGCGAAAGCATCATCGGCTCGCGTTGCCGTGGCTGGCCGGCGCTGTCTCGAACAGTCCGATCGTCCATGCTGACGTCATGCTGGCCAGCTCCAGCGGCTGGGCTCATGGGATCCGCACGACGGGACGCAAGGTCGTCTACTGCCATGCGCCTGCGCGCTGGCTGTATCAGACCGACCGCTATGCCGGCCCCGTCGAGGGCACAGCCATGCGCTCGCGGGCGGTGACGGGTGCGGTGCGGATGCTCGGACCGCGCCTGCGCGACTGGGATCAGCATGCCGCGGAGTCCGCGGACCGCTACCTGGTGAACTCGACGGTGGTCCAGCGTGCGGTGGCCGAGGTGTACGGCATCCAGGCCGAGGTGCTGCCGCCGCCGCCGGCGAATCTCTTCGCCGAGGGCGAGGCCGAACCCGTCGTGGGGGTCAGTGAACCGTTCGTGCTGTGTGTGGCGCGGTTGCTCCCGTACAAGAACGTCGCCCAGGTGATCGAGGCCGTCGGACAGATCCCGGGGCTCAACCTCGTTGTCGTCGGCGACGGGCCCGAGCGTGCTCGGCTGGAAGAACAGGCGGCCCGGGTCGGTCACACTCTGCTGGCCGGCCGCGTGGCGGACGCGCAGTTGCGTTGGCTCTATGAGAACTGCACGGGTCTGGTGGCGGCATCCTACGAGGACTTCGGTCTGACGCCGTTGGAGGCAGCCGCCTTCGGCAAGCCCACTGCGGCGCTGCGCGACGGGGGCTACCTCGACACGGTGATTGAAGGGGTCAGCGGCATGTTCTTCGATGAGCCGACGGTCGGCGGCATTGCCGATGCCGTCAGTCTGCTCGTGGCGCGGAGGTGGGATGCGCCCGCCATCGGGGCTCACGCCGAGCTGTTCAGCGAAGAGCGGTTCATCCGGCGGTTGCATGCCGTCGTCGAAGAGGAGCTGGCACGCGTCTGAGCAGCGGCGGGTCGCGGTGAATTGGGGCGTCGCGCGAAATGAGGTCGGTGTGCGCCTCGCCTGGTCGGTGGCGTTCGCGATGGCGCTCGTGCTGCTCTATCTGCTGGCAGTGCGCACGGTTCCGGGGCAGACGCGCGACGCCGAGAGCATGAGCATGTTCGCGTGGATGGGCACGGGAGCCCGATCGGCATTGGGTGCGGTGCGTTATGTCTTGCCGACGGTCACGATCTTGCTCACCGTGGCCGTGGCGGGATGGGCGCTGATGCTTCGCCGCTGGCGTGAGGTGGGATATTGCGCCCTGTTGACCCTGCTTGTGCTCGGTGTGACCGGGCCACTGCGTGATCTCGTGTTCAGTCGTCCCTACCTGGGTGAATTCGGTTACACCCAGAACTCCTACCCGAGTCGACACGTGGTACTGGTGTTCGCCTTCGCGTTGGTCGCGGTACGGCTGTGCCCGGCTGGCACCGCGCGGCGACTGGCCGCCTGGGCTGCTGTGGCGCTCACGCTGCTGGTGGCCGTTGCCTCGGTGGCGTCATACGCCCACCGGCTCTCAGACGTTGTCGGCGCCGTGCTGCTGGTTGGTGTCGTAGCGCCGTGGCTGGCGCGGGCGGGGGAGGGCGGTGTCCGTGCGCATCGACTCCGCCTGGGCGCCGCAGTGCTGTGGGCAGCGGTGATTCCGGTGGCGTGGCTGTCAGCGCTGCTGATCTCAGGCCCCGGGCTGACGGCGCTGCTGTGCCTTGGAGTCCTCGCACCCGCCGTCGTTGCAACCGACGTTGTCGCCCACGGACCCCGACCGCGTCGCGGCCGGGGTCAGACGAAGCCGCCGTGCTGACGCAGGCCGCTCCGCAACGGTGATCGTTCCCGCCGGAGGCTCCGGAGTCTGCTCGTCGTTCCCTTGTGATCACGCGTGTGTCCGCGCTACGATGAGCCAGCGGTGTGTGGGAGTACTGCGTAGGGGAGTTTGGGGAGTCTGGGGACATGGCGGGATATCGTCGGCGCCGTCGCGCGCAAGCTAAGGCCGCCGGAACGGCACCGCAGAAGTCGCAGCGCCGGGTGGCGCTCTGGTTGCGGTTCGGTGTGCCCATTGCGGCCACCGGTGCCGCAGCCGCTCTCGTGTTCTCAGCGGTCGGCTTCGCACCGGGGACGATACCCGAAGCGGCCGGTGCCCCGGTTCTGGTCGCCGGCGCCCCGGATCCGGGCGAGACTGCGAATCCGAATCCGGTCCCGCAGTCCAACCCAGATGACGCCAAGGCCATCGGCGGAGCACATGGCCAGGACATCCTGCCGAACTTCCCCCGCGACCCGCACCGAGCCAAGGTCGCCCAGGCTTCGCTGTGGTGGTCCTGGCGGGCGCCGGCCGACAAGAAGGTCACCTTCGCGACCTCCGGCTCAGAGGTCCCGGTACGGCTGGTGGTGCGCAAGGGCGGCGCCACCGGACCCGTGGTGGCCACCGGCGCGACGGGCCAGTCCGTGACCGTCGCAGCCACGACGGACACGACGTACTCGGTGCAGGCCGCGTCGACGCAGACGCAGCCGACGGCCGGTCTCGTGGTGCTGTCCTGGCAGTCGGTTCAGACCACCGCGCAGACGCCCTCCGCCGAACCGTACACCGCGGTGCAGATCCCGCTCGTCGGCACGACGGCGCAGAAGCCGCAATCGAAGCTGTGGCAGGCGCACGGCACCTGGTGGGCGGTGATCCCGTCGACCAGCACGACACCCGCGGGCACCTGGATCTGGCGTCACGACACCGCCGGCTGGGCGGCCGTCGCTCTGCTGACGACCCACACGGATGTCGAGGCGGACGTCCTGCCCGTCGGCGACGTCGTGCACGTGCTGATCCACGGTTCGTCATCGGCGTTCTACGACGGGATCTCGTCGCCGCCGACCCCTCCGTCCGGATCCGTGCAACCGCAGCTCATCTCGATGCAGTACGACTCGACGACGAACTCCTACGTGCCATGGGCGAGCCGGGCCACGCCGACGATCCTGCCCGCCACGGTATCGGATGTCGAGACCGCGACCATCGACGTCGACTCCACAGGCCGCATGTGGATGTCCGCAGGTGACGGCTATGACGTGTTCGAGTACTGGTCGGATCCGCCATATGCGAATTTTTCAGGCCCAGTGAACATCGCGTCCGGCGTGCAGGTGGGGGACCAGTCCGTCGTCGTGGCCATGCCGAACCACACCGTCGGTGTGCTCTTCTCCGACCAGAACGCCAAATCGTTCGGATTCCGCTACCACGTGGACGGCGCCGACCCCACGGTCTGGTCGCCGCTCGAGCGTCCCGACTTCCCCGGACTCGCGGCCGGACGAGGGTTGGCAGACGATCACCTGAACGTCAAGGTGAGTTCGAACGGCACGCTGTACGCGGCAGTGAAGACCTCTTATGACACCGTCGGCGATCCCACGATCGGTCTGCTCGTGCGTCACCCCAACGGCACCTGGGATCCGTTCCGCACGGTCGCCGTCCACCCGTCCGGCACGAACGAGCCGACGCGGCCGATCGTCCTGATCGACGAGGCCACGAACACGCTGCGGGTGCTGTACACCAACACCGAGTACCTCGACGACATCATGGTGAAGACGACGTCGCTGAGCGCACCGGACTTCTCCCAGCCGGCGACCGTCGCCATCAGCGGTGCGTACAACAACGTCACGAGCGCGAAGCGCAATTCACCTGGATCGGTCATGGTCATGGCCGGGGGCGCGAGCACCGCCGGGACGGCGATGCTGCAGTGGACCGCAGCCGGTGTTCCGATGGCCGGCGATTCCACGGCGATCACCACGACAGGGCATCCGGTGACCGCGAATCTGAACGTCTCCGGCGGCATGGTGACGAGCACGCAGATCGTGAAGGCATCCGCACACGGCACTGTGACGCTGCCGACGCCCACGTCGTTCACCTACACGCCGGCGGCCGGCTACACCGGCGTCGACTCGTTCTCTTACCAGTCGCGCATCGGCACGGGTGCCTGGTCGGGCACCGGGACCGTCACGCTCGGCGTCACCGACTCGAACCGACTCGCGGGCGACTGGGAGATGGACGAGGGTACCGGCACGTCCGTGGGAGACCAGTCGATCTGGCATGATGCAGGAACCGTCCAGGGGAATGCGACATGGATCGATGGCGTCGGCGGCGGCCACGCCCTTCGTCTTGACGGCGCCTCCGGACAGGTCGTCATCCCCGATGGGGCGGCCCTCAGTCCGAACACGATCACGATCTCAGCATGGGTGAAACCGGAGATCCTGGGCACGCAATACATCGTGAAGAAGGCGGATTCCGACACCGTGGACGGATACGAGTTGAGCTTGGCCTCCACCGGCCAGCCCTTCTTCCGGCTCAATCAGGTGACGTCTGGAAACACCTACCGGATCAACGATCCGAGCATGATCCCGGCAAACGGCAAGACCTGGACGCATCTGGCGGCCACTTTCGACGGCAGCACGATGAAGCTGTACGTCAACGGCGTGCTCGCGGCATCCGGGGCCGGACCCGCCGGCATCGCGACGAACTCGCTGCCGCTGACGATCGGCGGGCAACCGAGCGGCACCTATGCCTTCCAGGGCGGGGTCGACGACGTGCGCGTGTATGGCAGCGCGCTGTCCGCCGCAGACATCGCGACGCTCGCTGGGGAGGGGGCGGGTCCGACGCCCACGCCGACCGCGAGCCCGACGCCGACCGCTAGCCCGACACCGATGCCCACGATCGTGGATCCAGGCTCCGTGGCCCGCTGGAACATGGACGAGACGTCGGGATCGGCCGTCGGTGACGCGTCCGGTTCCGGCAACAACGGCGTGATCTCCGGCGGTGTCCAGCACGTGCCCGGGGAGTTCGGCAACGGGCTGGCCTTCGACGGGTCGACGGGTCGCGTCACCGTCGCAGACAGTTCTTCGCTGGATCAGGCCGGCGCTCTGACGATCACAGCATGGGTCCGTGCGGGTCGGACCGCGACCCAGTATCTCGTCAAGAAGGCGAACGTCAACGCCACCGACGGGTACGAACTGTCGTTGGCGAGTTCCGGCAAGCCGTTCTTCCGCCTCAACCAGGCCACATCCGGAGATACATATCGAGTGAACGCACCGGCGGCGATCACTGCCGACGGGACAACCTGGGTGCACCTGGCGGGGGTCTACGACGGCACTACCATGACGTTGTATGTGGACGGCGCTCCTGTTGCGTCGATCCCCGGGCCGCCGTCGATCGCGGCCAACGGTCTGCCCTTGACACTCGGCGGCGAGCCGTCCGGCGACTATCCGTTCCAAGGAGCGCTGGACGACACACGCGTCTACGACCGTGCGCTCACCGCCGCCCAGATCGATAATGTGGTGGCGGGAGAGCCGGCGTCGTCCGGCTTGAGCGCGAGCCCGTCGCCTACGCCTACCGCAACGCCGTCACCGACGCCCTCGCCCACGCCCACGGCGTCACCGACACCGTCGCCTTCGCCTTCGCCTTCGCCTTCGCCCTCGCCCTCGCCCTCGCCTACACCGTCACCCACGCCCACGCCCACGCCGAGTCCGACGTCGAGCCCGACTCCGACTCCGACTCCGACTCCCACGGCGACGGGAAGCGTTGGCCTGTGGCCGATGGATGAGACCTCGGGGACGGTCGTGGCGGACGGATCAGGCACGGGGAACACCGGCACGATCTCGGGTGGCGTGCAGCACGTGACCGGCAAGATCGGCGGCGCGCTCTCATTCGACGGACTCACCGGTCGAGTGACGGTCGCCGACAGTGCGTCGCTGGATATGACGCACGCGCTGACGGTAGCCGCCTGGGTTCGCAGCGATGCGACGGGAACGCAATACCTCGTGAAGAAGGCCGACATCGACACGGTCAACGGGTATGAACTGTCGTTGGCGGACACGGGGAAACCGTTCTTTCGACTGAACCAGGCGACCTCGGGCAACACGTACCGGGTCAATGCGCCGACGGCGATTCCCGCGAATGGCTCGACGTGGGTGCATCTGGCAGCGGTGTATGACGGGACGACGATGACTCTGTATGTGAACGGCGCCGCGGTCGCGTCGGCTCCCGGGCCCGGGGCGATCGGGACGAACTCCGGACCGCTGGTCATGGCCGATCAGCCCTCGGGAGGGTACCCGTTCAGAGGTGCGCTCGACGACGTGCGCGTGTACGACCGTGCCCTCACGGCGACCGAGATCGTGGCGCTGGCAACGCCGTGATCAGTTGCCGAGGAAGGAGGCGACGTCTTCGGATGCCACCTGTGGGCGCGTCCGGTCGATGGGTCCGAACCGGTGTCCCAGCCACGAAGCGAAGACACCCCACTCGCGAAGAAGTTGCGACGGTTGCCGCAGCACGCGCAAGAGGCGACGAGGCATCCGTCCGAGCCGTCCGAAGCGATGTGCACGACGCGGGGCGGGCTCGCTGTCGGTGCGCCGGACAGCGAAAGCGGCCTTGCGGAATGCTGACGCCACCTGGGCGTAGTCGTGCTCGAGCTGGTGCACCGCGACGCCTTTGAGGAAGCCTTGGCGGAACGTGGCGCGGAACCCCTCCCGCTTGCGCACGTGCACGACACCCCCCCACTCCTGGTGGAGAGGGTACCCGGCCAGTTGCACGCGCCAACTGAGGTCCGCATCCTCGCCGCTCGGCCGCGTCTCATCGAACCCGCCGACTGCTGTGAATATCTCGGCCCGTATGCCCAAGTTCCCAGACCCGGCTGCCGGCAGCCAGGGAAGGAATCCCTCGCGATAAGCGGGCTCGACCCAGCCACCGTCCCACGCTGCATGCGGGTTGAGCAGGGCGTGTTCGGTCAGACCCGCGACGAAACCATGCTCGGACGTGGCAGCCGCCATGATCTGCACCCAGTTTCGGTCAACGACGTCGTCTGCGTCGCAGAACAGAAGGATGTCGGATCGGGCCTGAGCGGCGCCATAGTTGCGGGCGGCCGACGCACCCCGACGCGCCGACGCGTCCACGAGCCGCAGTTGTGGCAATCGGTCTCTCCATGCGTGGGCAATCGTCGTCGTCGCGTCTGTTGAACCGTTGTCGCAGACGAGCAGCTCGAACTCCGGCGCTTCGCGTTGTCGCTGCAATGCATCGAGTTGTTCACCGAGAGTGTCTGCGGCGTTGAATGCGGGGATGATGACGGACACGATCGCCGTCGCGCCGCGCCCACGTGAAGTGGCGGACTCATCGTCCACGCCGCGTCAGCCCCTCACGCAAGGCTTCGAGCCACTGGCGCCCGTACTCCTGGTCGGGCTCCAGGTAGTTGCCCTCGGCCCACTCATTCCACGACTTCACCCACAGCAGTCGTTCCTGTTCCGGGCGATCCTGCAGTGTCTCTACAGCAGCCGCGACATTCGTCGCAAAGCGCTCTGGTGTGGCCCCAGTGAGAACGAACCCGCGTCGATGTGAGCGGGGGGTGGAGTCCCAGTTCGGCAGCACCGCGGGCTGCCACTGAGGGTGGGCGCGCACCTGGTCCCACAGCTCGTCGCGGGTCGAGTATGGGTACACCTCGAGTTGACGCAGCTTTCGCATCACGCGCATCGAGAATCCACGCACGCCATGAACGTCTGCAGGATGTCGCATGTGGACACCGGCATCGAATCCATCCTCGATCGCGGACGTATAGGGCATCCACCGCCCAAAGCTATCGGTCACCTCGGCGACGAGATACAGGCCCTCCAAGCCTGCGGCACGTGCCATTACCTGCCATCGCTCGACGAATGCGGGTGCGTCCGGCAGGAGATGCGGCCGGTACACGTAGAAGACGGGCTTGTCATTGACGCGGAAATACCGCTCATCGCGGAAGGCCGGAAGGATAGCGTCGAAATGTCGCTGATCATCCTCGGCGCCGAGATAGGTCTGCTCGCGCAGGATGCGACCGGGGGCGCCATGCCAGACCCCCGACCAGGACTCGTTCGCCCAGCCGAGACAGAATGGCAGTGATGGGCTACCGCTGGCCAGCACCTCGGCGAACGGGCGCTCCAGGATCTGGCTTCCCGCGCCGAACCAGTAGTGCCAGTAGCAGAATGCGGCGATACCGTATTCCGCGGCCAGCGCTGCCTGGGCTTCCCGCGCCTCAGGCAGTCTGAGATCGTAGAAACCGAGGTCTGCGGGCAGATGTGGCTGTTTGTGGCTTGGGAACAGTCGCTTCGCGCGGGTGACGTTCGTCCATTCCGTGAAGCCCGGCCCCCACCACTCATCATTCTCGGGGATCGGGTGGTACTGCGGCAGATAGAACGCTATCGCCCGCGCAGCCAGTGGATCATCTGTCATCCTTGGCGCATCCTCTCTCTGGCCATGCTGTGCACGATCGGATATCGACTGATCATGTCCGATACCGTCGCGGTCGAGTATCCATCGGCGTGGATGGACTGCAGAACCCGGTCCAAGACATCGCCCCGATCGAAGTCGGGCATCCGCTCACCGGGCTGGAGTGTCTCGGGGTCGGCGCGTGTATCATGCAGCAGCACGATCGAACCTGGGAACACGCTCATGACGGCACGGCCGGCGACATCAGATGGGGGTGCGTCCACCCAGTCCTCGGCATGTCCGGACCAGATGATCGTGCGCAGTCCCAGCCGGTGGATCGCACGTCCCTGTGCGGCCGTATGCTCCCCGTAGGGGGGGCGGTAGAGGCGCACGCGTGCACCGGCGAGATCCTCGACGATCATTCGCGACGCCCGGACCATCCTGGTCGCATCGGCAGTCGTGCGGGTCAGCAGGGATCGGTGGTCGGTGCCGTGCAGGGCGATCTCGTGGCCGTCCGTGACGATGCGGCGGACAAGATCGGGGTGTTTCTGCGCGGCGCCGGACAGCACGAAGAACGTCGCGGTCGCCCCATGTCGCTCCAATACGTCGAGCACCTTCGGGGTCGACCGTGGGTCGGGACCGTCGTCGTAGGTCAGCGCCGTGACGGGCGACACCGTGTCGACGCAGAAGATGCCCAGATCGCGCAGCAGCACCGTGGGCAGGAATCCTCTCCCGAGCGAGTACGCACGAAAAGATCCGGCTGGCCGGTCGGATGACTCGATGATGCGTCGGGGGACCAGGCGCGCTGCACCGACGGTCCGTGCAGCGCCCCTGTGGGCGTGACTCATGTCGGCTGTCCTTCCAGCGCGGCCAGTTTGCGAGCCGTGTCATGATGTCCATCAGGAGCGTCACGCAGTTCCTGGCGCGCCCGGGCGACCGACTCATCAAGGGTCACGCCCAGTGCGCAGTAGAAGGACCAGGGGTCGGCGGGGTCGAAGGCGGGGTCGAACCTCCGCTCGTACGCGGGGTCATACCCGGTCACATCTGCGGATTCGAAGAACGAGATGCCCGGGGTGCGTCTGGCGAAGGTGGCCCAGTCCGTCACGACCGGTCGACCGTCGAGGAACCACAGGTTGTGCGGCTGGAAATCGCCGTGCAGATGACCGCTCAGATAGATCTCCAGAAGCACGTCGACCGCCCACGATCCGAGGCCGACCCGTTCGTCATGGCTCATGGCGCGCGCACGGACATCCAGCCGGTTCTCGTCGTGGATTCGGGGCGCGAGGATGCGGCGCTCGTCAATCCGCACGAGTGGCATTCGCCACGGGCGAGTGCTGAAAGCCGCCCAGCTCTCTCGCTCGGCAGCCACTTCTGCACGCGCTCGCGGTGTATCGACGAAGTACTTGCCCACCAGACGCTTCCCGCGCCGCGTGAGGAACACCGTTGCGTTGGTCTCACGGTCACCGACGAATTCGCAGAAGAACGGCACGCCGTATCGGCGCATCACTTGCATGCGACCCCGCAGGCGGCTCAGCGCTGTGCGGCGGCCGGTGTCTCGCTCGGGCCGTCCGAGTGGTGCGAACGGACGCTCATCCAGGGCGGATGGGTCTTGTGCGGGGCCTACCCCGCCCGAATCGCGCGAACTCATGAGTGCACCGCGCGGCCCCGGGCGCGCCAGCCGCGCATACGGCGGACCACTGCGCGTAGGCGATCAGATTCGGCGGCCCGTGACCCCATCCGCGAATACCGCAGGCGCGACCACAGGTAGGTGCGCACGACCTGCGCGACAGACGGCTCCACCGGCGTCATCCGCAGGGCCTGCGTGAACGTCGCGTTGCGCTCGACATCCAAGTCGCTGGGCTGCGGGACGATGTAACGATGGCCGGTCAAGTAGCCGTCGAGGGCGGCGGCGGCCACCTCGTCCTCGGTGATCCCGGCGGCGATGTCCACGGGAAGATCCAGCTGCTCCGCCAGCAGTGCAAGCGTCCCGGCATGCGCCGGCTTGACGTGTGTCTTCTGAATCTTGGTGTGGTAGAGGAGCGAGAAGAAGTGGTCATCGGGCCGGGGTTGCGCGATCGCGTCGCCTGGGACGACGCGTCGCTGCAGCATCCGATCCTGCCACCGGGCGTCGAAGTAGCCGTCACCCACCTCGCGCACGTCGAAGATGACCTCCGAACCGTCGATCACGGTGCGAACTGCGCTGCCGGACGGGTCGCCCTTCGCGTTGACGATCGCGGCGAAATCGAGTCTCTCGCGCGTCAACACATCGATTTCAGGATCGACGCTGAGGCTGCCGGGAAGCTCGGTGAAACCGCGCAGTGCGAGGTACTCCGTAGCGCGTCGCAGCACCTCGATGACCTCGGTCAGGTCGCGCCAGCCGTTGGCGCCGACAAGATCGTCGTGCAGCACGTCGCAGGCAGGCAGGTCGTTCGAGATCGGTCTCGCCAATACCGTGTCCAAGCGATTCGGGCCGAGCATCAGCGTCGCATCGCGGAAGAACTCCTCGAGCCGGTTGCTGGAGTGCACCGTGTAACCCCCGGCCAACTCGCGGGCGGCGCGCTTCACACGGGCCGCCCGAGTGCTGGTGATCTCGAAGAAGCCCGAAACGTTTCGTCGGTACTGATATACCGGGTCGGCATCCTCTGCGACGATCAGCAGAAACGGACCGGTGCCGACGTCCTCTTCCTTTCCAGAGCCGAGGCCGACGCCCGTGGCATACAACCGCTCGAAGTTGTTCACGAGGCGTTCCTGGCTCCACCGGACCTCGAATCGGGCGAGAACTCTGAACTCCGTTGCGATCATTTCGGTGATCTGCTCTTCGTAGCGGCGGGCTGCGGCCCAGATCACGAATAGCTGGATGTCACGCGAGTAAACGTGCTCAAACGCGTGGCGGTCAGCGTTCCATGTATAGCCATTCGCTGACGGCACGAAGGACTCCACAGCGACCTCAGAGCGCGACGCGAATGTCGTGCTCCGATCCCCACTCCATGACATGATGCCATCCCCCTGCCCGTTCGGCTTGGCATACAGATCGCCATAGAATGCCCCAGCATCCAGACCAATCGCGGACCTGTCCATTGTGTCAGACAAACGTGACCATGTCAGCCGCGCGGGCGCCTCGAGGCGTGTCGCCACCTCGTGCCCTGCACGGCTCCTGCGACGATGCCGGCCATTTCCATCGCAGCCGCCGCTACGGGAACCGGGGCGTCCAGCCGACGGCGCCATGGTCGCCGGGTGCCGTCCGCGCGGTCCCGGTACGCGGTGGTCAGCACGGCGGCCTCACGCAGCCGCTGCCGCTGGTCACGAAGCACACCGGCCGCGTAGTACCGGGCGGTCGGACTGAAGACCCCCACCCGCGCGGCGAGCATCGTCATGTGGGCGCGCCGTCGCTGATACAGCGAGCGCAGGCTGACGCGTCGATGTGGCGGAGTGGGGCGGGCGCCGGCGGCCTCGGGGATGTACATGATGCGTCGCCCGGCCAGACGGAGACGGACGGCCAGATCCGTGTCGGCGTAGCGACCGGCGTCCGGGAAGCGCGCATCGATACCGCCGACGGCGTCGAGGTCCGTGCGGCGCACGGCGTAGTTCGCTGAGGGAACATCGTCCACGTCGACCGGTTGCCCCGGGTCCAGGTCGAACCCGCCGGTGAGCCGCCCGTCGGCGAGCATACGGCCGATCTCGTTCGTACGATACGTGACCCCCACCGGGGTTCGCCCGACTCGGACCGGGCCACAGAAAGCCGCCACGGCGACGTCAGCGGCGGCCTCGCGCAATGCTGCGAGCCAGCCTGCGTCCACGACGAGGTCGTCGTCGAGGAAGGCGACGATGTCCCGCGTCGCTGTCCGCGCACCCAGACGCCGGCGCTCGGACACCGTTGCCTCCAGCGGCGCCGGCACCAGGCGCGCGTTCGGGAACTCGCTGATCAGCTGCATGAGGGCGTCCGAACCGGAGCCCACCAGCAGGATGTCGTCCCGTGTCGCGGTCTGCGCTGCGACTGCCCGCAGGCACTGTGTGACGTCGTGTCCGATGCGTGGAGCCACGACGATGCTGACGGAGGGAGCCTCAGCGGACACCGGAGCCACGTCGATCCTGTCCACGCGCGAAGAACGCGGCGGGGAATCCCGCCGCAAGGCCGACCAGTTCGGCACCCGATCGGGTGAGTGCTCCAATGAACCGCGCCCGCGAGCGCAGCGAGCCGTCCGGCTGGTCGGGGTCGCGGGCGAGCAGACGCTGCCCGGCGAGCCGCAGATACGTCGATTGCCCGCGCAGCGTCGCACCCACGTACCGAGGGATCCGCACGTCCGTCCAGCCGAAGACGCGGGCCAGCATCACGATGTGGTTGCGCCGCGAATAGTACAGCCAGCGCCGGTCGAACCGTCTGCCGCCGATGCCGTACGGGGCGGCGACGTGGTGCACGATCGCTCGCGGAGCGAACACGAGCCGACCTCCCGCGCGCGCGAGCCGCAGAGAAATATCGGATTCCTCGCACAGGCACGTCCCCGGGTAATTGCCCCGGATGCCCCCGATTGCATCGATCGCACTGCGCAGGAACGACATGTTGGCGCCGAGCAGGTGGTCGACATCGACGATCCGTCCGGGATCGGCCGCGAAATTGCCCGTCAGCCGGCCGTCCGGCAAGAGCCGCCCGATCTCGTCGAGTCCCCTGGTATCCTCGCCCTCGATGCCGTTCAGCGCGCGCCCGCCGACTCCGACGATGGCGGAGTCGTAGTATCCGGCTACGAGCTCATCCAGCCACTCCGGTTCGACGAAGGCGTCGTCGTCCACGAAGGCGATCACCTCGCCCGTGGTCGCGGCGAAGCCGATCTGGCGCGATTCGGGTGTCGTCCCGCGTCCGAGATCATTGCGCAGGTATGCCACGTCGGGAAATTCCGCGACGACGTCTCTCGTGAGCGTATCCGGTGAGCCGTCGACCACGACAACCTCGAACGGGGCAGTGATCAGCTCCGAGAGCCGGGTGAGGCAGGTGCGGATGTGGTTCGGCCTTCCATATGTCGCGACGACGACGCTGACGCGCAGGATCATGCTTCTTCCCGAGGTTCCGAGATGTGCGACAGCCGGAACCAGTCGTCCCGACGGGCGGGCGTGCCAAGCGCGGTGAGCAGCGGCCTCCGCTGCCTGCCCGCCCATCGGCGGTACACTTCGGGCTTCGAGTATGCTTCGGCGTGACCGGACCATCTGAATTTCCGTTGCATCGTCTCGTCGTCGCGAACCCATGAGTAATGTGCGATACCCGCTGACGGCGCAATGACGGCATGCACGGGTGCCGTGTGAGGGTGCGCGGGATCGGTGTTCCACGGCCGGAAGTCCACACGATGCAGCGGGACATCTGCCTGACGCGCGAGACTGAGGCGGGTCCCTGCGCGGACCGCCATCGGGCCGGGATAGCTGGCTCGGGCGCGCCAGAAGCGGGTGCTGGACTCCAGGAAGAGGTCGTCTCCGACGTTCGAATACAGCCAGCGCGACGGATAGTCGAGCCCGGAGGCGCCCGTCGCGTCGGCGCGTTCAAGCGCGCCGAAGAACGCGCCCGGGTCCAGCATCACCTCGTCGGTATCGAGTTGGAGCACCCAGTCGGTGTCGTGGGATGCGGCATCAAGGGCCTCCTGCCGCTGATACGTGTCGCAATCCAGCGGGTGCTCCCTCACCCGGGCGTAGCTCCCCGGCAGATGCCGGCATTTCCCCTCGACATCGAGAGCGTCGATGATCCTCAGGCACTCGGCAACGGGGAGAGGCGTCCCTGTCCATGATGTCGACGTTGCGTCGTAGGACAGGACGATCTCGTCGACCCGGTCGTAGTAGGCTCGGACGCTCGCGCGAAGGAATGCGGGGTCGGCAACGAGGATGTAGGCGGACACGCGCATCAGATGTAGTCCGCGAACTCGCGCTCGTTCTTCTGGAAGACCAGCATCCCGAACAAGAAGACAAGAGGTGCCGCCACCACGATCGCGATGATCTGCCAGGCAGGTGGCATGGGCGTGCCCAGGGTCGACCACCGGAACGCTTCCAGGAACCAGGTCACCGGATTGATCTCGAAAAGCCACCGCAGGCTCTGGGGGACCGCCGACAGTGCATATGCGAGCGGGCTCGCGTACATCAGCACCTGCAGGACCCACGGGAGCACGTAGCCGACATCCCGATACTTCACCAGGTAGGCCGCGGCCATAAGGCCGAAGCCGAGCCCGAGCATCAGGATGAGGACCATCCAGACCGGAACCAGGAGCATGGCCCACCCCGGGTTGAGCCCGAAGACGAAGAGCAGGATGACCAAGAGCACGAACCCGACGAGGAAGTCCACGGCAATCGAAGCGAGGCTCGAGATGGGCACGAGCAGTCGCGGGAAGAAGACCTTCTGCACCAGAGACTGGTTGCTGACCATCGATGATGACGCTCGCCCCAGCGCCCCATTGAACAGATTCCACGCGAGCATTGCGGAGAGTGTGAACACGAAAGTGGGCACGCCGCCCGTGGACAACCCGGCGATCACTCCGAAGACGATCGTGAAGATGCCGGCAGTGACCAGCGGCTGGAGGATGACCCAGCTGAAGCCGAAGATCGTCTGGCGATACCGGACGATGATGTCGCGCTGGGCCAGACGGACGGCTACTTCGCGCGCGCGCCAGAGTTCCCCCCACTGCGGCAGGTTGAGCCGACCCGGAGGGGTGATGACGGTGTGCTCTATCTCATGTTCCATGTCACACCCCCTCATAATCGAAGTTGACGAACACGAGACCCTTTTCGGTCCCTGACGACTCGGTGAACTCCGGATAGGGCAGATCGGGTAGGACCTCGAATCGCCATGCGCCCTCCCACGCGTCCAGCACGCCGGCCTGGCACACGTACACGTCGACGGTGTACTGACCGGGCTTCAGCCACAGGTCGCGGATGATCAGTCGGCCCGACTGCACTTCGGCGGGATCGAACCACTTGCCGACCAGGCGCGAGTCGCACTGCGCGATGACGGAACCCTGGTCATTGTTGATGTGCGCAGAGACGAAATAAGTGCCGATCAGATTCTTCGATGCCGGGGCGGTGAAGTCGATGACGACGTCCTCGCCGGACTTGACGAACTCGTCGTCCATTGACACCGTCTCGAGGCGTAGCCGGCCGTTGCCCGCTCGGTTCGACGGGTCGCCCTGCGTGAGAGCGAAGCTTTCGAAGCTGTTCCGATACGCCTCGAGGGTCCCGTCCACCGTGCCCGTGTAGACCAGGTGGCCGCGGTCCAGGAGCATCGCCGACGTGCACAGTGCCTGCACCGTCTGCAGCTGATGGCTGACATAGAGCACGGTGCGGCCGCCCTGGGCGGCCTCGCGCATCTTCGCGAGCGAGCGGCGCTGGAACTCCGCATCGCCGACGGCGAGCACCTCGTCGATGGCGAGGATCTCGGTGTCCAGGTGTGCGGCGACCGAGAACGCCAGCCGTACATACATGCCGGACGAATAGCGCTTGACGGGCGTCGCGAGGAATTTCTCGATACCGGAGAATGCGACGATCTCGTCGTACCGACGGCGGATCTCGCCGCGCGTCATCCCCAGGATCGCTCCGTTGAGGTAGATGTTCTCCTGCCCGGTCAGCTCCGGATGGAAACCGGTCCCGACTTCCAGAAGCGAGCCGAGCCGACCGTTCAGCTCGATGCGCCCGCGCGAGGGAGCGGTCACCCGGGTCAGAAGCTTGAGCAGCGTCGACTTTCCTGCGCCGTTGCGCCCCACGATGCCGACGGCCTCGCCACGGGGCACCTCGAAGGTCACGTCGTCGAGGGCATCGAACATGGTGTAGCGCTGGCGCCCGGTGTTTCGCAGCCACTGCACCGCGGCCGCGGCAGCCGTCGACTGCCTCTCCCCTGCCGCCCCTAGTCGGTACGTCTTCCCCAGACCCGACACGGAGACAGCGGGACCATCCACTTGACCCATGTTGACGAATCTATCGGATGCGCGGGTGGCTGGCCTCATCGGCCTTCCGCGGCTGCCGCCCTCCAGACCTCGGCATGCGCGGCCGCACTGCGCTCCCACGTGAACTTCACGGCGCGCGCGCGACCACGGCTCACCTGCTGATTGATCACGCTGTCGCCGGTCAGCGCCCAGACCACGCCTTCGGCGATGCCGTCGGGAGTCGGGTCGACCAGCGTCCCCCCGTCCTGGATGACTTCAGGCAGCGAACTGGTCCGTGCCGCCACGACCGGGGTACCTACTGCCATCGCCTCCAATGCGGGCAGGCCGAACCCTTCATAGAGCGATGGCACTACGACGACCGATGCCGCGGCGGCCAGACCGGGGATGAGATCGGCGGCAAGACGACCGACCAGGACGGTGCGCGGCAGGCGCGCGAACAGGTCGGTGCGGCGGGGGTGATCCGGGCCGCAGAGCACGAGGCTGACGTCAGGGCGCGCGTGTGAGATCGTCTTCCATGCTTCGGCGAGACCTTCCAGGTTCTTGCGCCTGCTGGCTCCGCCCATGTGCAAGACGAACGGACCGGTGATTCCCAGTCCGCGCAGGGATGCGTCGGGGAGTGCAGGTGCGTCGTAGAACCGGATATCGACGCCATTGGGGATGACCTGCACGTGAGGCGGCGCGAACAGCTCGGCGATGTCGTCGGCAGACGACTGCGACGGCGTGATCACGGCGGCCGCCCGGCGCAGCTCGGCCGCGACGAAGGGCTCGGGCCGGGATTCATCATCGAACCGCCAGGCGATGGTGTCGTGCACCGTGATGACCTCGGGCACATGCGCCGGTGGCATGCCCAGCCCCATCCGGTGCACGACGTCCGCGCCTCGGTACAGTGCGGCTCCGGCCATGCGGCGGATGCTGGTCGGTGCGCGAGCTGTCAGCCACGCCGGCAGTCGCACAGTGCCGGGGAGCTCGGAACGCAGCGATCGGGCGATGGTGCGGGTGACCTTCGCCGTGGGGCCCAGCACGGTCTGCGCACGGGCTATCAGCTCCTCCTCGTAGACCTGCTGCCCCATCGGAGTCGATGTCGCCGAGGTCGCGAATGCGATACTGAATGACACGTCGTCTCCTCATGCGATTCGGCGGCACCGTACCGTCTGTGAGACTCTATCGAGAGCGGGGGACATGGTCGACGTCGCACTGATCACCAGCTCCTATCTGCCGCACGTCGGGGGCGTTGAGGAGCACGTGCGGAACGTCGCTCGGCACCTGCTGCGACAGGGGCTGAGCGTCGTCGTATGGACTGTCGAGCACGGGGAGCGATCGCCGGACGTGGTCGATGGCATCACGGTGCGCACGTTGCCCTGCCCACTGCCCGCGCGCACCGCTACCTCGGTCATGTCCTTCGCGTGGCGTGGCCCGTTGGCTCTCGTGCGCTGGGCGAGCGCACTGCTGCGTGATAGGCCACGAGTGATGCATGTGCACTGTTTCGGCCCCAATGGGGTGTGGGCGCTGGGAGCAGCGCAGGGGCGGCGGCTCGTCATCACCAGTCATGGTGAGACCCGCGGCGATGCGCACGATGCGTTCGGCACCTCTGCGCTGCTGCGCACCGCGCTGCGGAAGGCGCTGCGACGGGCAGATGCCGTGACCGGCGTTTCGGCGTCGGTGCTCGACGATCTCCACGCGCGATTCGCGCTGGCGAGTGGACGGGCGACGGTCATCGGGAACGGAGTCGACTTGACCGAGCGCGCAGGGGCGATGCCGCCCGCACTGCCGGCCCGGTACGTGCTCGGCATCGGCCGCCTTGTGCACACGAAGGGCTTCGACCTGCTGCTGCGGGCGTTCGCACGCGCCGGGCTGCCGCCGGATGTGGGGATCGTGCTGGCCGGGGACGGGCCCGAGCGTGCGTCGTTGACTGCCCTGGCAGCCGCGGAGGGCGTCGCCGGCCGGGTCGTGTTCACCGGGCGACTGGACCGTGGCGAGATCGTCGCGGTGGCCTCGGGTGCGCTGGCGCTCGCGGTGCCCAGTCGGGTGGAGGCGTTCGGGATCGTCGTGCTGGAAGGATGGCGGGCCGGGATCCCCGTGATCGCCGGTGCCGGCGAGGGCCCTGCAGAATTGATCCGCGACGGCGTCGACGGCATCGTGGTCGATGCATCGGACAGTGGTGCTTTCGCTGCCGTGCTGACCCAAGTGGTCGCGGACCCGGACGGCATGCGCGCGCTGGCGGCGGCCGGGGCCGCGCGGTGCCGGGCATACTCCTGGGAGAACGTCGCGGCGGCGTATCGCGCCGTCTATGCGACGCTCGGCGTTCGGGCCGAGGTGGATAGCATCAGCGCATGACCTCTGCACCTCCCCTGGTCAGTGTCGTCGTGGCGACGAACCGGTCCGGCCCCTTCCTTCGGGAGGCCTTGGACTCGGTGATCGCCCAGACGTATCCGGCCGTCGAACTGATCATCGTCGACGACGCGTCACCCGTCGCAGACGAGATCGCCGGCCTCGCCGCGCACGCCGGCGCGACACTCCGGCGGCTGTCGCCGTCCGGTCCGAGCGTGGCCCGCAACTCAGGTGTCGCGCGTGCCACAGGCGAGCTCCTCGCCTTCCTCGACGACGACGATCGATGGGATCGGGACCGGCTGGCCATGGCAGTGGACGCGCTGCGCGCGGAGCCGTCGGCCGTGCTCGCCTATTGCGGAATGCGCACGATCGACGCAGCCGGCCACACCCTCGTCGAAGCCGACCAGACGGCGGTGCACGGCCGGTTCGACGTCGCGCGGCGCGCCACGGGCATCATCCTGCCCAACATCGTCGTGCGTGCCGAAGCGTTCAGGACGGTCGGCGGATTCCACTCGCGCATCCGGTTCGCGGAGGACCTCGACCTGATCCTTCGCCTGGCCGAATGCGGGCCGTTCGCGTTCGTCCCGCGGACGCTTGTCGACTACCGCGCGCATGCCGGGAACACCACTCGGCGGCACCGCGTCGTGTTCGCCGGAATCGGACAAGTTCTCGCACTGCACCGCTGGGCAGCGCTCGAGCGTGGTGATCGGGCACTGGTCGACGCGCTCGATGAGAGCCGACTCAAGAACGACCGCTATGCGTGGTGGAGTGCGTGGCGTGCCGTGCAGGCGCTGCCCGGCCGGCGCAGGGCGGCGGCCGCGATATCAGAGCTGTGGTGGGCGCTGCGTGTCGCCCCGCGGGGGCTCAGCGGCCTGGGGCGTTCACTCGGCCGCGCGATGAATCGGCCCAAGCCGTGACGGGGCCCGCAAGCGATGGGCCGAGGGTGCCATTCGATGCTCTCCCCGTCTACCACGTCATCACGCCGGGCGACCATTTCTCACCACGCACCGGCTCCGCCATCCCCACCGTTGTGGACGGTCTCGCCCGTGCTGCGCGCGCCGCGGGCGACAGTGCCCGCTACCCGCAGCGGGTCGTTGTGCAGGAAGACACCTATCAGCCGCGATACGACTCGGCCGACCCGGTCGCCTACCCTGGTGTTTCCGCGCCGGGTATGCGTAGGCGACTGGCCGACGTGGCGCTGGGGCGCCTCGGCCTGCCCCGTTCGGGGGTCCGGGCATACTTCCGCCCGGCGGCCGACGTGATACGCGACCGCGCGCCGGGGATCGTGCTGGCACACAATGCTCCCGCCCTCGTGCCCTTGGTGCGAGACCAGGCGCATCGCGTCGTCCTCTATGCGCACAACGACATCCTGCGCAGCTACTCGCGGCGCGAGGCGGCGCGGGCGCTCGGCGGTGTCGCAGCGGTCATCTGCGTGAGCGACGACCTCGCCGCCCAAGTCCGCGAACAGGTGCCGCTATCGATGCGCGCGCGTGTGTGCACGGTGGTCAACGGCGTGGACACCGAGCAGTTCACCCCCGCGAGACAGCGGGCCGCCGGCCCCGTGCGGGTGATGTTCGTCGGACGGATGTCGGCGGACAAGGGCGCTGACATCCTGCTCGCCGCCGCCGCACAGGCGAAGCTGAGTGATACGGAGTACATCATCGTCGGCAGCCACGGCTTCGACTCCACCGCCCCGCTGTCGCCGTATGAGCGTCGGCTGCGCGCGCTCGCCGAGTCGGTCGCCGGTGATGTGCGCTTCCAGCCATTTGTCGGTCGTGACCGGATGCCGCAGCTGCTGCGCGAGGCTGACATCCTCGTCGTGCCCTCGCGATGGCGGGAACCGCTGACCCTGACCGTCGGCGAAGGGCTCGCCACGGGGCTGCCGGTGGTGGCCGCTCGCCGCGGTGGCATCCCACAGGCACTCGGCGACGCCGGCATGCTCTTCGAACCGGACCGGCCGGCGGAGCTGGCCGAAGTGCTGACGCGGCTCGCGGACGATGTCGGGTTGCGCGCCGAACTGGGTGCGGCGGCACGCTCCCGAGCGCTCGCCCATGACTGGGGGTGGGCGTGGGGCGCACTCCGCGACGTGCTTGACGAGGTCGGCGGCCTCTGACTCCACTCAGGCGGGCAGCATCAGCGCCCAGGTCGTGCCGTCCGCTCGGCCAGCACCTCCTCGTATACTTCCCGGGTTCGCCGAGCCACGGCATCCCACGTGTAACCGGCGACGGCGTGCCGCGCTGCGTCTGCCATGCGGCCCCGCAGTTCGGCGCTGTCCACCAGCGGACGCAGCGTGCGCGCGATCGACGCCGAGTCCCGTTCGATGAACATTCCGTTCTGGCCCTCGACGACGAAGTCCTCGGTGCCGTTGACACGCGTCGTGACCAGCGGCAGCCCTGCCGCCGCAGCCTCGAGCGTGACCAGCGCGAACGCCTCGTAAAGGGTGGGAAAGACGAAGATGTCGCCGCCGGTGAAATAGTCCTCCACGTGCGACGAGTGGCCCGCGAAGATGACGCGGCTGCCTACGCCGAGCCGCTTTGCCAGCGCCTGATACGGGGCCCGGTCGTCGCCGCCGATGACGAGGGCCTTCGCATGGGGGGGTAGGTGCGGCAGAGCCGAGATGAGCGGCGCCAGGCCCTTTCGGCGAAACTCCTTGCCCACCCACAGCAGCACGACGTCATCGCGATCGATGCCATGCTGTGCGCGCACACGTGCACGGCGTGCGGCGGCGTCTGCGGGCTGGAAGCGGGCGATGTCCACGGCGTTCGGGATGACCCGGATTCGGTCGGCGGGGACGTCGTAATGCGCGGTGACTTCACGGCCGACGCCGCCGGAGACCGCGATCACCCGAGAGTACGCGCCGGGACGGTAGTTCAGACGCTCCATGTGCAACACGACGCGGTGGTGCGGGTTCAGCAGCGCCCGGGCCTTCTCGCCGTGGGCGAGCTTCATCTTCCACCATGCCCGGTGGCAGCTGTGCGCGGTGATCACATCCTGCTGCCGCAGCGCGCATCCCCCCTGATTGTGGAGAATATCGAACCCGTGATCCCGCAGCGCCCGGGTTGCGCGGCCCGGGTACACGCCAGGGATGAGGAAGCCGGGCACGCGAGGCATGGTGACGCGCTGCCAGGACAGCGGCTGCTCCGGTGCGGGGTCGACGTCCTCGGCGAGCAGCGTGACGTCTTCGCCCTGCGCGGACAGCTGACGGGCGAGTTCGTAGGATGCGCGCTCGATGCCGCCCTGCTGATTGAACCGGTAGGCCGACATCCCGATGCGCATGACGCCATGCTAGGGCAGGGTGCCGACCCGCGGAGCCGCGCAGAATCCGTAGACTGACCCGTGTGTGGGGATGGGTGGCGGACGCCGCCACGCGGGGATGGGCGCGCGCGCTGACGGCTGTGGTCGTGGTCGCTGTCGCGGCGATCGTCGGCGTGCTCAGTGCAGGGAGCCCCGACACCGCACTGTTGGTCGCGTTCGGCGTCTTCACAATCGGCGTGCTGGTCGTCGACCCGACGCTTCTGCCGGTGTTCGCACTTCCGGCGACATTGCTCATGGCGCGGGTCGGTGGTCTGCTGAGCATCTCAGACGTCGTGCTCGCCGGCGCCACGATCCTGGCAATCATCCTGGTGCGGGGCGGCGAGATGCGGTCGATGGCGCCACTGTTCTGGGGCGGTGCGGCGTATCTGGCTGCCGCGTTGCCGACCACGATCCTCAATCCCTACTCACAGAACATCATCGAATGGGTTCATGAGGCCGTGCTCGTCCTGGGCAGTCTCGCCGTCGGATTCGCCGTCGGCAGACTGGGCCGGGCGCGCCTGGCGACGCAGCTCTACATCCTCGGTTGCGTGGGCGTCGCGATCGTCACCATCATCACCGGGATGGGTCTGCTGGCGCAGACCGGAAGCTTCGGCCCCGTGTATCTGCCCGAACTGCACAAGAATCTGATTGGAAGCGCACTGGCCGGAGGGATCGTGATTCTCTACGGTCGGCCGAAGTGGTACTCGATTGCACCAGTGTGGGCCTGGAGTGCGATCGTCCTGTGCGGCGTCGGGGTGCTCGCTTCGCAGTCCCGGCAGGCGATGATCGGTCTCGCTGCGGGTCTTGTGGTCGTCGCGATGCGGCGCAACCCCGAAACCGGACGGTTCCCGAAGCTGCCGTGGCTGGCCGCGATTCCCATCGCCATCGGCGTGCTGCAACTCGTCGGTGATCAGCTCGCATCCGACGACCGATTCAACTCCGCTTATCAGCGCCTGGACTGGTACGACCAGTCCATCGCGATCTGGCAGAACTCGCCCTGGTTCGGCGTGGGGCTGCGCTGGTGGTACACCGGAAGATTCGGCGGGGGGTTCCAGCCCCCGAACGCCGAGCTCGAGGTGCTCTCTTCTGTGGGTGTGGTCGGGCTCATCGGCTTCGCCATCATGTTCGTCGTGGGGATCATCACGCTATGGCGGATCGACCCCGCATACGGCACCGTCGGGGCGGCGGTCGTGATCTCGCGTATCGTTCAGGCGCAATTCGACCTGTACTGGGTGGCAGGCCAGTCTTCTTGGCTGTGGATCATCGCCGGCCTGTGCATCGGGGCGCTGGAGCACGACCGCGCGCGGGCGCGGGCAGATGCGCAGGGAATGGGATCGGGCACCCCTGTGTACCTTCGACGAAGTGGGGTGTGATCATTCATATTGTGCATGTTGTGTGCTCCGACGGATTCGCAGGCGTCGAGCGCTATATAGCCACGACAGCACGGGGGCTGTGCGAGCAGGGGCTGCGGGTCACAGTGATCGGCGGAGCGGCAGGCGACATGCGACGCCAGCTCGACGGACTGGATGTGACGGTCCTGCCCGGTGACTCGATCATCCAGGCGTGGCGCTCTCTGCGCGGCGTCGATCGGCCGGACGTCGTCAATACGCATATGACCGAAGCGGATCTGGTCGGCGCGGTGTATCGGCGGCGCGCACGTCGGGTGGCGCACATCAGCACCCGGCACTTCGGTGCACCGCGCGGCAGTTCCCTGCCGTCCCGCGCCGCCGCAGGCTTCGTTCGGCGCGGGCTGCGGGCACAGATCGCCATCTCCCGTTTCGTTGCACGATCCATCGATGGTGCGAGCGATGTCGTCCATACTGGGGTCGAGAATTCCGCAATGCCGCCGCGTCGGGAACGCGAACCGGTGGCGCTGGTCGCACAGCGGCTCGAGCCCGAGAAGCATACGGCGCTCGCTGTGCGGGCCTGGGCAGCATCGGGTGCCGCAGCCACCGGATGGCGACTGGACATTGCCGGTGCCGGTTCGCAACGCCGAAGCCTCGAGCAGCTCAGCGCCGAGCTGAACGTCACCGATTCGGTGCGCTTCCTCGGGCTGTGCACGGATCTGGATCAGCGCATGGCACGCGCGGGAGTTCTCATCGCACCCACACCCCGGGAGGGGCTGGGTCTTTCGGTTCTGGAGGCGATGGCGCACGCACTCCCAGTGGTAGCGGCGCGCAGTGGAGGGCATCTGGAGACAGTGGGGGCGGTACCGGGGGCGGCGCTGTTCGAACCGGATGATGCCGTTGCCGCCGCTTTGCAGATCAATCGGCTCATTAGCGACCCCGGGTTGCGCGACGCGTACGGCGCCCAGCTGCAGCAGGCACAGCGCGAGCAGTTCAGCATCGCCGCTCAGATCGATCGCACGATCGCGATCTACCGGCGCGTGGTCGAATGAGGCATCTCGTGGTGTTCTCACTCGAACCGTGGGACGGGGTCTGGCGACGCAACCAATATCTGGTGGACGGGCTGCTCCGCGCCGACGATTCACTGCGGGTGCTGTTCATCGAACCGGGGCGTGATGTGGTGAATGACGCTCTGAACGGACGACGTCCGCGAACCGGCGCGGGGTTGCGAACGGTTCCCGGGTACGACGCTCGACTGACACTGTTCCAGCCGACAAAGTGGATGCCGCGGGTGGCGGGGCCGTTTGCTGATGGGATGCTGCGTGCCGGTGTGCGACGCGCCATGCGTCGCACCGGTGTGCGCCAGCCGGTGCTGTGGATCAATGATCCGAATTGGGCGAGTCTGGTCGAGCCGTCGGGTGCACCGGCGCTGTATGACATGACCGATGACTGGATCGCCGCAGAACGACCGCATCGCGAGCACGATCGGCTGGTCGCCAACGAGCGTCGGCTGCTCGAGCGCTGCGCGGCAGTCGTGGTGTGCTCGTCTGCGTTGCTTCAGTCACGGCGCGGTGCGCGACCCGATGCAGTGCTGGTCCCCAATGCAGTCGACGTCGCCAGATACCGGACACCGGCGGATCGCCCTGCCGATGCGTCGCGGCGTCGCTATGCCGTCTACGTCGGGACATTGCACGAAGACCGCCTCGACGTGGATCTGGTGGTGGACTGCGGCCGTCGATTGGCCCAGTTCGGAGCCGAGGTTCTGCTGGTCGGACCTGACGCGCTGACCGCCGCGAACTCGCGCCGGCTGCGCACTGCGCCAGGCGTCAGCCTGCTCGGCGCACGCGAATACCTTGCGGTGCCGGCGTATCTGCAGCATGCGCACACGCTGATCGTCCCGCACGTCGTCACCGCCTTCACCGACAGCCTCGATCCGATCAAGCTGTATGAGTACCTTGCCGTCGGCCGCCCTATCGTGTCCACGCCGGTTGCGGGCTTTCGGGACTTTGACGGACGAGGCGGTGTCGAGATCGTCGCGGCCCCTGCCTTCGCCGATCGGCTTGCAGACGCGATGGCCAGGCCGGTGACCGATATGGCTCCCACCGAGGTACCAGACTGGTCGGTCCGGGTGGGTCAGATGGCGGCCGTCATCGACGCGATGTCTCATATTGCTCAGAGTCACAGCAGATGACCAGGAGCCATACCCGCCGGTCACGCTATCGTGATAGCCGTACTGTGTCCAGACGAGTGACGGGGAATTCGTGACGCTTCTTGAGGTGATGGAGGCGCTGTGGCGCCGCAAATGGATCATCATCGGAGCGGTGGCGGTGGCTGCCGTCATAGGGGTTCTCTATCTCGGTCGACTCACCCCCGACTACAAATCGACCGCTACGACGCGGATCAGCCCGGTCATGTCGCAGGGCGTTTCGACCGGAGTGCTGGCCGGCGTCCCGGTTGACGTCGACCCCTCGATCATCAGCAGTTCGCGGATTCTGGCACCTTCCGCGACGGCGCTCGGCGTAGCGGAGAGCTCGTTGGAGGGCAGCATCACCGCCGATGTCGGGCAGTCTCAGCTGAGCTCGACAGTCACGCTGACCGTGGTCGTGACAGCGCATGCGCCGACGCCGATACAGGCGCAGCGCCAGGCAAAGGCGGTCGTGTCAGTCTATTCAGCGACGCTTGATGACGTTGTCGCCACTACCCTGAAGACGCTCCAGGCCCGCAAGGCCGACGCTGAGAAGCAAGCTACGGCGTACTCGACCCAGCTGGCGAGGAGTCCGGGCGATGCCGTCATACAGGCGAACCTGGGAGACGCCGTCTCGACGATCAGCGCTCTCAACTCCGCCATCTCGTCCCTACAATTGGCAGGGCCCTCTGCCACCGTCATCTCGAGTGCTTCCCCGGGCGCATCGACGAACCCGAGCACCCTCGTTGTGGTCGGGTTCGCGTTGCTTTGCGGTCTGCTCGCCGGAATCGGCATCGCCCTCGTCCGGGATCGATTCGATGACCGCTTGCATGATCCCGCCGGGCTCAGCAAGATCAGCGGCGTGCCGACGCTGATCGCGCTGCCCAACGATCGCCGGGTGAAGCGGCACGTTGTACGACTGCCCGCGGCCGATATACGCCGCACGGCACTCAGCGAAGCGATCCGCTCGTTGCGCACGAGCATTCAAGTTCTCCTGCCCTCGGGCAAGGGTGTTGTCGCGATCACCAGCGTGGAGCCGGGGGACGGAAAGACCTTCGTATCGTCGAACCTCGCTGTGTCGTGGGCGCGAGCGGGACGCACCGTAATCCTGGTCGGTGGTGATCTGAGACGTCCGGAGTTGGACCTGTACTTCCCGGGTGCCATGCGCGGTGAGGGCCTGGCGGGGCTGCTCACCGCTGCCACAGATGGTGAACGGATCGACCACGAGCGAGTCGAGGCGGCGCTGCAGCCGACTGCCCATCATGGCTTGCGTACGCTGCCCCCCGGCCACAGCGTCGATGAGCCTGCCGATCTGCTGGCCGAGCGGGCGTTGGCCGGCATCGTCCGCACGCTCGCCGACCAGGCGGATATCGTGGTCATCGACACGCCACCTGCTCTCGCCCTCGCGGACGCATCGGTCTTGGGCGCGCAGGCGGACGGTGTCGTCCTTCTCGCGCTGATCGGAAGGTCGCGCCGTGCTCTGATCGCTGAAGCCGGCGCAGCACTGGCCTCGAACGGTGCGGTCTTGCTCGGAACTGTCGCTAATCGCGAGAAGCGGGCGAGACTTCCTCGGTCGTACGGGTCCTATTACCTCACCTCCGAGTCCGCGGCTGCCCGCGAGTCGAGCGACGAGGGTGCCGATTCGGTGCGAAATACCGTGGCCGGAAATGCCGGCGAGCAACGGTCCGGTACGCCCGAAGCGGCAACCGCAGTCGATAGCCCGCTATCGCGCACTGCTGTGAACGACAACTGACGTGACAAGGGTCATTGATCGCATCATGTTCGTGTGCACGGCGAACGAGTGCCGCTCGCCCTTCGTCGAGGCATATGCGCGCCGCGCCGGTGAGGGGGCTCCGGTTCGATTCGAGTCTTCCGGCACTGAGGCCACCGGGCGTGCGGTCCCAGAGCAAGGTCTCGCGCTGGCGGCGGAGCATCGTCTCAGCGTGGCCCAGCACCGCAGCAGGCAGGTCGATGTTGCAATACTTGCCGACCAGGACCTGATCCTGCCGATGTCGCGGATACATGCCCGGGAACTGCTGCTGCTCGCGCCTGCCGTGGCGCCGCGGTTGTTCACGTTGAAACAGTTCGCCCGGTGGATTGCACAACACCCACGCCCACCGCGCTCACATCTCGGATCATGGCTGGATGCTGCAGCCGCAGATCGCCCCCGCACCAACTTCGTGGGCGACGATCGGCTCGATGATGTTGCGGACCCCGTGGGGCGACCGATGCACTATTGGCGCAGGATGGCCGAGGACGTGGTACCCGCGATCGACGCGATCCTCGACGGACTCTACCAGTCGGGCCGCTGAGCGCTACCTCGCCTCCGACGGCGAGAGGTGGCCGACGACCTCATTGCAGTGCGGGGCGCGACGGGGAGGGGAAAGATTCGCGTCCGCGCGCACTTCCTTGATCCGGCTGGAGCGGGTGCGTCAGTACGACCCATTCGGGTGCACCACCGCAACGGCTGTGCGACAGATCAGCATGAGGTCGCCGGTCACCGACCAGTTCTCGACATACCGCAGGTCGAGACGTACACTATCCTCCCAGCTGAGGTCACTGCGGCCACTCACCTGCCATAGGCCGGTGATGCCAGGGCGGATATACAGCCGTCTGAACACATGCCCGTCGTATGTCGTGACCTCAGATGGCAACGGCGGGCGCGGCCCGACCAGACTCATGTCTCCCTTGATGACGTTCCAGAATTGCGGAAGCTCGTCGAGAGAATACTTGCGGAGGAACGCACCGACGCGAGTGATGCGCGGGTCGTCCTTCATCTTGAACAGGGGCCCCGCGCCTTCGTTGCTTGCCAGCAGGTCGGCCTTACGAGCTTCGGCGTCGACGCCCATCGACCGGAATTTCACCATCTCGAACGTCTGGCCGTCGCGCCCGACCCGCTCCTGGCGAAAGAACACGGCGCCCTCACTGTCGAGCTTGATCGCGAGGGCGATGAAGGGGGTGAGGAGGCCGATGCCCACGAGCGCGAGACTTCCGATCGTAATGTCCATCGCCCGCTTGATGGCATAGCGGGGTCCATCGAAGGTCGGGATCGTCACCTGCACGAGCGGCAGCCCTTCAACCGGTCGCAGCGACATGCGAGGGCCGGCGACGTCCATCAGAGGGCTTGACAGCACGAGTTCGGCCGCTGCGCCTTCGAGTTGCCAACTCAACTGCTTCAGATATTCGGGATCATCGGGAGTGCTCGCGACGATGACCGTGTCAGCGCCGAGTTGCTCGGCCACATGTGCGACGGTGTTCAAGGTGCCGACGGCGCGGAATGACTGGCCATCGACCGTGATCATCCGGGCGGTGTCGCCGTCCAGCGTCACACCGACGACGCGGTAGCCCGTGATTCCCACGACACGTGCAGAGCGCGCCACGTATTCGACATCGCTGCGCCGTCCAACGACGAGAGCCCGTGGGATGCACTCCCCGATCTGCCGTTGACGGACCAGCCAACGGCGCCACCCCCACCGGGCGAGGAGTATGGCCGGGATGCCGACAGGCAGTCCGACCATCAGCTGCGTGCGGATGCCCTGTGACTGAATGAGCACGAACCCGATCGCCAGCAATCCGAATGCCAAACCACTTGCGTGGAGCACGCGGCGGTATTCGACGGTGCCGTGCCCGATGATCTGCTGGGCACGAGTCTGGAAGAGTGCGAGCAGGAGCAACCAGATCGCCATCGTGATGATGTGAACTCGCAGATATGGCACGGGGGCCTCGAGGGGGTCGACCCCCGCCACTCCGAGCATCTGCACGAGCGCAGCGATGCCCGATACGACCAGCACGACCGCAACATCAGTGAGCAGGAGGTTTCTGCGATATCGTCGTTGCCACTTCTGTCGCCGCTCAAGAGCCGCAGTTGCACGCGGCGTCACGACCGGTCGAGGCACGACCAGAGTCAACCGTGGCGCAGCGATCGGCGGCGCCAGGACCCGGTCCATGACCGACCTGATCGGCGATGCGGCTGAATTGGCCGTACGCAACTGCGGCGCACCTACGCCAACAGCCTCCCCCACAGAGGCGCGCAACATATCTAGTCCCCAATGTTCCCCAGTTGCGACGCGAACGCCGCACATTTACCTCCCTCGACCCGCACTCCCACTCCCCAGCGGTGGCGCGGATTCCCGTCTTCGGGAGGTTCGGTCCCACTGTATCCCGTTGACTCCGGCAAGGGAAGGGCAATTGCAGACGTGTCGCCGGCTGGGTCAGCGCAGCGCGTGCGCCCAGGCATCCTGCGCCCGCGCGGCGCTGATCGCGATGTCGAATCGCGCGCGCGCCATGGTCTGAGCGCGTGCGGCTGCATGCGCCGCGTCGACGGGGTGGGCGACCACCCACGCCATCGCTGCGGCCATCGCCGCCACGTCGCCCGGCGGAATGAGAAGCCCATACGGCGTGCGGGTCACGCCCTGGCCCGCCGCCTCGCCGGCGCCGTCGGGGTCGACTATCTCGGGCACTCCACCGGCTGCCGTCGCGATGACCGGGACGCCGGCGAGCATCCCCTCAATGACCACCTGCCCGAAGGGCTCCGGCACCGGCGAGGCGTGGATCAGTGCGGTCAGGCCGGCAAGTGCTGCGGCGGGATCGTCCACCCAGCCTGCGAACGTCACCCGCTCCTCGATTCCCAACAGCCGAGGCAGCGTACGCACTTCGTCAGCGAACACGTGATCGTTGAACATCGCGTCGCCGAGGATCTCGAACCGTGCATCAGGCATCGTGCGCGCGAGTTCAGCCGCCGCATGTACGAACTCGAGCTGGCCCTTCGTCGGCGCAATCCGGCCGAGAAGGCCGAAGGTCGGCGTCGCGGGCGAGCGCGGCGGGATGGGGGCCGTGTCCGGGACGGCCGGGTAGACCACGACAGTGCGCCCGGCAGGCATATTCGGGAGCGTGCGACCCGTGGCCTCCGAGTTCACGACCACCATTCGCGGGCCGACACGGGCCAGCAGTCGCAGGGCACGCACAAGCACACCGGGCAGGTAGTCCCGTGCAATACGGTCGTGCAGGTGCCACACCCAAGGGCGACCTGCCAATGGGGCGGCAAGCGCCGTGATCACGGCCGCCTTCAGACTGTTCGCCACCACGAGGTCGGCCCCTGCTCCACGGATCGCGGCGCTCAAGCGGGGAATGAGCATTGCCGTGCGTGCGGCATTCAGCAGCAGTGCGAGTGGCGATGCGGCGACGTCGGCGCGACCGGCCGTCGTGAGCGCGCGTGATGTGGGCAGCACGGCGGTGCGCACGGACGCCTCGCGTAGCCGCTGCACGAGAGGCCCGTCCTCGAGCAGTACAACGCTCGGTGTGAAGCGGACGCGGTCGATCTCCGCGAGCAGACGTGCGAGGGCGACTTCCCCACCGGCCAAGCCGGCCGTGTGGTCGATCGCAAGCACCCGAATGGCTCTGCACTGATCACGGCGACGCATAGGTCTATTGTGGGGGCAAGCGTTGTGGGGACGAGAGTGGGGAACGATGCGTGTGCTGCGGGTCGCGCACCATGGAGTGGTGTCTGCGTGGCGTGAGCGCGAGCGCCGGTTGATCGCACAAGGTGCCGACGTCCAGCTTATTTCGGCGGCTGCGTGGAATGAAGGCGGCCGCACAGTGCCGTTGGACGTCGAAGGCGACCGGTTCGTCACCGGTGCCCGCACCATTGGTCGCCATCCCAGCGTGTTCCTCTTCGACCCGCGGCCGATCTGGCGCGCGATCGGCCAGCGACCGGACCTCATCGACCTGCATGAGGAGCCGAATGCGCTGGCGACCGCCGAGGTGCTTCTGATCCGATGGTTGCGTCGGTGCCGCGCCCCCTACGTGCTGTACTCCGCGCAGAACATCAGCAAGCGGTATCCGATCCCGTTCAGATGGATTGAGCGACTCTCACTGCGTGGCGCCGCCGCCGCATACGTCTGCAACAACGATGCCGGCCGCATCCTGATCTCAAAAGGCCTGCGCGCCCCTGCCGTGCTTGTTCCTCTCGGCGTCGACACGGGCGTCTACGCGCCGCGTGAGCGGGAGGAGCCGTCCACTGAGCCGGTGATCGGCTACGTCGGCAGGCTTGAGCGACATAAAGGAGTGCATGTCCTGATGCGTGCCGTCGCCTCGCAGCCGCAGTGGCGACTGCACATCACTGGAGATGGCTCGCAGCGCGTCGAACTCGAGGCGCTCGCTCGCGACCTCGGCGTGAGCAATCGCGTGCGCTTTCTCGGGCATGCGCACGGTCACAGCCTTGCGCAGCGCTTTCGCGATCTTGACGTTCTCGCCGTTCCATCGCTGCCCACCCCGCGATGGCTCGAGCAGTTCTGCCGGGTAGCGGTGGAGTCGATGGCATCCGGAGTCCCCGTCGTGGCCAGTGATTCGGGTGCGATCCCCGACATCGTCGGCGGGGCGGGGGTCCTCGTACGACCCGATGACGCGGTTGCGCTCGCGGCGGGAATAGCGGCGGCGCTGGAGCGCTGGCCGGAGCTGCGCGGCTATGGGATCACGCGGTCCCGACAGTTCACCTGGGATTCGGTCGCGAACGCGCAGCTGCAGATGTATGCGGAAGTGCTCGGTGACACCGCGACTACGCATGAGCCCGAGGCTCTGGTCGTGGCGTACGGACCGCCTGACGACCTCGATGAATGCCTCCGGGCCCTCGACCGACGCATTCCGGTCACCGTCGTTGACAATTCATCATTGTCTGCGACGCGGGAGGTCGCCGAGCGTCATGGCGCGCGCTATGTCGATGCCGGCCGTAACCGGGGTTTCGCGGGCGGAGTGAACCTCGGCTTGCGGACGCTCGTCCGTGCGGGCCTGTCAGATCGCGACGTGCTGTTGCTCAATCCCGATGCCCGCATCGGGCCGGACGCGGTCCACCAGATGCGCGATGTCTTGCGCGCAGGCAACCGCGTTGCCGCCGTTGGCGCGACGCAGACCGAACCCGGTGGTGGTGGTGCGGTGCGCGTGTGGTGGCCGTTCCCCACGCCCTGGGGGGCATGGATTGAGGCGCTCGGCCTCGGAACTCTGCAGCGGCGCCGGGGTTTCGCAATCGGATCGGTCTTGCTTCTCAACGCCGAGGCGATCGCGCACTTGGGAGGCCTCGACGAGAGGTTCTTTCTCTACGCCGAGGAAGTCGATTGGCAGTATCGGGCGCGGCGGCACGGATGGGACATCCTCGTGGCTGACGTGGACGCGACTCATGTCGGCGCGGGGACGGGAGGCGACCCGTCGGTGCGCGAGGGCCACTTCTATGCGAGCGGCGAGTTGTATGTGCGGAAGCACTACGGGGCGCTGGGCTGGCAGATCTATCGTGGCGCGAACGTCGCCGGCGCGCTGGTTCGTTCGACGCTGCTGCCCGGCGAGCGTGGCGCGGCGGCACGCCGCCGGCTGCGCTTGTTCACTGCCGGACCTGTTGCGCTGCGGTCAGCGGCAGGAAATGGGCGTTGACAAGATCTTCGGGTCGTTCATCATCGGCGTGTGCAGAATGGTCGGGCTGGCCTTGCCTGCATGCGCGGCGGTGAAACGGAACTGGACGGTCTTCTTCTGACCGGGCTCGAGCAGTACGGTCGCCGCGCTGGTCGGGAACCCGGCGTCGACAACGTCTGGGGTATTGGTGGCGCGGCCGTCGACCGAGACCCCGCCGAGGAAAGTCCCCGCGGGCGCTGCCACCGTCACGATGGTGCGGATATCTCCCGCCGGCGTACCGTTCAGGCCCCAGCCGGTCACCGGTCCGGGCAATGAGGTTGCGGCATCCTTCGGCGCACTGCTGCTCACGCTCACGCGGATGACCACGTCGCGCCGCCCGTCGGGGCGGCACTGCCTCGTTCCGCTGGTGATCGTCGTCTGCAGGAATGGATCCATTTTGGCGCCGGTGGCATCGTTGAAGTACACAGCGTATGCGTCGTTGCCGGCGAGCCTGTGCCGGACGGAGGGCCCCCCGAGGACTCCGGAACCGAGTACCTTCTGCTCGTCGCCATGGGAGCTCCAGAGTGAGATCCTGCCCTCCGCCAAGGGCTGTCGCAATGCGTTCACGAGGGCAAGCGGATCGGCGCTGCCGTCGGTGAGGCGCTGGAAGACTGCGGTCGCAACGGCGCTGAAGAATGGATCCTGATTCTCCACAGCCAGCTGCAGGTACGAATTGACCAGGAGCTCGTGGACGGCATTGTCCGCCGTCAGCGCAACGCCCTCGATCGTGACCGGCCCGGTCACTCTCAGCAGTGCAGCCAGCACATGGGGATCGATGGCGGCGACGACGTCGGGGTCAGCCTTGGCATGCGTGCGCCACCACGCTGACGCCAGCCGTGCCGTGACGGCAAAATCTGCGGGCATTGTCGAGTTCTGTACGTGCGTACCTACGACGCCGCCATACAGCGCGGACGTTGACGTGGGCACAGTCGCGACAGGTTCCCCGGCAGCAGGGAATTGCGCGTCGCTGGCCACGCCGCCGAGTGTGATCTCGCCTTGGTTGGTGACGAGGTCGACGAATGTTCCGCTGATGCCCCCGGCTGTCCGAACCTCTGCGTTGTTCTGCACAATGACCAGGGTGTGGCGGATGCCGTCTGCGCCGAGCAGCCCTGGTGCGATGCGCATGAACGGGGCGGCGGCATGCACCAGAGGAGCGACCTCATTCGTGACGACGTCAAGCTGGGCCATCCCTCTGGCGACCACGGGTATCAATGCATCGGGATTGACTGTGTCCAGATCATGCTGTCCACGCTGGAGTGCGAAATCGGCGGTAGAGAGCGCGTCAGCGACTTTGGCCAGCGCGTCGACGTCGATTGTGCCGGGCTTGGCCCGTAACCGCTGCAGCTCAGGAAGAAGCGGGACGGCGAGGTCATTGATCAGAACATCCAGCTGCGCGGACGCGACCCGTACAGCGGCGAGGTTCGGTCCGATCACCGGGAGCACTTCAGTGGCACGCCAGATCGGGTCGGATGTCAACGAGGCGGCATCGGAGACATGCGGAGCCATCTGTCTGGTGATGTCGTCCACGCGTGCAAGGTCTTGGTCATGGACCGCCGACTGCAGCTCAGAGATTGCGGGCAGCACTGCATCAAGCTGTTGCTTTGCCAGAAGGGCCCGTGCGCCGACCCAGGCCACGGCCGCCAACAAGACGACCACCGCCGCCGTGAGCCCCAGGAACAGCCACCGTGCACGTATCGGCTGACGCTCTGGTCGCGCATCGCTGTGGGGCATACCTGTGAATTGTAGGCCACCCCCTCACTGTCGCCGCTGCTCACCGGCATAAGGGGTTTGCAGGGCCGGTTGTTCTCCATTCGCGGCGTTCTCAGCGGCAACAGTGTGCCCATGACCGCCGCAACGTGACGAACCTGAGGATTGCCTCAAGAGTGCTCGGTGTCCCCCGAACGGGGGACACCGATCGGGTATGGTGAGAACTGTTCGAACGCACTGGGGGCGTGAAGAATACAGGCACCTGACACCGGCGAAACCACTGGGGAGTGAGACCGGCTGGGTGCTCAAGAATATTCTGCACGCGATGCCACAGGCGTGGGTGTCGCGAGCAGAGGCCGAGAAAGCCGTCTCACGACACCCACGAGGTGGTCATCCTCGTGACGCGGCACGTCTGGGGAACGCGCGCAGGCCGAACTGGGGGCTCGGTGCGTCGAGAGGCGTCAACCAGGGTCAGGCTACCGTGAGCCTACTGCTGGCGGCGCGAGGGACACGAGCTGTGATCAGAGGAGATTCGCCCGCCGCTCGGCGACGGTCCGCTGCGCACTGATAGCTTCAAGCCCATGACGCCTCAGCCCTTGTCCGACGACAAGCGGATGCGCCTGCGCTATGCGGGCACCTGCCATCTGTGCGGCACCGCGTTGCCGGCCGGTGAGCCCGCCGTCTACGAGCGCGGGGCCCGGCGGGTGCGCTGCATCGAGTGCGCCGTGCCTGCGGCACAGCCGGCTGCGCAGCGGGCAGCATCGATACCGGCCCCTACGGCAGATCTCGATTCCGGTGTCGCAGGCGCCTCCGCGCGCCGCGAGTACGACCGCCGCAAGGCGAGCCGCGAGAAGCGAGTCCGCGAGCGTCACCCGAAGCTCGGCGGGCTCATCCTGGCGGTCTCCGACGATCCGCAGACCACCCGGGCCTGGCAGCAGGGCGCCATGGGCGAAGAGCTCCTCGCCGAGCGGCTGCGGGACCTGGCCGCGCCGGTGCAGGTCCTCAACGATCGCGGTATCCCCGGCACGAAGGCCAACATCGACCACATCGTCGTCGCGCCGTCCGGCGTATGGGTCGTCGACGCCAAGCGCTACAAGGGCAAGCGGCCGGCGCTGCAGGTCGACGGCGGCATCATCCGTCCGCGGGTGGAGTCGCTGCGCATCGGCGGCCGTGACGGGACCCGGCTCGTCGAGGGTGTCCGATCTCAGATCGCCCGGGTCGCGGCCGCTCTCGACGACCCGAGCATCGAGATCACCGGCGCGCTGTGCTTCCTCGACGCGGACTGGCCGCTTCTGGGCGGCGGCTTCACTGTGAACAGTGTGCACGTCGCGTGGCCGCGGCTGCTGGTGGGTCAGATCAGATCTGCACCGGATCGGGGCGCCGACATCGCCGCGATGCACGCCCGCCTGGCCGCGGCCTTCCCGGTCGCCTAGCACTGAGGCGGGTGCGCCGGGCCGCCCGGTCGGTCAGGGCTCGAGGTAGGCCGGTGTGAACAGCAGCGTGAAGCCCTCCGCCATCGTCGGATGGGTGATGATCGTGTCGCGCAGGCGCGCGTAGTCCATCCCCGCCTGCAGGGCGACCTGCACGACGGTGATCGCCTCGCTCGATTCGGTGCCCAGCAGCGCCGCGCCGAGGATCTGCCCGGTGGGCCGGTCGATCACGGCCTTCCACGAGCCGTCGAGGTGCCCGACCGTCCGCGCCCGGGGGATCGCCGCGACGGGCATCCGGGCGATGCGCACGTCGTGGCCGGCGGCGCGCGCCTCGGCCTCGGTCATGCCCACGCGTCCGAGCTCGGGCGTCGTGAACACGCAGTACGGGATCAGCCGGCCACGGGTGCTGCGCATCGAGGCCTCGCCCGCCGCGGCGAGGTTCGTCGACAGCACGCGATAGTCGTCGTACGAGGCGTGGGTGAACTGCGGCGTGCCGGCGACGTCGCCGGCGGCCCAGACGTGGTCGGCATCCGTGCGCAGGTACTCGTCCGTGACGATGTACCCGCGCTCGTCCAGTTGGACGCCCGCCCGCTCCAGCCCCGCGCCGGCCGTCATCGGCGTGCGTCCGAGCGCGACCAGGATGTCGTCGGCCGACACGGTGTCGCCGGAGGCGAGCGTGACCGTCACGCGTCCGTCGGCGGTCCGGGCGATCTGCTGCGCCCGCGCGCCCAGGTGCAGGGTGATCCCGGCCTTCTCGAACTGCGCCTCGATGAGTGCCGAGACATCGACATCCTCCCTCGGCAGCAGGTGGGCGGGCCCCTGCACGAGGGTGACGTCGACGCCGATCCCGGCGAGCAGATCCGCGTACTCGCAGCCGATGTAGCCGCCGCCGAGGATCACGATGCTCGCCGGCAGGCTCGTCAGCCGCAGGATCGTGTTCGAGGTCTGCACGGATGAGGTGGCGAGGCCCTTGATCGGCGGGAGCGCCGGTTCGGTCCCCAGGTCGACGACGACGTCGGCGCCCCGGAGCATCCGCACGCCGCCGTCGTTCAGCTCGACCTGCACCGTCCGCTCGGCGACGAAGGTCGCCTCGCCCATGATGAAGTCCATGCCCGAGCCGATGAACGCCTTGCGCTGACCGGCCACCATCGTGCCGACGACATCCTCCTTCCGGTGCCGCAGCAGGTCGATGTCCACGTGCACGTCGTCCACGCCGGCGACGCCGAACTCGCGCGCGCGGCGGATCGTGTCGAACACCCGGCCGCTGTTGATGAGGGTCTTCGTCGGGATGCAGGCCACGTTGATGCACGTGCCGCCGATCATCGACCGCTCGATCATCGCGACCTTCGCGCCGGCGCTCGCCGACTCCATCGCCAGGGTCTTGCCGGCCTTGCCGCCGCCCACGACGAGCAGATCGACATCCTCGACCGCGGTGGCGTCATCCATCGGCTGTCCTCTCCGTGCGTCGTCGTCGGCACCCGGGTCTGCGGCGCCCGACGTCACCCAGTATGTGACGCGGTCGGCTCGGTGTCGATGGGAGGCTCGGTGTCGATGGGAGGCTCGGTGTCGATGGGATGCTCGGGCACCGGCTCGACGAACGCGGCCGCCGCCGGCTCGCCGAGTTTGACGACGATGACGCCGGCGAGCACCAGCACCCCTCCGACGGCCTGCAGCGGATCGGGGAGCTGACCCAGCATGATCCACCCGAACAGCAGCGCGGCGCCCACCTCGGCGAGCGCGACGAACGAGGACAGTCGCGAGCCGAGCATGCGGGTCGAGGTGATCCCGAGCACGTAGGCCAGCGCGGTGGCGAGCAGGCCGATGGCGAGCACCGGGACGAACCACGGGACGGTGCCGAATCGGTAGGCGACGTCGTGGGTCGACCAGGCCATCGGCAGGATGCCCACGGCGCCGGCAATGGTCAGGCCGGCGGCACCGACCAGCAGTCCGAGGCCCGCGAGCGCGATCGGCGGCAGGCCGGTGTCGCCGCGGCCGGAGAGCACGAAATACGTCGCCGCGCCGACCATCGCGCCCAGTGCCCACAGGATGCCGACGCCGCTCACGGTGGCGCCGGTGAGGATGTCGAGCATGAGCACGAGGCCGGCGAACGCGATCACCGCTCCGAGCATGCTGCGCTTGCTGGGCCGCTCACCGCGCCGTGCCCAGAGCCAGCCGATCACAGCGATCGGGGCAGTGTATTCGACGAGCAGCGCGATGCCGACATCCATCACGGCGACGGCCTGGAAGTAGAACAGCTGGGCTCCCGCCACGGCGAGCAGTCCGTACGCCGCGATCATCCCGGCGCCCCGGCGCACGACGCGCCAGCGGCCGCGCAGCGCGATCAGAGTGGGGACCAGCAGGACGAGCGCGGCGGTCCAGATGCGCGCCGTGACGGCGGCGCCCGGCGACCAGCCGGCATCGATCAGCCCGCGCGCCCAGGGGCCCGACATCCCGAATGAGAAGGCCGCGCCGAGTGCGACCAGCACGCCGGCTCCGATCCCGGAGCCCTGGCGCGCGGAGGGCGCGCGCATGTCACTGGCCACTGTGCTCATGGTCAATGACATTACGCGGGGATGAGGTAAGGTGCCAACATGATTTTCGCCGAGGACACACAGGAGTCGCTGCGTGCGGCCGTGTGGCTGGCCAACAGTGCACAGGAGCCGGACACGCTCACCGATCAGGCCGCCCTGGCCGCGTTCCTCGCCGAGTTCCCCTACACCGGGCGCATCGACCGCGACGAGGCCGAACTCACGGCGCTGCGCGAGCTGCGGCCGCAGCTGCGGCGGATGCTGCTGGCCCCGCGCGACGCGATGGTCGAGCATGTCAACAGCGCGCTCGCGGCGGTCTCGCTGACCCCCCGCCTGGTGCGGCACGACAGTGCCGACTGGCACCTGCACGGCGTCGCCGACGACCATCCGCTGGCCGAACGCATCCTCGTCGAGACGGCGATGGCCCTCGTCGACGTCATCCGCACCCATGAGGGCAGCCGGATCTCGGTCTGCGCCGATGCCGACTGCGCGGCGGTGGCCCTGGATCTGTCCCGCAACCGCTCCAAGCGCTACTGCTCGCCGACCTGCACGAACCGCAACGCAGTCGCCGCGTATCGCGCGCGGCGCAGCCGCGCGACCAGCCCGGATGAGCAGCGTGGCGCGATGAGATCACCGCACTGACGGCACCAGAAGCGCTGACGCGGGTTCATCGCCCGGGCCTCCGGCAACCCCGGTGACGTCGACATCACGGCATCCTGACAAAGCCTGCGGGGTTACGATGGCGTCGATGTTCGTGTTTCTGGTCGTCGAACGGTGTTGATCGGGGTTCTCTCCGGCATGCCGATGCCGCCAGGTGCGGGCTCCGCCACCGGCGCTGCCGCGATGGCGGGCCCAATGTGGATGCCGATGCACGCGGCCACCACGGCGCGCCTGTTCGCGTGGCATCCGCAGCCGATCCCGATGCTGCCGGTGATCGGGCTGGCGCTGGCAGTGGCGTACGTCATCGGCGTCGTGGTTCTGGTGCGCCGCGGCGACGGGTGGCCGGTGATCCGAACCGCGTGGTGGATGGCGGGCGTGTTCACGATCGAGCTGATGACTGCGACCGGGTTCGACGGCTACGGGATGGTGCTGTTCAGCGTCCACATGATCCAGCACATGATGCTGACCATGGTGACGCCGATCCTGCTCTGCCTCGGGGCGCCGATCACCCTGTTGCTGCGCGCGCTGTCGGGCGGCGGTGCCCTCCGGCACCGGCTGCGCACGCTGATTCTGCGCGTGGTGCACTCCACGCCCGTCGCGGTCATCGCGAACCCGGTCGTGACCGGCACGCTCTTCCTGTTCAGCCTCTACGTCATGTACTTCACCCCCCTCTTCGACGTGCTGATGAGCAATGTGTGGGGGCACAACCTCATGCTCCTCCACTTCGTGCTGATCGGGATGCTGTACTTCTGGGGGATTCTCGGTGTCGATCCGAGTCCGCGTCGAGGCGGCGGCCTGATGGGGCGCGTCGCCAGTCCGGTCGCCCGCATCGCCGAGATGGCGCTGCCCATCCCCTTCCACGCCTTCTTCGGCGTCGTGCTGATGATGGCCAGCACCGTCGTGGTGGCGTTCTACGCGCATCCGGGGAGCGGACTGCAGGTCACCGCGCTCGGCGACCAGCGGACCGCCGGGGGCATCGCATGGGGGTTCACCGAACTGCCCACTCTTCTGGTGCTGTTCGTGCTGTTCGTGCAGTGGCAGCGCAGCGACAAGCGGCACACCGCGGCCGCGGATCGTCGCGTCGAACGCTTCGGCGACGTCGAACTGGACGACTACAACGCCCGGCTGCAGGCGCTGGCGGCACGTGACGGTGAGCAGGGGCGATGACCGGAGGCACCGTCGGCTTCGCCTTCGTGCTCGGGATGGTCGCGCTGCTGAATCCGTGCGGGTTCCCGCTGCTCGCGGTCTATCTCGCGTCGTTCGTCAGCGGTGAGCGCCGCACCTGGGCCGCCCGGATCTATGCGGGTCTGCGCGCCGGACTCGCGCTGACGATCGGCTTCGTCGCCGTGTTCGCGGCGGCTGGGCTGCTCGCGGGATCGCTGCACGCGGTCGTCACGACCCTGGCGCCCTGGCTGATGGTCGCCGTCGCCGTGGCCATCGTCGCCCTCGGCGTTCTCACGCTGAGCGCAAGAGTGATCCCGGTGCACGCAGCCGTGCCGTTCCGCAGCGGGCCGGGGTTCCTCCCGATGACGGGATTCGGCATCGCTTATGCGGTCGGCTCGCTGAGCTGCTCGCTGCCGATCTTCGTCGCGGCCGTCGGCAGCGGCCTCGCGTCGGGCTCCGGCGTGGTCACGGCTGCCGTCGTGGTCGGCTACGGGCTCGGGATGGGGCTGTTCGCCACCGTGGTCGCGCTGATCGCCTCCTTCGCCGGGGCCGTGACGTTCGGCCGGCTGCGGCGCGTCGCAGCCGTGCTGCCGCGCGCAGCGGGCGCGGTGTGCATCGTGATCGGGCTGTATCTGATCGCCTATTGGGTGGGGCAGGCGGGCGGGCCGCAGGTCGTCGGCCAGGCCACTCTCGTGCTCGACACCGTGCAGGAGGCGATCGTGGCGGCGATCGAGGACGCGTGGCTTCCGATCGGCGCGGCGCTGGCCGCGATCGTGATCGTGGCGCTGGTGGTCGCGGCCCGCCGCACCCGCCCCGCGGCGCGGGTTGCGGCATCCGCCGACCAGGGCCCCCGAGGAGGAGGAGGACGATGACGGCGGGACCGGACGAGGGGCCGCGCAGCCCCTGGGAGCGCACATGGGTGCTGTGGACCTCGTCGGCTGCACTGCTGGTGGTGATCGTGGCCCTGGTGGCCGTCGCGCTGGGAGGAGGCGGCGGATCGGCCGCGGCTCCCCGGGCCGCCGCCCCGGTGCCGGCCGGGCTGAACCAGGCGACCGCGGCCCTGCTGGGTGTCGCGCCGGGGGCGAGCGACCCCGTTTCGGCCCCGCCCTATCGCCTCACCGACCAGCACGGCCACGTCGTCGACTCGATGAGTCTGCAGGGCAAGGTCGTCGTGCTCATGTTCAACGACGACGAGTGCACCGACCTGTGCGCGATGCTGGCCAGCGACATCGTCGCGGCCGATCATGACCTGTCGGCGGCGGCGAAGACGCACGTGGAGTTCGTCTCGATCAACGCCAATCCGTACTACCCGAAGCCGTCCGACGTCGCCGCGTGGTCGCGGCAGCATGGCCTGGACGCGCTGCCGAACTGGGAGTACCTCACCGGCACGCCGACACAGCTCGCCGCCGCTGCAAAGGCCTACGACGTGCCGATCGAGCTCGACGCGGCCACGCGGACGATCTCGCACGGCAGCCAGATCTTCGTGATCGATGCGCAGGGTCGCATCGTCGAGCAGGCCGCGTTCGGGACCGAGTCGGCCGACACGGCACCGTACGCGCACGGGCTGGCGGTCCTGGCCGACGACGCGCTGCCGAGCCCGGAGCGCGGGCACGTCGCCGGCGCGAATCTGGCAGCGGTCATCGCCGGCGGCACCGGTGTCGGCGACTCGCCGACGCCGATCACCGGGCCTGCGCTGAAGGGGACGACAGCCCTGAGCACGGCATCCACTCGCGGGCGCTACACGGTCGTCGACTTCTGGTCATCGACGTGTGCGGCCTGCGCCGTGCAGCTGCCCGAGGACCAGGCCGAGGCGAAGAGCCTGGGTGGCGCGGTCGCCTTCCTCGGCGTCGACGTCGACGACCCGGCGGTCGCCGGCCGCGCTCTCGCGACCCGCACGCACGCGACGTTCCCGACCGTCCGCGACGCCGATGGCAGCCAGGCCGCGCGCTTCCGCGTCAGCGAACTGCCCTACACGGTCGTGCTGTCGCCGACCGGGAAGGTCGTGCTGCGGCATCCCGGCCTGTTCACCGCCGATGAGCTCGACTACGTGCTGCACAGCATCGATCAGGCGCTGCCGGGCGGGGGTGACTGAGGGGGAGCTCCTGACTGCGCGGGTGTCAGCTGTTGACCTCGATGAACCCGGCCAGCAGCGGGCCGAGCACGTCCCAGCGCGAGCCGATGGCATACACCGGGGTGAGGTGGTTCTGCCCGTAGAGGCGCTGCATCGGCGGGTAGCTGCCGTGGCGCGCGTGCCAGGCCGTGACGAACTGCGCGGCGTGGTCCTGGAACTCGGGCTCGTCGAACTCGCCCACCGTCAGCAGCAGCGGCAGGTCGGTCTCGAGCAGTCCCGGCAGCGATGCATAGTCGGCCCAGGCCGCAGTGTCCTCGCCCCAGTAGGCACGGTGCGTGGCGTTGTGCGACGCGCGTGAGACGTCGTACAGGCACGACACCAGGATGGCGCCGGCCACCGCCCGTCCGTGCGGGCCGTAGCCGCCGTGCCCGACCACGTAGTCGGCGATGTGCATGGCGCCCGCGGATTGGCCGGCCAGGAAGATCCGCGACGGGTCCCCGCCGTGCGCGGCGACGTTGTCCACGGTCCAGGTGATCGCGGCGGCGACATCCTGGGCGCCCGACGGGTAGCCGAACTCCGGGGCGAGCCGGTAGTTGATGACGACGGCGACCCACCCCTGTTGCGCGGCCCATGCGCCGAGGTTCGCGAAGTACGGCGTCTGGTCGGAATCCTTCGCGCCACGCACGAACCCGCCGCCGTGGACGTAGACGAGCACGGGCCGGCCGCCGGGGACGTCGGTCCGCCGATATACGTCGAGGACGTTCCGCTGGTGGGGGCCGTAGCTGAGGTCCTTGACGGTCTCGACGCCCTCGTAGATCGCCGGGTCGATGTCGGGGGCCGTCAGGGCGATCGTGCCCTCGACCATCTCGGGGACGAGCGCGGTCCCGAGCGCCAACAGCGCGCTCCGGTGCTGTGCGAGGGATTCTGCCATGGGTTCCTCCATCGCCTTCGACGATACGGCACGACGCCAGGTCTCGGGATGCTGCGAGTGCGGCAGACTGAGGGGCGGAGCAGAAGGCGAAGGAGCCGGTGCAATGGTGGATCTCGAATTCGGTGTGTTCGACTGGGTGGATGTCGCCAAGGGGCGCAGCATCGCCGACACGTATGACGACCGGATCGCGGTCGCGCAGCGTGCCGACCGCGGGCGATTCGAGCGGTATCACATCGCCGAGCACCACGGTGCGACGCTCGGCCTGGCAGCCTCGCCGGGGCTGTTCGCGGCGGCGGTCGCTCGGCAGACGCAGCGCATCCGGCTCGCGCCGATGACCTTCGTCGTCCCGCTGTACGAGCCGCTGCGGCTCGTGGAGGAGATCGCGATGATCGACCAGCTCTCGCACGGCCGGCTCGAGCTCGGCATCGGCAAGGGGTCGTCGCCGATCGAGGCGCGCATGTTCGGGCTCACAGCTGATCAGATGCGCGAGCGCTACGAGGCATCCCTGCCGCGAGTCATCGAGGCGCTCGAGACCGGTGTCTATCGCAATGAGGCCGGCGAGGCCTTTCCGCTCAGCATCCGGCCCGTGCAGGGTGCGTTCACGACCTGGTATCCGACGTCCAACCCCGACTCGATCCGCCAGGCAGCGCTGAACGGCCAGAATACGATCTTCGGGTTCGCGTTCAAATCGCCCGGGGTGGATGTCATCCGCGAGCGCAGGGACATCTACTTCGACACCCGAGGAGGCCTGGCCTCGGACGGCAAGGATCCGCGGTTCGGGGTGCTGCGGCATGTGTGCGTCGCCGCCACCGAGGCGCAGGCCTGGGAGCGGGCCGAGGCGGCGTTCGCCGACCACTACGACAATTTCACGTGGCTGTGGCGACAGCATGGCGTCGACCAGCCGCCGCAGCCCGATCTGCACCAGCTCGTGGCCGATCACCTGTTCTTCGTGGGATCGCCCGAAGCCGTGACCGCGCAGGTCGCGCACGTCGTCGAGGCGACCGGCGTGAACTACGTGGCCGGCGCGTTCAGCTGGGGTTCCCTCCCCGTCGCCGACGCGCTGACCTCGATCGACCTGTTCGACACGCAGGTCATCCCCGCGGTCCACAAGCGCCTCGCCGGCTGACCGGGGAAGGGGCCCCCGCGGGTAGGAGGATGGTGAAGTCGACGTCGGCGTTGGTGCGCATGTGGTCGGGCTTTTGCCTGCGGACCCTGGCCGTGAAGAAGATTGATCAGTGGCAGCGGATGGTGATGGCGAAGTCGTCCAGGTTTCGTAGCGCACCACGCAGGTGTGCTTCAGCATGCTCCGCTACCGACGTCGCAGCATCCAGACCAGAGGCATCCACCTCGATCGTGGCGGAACCGGTCAGGCGGTGTCCGATCCAGCGCATCCGCAGTTCACGCACTCCGTGCACACCGGTTGTGCTCGCGAGGGCGTGCTCGGCCCTGTCGACGAGTGTGGGATCGATGGCGTCCATCAGGCGGGCACCGATTGACTTCACCGTCCCCCACAGCAGTACAAGGATGGATGCCGCGATCAGCAGACCGATGATCGGGTCCGCGAGCGGGAAGCCCAGGAGCACGCCGATCGCCCCGAGAACCACCGACAGCGACGTGAACCCGTCGATGCGGGCATGCACGCCGTCGGCAACCAACGCAGCTGATCCGATCCGCTGACCGACCCGGATGCGGTAGACTGCCACCGCCTCATTGCCGGCGAACCCGATCACCCCGGCGGCGACGAGCACCCAGGGGTTGTCCACCGTCGTCGGATGGATGAAGCGGTCGACCGCCTCCCAGCCGGCAAGGACAGCGGACAGTGCGACCACCACGACGATGAACATGCCGGCAAGGTCTTCGGCACGCCCGTATCCATACGTATAGCGGCGGCTTGCTCCCCGGCGGGCGAGGGCGAAGGCCACCAGCAGCGGGACTGCTGTCAGCGCATCTGAGAAGTTGTGGATCGTATCGGCGAGAAGTGCGACCGACGAGGTGAAGACCACGACGACCGCCTGTAGGGCCGTCGTCAGGAGGAGAGCCCACAGACTGATCCACAGCGCCCGGACACCGGCTCTGTTCGCTTCCATTGCGTCATCGATGGAGTCCGCCGCGTCGTGGCTGTGGGGCACGAAGAGCCCGTAGAGGAGTCCCTTGACCCCCGTCGGGTGTGAGTGCCCATGCTCATGAGTGTGGGTATGTGCATGCTCGTGCGCATCACCGTGAGAATGCGTGTGCTCGTGGCCGTGCGGCGCCGGCAGCTGTGGGGGATGCTGGCTCATTCTGATTCACCCGCTTGCGGGTGGTGATGCCTCGGGGTGCCGCCCAGCGAATGCTCGGCCTGAAAGATCGCGTCCGAGACGAGCTGTCGGGCGTGCTCGTTCTCCAGGCGGTAGAAGATTCGTTGCCCGTCCTGGCGTGTCGTCACAATGCGGGCCATACGCAGCTTCGCCAGGTGCTGCGACACCGACGACGGTTGCTTGTCAACGATGTCAGCGAGGTGGTTCACCGATAGCTCACCCATGTCGCGCAACGCCAGAATGATCCGCACCCTCGTGGCATCGGCGAGCATCGAGAACACCTCGACCGCCAACTCGACGTACTGGCTATCGACCAGACGCCCGCAAACTTCCGCATCTGCATCCATACGCAGATATTATGGCGGATTGCCCATGGCCGCAGCCGGTATCGCCGGGTCCGACGCCGGTGACGTCGCGATTTTCAGCTATTTTGGAGAGTCTCTTGGGTGCTCACTGGTGCTCATTCACCGCGTGATTCCGCGGCTCGGGTGCTCATCGACGCTCGTTGGTAACAGCCGTTTTCGTGGAGGTCCCGGCACGTTGGTGACGTCCCCTGGGGTGGTGTAGTTCTCGGTGCTGAGTGTCACGTCGTTGACGTGGTGAGCCATCGTGCGATGGTCAGTGAGAACCGACTAAAGCT